>CABUXJ010000001.1 GCA_902495455.1 uncultured Prevotella sp.
CAAGCCGGAAAAAATATTTGGTGTACATATACAAAGATACAAAAAATAATCGAAATACGCAAGTATCTACCTGAAAATCATACAATTGGAAGAAATAAAACTAAGACAAAGATGTGTGCAGAGAGTAGCCTTGGGGAGGGAGAGTTACTGCCGTTCATAAACAACTGAGTGACAGTAGTTTGCAAAAACGCTGATTTTTCCGTCGAAAAAACCGTGCGATTTTGACCTTCACGAGATTTGAAAATTTGGGAGCACGGCGGAAAAATTTTCAAAAGTGCCCTTGGATTTCGACCTTAAATTCGGAATTTTTCGGACAAAGCGCTCGCCTTCTGACTGCCGGTTGCGTCATGCGTGTTTTGTCTGACCAATGGCTATGCAAGCCGGACACCTGTTTCTCGGGAATAGGGCAAACGCGGGAAAAGGTAATTATATCCTTAATATATATACGCGATTGTTGCGGCAGAATTGTTACCTTTGCAGCGCAAAACCAAAAGCAACGTAAGATGGAACTTATAAAGGACAAATATTTTGAGGGCGAGCGTCCGCTGTTCGCCTCGCGCGGTCTCCGTCTGGAGAACGTGGTGATAGGCCCGGGAGAGTCGGCTATCAAAGAGTGCGCCGACATAGAGGCCGTGGACTGTGAGTTTAAGGGCAAATATCCGTTTTGGCATGTCGACGGTTTTACGATAGACAACTGTGTGTTTCGAGACGGAGCGCGTGCCGCTCTGTGGTATTCGCGCCATCTGACGATGAGAAACACGCGGGTGGAGGCTCCCAAGATGTTTCGTGAGATGGAGGACCTGACGCTTGAGAACGTCGTCATACCGGATGCCCAGGAGACCCTTTGGCACTGCGATGGCGTGCGGCTGAAGAATGTCGAGGTCGACAAGGCCGACTATCTGTTCATGCACAGCAGCGACATCCGCATCGAGGACTACCGTCAGCAAGGCAATTACTCGTTTCAGTACTGCCGCAATGTGGAGATAAGCAACGCCGTGATACACTCGCGCGACGCCTTCTGGGCCACGGAGGATGTCACGGTCCGTGACTCCGAGATACATGGAGAGTTTCTCGGTTGGCACTCCAAGCGTCTGCACCTCATCAATTGCCGCATATCCGGTACGCAGCCACTGTGTTACGCCACCGACCTCGTGATGGAAAACTGTGTTATGGACGCCGACTGCGACCTGGCTTTTGAGTGTTCAACACTCCGGGCGACTGTCAACAGTCGCATAACGAGCGTGAAGAACCCGCGCAGCGGCAGCATCAAGGCCGAGGGCTACGGAGAGATAATCATCGACGAGAATCTGAAGGCGCCGGGGGATTGTGTGATCTCTTGATGAATCTAAGGGCTCTAAGGTCTTTAAGGTCTTTAAGGTCATTAAGGACTTTAAGGACTTTAAGGACTTTAGGGACTTTAATGACCTTAATGACCTTAAAGACTTTAAAGACCTTAATGCCCTTAGGACCACTCTCTTTATGAAAAAGAAAGACATCCTCCTCTCCATGATACGCTCGGGGCAGCCGATGACGCTCGGTCAGCAGTTGCGTCTGACCGTCATCCTGAGCATGCCTTCGATCATAGCCCAGATGTCGGCCGTCGTCATGGAATATATCGATGCCGCGATGGTCGGCAGCCTCGGTGCTGCGGCTTCCGCATCCATCGGACTCGTGGCCACGACGACATGGCTCTTCTGGGGACTCGTGTCGTCTGTCTCTACGGGCTTTGCCGTTCAGGTGGCCCACTGTGTCGGAGCCGGCCGCAACGACGATGCGCGCTCGGTCGTGCGTCAGGCGCTGTTGGCCGCCGTGTGTTTCAGTACGCTGTTGGCCGCCGCGGGGTGTGCCGTCAGCGGCATGTTGCCCGTGTGGCTTGGCGGCGATAGCGCTATATGTGCGGGCGCGACATCCTATTTCCGCATCTTTGCCCTCTCCCTGCCGTTTCTCCAGCTCTATTCGCTGGCCGGCGGAATGTTGCGCTGCAGCGGCAATATGCTCGTGCCCGGCCTAATGGGCGGAGCGATGTGTGCGCTTGACGTCGTGTTCAACTCACTGCTGATATTCCCCACGCGCACGATTACCGTAGCCGGGGTAGCCGTCAGCATGCCCGGAGCGGGACTTGGTGTGACCGGTGCCGCATTGGGTACGGCGTTGTCCGAAGCAGTGGCCATGACCGTCCTGATGTGGTATCTGCTGCGCCGTTCGCCGGAATTAAGGCTGAAAGGCACGGTCGGCAGGTTCCGACTGCGCCGCAGTTGTCTCCGCAAGGCTCTCCATATCGGACTCCCGATGGCCGGCGAGCGTGTGGTGCTCAACTGTGCCCAGATACTCACAACCATCATCGTCGCACCGCTTGGCACGGCTGCCATCGCCGCCAACGCCTTTGCCATCACGGCCGAAGCACTCTGCTACATGCCCGGCTATGGCATCGCCGAGGCCGCCACGGCACTCGTCGGACAGAGCATCGGTGCCGGACGGCGTCGGCTGACGCGCAGCTTCGCCCGTATCACGGTCGGCACGGGCATGGTCGTAATGACCTTGATGGCCGTGGTGATGTATGTTCTCGCGCCACAGATGATGGCGTTCTTCACGCCTGACGAAACAGTCCGCTCGCTCGGTGTCACGGCCTTGCGCACCGAAGCCTTTGCCGAACCGATGTTCGCGGCCGCCATCGTGACCTACGGTGTGTTTGTCGGCGCGGGTGACACGCTCATTCCCTGCTGCATGAATCTGATGAGCATCTGGGCCGTGCGCCTCACGTTGGCCGCGCTGCTCGCTCCGACGCTGGGACTGCATGGCGTCTGGATAGCGATGTGCGTGGAGCTGTGCTTCCGAGGGACGATATTCCTCGTGAGGTTAGGAAGGAGTTTTAGGCAGAAGGGATGATGTTGAGAATTTAGGGCCCTTAAGGTCTTTAAAGTCTTTAAGGACCTTAAAGACCTTACCCCCCCCAAAAAAAAAGAAACGCTAAAAAACACTCCAATATATGTTTGACTTCAACGAACTGATCCCCCGCAGGGGAACGAACTCCTACAAATGGGACGGCGCAGCCGACGAGCGCGTGCTGCCGTTATGGGTTGCCGATATGGACTTCCGCACGGCACCGGAGATAATCGACGCATTGCGTGATAGGGTGGAGCACGGCATCTTCGGCTATACCCGTGTGCCGGATGCGTATTATGAAGCAGTGACGGGATGGTTTGCGCGGCGCCACGGATGGACGATAGACCGCGAGTGGATAATCTACACGAGCGGAGTCGTGCCGGCATTGTCGGCCACAATCAAGGCGCTGACCCGGACGGGCGACAAGGTGCTGGTTCAGACGCCGGTCTACAACTGCTTCTTCTCTTCCATACGCAACAACGGATGTCTCGTCGAAGAGAATCGACTCATCTATGAGGACGGCACATACCGCATTGACTTCGACGACCTCGAGCGCAAGGCGTCTGACCCGCGGGTGACGCTCATGCTGCTCTGCAATCCGCACAATCCCGCAGGACGGGTGTGGACGCGCGACGAACTGGTGCGTATCGGTGATATATGTCTGCGCAACGGTGTGCGTGTGGTTGCCGACGAGATACACAGCGAACTGGTCTTCCAGCCCCACCGCTACGTCCCGTTCGCGTCGCTCGCCGGTGAATTCGGCAGCCGTGCCGCCGAATTTCTTGCCAACACCGTCACCTGTGTGTCGCCGAGCAAGGCCTTCAATATCGCCGGACTGCAGATTGCCAATATCATTGCGGCCGATACGGACGTGCGCCGGAAGATAGACCGCGCCATCAACGACAACGAGGTTTGCGACGTCAATCCCTTTGGCGTCGAGGCTCTCATTGCTGCATATAATAAAGGTGAGGCGTGGCTTGCGGCCCTATTGGAATATCTTTGCGGCAACTACCGGTTCCTGAAGGAATTTTTTGCCGCACGCATGCCGCAGCTGACGGTCACCCGACTCGAGGGAACCTATCTCGTCTGGGTGGACTGCCGCCGGCTGGGCCTTACGTCAGAGACACTCTGTCGCCGCCTGCTCGACGAACATCAGTTGTGGCTCAATGAGGGAACGATGTATGGTGTGGCCGGCGAGGGATTTGTGCGCATCAATATCGCGTGTCCGCGCAGCCGTCTGGAGGAAGCTCTGGAGCGGATGCGCAGGTTTGTGGGCGGATTGGAATGAAACTGCCGTATTGGCAGAGTGTCATCATTACGGGGCCGTATATCGACAATATACGGCCCTGACTGTTGGTTATTGTCTGTTGACACCACACAATGATGACACAATGAAAGCAGCTGCATATAACGGTATTATTGTCCCCAAGAGAAAATAAAGCGGAAAAATAATGCCTGAAAATTTGCTTTTACATATATTTATTTATATTTTTGCAGAAACATCGTCTGACATCGCCAACGACCCGACGACGGGCACGTGAGGATGTCGGGATGTGATGGACTACTGACCGGAACAATCTGATTTTGCTATGAAATATATAGCATTGCCCGACGAGAATAGTGTGAGACGATTGTCTTTCTACTTGGCTATGGAAGAATATGTCGCGCGAAATGTGGACGAGCGCGATTGTTTCTTCATGTGGCAGGTACGGCCGAGTGTCATCTTCGGACGCAACCAGCTCATCGAGAACGAGGTGAACCTCGACTTCTGCCGGCGCCGCGGCATCATGACCTATCGCAGGAAAAGCGGCGGCGGGTGTGTCTATGCGGATATGAAGAACATCATGTTTTCGTATGTCACGGACGAAGACAATGTCGGTTTCACATTCAACAGATATATAAATATGGTGGCTCTGGTGCTGACAAAGTTGGGCGTGGATGCCCGGACGACCGGGCGCAACGACATACTGATCGGCGACCGGAAGGTTTCCGGCAATGCGTTCTATCGGCTGCCCGGACGAAGTATCGTTCACGGAACGATGCTCTATGACACGGATATGGAAAACATGGTGGGCAGCATCACTCCGACGGGAGAGAAATTGCTGAGCAAAGGTGTCGAAAGTGTGCGGCAGAGGATCGCTCTCTTGAAAGACTACGTGACCATAGGTATCGAAGAATTTAAGGATTTCGTGAGACAAAATCTTTGTGACGGCGTGCGGACGCTCACTCTTGACGACGTTCAGGCAATCGAGACGCTGGAACGGGAATATCTCTCGCCGGAGTTCGTCTACGGCAACAATCCACGCTATACGGTGATGCACCGTCGTCGGATAGAAGGTGTCGGGGATGTGGAAGCGCGCGTCGAACTGAAGAACGGCATCGTGAAAGACCTCAACCTCGTGGGCGACTATTTCCTCACGGGAGATCTCGATGGCCAGATTGTGGCCCGGCTGCGGGGCGTACCGCTGAAGCGTGAGGCTCTTATGGAGGCATTGCCGGAACGTGTGGAGGACGTGATTATGAACCTGAGTCGTGACAGCCTTGTCTCTCTGTTATTGGGAGAGGATTGAATCTGCGGAACTGATATGCGACCATGACACATTATTATATATGTGGCGGTCGTGGCGTGACAGTCCGGTGGACATGCAAGCAAACAAACTAATCATTATATGGAAAACAAAAGGACGTGTCTTTATGACAAGCATCTGGCTTTAGGAGCCCTGATAAGCCCGTTCGGCGGCTTTGACATGCCGATACAATATACAGACATCAAGGACGAACACAACGCCGTCCGACAGGCTTGCGGAGTGTTCGACGTGTCCCACATGGGAGAAGTCGTCGTGCGCGGCCGTGACGCGGAACGCTATGTCAACCACATCTTCACGAACGATGTGACCGGTATTCCGACGGGAAAGATACTCTACGGCATGATGTGCAACGCCAATGGAGGCACGGTCGACGACTTGTTGGTCTACAAGATGGGCGACAACGACTTCTTCTTGGTCATCAACGCGGCCAACATTGACAAGGACTGGACGTGGATGGAGGCCAATACGGAAGGCTTTGACATCGACATCCGCAACGTTTCGGAAGCGTACGGACAGATTGCCGTGCAGGGTCCGGAGGCAGAACGGGTGGTCGAGGAAGTGCTTGGACTGAGCTGCTCGGAACTCACGTTCTATACCTCAAAGGTGCTGCGGAGCCGTGATGGCGTCGACGAGATAATCAGCCGTACGGGTTACACGGGTGAAGACGGATTTGAAATATATGGTTCTCAGGACTTCATACGCGACTTGTGGGACAAGCTGATGGCGAGCGGACGATGTAAACCGTGCGGACTGGGATGCCGCGACACGCTGCGATTTGAGGTCGGTCTGCCGCTCTATGGCGACGAACTGGCGGAGGACATCACTCCGCTGGAGGCCGGTCTCGGCATCTTTGTGAAGCTTGATAAGGGGGATTTCATCGGCCGCGAGGCACTGCTACGGCAGAAAGAGCAGGGACTCAAGCGACGTATCGTCGGCATTGAACTGGCCGACCGGGCTATCCCACGACATGGATATGACGTAATCAAGGACGGCGAGAAGGTAGGTGAGGTCACTACCGGCTATCACAGCATATCCACGGACAAGAGCGTCTGCATGGCAATGGTGGATGCTCAATACGCAAAACTGGGCTCCGAGGTGGAGATACGGATACGCAAGAAGACCTTCCCCGGTGTGGTGGTGAAGAAGCTGTTCTATGACAAGAGATACAAGAAGTAATACAAGGAATATAAACAAACAATAAATACAGACGATATGGTAAAGGTTTTGGAAGGACTCTACTATTCAGAGTCACACGAGTATGTGAGAGTGGAAGGCAACTTCGGTTACATCGGCATCACCGACTATGCCCAGCATGCGCTCGGAAATGTGGTCTATGTGGATATGCCGGAAGTGGACGACGAGGTCACGGCGGGCGAAGAGTTCGGTGCCGTGGAGAGCGTAAAGGCTGCGAGCGACCTCAATTCGCCCGTCAGCGGAACGGTTGTCGAGATCAATGAAGCTCTTGACGACACACCCGAGTTGCTCAATCAGGATGCTTTCGCAAACTGGATCATCAAGGTTGAGATGACGGATGCGTCCGAACTCGACAGTCTGATGGGTGCGACGGAATATGAAGCGTTCTGCAAATAAGCGTGCGGAGTTCAAATAATAAATCATAATCGAGATATTTATGGCCTATAAATATTTCCCTCAAACAGAGGCGGACCTGCAGGAAATGTTCGCCAAGGTTGGTGTACAATCACTTGACGAGCTCTATGCCGAGGTGCCGGAGAGCATCCGTTTCCGTGGCGACTACGACCTGCCGGAGGCTAAGAGCGAGATGGAGGTGCGCCGGTTGTTCGCCGATTTGGGCAAAGAGAACACGCTGCTGACGTGCTTCGCCGGTGCGGGAGTGTACGACCACTACACTCCGGCCGCCGTTCCGAACATCATCAGCCGCTCTGAGTTCCTCACGTCATACACGCCTTATCAGGCTGAGATATCGCAGGGAACGCTCCATTATATATTTGAATATCAGTCGATGATGGCCGAATTGACGGGCATGGACATCGCCAACGCCTCGATGTATGACGGTACGACGGCCACGGCAGAGGCAGTGCTGATGGCCGCAGCAGCGTCAAAGAAGTGCAACAAGGTGCTCGTCTCGTCAACGATAGATCCGAAGACGCTTGCCGTGGTGCGGACGTATGCCCGTTTCCACGGTGTGGAGATAGAGATGATTGACGCCTGTGACGGCGCGACCGACCGCGAGGACCTTAGCAGGAGGCTGGCTGCGGGCGGCGTTGCCGGTGTGCTCGTGCAACAGCCGAACTTCTACGGCATTGTGGAAGACTACTCCGGCGTTGCCGACGCCGTCCATTCAGCGAAGGCACTGCTGATAATGAACGCCGTGGCGGCCGACCTCGCCGTGCTGAGAACGCCGGGAGAGTGGGGTGCCGACATTGCCGTAGGCGACGGACAGAGCCTCGGAATACCGATGTCGTTCGGCGGACCGTACGTCGGTTATATGTGTTGCACGGAGAAACTGATACGCAAGATGCCGGGACGCATTGTTGGAGCGACGCGCGACAGCCGCGGACAGCGGGCTTTCGTGCTCACGCTTCAGGCCCGTGAGCAGCACATCCGCCGCGAGAAAGCAACGTCGAACATCTGTTCCAACCAGAGTCTGATGGCGCTTTTCGTCACTGTCTATATGTCGCTCATGGGGCGTAAGGGACTGCGTGAGGCTGCCGAACAGTCGTACGCCGGTGCCCACTATCTGTGCGACCGGCTTTTAGAGACCGGTCATTTCAGCCTTGCTTTTGACTGTCCGTTCTTCAATGAGTTCTGCGTGAGGTATGACGGCGACGTCGATGAGCTTCAGCGCCGCTTCATCGAGGCCGGAATCCTGGGCGGAGTGAAAGTCACGGACGACACACTGATGTTCGCCGTGACGGAGAAGAGAACGAAAGAGGAAATCGACAAACTTATAGAAACCATCTGACTATGAACAACAAACTATATGGCAATCTGATTTTCGAGCTCTCTCAGGAAGGGCGTTGCGGTTATTCGCTGCCCGAAAACCGTTTCGGCAGCTATGAGGTGCCGGCGGAGTTGCGCCGTGGAGAAGAGCCGCAACTGCCGGAGTGTGACGAGATGACGGTGGTGAGACACTACACTAACCACAGCGCCAACAACTTCGGAGTGAACAACGGCTTCTATCCTCTTGGCAGCTGCACGATGAAATATAATCCGATTATCAACGAGGAGATAGCCGCCATGCCGGAGTTTGCCGGTCTCCATCCGGCGCAGCCGGCCGAAACATGCCGCGGTGCGATAGACGTGATGGCCGGATTGGAGCGTTCGCTCTGCGCCCTGACGGGCTTGAGCCGTTTCACGCTCGCCCCGTTTGCCGGTGCCCACGGCGAGCTGACGGGTCTGATGATTATCCGTCAGTATCACGAAGACCGTGGCGACACGAAGCGCACGAAGGTCATCGTGCCCGACTCAGCGCACGGAACCAATCCCGCTTCGGCGGCCGTGTGCGGTCTCGACGTTGTGGAGGTGAAGAGCCGACCCGACGGTACGGTGGATGTCGACGACCTTCGCGGTCTGCTTGACGACACCGTGGCAGCTATGATGATGACCAATCCCAACACGCTCGGCCTCTTTGAATGTAGTATTCCCGAGATTGCGGCGCTCGTTCATGACTGCGGCGCGCTGATGTATTACGACGGAGCTAACCTCAACCCGATGCTCGGTGCATGCCGTCCGGGCGACATGGGCTTCGACGTGATGCACATCAATCTTCACAAGACATTCTCAACGCCGCATGGCGGAGGCGGTCCCGGTGCCGGTCCGGTGGGAGTCCGCAAGGGCATGGAGGCCATAGTGGAGCGGTTCAGCAATGTCCCAGCACAGGACGGCGCGGCCGATTCGGATGCGCCGCTGAAGGTCGGAGCATGGCACGGCAACTTCGCAGTATTGATGCGGGCCTACGCCTATATCCTCACTCTCGGCCGGGAGAACATCCGGATGGTCGGTCCGCTGGCCACGCTCAATGCCAATTACATCAAAGAATCGCTCAAAGACGTCTACGCTCTGCCCATCGAAGGATTGTGCAAGCACGAGTTCGTCTTCGACGGACTGCGCGACAAGTCGACCGGAGTCACGACGATGGATGTTGCCAAGCGGTTGCTTGACTACGGCTATCATGCCCCGACAATCTATTTTCCGCTGCTCTTCCACGAGTCGCTCATGATTGAGCCGACTGAGAATGAGAGCAAGGAGACCATCGACGGATTCATTGCCGTCATGCGCCGCATCGCCGAAGAGGCCGTCGAGAAGCCGGACGAGGTGAAGAGTGCGCCCCACAACACGCCCATCGGACGTGTCGACGATGTTCTGGCAGCCAAGCATCCTGTGGTCACATACAGGCAATTGGCGGCTGAAAAGGCGGCAGGAGACTGATCGGAGAGAGTTAACGAACAAAATAAAACAATGTCAATCCAGCAGAGACGCGAAGACACGGAGGTACATCACAGTGACCTCTGAGTCTTCGCGTCTCTGCTTTTTTGTGCTTTAAGCGCTAAAACATTGTGCTTAAGACGAGCAAGTCTTGTTCTTTTGGCACGCAAACATTGTGCTTCAGGCACGCATACACAAATCAACATATACGTTATGAAAACAGATCTCATCATCATCGGCAGCGGCCCGGGTGGCTATCGTGCCGCCGAATATGCCGCCGGACATGGCCTCGGAGTTGTCATCATCGACGAGCGCGAGGCCGGAGGAACATGTCTCAACCGCGGTTGCATACCGACGAAGGCGCTCTGCCGCCATGCCGAAATAATCGATACATTGCGCGAAGCCTCTGCCTTGGGGCTTTCCGACCTTAGTTACACCATTGATTTTCCGCGTATCAGGGAGCGTCAGCAGCAGATCGTCAGCCAGCTGCGTGGCGGCGTTGAGCAGATTCTCGCCAAGCCGGGCATAACACTGAAGCACGGACATGCCACATTCTGCGGCCCGCGGACGGTGGCAGTCGGCGATGAAGAATATGAAGCCGACAATATTATTATTGCCACGGGAGCGCGACCCAAGATGATTCCCGCTTGTGCGGGACTATCGAGGAGTGAGGAGTGTGGAGTGAGGAGTGAGAATAGTCTTTCTTCGAGGAGTGAGGAGTGTGGAGTGAGGAGGGAGAATAGTCCTGTTGCTAATAGTAATCTCACTCCTCCCTCCACACTCCTCCCTCCACAAAGAAAGAGTAATCTCACTCCTCCCTTCACTCTCCTCCCTCCACGAGAACCCAGAACCTCCATCCTCACCTCCGACGAACTGCTTGCCATCGACCACGTTCCCGGCCGGTTGTGCATCGTCGGGGCCGGTGTGATAGGCATGGAGTTCGCCTCTATCTTCAATAGCTTGGGCAGTGAGGTGACGGTCGTGGAATATATGAAAGAATGTCTTCCGGCGATAGACAGCGACATTGCCGGACGGCTGCGCAAGAGCCTGTCGCGCCGGGGCATCACGTTCTTCATGCAGTCGGCCGTGACGGAGATGTCCGAAGGACGTGTGACGTTCGATCGTAAGGGCAAGCCGCAGACCGTTGAGGCCGACACGATACTCGTCGCCACAGGCCGGCGACCGAATGTCGATGGCCTCGGCCTCGAAGCCGCCGGTGTGGAATATGACGCAAAGGGGATAAAGACCGATGACCACATGCAGACCAATGTGGCCGGCATCTACGCCATCGGCGACGTCAACGGCCGCTGTATGCTGGCCCACGCAGCGACGATGCAGGGCATACATGCCGTCAACACTATCCTCGGACGCCATGACGACATCCGTCTGGACATCATGCCGTCGGCCATCTTCACCCATCCCGAAGCCGCCGGTGTGGGAATGAGTGAGGACCAGTGTAAGGCGCAGGGCGTCGACTACACCTGCCGTAAGGCTTACCACCGTGCCAACGGCAAGTCTCTGACGATGGGCGAGGCTGACGGAATGGTCAAACTGATTGCCGACGCTGACGGCCGTATCATCGGATGTCATGCCTACGGTCCCCATTCGGCCGACATGGTTCAGGAAATCAGTGCGCTGATGTGTCGCGAGACAACCGTCGCTCAGCTCCGCGACATGGTCCACATCCACCCGACGGTGGGCGAGATGCTGCAGGAAGCGGCGATGGCGGACTGACGGAATAACAGATATATCCTTTCAGACGGGACTGCGGTTTGGCATATTTCCATATGATATAAGCCAAACCGCAGTCCCGTTTTTGTATTGTCGTCCGGTCACCGAATCCCGCTTCCGCACGTCCGGCACGCCGGATTGCGGTTCACCCGGATTTGGTTGAACTCCATCGACTGTGCGTCGAATGTCAGCAGCTTGTCGGTGAGCAGCTGGCCTGTGCCCGTGAGATATTTCAGCGCCTCGGTGGCTTGTATGACTCCGATGACTCCGGGAATGGTGCCGAGCAGTCCGGCCTCGGCGCATGAGGGCACTTCGCCGGCCGGCGGTTCGGCTCCGAACATGCAACGGTAGCAGGCGTGGCCCGGCAGCCAGGTGAACGTCTGACCCTGAAAGCGGAGCACCGCTCCGTGAGAGAACGGTTTGCCGGCGGCCACGCATACGTCGTTGATGAGCAGCTTCGACTCGTAGTTGTCGGTGGCGTCGATGACGAAATCGTAGTCTTTCATCACGTTCATGGCCTCTGCAGTGGTGAGATATTCCCGATAGAGATTGACGCGCACGTTCGGATTGAGGGCGTTGATGGTCTCGCGGGCCGACTCCGCTTTCATCTTTCCGGTGTCGGCTGTCGCGTGGATGACCTGACGCTGGAGGTTTGAAATGTCCACGATGTCGCCGTCGGCCACGCCGATCACTCCCGTTCCGGCTGCCGCCAGATACATCAGGACGGGAGAGCCGAGCCCTCCGGCGCCAATCACGAGCACCCGACCCTCCTTAATCCTCATCTGTCCCTCCGGTCCGATTTCCTTCAGGGTGAGATGGCGGCTATATCTTTTCCGTTCTTCTTCAGATAGTGTGTTCATGCTGTGTGTATTACATATTGTCTTTATGTGAAGAGCATCGTTCCCTCATATCCTGTCGAGCGCCTGACTGATGTCGGCGATGAGGTCGTCGACGTATTCCGTTCCGATGCTGAGCCGGATGGTCGACGGAAGGATGTGCTGTTGGGCGAGCTCCTCGGGCGAGAGCTGCGAGTGAGTCGTGGTGGCGGGGTGGATGACGAGGCTCTTCACGTCGGCCACATTGGCCAGCAGCGAGAATATTTCGAGATTGTCGATGAAGGCCCATGCCTCTTTCTCGCCGCCGCGTATGTCGAAGGTGAAGATGGAGCCGCCGCCCGCGGGGAACAGTTTCGTGTAAAGCCCGTGGTCGGGATGCGTCGTAAGCTGCGGATGGTTCACCCGGGCCACCTTGGGATGGGCGGCGAGGAAATCGACGACGCGGCGCGTGTTGTAGGCGTGGCGCTCCACGCGCAGGCTCAGCGTCTCCAGTCCCTGAAGCAGAATCCACGCGTTGAAGGGAGAAATGGCGGCTCCCGTGTCACGCAGGATGACGGCGCGTATGCGTGTGACGAAGGCGGCGCGGCCGGCAACGTCGGCAAAGACGGCACCGTGGTAGCTCGGGTCGGGCTGGGCCAGTGTGGGATATTTCGCGGCATTGGCCTTCCAGTCGAAGCGGCCGGCGTCGACGATTATTCCGCCGAGACTTGACCCGTGGCCGCCGATGAACTTCGTGGCCGAGTGGACGACGACGTCGGCGCCGTGTTCGATGGGTCGGATGAGATAGGGCGTGCCGAAGGTGTTGTCGACAATCACGATGGTGTTGTGGCGGTGGGCAATTTCGGCAATGCGGCCGATGTCGGTCACGTTGGCATTGGGATTGCCGAATGTCTCTATGATGATGGCTTTTGTGTTCGGACGGAACGCCGCGTCGATGGCCTCGAAGTCGGCGGGATTGACGATTGTGTGGCCGACGCCCTGAGTGCTGAGCGTGTGGGCGATGAGATTGTACGTGCCGCCGTAGAGATTGTCGGCCGCGATGATATGGTCGCCGGCCTGTGCGACATTCTGCAGGGCGTAGGTGATGGCGGCCGCTCCGCTGGCAACGGCCAGTCCGGCGACACCGCTTTCGAGTGCCGCCACGCGGTCTTCGAGCACACCCTGGGTGGAATTTGTCAGCCGGCCATAAATGTTTCCGGAGTCGCGCAGTCCGAACCGGTCGGCAGCGTGCTGCGAGTTGCGGAAGACATACGACGTCGTCTGATATATCGGTACGGCTCTTGCATCTGTCGCCGGGTCCGGATTTTCCTGTCCTACGTGGAGCTGGAGGGTTTCAAAATGGAGCTTGCTGAGTGATTCTTTCTTCATAACGCTGTTCTTTTATGTTTATGTTTTGTTTCTGTCATGTTTCTGCTGCAAAGGTAATAACGCGGGAAAGATATTCCAAGGTTTTCGCTGTATTCGGAAAATATCACTATATTTGCACCGTCTTACAGTAATGATATTCTAAAAACAACATTGAAACATGAACGAAACAGAATCACTCGACCGCACGGACCTGCTCATTCTCGACGCGCTGCAGCACAACGCACGCATGACCAACAAGGAGCTTGCCGCCCAGGTTCACCTGTCGCCCACGCCGGTCTTCGAACGCTGGAAACGGCTCGAACGCGAGGGCTATATAAAAAAGTATATCGCCGTGCTTGACGCCGACAAGCTCAACCGCGGCTTCGTCGTTTTCTGCAGCGTGAAGCTGATCCGGCTGAACACGGAAACGGCAAACGACTTCACCACCCGCGTCATGGCGATGCCCGAGGTCACGGAGTGCTACAACATCTCCGGCCACTTTGACTACATGCTCAAACTCCATTCTTTCGACATGAAGCAGTATCAGCGCTTTCTGATGGACGTGCTCGGAAAGATTGAGAGTGTGGCCTCGATAGAGAGCACGTTCGTGATGGAGGAAGTGAAGCATGAGTATGGTGTTGGGGTAGTGGGGTAGGTTTTTGAGGAGGGAGGATTTTCGAGGAGGGAGGAGTGTGGAGGGAGGAGGGAGAATTGTCTTGTTGGATGAAAACAAAGCTATTCTCCCTCCTCCCTCCACCCTCCTCTCTCCTCGAAACCCCTCCTCTATGTAATGTTTTTTCTGAATTTAAAGCCGTCAGGAGTAGGGACTTTCTGAAAAAAATCCTCCACGGCTTCAAATAATCGAAATATGACGTCCGTTATTTTCCGGTTATTTATTCATTATATATCCACTCTTTTCTTAACATCCTTATTCTCAGTTGTTTATGTAAGGCGGCATCTCGGTTGACTTCCTCCGAAGCCGAAAAAGCCTTGCCGTAAGGGCCTCCCGAGGTTGCAACGGGGCCCTTACGGCGTTCTGGCGGCGGCCCCGTTGCAACCTCAGAAGGCCGCTATTGCGACCCCGGGAGGCCCTTACGGCAGAAAAACGAGGTCGTTTTCGGCCTTCAAAAAAATCAAAAATCTTCGTTGTAGAAACGCCGTAAGGCCCTCCCGGGGTCGTTGCTACGTCCGTAAGTGACGTTTTTGGGTCGTCGGACAGGCCGAAAAGTGCCGAAAACGGGTCAAAAATGAGCAAAAACGAACTTTTTCCGAAGGTGGTTTTGTAAGATAATATGACAAAGAAAACATGTTTGGAAATGGGTAAGTATTAAGCGGTTTTCGTAACGTCTTTACTTCTGCCAATAAATGACATGTAGAAAATATGTGATAATTTAAGAGAAAGTGCCTTTTCCTTTGCAGGGAGAAAAGATGCGATTGACTGTTTCCACTTGCTTGTTGACTCTTTAACTTTTTAGTTGACTCTTTAGGAAGAAAAATATTGTCTTTAAATAACATTATTTTAAAATTATATTATATCTTTGCACTTGTTCCCGCGCCAATGCCATCGGCTGTGCGCAGCCTGACGGCGCTGGGTGGGGTACAGACATATATGGAAAAGGCGTTTACTTGACGCTTGTTCTTGACGGCCAGAAATCTCGCAAATTTCAGATTCGATCAAGGATGGGGCAAAGGTAGATGCCACGTGGGTATGTATTATCTGCATGCCATACGGTGCGCGTGTGTCCGTCGATATCGGACACGGTGTGGAGTATGGCTGCAATTATACACATATTCGGCGTGGGTTCTGCGTTGCTCATTCTATCGGATCGGGCAATGCGAGAGCCTCTGGCTGTGGGATGGGTGACGGGTACAGATTCCCACGTTTTTTGCTATATATGATAAACATAAATCAAAATTACGTAAACGCTGTGCGTTGGGAGTCGGCCGGCACAAAAAATTATCTATTATGAACAAGTTTTTGTTAAGTCTGATGTCATTTCTGATGATGACAATGTGTGTGTGCTCGTTCACTGCCTGCAGCAGCGACGACGATGATGATGACGCTCCTGCCGCAGAATCGGTGGCTACATCTCCGATTGTCGGCACTTGGGTTGAGCACGAAGAGTATTCAGCTTATGTCCTTGTGACAAAATTTGTGTTTGGAGCGGATGGAAAAGGTTCAAGAATTATACGTTGGGAGTATAAAAATGGCAGTTCGCCGGAAAGCCGAGACCCGGAGCATTTCAATTATACGTATAATTCAGAAACGCAGGTTATAAATATTAAGTATGAAAAAAGTTCTGGTATGCTTAGGGGAGAGGCTTCCATAACCGGTAATACTCTTATTCTTATTTTCCCTTATGATGATGGCTATATTACTTATAATCTTGTAAAGCAGTAAATTGTTCACGCTTTGACGGATTGCGGCTCCATGCACATTCCTTTGGAAAGGTTTGCGCATGGAGCCGCTTCATTATTGTGAGGGATGTATAGAGAGTGTTGCAGTACGCACATGGTAGGGACAAATTCTTGTATCTGTCCGCAAGTAAAATGGTTAATATAAATGCGTTATTTGCGGACAGATACAAGAATTTGTCCCTACCATGTGCGTACTGCCCCTCGTCCCTACAATTCCATGGTTCTGCAATACCCTCGTTTACGTGATCAGTCGATATTTAACAAACATCGCAAAGCGATGTCCCTACAAGTCGGGTGAATTATATGATTTGCAATGCCCTCATGCCTTTGGCACAGGTTTGGACAGTCGTCAGCATCCTCACCTCGCATACTCCAGCAGCACGTCCCAGACGGCGATGATGTGGCAGAGGCTGCCGGCGAGCACGAAGAAATGGAAGACGGAGTGCATGAATCGGCGTTTGTTGAGACTGTAGAAGACGGCACCGGTTATGTAGCAGACGCCTTCGGCGACAATCCAGATGATGGCCGCCGTGCTCACGGTGTCGATGAGCGGACGGAAGGCGACGAGGACCGACAGGCCCATTGCCACGAAACAGGCTGTCTCCACGTGGCTGTGGTCTTTGAGCCGGCGGAAACTGACGACGGTGCCGATGATGGCTGAGAGCCATACGAATGTGAAGAGGCTCCAGCCCCAGTAGCCCTGTTGACGCAGGGCGACGAGTGTCAGCGGCGAATAGCTGCCGGCGATGTGCCAGTAGATGGCGGCGTGGTCCCAGCGGCGCAGGCGTTCTTTCCACGGACTCCGGCGCGGCATGGCGTGATAGAGGGTCGATGCGGCGTAGGAGCCGAGCATGCCGAAGAGGTAGAGCGAGACCCCGAAGCGGGCCCACGGATTGTCACCGCGGGAGCAGATGATGAAGAAGATGATGCCGACGATGACGCCCATGACGATGCCCGAGGCGTGGGACCAGGCGTTCAGCTGTTCTTCGCGTTTGGTGTATCTTATTGCCATAATGCTGCAAAGATAGGGATAAATCCCGAGAATAGGACATCGGAATGATAAAGAATGGGTATTTGCCGTAGCGGAAATGGAAATGTGAACAACAACCCACCTAATACCCACCCCAACCCTCCCGAAGGGAGGGAGCCGGATATGTCTTACACATTCCACCGTAGGGTCGCGACCCTACTTCTTGGGAGGGAGAAAACGCAAAAAGAGGCCGCATCAGAATGTATATTACCATTCAGATGCGGCCTCTCCTTTTCTTCGGAAGAGACTTCGCGTCTCTGCGTTTTTGCGTTTGAAGTGAGACAGTCTGGAGTTATACGGCAATGTCGAGGTCCTCAAGACTCTCTCCTTCGGCTTTGGATGCGGCCAGCTCGGCTTTCACCTCGGCAGCTTCCTTGGTCAGCTCGTCGGCTTTGGTGAAGTCGATGCCGTCGACGTTGGACAGGTCGACCGTGGCGTCGATTGGCAGTCCTTCTTCGGTGAAGGTCTTCTGATATGCGGCCAGTGTTGCTTTATATTCTTTGAGCGACTTGTTCAGCTCCTTGATCTTCTTCATGTCGCCTGATGACAGGGCCAGTCCGGCCAGTGCTCCGGTCAGTCCGCCGGTCAATGCCGCTTTCTTGTTTTTGCTGAGCAGACCGGCTGCCACACCGAGAGCAGCACCTCCGCCGACTTTTGCTATAATGGCGCCGTAGGCTTTTAGGCGGGAGTTGATCATCTTCTGGGCTGTGTTGGCATCGCAGACTTTGTCGTCTTTGTCGAACACGAGATAGTGGGCGCGTATGGTTCCGTCGTCGTTGCGCAGCGTGTCGCCGTTTTCGGCTGTCTCATACACCTTCTTTACGGTGTAGTGGGGCGCGTTGTCAATCAGATCTTCCTTGCTGATTTTCGACGAGTCGGCAGTTGTCGCCGTGCCGTTCTGCGCGTTGGCATCTGTTGTGGTGAGATTTGATGTCAGATTTTCCAGTTTTTTAGTGCCTTTGTCCAGTTCTTTTGTGCCATTGTCGATGGCCTTTGTGGCTTTGTTCAGACCTTTCTCCAGTTTCTTGAAGAAGCCTTGTGCCTGAACATCAGATGTTGCGAATGTCATCGCTGCGGCTATGACAAGGCATTTGAATACATGTTTTTTCATTGTTGTTAAATGGATTTAGAATAAAAATATGTTTTATTTAGAGTACATTTTCAGCCTGAACTGCTTCTCCATATACGTTCCACGGGCCTGACGCTCCAGTTCTCCCCAACCGAGATACTTGATTTTGACATCCTTGTCGGCCGTTGGGCGGAAGATGATTCCCGTCGGGAGGTGCTGGCGGCTGAGCTCAATCTCGGCCTTGCCGTTAGTGTCGGTGCGTCCGACCTGCACATAGTCCTGCTTGTGGGCGTCGAGATGCTTGCGGAATTTGCGGTCCGTCACGAATGTGAGAGATGAGATCTGGTCTGTGCCGTAGTAGGCCCAGAGTTCCACGCCCGGCATGGGGTTGCCCTCGTGGAGTGTCTTCCACTCGACAACGGTGAAGCGATACATGAGCGGCATGTTCTCCATGACCTTCTGGAGGACTTCGATGCGCGAGGTGTAGAACTCGTCCGGGTTGAGGTTGTTGAGTATCTGGAGGTAGTTGATGGCTGCTCCGGCGTAGCGCGCCACTTCCTGCTGCGTCGCTGTGCCGCCGCGCTTCAGTTCGTTATACTTCTTTATGGCGAGCACGGAATACTTGTTGTATTCGATGCACGAGTCGCAGTCGGAAATCATCTGGTTGATGGTCGGCTTCATGTTGAGCACGACGTCCTTGGCCATCAGGGCGTTCATGTAGGCCGCGCGGGCGTCCTCATACTTGCGCTGGGCGAAGAGTTTGCCGCCTTCGTTCATGAAAGCGTTGCACTCGGTGACGAAGACCTCTTTCTCGACAACCATCGGCAAGACGGCGTAGCACTTCTTCATGCGCGGTCCGAGGTCGCTGATGTCTATCGTCAGGTGGTTTGTTCCCTCGCCGTAGACGTCGACGTTGGTCAGCTCGGAGTAGAGCGTAGAGGCTTCGTTCTGGAGTGCAACCAACTCGTCGAGGCGGTCAAGGTCTGTGTCGGAAGCGTGGTCCATGTCCTGCTTGACCTTGTTGTCTAATGCGGTGTGTTCCGCGGACAGTGCCTCCATGTCCTGACGGGCTTTCTGCAGCACGGCCAGCGGCACGACAACAGAGGTTATGGTCACGTTGTTGTCGGCCTTGCTGGTCTTCCGCGTTATCTTTGCTCCGAGTTTAGGGGAGCATGCCACCTGCAGGTTGGCGATGGTTGTGGAGAATTCCAGTTCTGCTTCCGTTGCATTGAAGTGCACGTCCGTGGCTGTCGTCTGGTCGTCCTTGATAATCGGGTTAGCCACTCCCTCGACACGATAGGCTATCATGAAGTCGGGCTTTAGTGCCTGGACGAAATCCGTCTTGTCGACACTGCCGCGGCGGCTCACCTCCACTTTCGGACGGTGGGTGTCCGTCGGCGACATGATGACGAAGTATTCGTAGTCGCCGCGCTCGTTGCGCCCGTTCTGACGGATGGTCGGCCGTTCGCTGCCGCTCACCACGTTGATGACGAGGTCCTTGTGGGGCGAGATGATGAGCAGTCCGTATCCGCCGTCGAGGCTCTCGAAACGGTCGGCGTTGATGTCGCGACTGCACGTGATGCGCTCCGTCTGCGCTGCCGCGGGAAGTGCTGTGAGCACAACCGCCAGCAGCGTGAGGAGTATTGTTCTGAAACTTCTTATAGTCTTCATAGGCTATGGTTGTCTTTTATTACAGGTCAAATCCTTCCAGCGTGGAGATGTTGTCGTCCGGCTTCTGCTTTACACCGCCGACGTTCTCCGGTTGCCATGTGCGGACATGGATGATGGGGCTGCCGCCGTCTTTGGGGAATTCCCAAAGCAGGAAGAGGTAGCCCTCGTCGCTGTAGTTGCTCGATTTCCACTCCTGACGCAGGCGGACACCGTATTTCGTCGGGTCTATGCGCGAGCGGGTGATGCCGGCGCAGCCTCCGTTCTGGTTGTCGTCACCAATCTGCGTGAACTTGACGTCAATCCACTTGTTGCGTGCGAAGGCACGGCGCAGGTTGCTGATGTACTGTTGTTTGTTCTGCTTGGTATATTCGACCTTGGCCTTTGCCGGCTGCATCTCGGAGGGACGGGACATCACGACCTTACCCGTGATGATGAGAGCGTCGTCGCTGAACATCTGTTCGATGGTTTGGAGGTCCTTCTGGTTGTACGCCGTGCGGAAGCGCTCGACATATTGCAGGATGATCATCTGCTGCTCCTTGTCGACCACCGAACCGCAACGCTCCATGCTCTCGGAGGTCTGTGCGTCGAGCGCGAGGCGGAAGTCGGTGATGTTGCCCTGTGCGTCAAACTCGACGACAGCTTCCTGATAGTTGCCCATACCGAAGCCTTCGTCCTCGGGAGTGATGATGAGCGGGATGTGGCTGACCATCATTGAACCGTCTTTGAACACCCACGCGCGGTCGACAACCTCTTCGTCGTCGCAATAGAAGGGTGTCACGGCCCAAAGACGGATGAGCGATTTCAGCGAGAAGTCATCCATCGGAAGGCCACGTGTGGTAAGTATGGTCTTGGCTTTCTGTGCCCGGTTGATCTCTGTGAGCACTACTCCGAGATTTCTTTCGGCCATGCCTATGGCTGCCGGACGTTCCGTCATCTCGTCTGTCAGCAGTGTCACTGTCACTGCCGCACATCTGCTGTTGCCTGCAAACAGTAGGCTGAAGAGTGCGAACAGGACGCACGTTACTCTAATTTTCATCTTTTGTCTTTATGTTTAAACCGTTTCTGTTTTTCTGTTATCTATTTCTAATGAAGGTCTGGTGCTGTCTTGTTGTTGCCAAATCATTCCGCAATCTCAAATCCGATGGCTCCACAACCGCGATAGTTTGCCACACCGTCGCTCTGCCCGGTGGCGATGTTGGTTCTCTGAGCCCCGGGAGTGAGTATTGCAACCACCTTGCCGGCGGTATTGTAGATGGCCAAATAGCATGCTTCGGGGTTGTTCAATTGAGCATATCGGGCGTAATTCTTCACACGTCCCTGTCCCTTCATCGCCTGAATCTTCTCTGCCAAAACCGAATATTCGGTGCAGGTGGCAAGCTCACGGACGGCGTCCGGTACGATCAGAGACGCCGAAGAACCTTCTTGAGTGTTGGCATTGGGGTTGGTGTTGGCAATCACCTGTGTGTTCTCTGCCGGCTGGATGTCGCTCTTCTTAACGTAGACGAACGACCGATACATGTTTCCGCGCGGCATGGACATGGATGTATAGAGCTCATGCTTGTTGTTGACGACAAACGTAGGGCTGTTTTTCAGCTTCTTCTGATTGGCCGCCCACTTGTTGATTTCTTCATACAGTATCTCTTCGGCCAAGTCCTTTGCTTCGCTTTCCGTCGCTGCGGTGACCTCGGCATAAATGTATTGGCTGCTTTTCTTTATGCTGTTGATTTGTTTCTTTGCCTCTTCCACGTCGTCGGCATGGGCGAATGAAGCGGTCAGAAGCATCAGAGCAGCTGTTAGTAAGGTTCTTGCTTTCATTTTCTTTTGTCGTTTTGGTTTGGGTGAAAAAACTTTTCCGTCACGTTCTGTAACGGGATATAGACATACGCTGTGCCTTTTACTGTCGCATTGTCGGAGCCTTTCAGGATGCTTGTGGGGAAGTCAATGCTGAGCACGTGATTGTAAGCCATCTTTTCGTTGAGGGCGAAGAGTGTTCCCGTCAGCCGTTCCTTGTCGTGTGTTTTGATGCCAAAATAGAGGCGGCAGCCTTCGGCCAGACAGTAGTCGACAAACTGCTGTACGGTCACGGTTGCCTTACTGCTTTTATATCCGTAGCGGTCGATGGTCAGGTCGAGCGGAATGGTGCGGTTGTAGATGCCTGTCAGCATGATGTTGGCCACGCTCTGACGGGCCTTTGACGCGTCGGTCACAAGACTGCGCCGGCCGTGCCGTTCTGTCAGATAGATGTCACCGCGTATCATTTCGCTCATGAATGTGCCGCCGTCGACTATCAGCATGTCTCCGGAACGAGCTACTTTTGCGTTTCTCCAGTCGTTGATGACATCGTCACCGCTGATTGGAATCAGTCGTTGGAGGTCGCGTTCAAAGATGTTTTCCAGTTCGATGGCGTCGGCGCCGGTCATCAACTGATAGTCTGCAGGTATGGTCAGACTGAGCGTTTGGCTTCCCTTTGTCCACTTCAGACGGTACATGCGGCGTGTGATGGACTCGATGCTGAACGATGCATCGGTCGCCATCGAGTGGAGCATGCCGATGTCTCCGGCTGCGCAGACGACCTTGTCTATGTCCATCCGTGCCGCCGGTGTGCGGCCGTCGAGGCGTAAGTCAAGTTCGAGAAGGTAGCGCTCGATGAAGTCGAAGATCGGTGAAGCGCCGTAAGCCTCTATCAGTTGTGGCGAGAAGAGGCGGTATCCGATGTGTGATATGTCGCCGAATGAATTGGTTCGGACACGCAGCGGACGTCCGCTGAACGTGTAAGTGCTGTCATCACACATCCCTGCTGCCATCCCCTCAGGCAGTGACAGACCGGCCGCGCGGGCTATGTCTGCCAGCCTTCGGGTGTGGTAGCTGTTGGCGGCCGGCGCTATCTGGGCGCAGGCCGCCACTATCATCAATATGATGGCTATGCGGCGCAGCATCACGGCTTGACTGCTGTCTGGTTGCCGTCGTGCGTCCAGTATCCGATGCTGCTGATTCGGCCTTCGCGGAAGTCGCCTTCAAACGTGTCACCCGGGTTCGCAACAAAGTCCTTAGAGTTTACAATCTTGTGTGATTGGGTATAGGTGATGGTGCCGTGGCCGTGGGGCTGTCCGTTTTTGAGGTCACCCGTGTAGCGTCCGTAGCCCAAGTTGACCGTGCCGTAGCCGTTCTTCTGGGTCGGTGCGGGCTTGGTTGTCTTCTTTTCTTCAGCCTTCTTTTCTTCTACTTTCGGCTCTTCCTTGACTGCCGGTTCTTCCTTAACCGGTGTTGCCACGGTGTCGACAGCCGTCGTGTCCTTGGCTATGCTGTCTGTGGGAGTCTCTATCTTCGGTGCCGGTGCCGTCTCTTTGTCGTCACCGGAGAGTCCGAAGTAAAGTCCCGTACCGCCGCCGACCAACACCACTGCTGCCGCGATGATGGCGATGAGTTTCTTTTTGCCGTCGTCGTCACCGCCACCGCCGGGTTTTCCGCCGCCGCTGACTTCCTCCAACGGCTGGTGGCACAGCGGGCACTCAAATTCCTCGCCGGCCGCAACTTCGACCACTTTCTTATAGTTGTCGCAATCAATGTTGATGCACTTTCCTACTTTCTTTGCCATAATATAATAATGTTGTTAATTGGTTATTACAGTTTCAAATCGTTGTCACAAAGTTTTTCCGCAGCCGCATTGAAGGCCACAAATTCCTGGTTGTTGTCGTTTCCGCCGACGAGCGGGAGCAGGATGTTGTCCAACACGTTGCCCATCTTCTTCATCAGTTCTTCCTTCTTTTCGATGTGCTTGTAGTTGGCGTTCATCTCCTCTTCAACAGCCTTGCGCAGTGCGGCGGCGTCCATAGCGCGCGTGGTGCGGCTCAGTTCGTTGAGCGTGGCAATCATGTCGTCGCCGACATTGATCCAGCGGCTCACGCGTCCCATGCGGTTCTTCTCACCGGCAAAGGCCATATACTTCTCGCCGGTCTCCACATCCTCGCGCTCGACGATGATGCCGCCGATGGCATAGGCCAGCAGGACGACGGGCATAAGCTCCTTGCGGATGGCGCCGGGGGCTTTGGCAAACAGTTCCGGCAGCGGTTTGGCGAAACTCTCGGTGTGTACGACCATGCGGTTGACCTCGTTGCGGACGAGCACGTCATACTTTTCTTTGAGCACGCGGACGTTGTCGACATAGCGGAGCGGGAAACCACTGTGTGCCGTGATGACCACAATCTGGTTGGACTTGAAGTTCTCCGACACGTCGTTGTCCTTGTTGAACGGTATCTTTCCGCTCTCACCGAAATCCTTTATGAAGTCGTTGCGGAACTCGTCGTCGTCCTCAAACTTAGGCAGCGAGAGCTGGATGATCTTCTGGTGGTTGGCTGCTGTCTCGGGGCTGCCCTTTCCTTCCTCCGAACCGTTGAACGTCAGACAGCTCTGTGACGAGTTGTAGAGGTCCTTGAGGAACTTCTTCCTCTTCTCCGGCGTGCTGCAGCTGGTCGCGCGCAGCTTGTCGAGGATGTTGACCTTGACCAGTCTCTGGTTGGGATTGCTTGTCGAGTAGTTGTCCATCTCGTTGCGGGCGTTCTCGATGCAGGTCTTCAGAGTGACCGTCTGGAGTGTGCCCACGTGAATCTTGTTGCTCAGCACGGTGAAGTTGACGTCGCTCGAACCGGCAGCTTCGATGATGCGTGCACGCAGGGTGGTGGCGTAAGCCTCCTGGTTCTTCTGGTTGCGGAGGAATCCGACGACTGTCTGGCGCACGAACTTGGGATCATACTCCTTGATGACCTCACGCTGCATGCTCGTCACGTCGGCGTCGCTCAGCTTGCACTTCTCCTCGGCCAGCTTCTTCATCATGTCGGCAAATTCGGCCAGAGTCTTGCGGAACGGGTCGATGCTGTTGGTGTTGAGCAGGATGAGCATGGTCTTGATTTCCGTCAGCAGCTTCACTGCAAATCCGTAAGCGACGATCTGTGTCTGGAGCGTCAGCTGCTCGCGCTTGGCGTCGGCGAATCGTCCGAATGTCTTTGTCGATGCGTTTGTCACGGCGTCGCGTATCCAGCCGATGTTGTTCCAGTCAGTGCGGATGGCCTTGATCTGCTCCGCCAGGTCATCGGTGAGATAGGCCGAGCGCTTGGAGATTTTGCCTTTCATCTCGTCGATGCGCTTATCGCAGTTGTCGATGAGCAGTCCGAGATATTTGTGAACCTCCAGTATCGACATCGTGCCGTCCTTCCATCGTCCGAACAGATTGTTCTCTATGCGGCGGCATATCTCCTCGGCGAAACCGGGTATCTCACCTTCATATTCCGAATAGAACGTCTTGACGCCCTTTCCGCGGTACATGGAGTCGAAGAACTTTTCGCACACCTGATTGAATTCTTCCAGCCATTCCTTCTTGGGATGTTCCGTCTCGACGTCCTGCTTGTAGCGGTCGGTGTAGAACTCCCATCCCGAGACGATCGGCTTCCAGTTTTTCACGTGGTCCTTGATGCTGGGCAGCGGTTTGCCGAGCGTCAGATAGTCTTCGGTGAGCAGGTTGCCCTCGACCTCTTCGGCTTTGGTGATGTCCTCGCGGTATGACTTGCCGACCATATCTTCGGTACATTCCTCGATAAATCCGCGCGCGTCGTCCCACTGTCCGTGGAGCATCTGGAATGATGCCTGACGGGCAAACTGGTATGCGCCATATTCCACGACTTCCGTCTCGGGATATTCGATGCGCTTGACGCCGAAGGTCATGAAGCGGCGGCTGTGTACCGGTTCGTGTGTCTCGTTCTCTTCGGGCAGCATGCCGTTGTTCTCGTTTGTCTCCAGACGTGCCATCTTTCCGCCGTTCATCATGCCCGAGACTACGGTCTTCTGGAAGATGAAGTCGCCGACGATGCCGGGCAGCACCTTGTGGATGTGCACTTCTTTTCCGGCCTCATTGACGTTGGTGAAGAGATAGGCCATGTCGAAGGCGTCTTGTCCCTGGAGCAACCGGCGCACGTTGCCGTATTCGTCGGTGTTACCCTTGACGTCTGTCGGGAAGTAGCGGCCGACGGACATGGCGTTCAATTCGAGCAGTGCGGCATAGCCGTTGGGCTGATAGAAGCGGTTGCTGTCTTCGCCGCCGGGTATCTGGATGATGGTCTCGGGGACGTAGAGATAGAGCTGAATCTTGAATGACGTGCGGTTGTCGCCTGTGCGCTGAAACTCGTTGCGCACCTGTGTGACGGCGTCGATGATGGAGCCGGAACCCGTTCCACCGCCCAGTCCGGCGCAGATGTGGAATGTCACGTCGCTTGTGTCCTCACGCTCTTTGAGGGCGCGGACGCGGGCGTGCACCTGTCCGACAAACGTGTTTTGCGGCAGTCCGCACATGTTGTTGGCGATGAGCATGCGTCCGAAGCGGCGGCGCTGGCCTCCGATGCCTTCGCTGATGATGGCTCCGATACCGTCGTTGAGCATGGCCTGATCCTTACGGTTGATGAACGACTGTATGCCGGGATAGGAGTCCAGGTTGTTGAGTACGCCTGCTCCTATGCCGTTGATGGACAGTCGCTGTGCGGGTGACAGCTGCACGGATGCTCCCAGTGTCTGCCAGTCACTCTCGTTGTTGAGGTCTGCCAGGCTGGAGTCCACATAGAGGTACTCGATGTTGGCATTGCCTTTGGGGGTGTTTGAGCGGAATTCTTCATAGATGCGCTTGCGCAAGGCACGTAGGATGGAACCTCCGGTTCCTCCGAGTCCGATGATAAGATGGTTTGCCATGTTGTAAGATTATTAGTTATGTTATTATTATTTTTTATGTTATAGTTTCGGCCGTCGCGTCTGTCAGTCTTCAAACGATCTGCGCCGTGGCTGGCTCTTGCCGCGTCGGCCGCCACCGCGGGCGATGTCCATCGACTTGATGACGGAGAAGGCGCCTGCCAGCACGAAGAACAGGCTCCAGAGCGCGCGCCGGAGGATATATTTGTTCATGAAACTCTGCAGTTCGTCGACCATCGATAGCGCGATGTCGGCCGGAGTGTGGCCTGTGAAGTCGGCACCTCCGACAAAATAGCCGACCAACGGCCATTCCCTGGAGATGTTGTCCAAGATCTGCTGGCTGTCTTCGCGGTCGAAAACGACGTCTGACGGTACGGCGGTGACCATCTCGTTGATAAACCCTTCGACGTCGTCTCCGTAGCCCTTGATGGTTACGGCGCCGCACAGGAGTATCATCTGGAACGAGAGAACTATGGTGAGGATGGCGCCGACGATGAAGCTGATGGCGGTGAAGGTGCTGTTCTTATACCACGACTTGATGAGGTAGAACATCAAGACCACGCCTGCCACGGTGAGGAAAATACCGAGAAAGATACTTCCGAGAGAGTAGTATAGGATTTGTAATAGTGCACCCATAGTTGCTTATCATTTTGTATTTCTTTCTATAAGAGAGATATCTGACTGACAAATATCCTGAGGAACACTATTTTATGCAAAAGTCGGGTTGAACAAATGTTTTTGCACTAAACGATTTTTATCTCGACTTTTCGTGTTTTTAGCTTTTTTATGCGATAAGAGTGCTGATTTTATGGAATTATTCTTATTTTTGCAAAAATAAATACATCTCTTATAGAGAGAAGTATCGAAGTAAGCTGTCGGCAAGGAGCAGTTAGCGATTGTTTAAAGACCCTACTTGTAACGTCAAATTGAAACCGTCCAACGCGAATGTTAAAAACTCGGAATTATCACAACAAAAGACCGTGATTTTAACATAAATTCTGCGCCAACTGCTCCCTCGGACGTAAATATGCGAGTTTTGCGCGTGCATCTTTTTCTCCCTGAATCACAATGTGTTACGGCCGGAAACCGGCGAAATGTGCAACTTTTTCATAGATTTTTCCTTGCCGTAAGGGCCCCGTTGGTCTGCAACGGGGCCCTCGTTGCATCACGGCGGCGGCCCCGTTGCAAGACAACGGGGCCGCTATCGCAACCCCGCGGGGCCCTTACGGCAAGCCCGCGGAGTTTTTTCGGTCGGAAAATGACGTCCGAATGTCAAAATCGGGGCATCGCCGCCGTTTTTTTCGAGCGTTTTTCTTGTGTTAAATTTTTGATATTATCATGACACGGGATTTCTTAGTGAGGGTGTTGCAGAACTCCCTCCTGAGATTACCTCACTTAAAGGCATCCAAATGGACTTGTTACGTTATTTCCTATAATGCAAAGATGTGTGCCGTCTCATGAGGAGGAATGTCTGGATATGTCCCTCCCTCGTGCTGATCCGGATTGGGTGATACTTCCTCCGGACGGGGATTTATGGTTCCGGCGTCCACTTGTCGTTGATGGCGAACACCTCTTCCATCGTGATCTTGGCGGCTTCCTTTTTTGTCAGACGGCGGGTCCACGGGGCGCGGCGGTCGGTTGCGGCACCCTCGCCGCTGTTGCCGTACTCCATGTAGCGGGCTGTCTGCTGGCGCTCTTTCTGCCAGTGATGCCAACCCTCGGGGCGTATGTGCCGGCCCATCTCGCAGCCGATGAAGAGCGTGTAGCCGTAGTCGCGCCACGGACGGCCGAGGTAGACCTTGGTCACGTTGGCGTCGGCCGTGAGCCGGCAGTGGCTGAAGACGTAGCCGTAGGGACGGTCCTTGGGCGTCGATGCGGCCGTGATGTAGGAGTCGGCGCGGCTGCGTATCTCGCAGTTCTCAAACCATGCCGTCGACGGACCGAAGATGAAGTCGGTCGTGCCCTCTATGTAGCAGTCGCGGAAGAAGAGGCGCGTGCCGGCCACACCCGTGTAGACGGTGTCCTGATGGCCGAGCAGACGGCAGTTGATGAACATCAGACGGTCGCCTTCGGTGTGGAGGGCGACGGCCTGGCCGAGGCGGGCCGCATTGTTCTCGATGGTGATGTTGCGGAAGGTGATGCTGTTGCCTTCGACCTTGACGGTGTATGTCCGGAATGTGCCGATGCCACGTCCCGTGGCGGGGTTTGGGATGTTGGCGTGGTCGTCGTAGGTGATGACGGTGGCGTCGCGGTCTTCGCCCAATATCTCGATGTTGGTGAGCCACTGCGGGACGATGAGCTTCTCCTTGTAGATGCCGCGCTTGACGTAGATGACTTTGTGGTAGTCCATGAAGGCGCGGCAGACCTCGATGGCTTCGCCGATGGTCCGAAACTCGCCGGTGCCGTCGCGCGAGACGACGATGGTGTCGGGGTTGTCGTACTTGTCGGCCGCAAATGTGGTGGCCACGGCGGTCAGCATGATTGTCAGTAGGGTCAGTATTCTTTTCATTTGAAATGTTGATGTGGTTGTGTGGTTAGTGTCTTTTGTCGTCCGCACGCTCTTCTTACATGATTTGCGTCACGTCCTGAAGTCCGTTGACCTTCTTGAGGCTGTCGATGAGGTCCTTTACGTCGTCACGGTCATGCACGCGCACGTCCAGCGTTCCTTCGAAGATGCCGTCCTGACAGGTGATGGTCACTTTGTGGATGTTGATGTTCATCTGGTCGGAGATGATGCGGGTCACGTCGTTGAGCATGCCGATGCGGTCGATGCCGCGTATCTGGATGCTTGCGTCGAAGTAG
This sequence comes from uncultured Prevotella sp., assembly GCA_902495455.1. Classification (GTDB taxonomy): domain Bacteria; phylum Bacteroidota; class Bacteroidia; order Bacteroidales; family Bacteroidaceae; genus Prevotella. The sequence continues at coordinate 29,509 of CABUXJ010000001.1, forward strand.
AGTTTGCGGTGCATGTCCCACTTGGCGTCGAGGATGCGGTTGCCGAAGCTGGACTTCAGTTTGGCCGCTACGGGACACGAACGCTTGTGTATCTCGATCTGTTTTTTTGCGTCGATATATCCGAGGATATCGTCGCCGGGTATCGGATGGCAGCAGTGCGTAAACTTATACTGCGTGATGTTCTCGTCGGTTATGTAGATGGGCTTCTTCCGGTTGAACTTCTCCGGCACGACAAAGAGCGTCGGTTGGTGCTCTTCCTCCTTCTTGCTCTTGTCCGACTTGATGAATGGGACAAACTTGCGCCAGCCTCGGCTCTTGCCGTTTTTGCTCTTCTTGTCCTGCAGTTCGTCGACGTCCTTTTCGCCGAGCAGGATGGTCTTTTCGCCGAGCGCCTGGAAGAAGTTCTCCCGCTTGGCCACTTCGTGGAACGCAGCCAGACGGTCTGCCGCAGCCGTGGTGTAGTCGATGTCGTGCTTCTTGAGGAAAGCCGCAAAGATTTCCTCGCCCTGCTTCTGCTTCTCGCGGCTGCCGCGGCGCAGGATGGCTTCGATTTTGGCCTTTGCCTTGGCCGTGGAGGCGAAGTTAATCCATGACGGCTGGACGTGTTGTGACTTGGATGTGAGTATCTCCACCTGGTCGCCGCTCTGGAGCTTGTGGCTCAGCGGGACGAGCTTGTGGTTGACCTTTGCGCCGATACAGTGGCTGCCGAGGAACGTATGGATGGAGAAGGCGAAGTCGAGCGCCGTACATCCCGCCGGCATGGTCTTGATCTCGCCTTTCGGGGTGAACACAAATATCTCCGAAGCGAAGAGGTTGAGCTTGATGGCGTCGAGGAAGTCCATCGCGTTCGGCTGCGGATCGTCAAGGATTTCCTTTATGGTGTGGAGCCATTCGTTGAGCTCGCCGTCGTCCTCGTTCATCTCGATGTGGCCGTCTTCCTTGTATTTCCAGTGGGCGGCAAATCCCTGCTCGGCCACTTCGTCCATGCGGTCGGAGCGTATCTGTACCTCTATCCAGCGACCTTGCTTGGACATGAGCGTGACGTGGAGCGCCTGATAGCCGTTGGCTTTCGGGTGGTTGATCCAGTCGCGGAGCCGGTCGGGATGCGACTGATATATCTTGTTGATGGCTACATATATCTTGAAGCACTCCGTGATCTCCTCTTCCCGGTTCTTAGGGGTGAAGATGATGCGCACGGCAAGGATGTCATAGATGTCCTCGAACGTGACATGCTTGGTCTGCATCTTGTGCCAGATGGAGTAGGGACTCTTGACGCGTTCCTTTATGACATAGTCTATTCCCATCTCGCGGAGCGATTCCTCAATCGGTGCGGTGAAGTTGTCGAACAGCTCGTGGCGTGAAGCCTGCGTCGAAGCGAGCTTCGACTCGATGGAGGCGTATTGCTCCGGATGCTCGTATCGGAAGCTGAGGTCTTCCAGTTCGGTCTTTATCTTGTAGAGACCGAGACGGTTTGACAGCGGCGCATAGATGTAGAGTGTCTCTCCGGCAATCTTGTATTGCTTGTTGGCTGGCTGGCTGGCCAGCGTGCGCATGTTGTGGAGACGGTCGCAGATCTTTATCAGGATGACGCGGATGTCGTCGCTCATGGTGAGCAGGAGCTTCTTGAAATTCTCCGCTTGCGCCGAAGCCTGGTCACCGAAGATGCCTCCGCTGATTTTCGTGAGGCCGTCGACAATCTGCGCCACCTTCGGTCCGAAGATGTTCTCGATGTCCTCCGTGGTGTAGTCGGTGTCCTCCACGACGTCATGGAGCAGTGCGGCGCAGATACTGGTGGAACCCAGCCCGACCTCTTCGCATGCTATCTGGGCCACGGCGATGGGGTGCATGATGTACGGTTCGCCCGAAAGTCGCCGCACACCCTTGTGTGCCTGACGTGCGAAATTGAACGCCTTGGTGATGATGTCCACCTTCTTGCGGTGGCGTGAAGCCATATATGTGTCTAACAGATGCTGGAACGCATCGTTTATGAGTTTGGCGTCAGCCTCTTCTCTCTTTATCTGTTCGTCGTCCATGAACGTGTCCTCTATTTGTTGTATGTTGTTCTTCTTTTCTTAAATCGGTGGCTTCCGCTTCGCGAAACGTATTAGCAAAAATCCCCATCTGCTCCCTGTGAGGGGAGAAGATGGGGATTATGGTGTCTTTGTTATCTCACTCTGAGCTTCTTTCCGGCCCGTATGTTGGAACCTTTGATGCCGTTGAGTTTCTTCAGTTTGGCCACAGTCGTGCCGTTCTTGCGTGCTATCTCCGACAAGGTCTGGCCGCTCCGGATGGTCACGGTCTTCGCTTTGGATGATCTGCGGCTATTTGTCGCTTTCCTGCTGCGTGATGACGACTTGCCTTTATATGTCGTCGCAACCGTCTTGTCTTCGTTGACTTCGACCACGGAGCGCTTGGATATCAACTGGTCGGACTTGTAGTTGTAGACGGCTTCCTCGTTGTCGATGAACTTTCCGACTTCTGTCTGCGGCAGACGGACGGCCGACGGTTCTGTCGCGCCGGGCACGATGTCACGCCGATAGGCCGGATTGAGCGCCCGCAGTTGCTCGATGTCGATGTTGCAGACCTCCGCTATCTGTTCGAGATGGACGTTGCGGTTGACGAGGACGGTGTCTGTCTTGGCCGGCAGACGTGTCGTCATCGGGCAGATGTTGTGCTCGCAGTAGTAGGTCATGATGTAGTTGGCTGCGATGAAAGCCGGAACGTAGCCACGTGTCTCTTTCGGGAGATAGGGATAGATTTGCCAGTAGTCGCGTTCGCCGTTGGAACGGTGGATTGCTTTGTTGATTTGTTCCGGCCCGCAGTTGTATGCTGCGATGACAAGATTCCAGTCGCCGAAGATCTTGTAGAGGTCGCTCAGATAGTGGGCGGCGGCATACGACGACTTGACGGGGTCGCGGCGCTCGTCGACGAGTGAGTTGACGTTGAGTCCGTACTGCTTGCCTGTGGCCAACATGAATTGCCACAGTCCTGTCGCTCCGACGCGTGAGACGGCTGTCGGGTTGAGCGCGGACTCGATGATGGGCAGGTATTTCAGTTCGAGAGGCAGACCGTAAGCCTCCAATGCCTCTTCAAATATAGGTATGTAGAAGTTTGATGCGCCCAGCATGTAGCTCACCGAGTGGCGCAAACGGCCGCTGTAACGGTCTATGAACTTCTGCACTACATCGTTGTATGGCATTTCCATTACGGTCGGGATGCGGCCGAGGCGTTCGATGTAAACCTCTTTTTCAAACACGGGGTTGATGTCTTTCATCTGACAGTCGTCCGCCTCGTCCAGATAGTTCTTGGACATGTAGAGATTCATGAGGCTGTCCAGCTCATATCCCATCGCTTCGGGAAAGGCCACGACTTCTTCTATTCCTTTCTGGTCGGTCACGGTTATCTCGTCCGGTGTGACGTTGTCGTCCTGTGCCTGCATCGCGCAGTGACCGGAGAGGAGCATCGTGAGTGTCAATATTATCGTTTTGTTGTTCATCATTCGAGTGTAATATATAGTAATGTACAGGCGCCTGTGTACTTTCCGTCGGGTCAGAACACGAGGCTGCACTGCAGTCCGAGGGCTGCCGCATCGAGGCTGTTGCCCTGTTGCCAGCCGTTGATGACGGCCGGTTCGACTCTCAGACTGAGGTCTTTGGATATGTCAAACTGTGACAGTTCGGCGTCAACGTAGGCGTCGATGACCGATAGTGCGTAGACACCGATGAGGCAGAAGAAACTCAGGTCGCGCCAGCGGCGGTACTTGTCCTTGCGGCTTTTGAAGAGTTTCTTATAGCGTTCCTCGTTGGAAGCGTCTATCTTGCGTCCCAAATGGAGGAATGTGTTGTAGCTCTGCGTGGTCGGGTCGTCGTCCATGATGTCGAGATAGGCTTGCGAGTAGTCCTTGTACATCATGTTGTTCCAGTTCATCGCGTAGAGACACCCCATCATGCCGCCGTAGAAAATCGGCAGTTTCCAGTACTTGCGGTTGTATATCTGTCCGGCTCCGGGCAACACCATAGCCAGCCATAAGGCCCGTTGCGGGTCCGGCTGCCATGTCGCCCAGTCGCGTGGGGCCTTTTGCTTCCTCTGCTTTACGTCCTTTGTGGCGATGCCGAGAGAGTCTGTCCCGGCTGTCGTGAGCGTGTCGATGGCGATGACGTCGGCCGTTGTGGCTGTCATGTCGGCTGTCGTGGCGGTCATGTCGGTTCGGATGATTGTGTCCATTGGCGCCACGTCATCCTGCGCCGTCATCCATGCCGTCCCGACGGTGAGCATCATCATCACCGTCAACAGACGCAACTTATGTATCGTACTTGCAGATTCCAACTTCTTCTTCAGACTTCGTCGTTCGTTCATTGTCTGCCGCCCATGCTGTCGAGTGCGCGCATGATGTGCTCCAGTTCCTCCTCGTTGGCGAACGGGATGCTGATTTTTCCCTTGCCCTTGGGCGAGCATGTCATCTGCACCTTTGTCTTGAAGAGGTCTGACAGCCTGTTGCGCAGTGTCGCAAACTCTTCCGGCAGCTGCGCCTGCGCGGCAATCTTCTTCTTTGCCGTCTGCACGTCTTCGCCGCTTTTGAGCATGTTGACCATCTCCTCGACCTTGCGGACGGAATATCCGTTCTTCTGTATCTCCTTGAAGAGGCGTATCTGGACGCTCGGACTGTCGATGGCGAGCAGTGCCCGGGCGTGGCCCATGTCTATCTCGCGGTTCTTCAGTGCCATCTGGACCTGTGCCGGGAGTTTGAGCAGACGCATGTAGTTGGTCACGGCGGCGCGGCTCTTGCCCACGCGTTCCGAAATCTTCTCCTGCGTCATGCCCGTCGTCTCTGACAGATGTTCGTAGGCGAGTGCTATCTCGATGGCGTTGAGGTCCTCGCGCTGTATGTTTTCGACGAGGGCCATTTCCATGACGTTCTCGTCCTGAACGGTGCGTATGTAGGCCGGTATGGCGGTCAGTCCGGCTATCTGTGACGCTCTCCAGCGTCGTTCGCCGGCGATGATCTGATAGCGCCCTTCGGCTGTCTGACGCAGTGTGACGGGCTGGATGATACCGATTTCGCGTATGCTTGCGGCCAGTTCGTGGAGCGCGTCTTCGTCAAATTCGCGTCGCGGCTGGTTGGGATTAGGTTCTATCTGCGCCACCGGTATCTCGCTGAGGTTTGACGATCCCTGCGTGCGCACCTCTCCGGTGTCTATCAGGGCGTCGAGTCCGCGTCCGTTTCCGATGTCGTCGAGCCCTCGTCCGAGCACGCTCTTATTGTATTTCTTGTGTACAGCCATATTTTTTTTAATTTTGAATGGGGAGTGGTGAATGGTGAGTGGTGAATTGGTCGGCCTGCGGCCGATTGTGAGTTTTCAATTACGAGTTGCCATGTCTCTCATACACCGATGTCGTCACGGAGTCTGACTCCGCCCGTTGCAATTCGTAATTGGAAAAGTCGTAATCGGTCGCAGACCGACCAATTCACCATTCACCACTCATCAGTCCTAATTCTTGTTTATTATCTCCTTCGCCAGTGCCAGATGGTTCTTGCTTCCCGTCGAGTCGGCGTCGTAGAGGATGACGGGCAGACCGTGGCTCGGGCTTTCGCTCAGCTTGACATTGCGCTGGATGACGGTCTTGAAGACCAGTTCCTGGAAGTGGCGCTTGACCTCGTCGTATATTTGGTTGGCCAGACGGAGACGCGAGTCGTACATCGTGAGCAGGAATCCCTCGATCTCCAGTCGCGTGTTGAGTTTGCTCTTGATGATTTTGATGGTGTTCAGCAGTTTGCTGATGCCTTCGAGAGCGAAATATTCGCATTGCACGGGGATGATGACCGAGTCGGCCGCTGTGAGCGAGTTGACCGTGATCAGGCCCAGCGAAGGGCTGCAGTCGATGAGGATGTAGTCATATTCGCTGCGTATCGGGTCGAGCAATCTCTTGAGCACGGTCTCGCGGTCGTTGAGGTTGAGCATCTCGATTTCGGCTCCGACGAGGTCGATGTGGCTTGGGATGATGTCCAGCCCGTCGATGTCGGTCGTGTAGATGGCGTCACGCACGTCGGCCTGGTCGATGATGCACTCGTAGAGTGAGCAGTCCACCTGCTTTATGTCGACGCCCAGTCCGCTCGAGGCGTTGGCCTGCGGGTCGGCGTCTACGACTAATACGTTTTTCTCCAGCGTGGCGAGCGAGGCCGCCAGGTTGATGGTGGTGGTGGTCTTACCTACACCGCCTTTCTGGTTTGCTAATGCGATTATTTTTCCCATAACGATATTTACCGTCGTTTGTGATACCTGTTGGTTTGGGATCGTAATGTCTGTGCCCATCCTGAAGGGCCCGTTTGTGTGACTCGCCGGTCAGGCGACAAAACTGCATCCGTGGTGCAAAGTTACATAAATAATATGAAAAAACATGATTTGTGAACCTTTTTTAGTAATTGAAATGGACATAGAGGGTTCTAAGGGCATTAAGGTTTTTAAGGCCTTTAGGGTTATAAAGGCCTTTAGAGACAGGAGACTGTAAACATTATTGCTAAAAAAATCCGGACAAACGAAAATGTGAGTATTTTGACTCCGAATGGCCGGAAAATCACGTTCGCCAAGCGGCGGTCGTGCCGTGGCGGCCCCGCGAGGTTGCAACGGGGCCGCCGCGGGTCTGCAACGAGCGCCCCGTTGCACTCCAACGAGCACGCCGTTGCGACCCAGCGGGGCCGCCGCGGCAGCGAAAACTCTACGTTTTTGGCCCGAAAAAGCCGCTTTTCGGCCTCTAAAAATTGCACAAATCGTGATTTTGTGAGACAACCGTCTTTCTGTCAGTCGGTTACACTTGCACGCGCTATTTTGCGATATTTGCGACCGTCGGACACTTTCGTCGAAAAGAATGGCAAAATGAAGGCGTTTAGAGGGCTTTTTTAACACTTTTTGTCCGCTATTTTCTGATTTTTTTGTTTGCCCGTGTGGGGTCGCGACTTCATGTGCATCGTGTTCATCATGTGCGTTTTGATGCACCCGCCAACAAGACATCTGTCTTTAATAACTCCTTATATTCTACCTCTCAAATTACCGAATACTCAGAAAAATGTGCTATCTTTGTCGGTTGTAAATCAAAAACGGAACAAATGGAAACGAAAAGACCTCTCATACTCATATCAAACGACGACGGCTACCACTCCAAAGGACTTCAGAGTCTCATCGAAATGGTCAGCCCGTTGGCCGACCTGCTCGTATGCGCTCCCGAGTCGGGACGTAGCGGTTTCTCCTGTGCGTTTTCTGCGGCCGACCCATTGCGCCTCAAACTGCGTCGCAGACGTGAGGGCGTCGAGATATGGTCGTGCAGCGGTACACCGGTCGACTGCGTCAAGATAGCCCTCGACCAGCTCTGCAAGGACCGTTGGCCCGATATGGTCATCGGCGGTATCAACCACGGCGACAATGCCTCCGTCAACAGCCACTACTCCGGAACGATGGGCGTGACGATGGAGGGGTGCATGAAGTATATTCCGTCGGTGGCGTTTTCGCTCTGCGACCATAGCGACGACGCCGATTTCGCCCCGCTCGCCTCGCTCGTGCGCTCAATCACGGAGCGTGTCCTTCGCGAGGGACTGCCCCGAGGGGTCTGCCTCAACGTCAATTTCCCGCTCGCCAAGGAGTTCCGCGGTGTGCGCATCTGCCGCATGGCACGCGGCACGTGGGGCAACGAGGTCGTCAGATGCCACCATCCCCGTGGCTACGACTACTACTGGATGACGGGCGAATATACCAACGATGAGCCGGAAGCCGAGGACACCGACAACTGGGCGCTCAACCACGGCTATGTGGCCATCACGCCGACTGAGGTCGACGTGACGAGCTATGAGATGATGGAACGGATGAAGGACTGGGAGTTCTGAAGTGAAGAGGGAAGAGTGAAGAGGGAAGAAGTTGCTGCCGCCGTTCGCTCTGTGAATGAAGAGTTGTCATCCATCGTTTTTTCATCCCCCCGTAGGGAAATATTTTCGCTACGCTCAACAACTCGTCTTGTATTTTGTCCGCACCGACATTAATTATTTATCCATAGGCGGACAAATACTAGAATATGTCCCTACGGGTGGATGAAAAACCGATGGATGACAGTATCGGATGAAACTGATGGAATGATCCTCGTTATGGAATGGACGTATATAATCGTTGTATAAACTGTGATTTTAAAAGTGTTGTGATATGAAATACTATCTTATAGCCGGTGAGGCCAGTGGCGACCTACACGCCTCGCGGCTCATGCAGTCGTTGAAGCAGCGTGACGCCGCGGCGGAATTCCGTTTTATCGGCGGCGACCTGATGGCGGCAGTTGGCGGCACGATGGTCCGCCACTATCGCGAATTGGCCTACATGGGCTTCGTCCCGGTGCTACTTCACCTGCCGACGATACTCAGCAATATGCGTCGCTGCAAGCAGGACATCGCCGACTGGCGGCCCGACGTGGTCATACTGGTGGACTACCCGGGATTCAATCTCAGCATAGCCCGATATGTCAAGAGCCATACGGACATCCCCGTCTACTATTATATCGCGCCGAAGATATGGGCGTGGAAGGAATATCGCATAAAGAACATAAAGCGCGACGTCGACGAACTCTTTTCCATCCTGCCGTTTGAAGTCGAGTTCTTTGAAGGGAAACACGGCTATCCGATACATTATGTGGGCAATCCCACTGCGGATGAGGTAGGGGAGTATCTCTTATCGAGGAGTGAGGAGCGAGGAGTGAGGAGTGAGGAGTGTGGAGTGAGGAGTGAGGAGCGTGGAGTGAGGAGTGAGAATACTGACATAAAGAAAAGCGTGTCAGGCCAATCTCCCTCCTCCCTCCACACTCCTCCTTCCACGAAAAACTCCTCCACGAAAAACTCCTCCACGAAAAAAATCATTGCCCTCCTTGCCGGTTCGCGCCGTCAGGAGATAAAGGACAATCTGCCGGCCATGATAGAGGCCACCCGCGGGCTTGCCGGCGACTATCGGATTGTGCTTGCCGGTGCTCCGTCGATACCGCAGGAATACTATGAGCGTTTCGTTGCGGACACAGACGTAGAGGTCGTCTACAACCGGACCTATCCTCTGTTGGCCTCTGCCACGGCCGCACTTGTCACCAGCGGTACGGCCACGCTTGAGACGGCACTCTTCGGTGTGCCTCAAGTCGTGTGCTATGAGACACCTATTCCCAAGGTCATCGCCTTTCTGCGGCGCCATCTGCTGAAGGTCCGCTACATCTCGTTGGTCAATCTCATAGCCGATCGTGAGGTCGTCAAGGAGCTTGTGGCCGACACGTTCTCGGTGGAGAACATACGCCGTGAACTGTTGGCCATACTGCCGGGACAACCGGCCCGTGAGGAGATGATGCGCGGATATGACGACGTGCGCCGCCGTTTGGGCGACGAAAAAGCTCCGGATAATGCTGCGAGAATAATGATAAGGAAACTTTTAAATGAAGAATGAAGAGTGAAGAACGGTCTTTAAATGAAGAACGAAGAGTGAAGAACGAAGAATTTGCTGCCGCCCTTCCAACGTTGCTTCAAAATGTCTGCAATGTGGGGAGGGCGGCAGCAAATTCTTCGTTCTTCACTCTTCGTTCTTCACTTAAAGACCGTTCTTCACTTAAATTAGTCCTTCGATTTGTTTTTTCAGTGCGATGAGGTCTTCTTTGACCGCTGTGAGCCGTTCGAGAACATCGGCCGTGCGTTCGGCGCCGTTGCGGTTACTGTTGATAATCTTCTTTGCTGCGGCAAGTTTGAAGCCTCTGACCTTCACAAGATTGTGAATAAGCCTTATCTGCTCGATGTCCTTATCCGTATATTGGCGCACTTTGCTCGGACCGCTGGTCTTCGGTTTGAGATACGGAAACTCCTTCTCCCAATAGCGCAGGGTGCTCTCGTTGAGTTCAAACATGGTCGCCACCTCGCTGATGGAGTAATATAGTTTCAGATTTTTGTTGGTATTCAGCGCCATAATTATTAGCGGTTTTAGTCAAACAATGATAAAAAAGATTTGCAAATATACCAAAAACGGCGTATCTTTGCAAAACTTTTAAAAGGATTTAATAAAATAAGGACTAAATAGTTATGATGACAGCCAACGAAATCCGCGACTCGTTCAAAAAGTTTTTCGAGTCGAAGGGACATGCCATCGTGCCCTCCGCACCGATGGTAATCAAGGATGACCCTACGCTGATGTTCACCAACGCCGGTATGAACCAGTGGAAAGACATCATCCTGGGCACACGTGAACCGGAGCCGCGCCGTCGCGCCGACTCACAGAAGTGTCTGCGCGTGAGCGGAAAACACAATGACCTCGAAGAGGTGGGCCACGACACCTACCATCACACCATGTTCGAGATGCTCGGCAACTGGAGCTTCGGTGACTACTTCAAGGAAGGTGCCATCGACATGGCATGGGAGTATCTGGTCGACGTACTGAAGCTCGATCCCAAGGATCTGTATGTTACGGTCTTTGAAGGATCAAAGGAAGAGAACCTCAGTCGCGACGATGAGGCTGCTGCCATCTGGGCCAAGCACGTGCCGGCCGACCACATCATCAACGGCAACAAGCACGACAACTTCTGGGAAATGGGTGACACGGGCCCCTGCGGACCTTGCTCTGAAATCCATCTCGACTCCCGCACGCCGGAAGAAAAAGCAAAAGTGCCGGGCCGTGAGCTCGTCAACAAGGACGACCCGCAGGTCATCGAGATATGGAACCTCGTCTTCATGCAGTTCAACCGCAAGGCCGACGGTTCATTGGAGAAGCTGTCGATGAACGTCATCGATACCGGTATGGGCTTTGAGCGTCTCGTGCGCGCTCTGCAAGGCAAGCACTCCAACTATGACACCGATGTCTTCCAGCCTGTCATCAAGGAAATCGCACGCCTCTCCGGCAAGGAATACGGACAGAACGAGGATGTCGACGTGGCCATGCGTGTCATCGCCGACCACCTGCGTGCCGTGTCGTTCTCCATCGCCGACGGCCAGCTGCCAGGCAACGCCAAGGCCGGATATGTCATCCGCCGCATCCTGCGCCGCGCCGTTCGCTACGCCTACACGTTCCTCGGACAGAAGGAGGCGTTCATCCATCGTCTGCTGCCGGTGTTCATCGGAGAGATGGGCGGAGCCTATCCCGAATTGGTGGCACAGCGCGAGCTCATCGGCCGCGTGATGAAGGAAGAGGAAGACTCGTTCCTCCGCACGCTAGACAAGGGCATCAGTCTGCTCAACGCCGCGATGGAGGAGACCAAGGCAAATGGTAAGACCGAACTGGACGGCGTTCAGGCGTTCCGCCTCTTTGATACCTATGGCTTCCCGCTCGACCTCACCGAATTGATTTGTCGTGAGAACGGACTGACCGTCGACGAGAAACAGTTTGACGCCGAGATGCAAAAGCAGAAGGAGCGTGCCCGCAACGCCGCACAGGTGGAGAACTCTGATTGGACCGAACTCATGCCCGGCGAGCAGCAGTTTGTCGGTTACGACTATACGGAACACGAGTGCCGCATACTCCGTTACCGCAAGGTTACACAGAAGAAGAACACATACTTTGAGCTCGTGCTCGACCACACGCCGTTCTACGGTGAGATGGGAGGACAGGTGGGAGACTGCGGTGTGCTCGTCAGCGAGAACGAGACCGTGACCGTCATCGACACCAAGCGCGAGAACAACCAGAGCATACACATCGTTAAGGAACTGCCCAAAAATCCCGAAGCCGACTTCATGGCATGCGTCGATACGGACAAGCGTGAGGGCAGCGCCGCCAACCATACGGCAACCCACCTTCTCGACTACGCCCTGAAACAGGTGCTCGGCGACCATGTGGAGCAGAAGGGCTCATACGTCAGCGCTGACACGCTGCGTTTTGACTTCTCCCACTTCCAGAAAGTGACCGACGAGGAGTTGCGTCAGGCCGAGCGCATCGTCAACGACATGATCCGTCAGAACCTGCCGCTCGACGAGCATCGCGATACTCCGCTCGAGGAAGCAAAGAAGATGGGGGCCGTCGCCCTGTTCGGAGAGAAGTATGGTGACAAGGTGCGTGTGGTTCGCTTCGGACCGAGCTGCGAGTTCTGCGGCGGTATCCATGCTTCGGCCACTGGCAAGATCGGCATGTTCAAGATTGTCAGCGAGAGCAGCGTAGCCGCCGGTGTGCGCCGCATTGAGGCCAAGACGGGCCGCGAATGTGAGGAACTGATGTACAATCTGGAGGACGGTATCAAGGCCATCAAGGCTCTGTTCAACAATGCCAAGGATCTGCAAGGTGTCATCAGTAAGTACATTGACGAGCACGACACGATGAAGAAAGAGATAGAGCAGTTCCATGCGCAGGCTGTGGAACGCACCAAGGACAGCCTCATTCAGAAGATACGCGAGGTCAACGGTGTCAAGGTCATCACGACCGTGCTGCCGATGGATGCCGCCGCAGCCAAGGATCTTGTGTTCAAGATCCGTCAGGCAGTGCCCGAGCGTCTGCTCTGCGTCATAGGAACGATATATGCCGACAAGCCAATGTTGAGCGTAATGTTGAGCGACGACATGGTAAAAGACCACTCGCTGAACGCCGGTCAGATGGTGCGCGAGGCTGCCAAGCTGATTCAGGGTGGTGGCGGCGGACAGCCCCACTACGCTACAGCCGGAGGCAAGAACGCCGACGGGCTGAGCGCAGCCGTTGACAAGGTCGTAGAACTGGCCAGACTCTGATATCCCGAGTAGGGATGCTGCACACAGTAGGGACATATTCTTGTATTTGTCCGCCAAACAATTGTTGAATATCAACACGTACAGACGGATAAATACAAGAATATGTCCTACTTGTTATATCATACCTTCTGATGTATATCCCAATCATCTGATGTATGACATATACCACATCCAATATAATCCCATCATCATAACAAAAACAACCACTCACAAAAGAAAGATGCAAGAAGAACAGCAATCACCGTTTCAAGTAATCCATGAGCCTTTCACGCCGCTTGAAGCCATCACCGAGGCCAAACGCTGTCTGCACTGCAAAGTGCCGCAATGCCGTAAGGGCTGCCCCATAGGCAACAACATTCCCGACTTCATCCATCAGTTGTCGAAAGGCAACTTCGGTGAAGCCATGAACGTGATAAACGAAATCAGCAATCTGCCGGCCATCTGCGGCCGCGTTTGCCCTCACGAGAAACAGTGTCAGGGCAACTGCGTGCTTGGAAAGAAAGGCGAGCCGGTACAGATAGGACGCTTGGAGAGTTTTCTTGCCGACTTCGACACCGAGATGAACCTCACCCGCGAGAAACTTCCGCAGAAGACGCGCGGCCGTGTGGCCGTGATTGGTTCAGGTCCCGCCGGACTGACCGTTGCCGGCGATCTTGCCCGTCAGGGATTTTGCGTCACCATCTTCGAAGGACAGGATGAGCCCGGCGGCGTGCTTATGTATGGCATCCCCGAGTACCGTCTGCCCAAACAGGTCGTACGCAATGAGATAAAGAAGATAGAGGCGCTCGGCGTGGAGTTCCGTACGGGCTGTATGGTGGGTCGCAACGACGTGACCGTCGACAGCATTTTTGCCGATGGCTACGACGCCATCTTCATCGGCACCGGCACGGCACTGCCTCAGACCATCGACACTCCGGGAGCCCGTCTCAACGGTGTTATCCAGTCCATCCACCTGCTCCATCAGGTTGCCGCTTACAACGAGGGAGCCACCGTGCGCAGCCGCATACCGTTGCGCAGCGGCGAGCGCGTGGGCGTCATCGGCGGCGGAAACGTGGCTATGGACGCCGCCCGTACGTGCATCCGCCTCGGGGCCGATGTCACCGTTATCTACCGTAAGACGCAAGCCGACATGCCGGCCATCGAGCGTGAATATACAGAAGCGGTGGAGGAGGGTGTCAAGTTCCTCTGGCAGACGCAGGCCACAGAGTTCATCGGCGATGCCCGCGGCCGTCTGAAGGAGGTGCGCCTCGTGTCGCCCGACGGTGAGAGTGTCGAACCTTTCGACCGCATCTTCCTCGCCATCGGTTCTCGTCCGGCCAACCGCATCGTGTCTACGACCGACGGTATCGACGTCGATGAGAAAGGCTATGTCATCACGACCGAACGCCCATACGGCATGACCACCCGCCGAGGAGTCTTTGCCGGCGGCGATGTCGTCCACCGTCCTCAGACCGTCGTGCTGGCCATGAAGGCCGCCAAGCAGGTGGCCGAAGGCATCGCGCAGTATGTCGATGCAGTGAAGTTGCTCGAGCACGTAGATGCCAACGCCGTGAAATAACGCTCGACCATGTGTCGGCTCTATATAGATTCAACTCTGTTTCTGACACCGATAATATGAAAATGGAGGCGGATGACCGCGACTGGGTCATCCGCCTCTATTTTCATATTATAAGTTAAGCCTCCTTGCTCTGAGTACATCACCTTCAAGCCTAATGATGTTGACGTCATCTTTGTCACCCGTCACTTCACCCTGATCATTGTCACCGGTTGGGTTTTCGTGTTGTCGAGCGGAGCTGACTGATACTTTACTTTCGCGAAGTCGATGGTGCCAAGATCCAGACAGCGTATGGCGCTGTTGTACATCGTGCGGTAGTAAATCTTCCTTCCGCTCATGTCCGTGGCCGTTGTCCATTGTGTTGCGCTGGGTATGTCTGACGGGACTTTTCCCTCTGCAAACTCAACACCGGGCGGAATATCAAAGTTGTTCAGTATCTGGAACGACTGCATCACGTTCTCCTCGGCCGTGGCTACCTGTCTGGCCGTGGCTGTGTAGAAGGCGGCCCTGACAAACCGTGACGGCGGCGTGACGTCTCCCGGCAGTCCTATCATGCTGCTGCCCGCACCGAAGGAGGCCATCCCGAATCCGCCCATCGTGCGCGGTTCTTCAGTTCCGGAACGGAGGTTGATGTAGTTGTTGAGATTGGTCAGGTGCCACTCGAAGCCCGGCGAATTGGTGAGCACACCGATGGGGTTCTCATAGAATGTTGTTTTTCCGTCCACAATCTCCAGTACAACCTGTCGTCCCGAAGGCTCGGCTATTCGCCAGTGGACAGTTGATGACCGCGGGTCGGCCGTAGTTATATGAATGTCAGCAATGCCTTTCTTCACTTCGTCTATCGTCTTGAAACTACCTAGAATCCATGCCACCACCTGCAAGTCTCCTATGGTTTCTGTTCTGTTCGCCGGATGGTATTCCTCATATTGTCCGTAACGCGGAAAGTAGAACAACCCCGCCGAGAGTCCTTCTTCGTTGAGTCCTTCGGTGACATTCTCTTCCGTCTCGACAGCCAGCCCCACATATCCGTAACGTGCCCGGAATGTCATGCCGCCCTTTTCTCCGTTGATATAGGAAGACATCGTGTATCCGCGCGGCACGACGACATAGCTGCTCTTCAGGTTGCTGCCTCCCCATTCGATGGTGCGTGCCACGACGGTATGTCCGTCACTGCTTTTCAGGGTGATACCCGTACAGGCATCGGTTTTCGTAGCATTAGCGAGCAATGCTACCGAAGCCAGTATGAAAAGGAGTCTCTGACCCGTGAAAATTGAAAATCGTCTTTGTCCCATAATTGTGATAAATGTTTAGTTAGAATATATGATTATCTTTGTGGACAAAGATAGGCATGATATATCAGTCGGCAATGAGCGTTTTCGATTGTTTATGAAATCTTACGTTAAAGAAACTTTGTTCCGTTCTGCCATACAGGCCTCAGTTGCGCTTATGATGATGAGGCATAACCATCATCTTTGTGCAACAAGATACCAGTCGGCGTCGAACGGAGATTTTATACGCAGTGCAGCTGCGTCCGTCAGGAGCGCAGCTGCACATAAGGAGAGAATAAATCTTTTCATCAAAATCATAGCTTTCTCAGGAAGTCTATTTCTATTATTTTCAGTTCTGCGCGACCTTTACCGCTCTTCTGAACATTGTCGAAAGCTCCTGTCGGCCCGCCTGCGATTTCGACAATCTGGTCGAAATCGTCTTTGTCAACACCGGCACCGATTTGTTTGACCGTGTACTTCTTGGCCTTTATCGGTTGGGGAATGTCGAGATAGCAGTAACCGAGCGATATAGGTGTCCAACCCGAGAAGACACGCTTGCCGTCAGCATAGACCTCAAGCGGATAGCAGCGTCTCTTCCATCCGGAAATCTTAAGGCTGATCTTCTCTATCGGAGCAGCTTCACGGAGTTCATAGGTAATGCTTGCCGTGGCCAGCTTGCCGTCGTTGCTCCATGATGTCAGCTCGTTGTCGTCATAGGCGTTGGCGACGTTGTCTTGGTTGGTCTCTGTCTCGGCACCGATGATGTCAACCGTGGCATACTTGTCTGTATAAGACGGTGTCAGGGGCGTTTCGCCGCGGTCAAGTATGACGGGCAACCTCTCCGCCGCAAAGAACGTGTTCAGACCCTGTGCCGCCTCTGCCGGCATGGCTTCGGACTTCCATGAGATGGTCTCGCTTTTCAGACCACGGCAGGAAACGTTCAGCCTGATGTCGCCGGGCGTTGTCGTCGAACGCACCATCACGCGGCTTATGCCACATTCCACCGGTAGATATTCGTTGAGGATACCGTTGTCATTCTCACCGGTCTTGGCGCACCCTCCGCGGTATTCGCCTTGTCCTTCCACGGTGTAGTGCATGGTGCGGTTATCTACCGGACAGCGTATGCCGTCCTTGTCGACGACCTCAACCTGAACTATGGCTACATCGGCGCCGTCGGCCTTCATGCCGTTGGGGTCCTTCATCAGTGTCAGTCTGATATGGTCAGCCGCTCCGGCCGTCCTTATCTCATATTCAGACTCAACGGTGGTGCCGTCTGCGGCATAGCCGACGGCCTTCAGTGTTCCGGGCTGCCAGGCTACGTTCTTGAACGTGTACAGGAAGTCATATTCGCTGGAGTCGCAGCGCGCAATCTCCTTGCCGTCCTGCAACAGAGCCACGACGGGAGATGTGGAACAGACGTAGACGTTCTTTCTGACTCCCTCCGGATAGTTCCAGTGGCCGATGATGTAGGTCTTCTTGTGCTCGATGTCCACCCATGAGTCCCACATCACTTGCATACAGTAGAACGCATCCTTTGGTATGCGCATGGCGTCGACGACGCCGCTGACACGCTGCGGAACTTCCGAACGCCCGTGGGTGTTGGAGTCAGAGAAGATGATCTTCACACCTCCGGAACTGTTCCGCTTTCCGAATCCCGGACGAACCTGAAAGTATTCGTCCCAACGGCGTATCTGCTCAATGGCAAACTGGTCGTTGTTCTGATTGTATTTCCCGGCATAAGCCTTGCGGTAGTATGGGCCGGCGCCCTGCGTGTGGTAAGGATAGGAGAACTCATCCCAATATAGTCTGTTGGCCTCATCACGACAGTATTCCATAGCCCACATCGGATGCTTCTTGGATTTGTTGATGTATAGCATCTCACCTCCATATTCGGCTATGTCGACATTGAGCATCTCGCGGCATCCGGCGGCACGTCCGCCATTGGGGTCATACATGTCCCTTATGGCTTTCATTTCCGCCATGTGCTGTTCGGTGACACGGCTGTTGCCGCTTTCATAGAACATGATGGAAGGGTTGTTGCGGTTGTAGATTATGGCGTCGCGCATGAGTTCCTTCCTCATTTCCCACGAGCGTCCCTCACGGTCTTTTTCCGCATCACCGGCCGGCATCGCCTGTATCAGTCCCACGCGGTCACACGACTCGACGTCCTGTTTGGAGGGGCAGACGTGCATCCATCTCACCACATTGCCGCCGGACTTCACGAAGAGATCGTTAGAATAGTCGGACATCCAAGCCGGGATGTTGACACCGAGCGACGGCCATTCGTTGGTTGTGCGCTGAGCGTAGCCGTGGACCATCATGACACGGTCGTTGAGCCAGATTTTGCCTTCTCCGAAGCGGGTTTTGCGGAAACCGGTACGTGTGGTCACCTCGTCAGCTGTCTTGCCGTTGACGGAGAGTGATGTCCTGACGTCATAGAGATAGCCGTATCCCCATGACCAGAAGTGTATGCCGGAGAGCAGTTCTTTCGCTTTCAGTACGGCGGTGTCCCCTGCGGCGATGGTGGCAGCAGAGCCTTTGAACCTCGCTACCGTCTTTCCCGTCTGCCGGTCGGTCACCTCTGCCGTCAGCTGTACCTTTGCCGCGGCATCGGTGCTGTTGATGACCTGCGACTCGATGTTGCAGGTCACTTTACGACCCTTTATGTCATAATCAGAGCCGTAGACATAGACGCCGGTGGTCTTGAGGTTGGAGTAAAGGGGCAGGGTCTGATGGACTTTCCCCGTGACGTGAAGATTGACGTTGGCTCTGAGACCGGCCGCCATGAAATTGAAGTTGCGGTCGTTCCACTGGAATTTCGTTCCTCCGGCTATACCGTCCTGCGGCCGCTCATGATACCACCAGTCCGCATCAGTGCGCACACATATCTCGTTGGCACGGTCATAATATATATAAGGTGTAATGTCAAAGCCAAAAGCCATGACGCCATTTTCATGAAATCCTACCGGCTTGCCGTTGACCCATACGTCTGCGGCCTGGCGGGCCCCTTCAAACTCGATGAACACTTTCTTCCCTTTGTCTGATTGCGGAAGACGGAACGTCTTGTAGTACCACACGACACCACCGGCCATTTCCGGGAGAGTCTTGGCGAAAGCCTCGTCTTCGTTCCACGCATGAGGCAAAGTGCAGTCATGGGCTCCGGACTTCTGGGACAGTGGCGTCTGGAAGAATGTCTTGACGTCATTCTTCTTTCCGGTCACCCAATGCCATCCGGAATTGAAGTTGTATTTCACTCGCTGTGCCTGTGCCGTGGAAGATACGGTCAAGGCCAGCAGGGCTATGATAGCGGTCTTTATAGATATGTATTTCATTAGTTGCAGATGCTTGTCCAATCGGCAGAGATGCGGAAGTTGCCGATGAGGATGTTAGAGAAAGAGTTGCTGTTGATGATAGAGAGAGCCTTTATCGCTCCTTTGAGGCTGGATTTCCCGTTCGGGTCGTCGCCGGCTTTTGCTACGCAGTCGGCCGCAGGTTCAGCACCTTTTGTGTCGGGATTGATAAAGAGCGATACTTCACCCTTGTTGTAGTCGAGCTTCAGGACAATGAGATTGGTCTCTTTCATGCTGATGCCCTTCTGACTCAGCACACGTACTTTCTGCAGGTCACATCCCATGTTTATTTTGCCCTGCTCGGTAGCACTGCGTGTGATACTTATTCCGGCACGGCCACCCGCACCGGTGGGATATGTCGCCAGATTGATTATCTGCTTTGGGGTCTTTACCCCTATCTTGCCGTTTACGCGGACAAGACAGCTGACATACATGGTTCCCTTGCCTCCGACTCCTTTTCCGTTTTGTGTCAGAGTGTATGTGGACGCACGAGTACCCTTCAGTCCCGGTTCGTAGCCGAACGCTATGGATGCACCACCTTCTTTATACCCGGGATATGACAGTCCTTCGGCGGCCTTGGGTGACGGCATGTTGTTCTCTTTCTTACTGAAAGCGCCGTTCCACGTCCCTTCAAATACCTGAGAAGCCCTTGCTTCCGTATAGACATGTTTCTCAAGAGTGTCGCCGGGCTTCACTCCGTCCATAAAATTCTGTCGCAGGACCTGTGCGTCAGCAATGGCGGTCATCGCCGTTGCTGCAATGGCAATAAATAATCTCTTCATAATGGTTTCTTTTTTTGTTATAGTAATATTTAAAATTAATATGTTTTACTTTTCACAGCCTATTTCTGGTTCATCCGACATTTGGGAGGATAGTCCGGATATTGGATAATCCTGAAAATCGGATATAGGGGCGAAGTGTTAAAAACTCAGAACAATCTTTACAAACGTTTTGAAAAACGCGCATTGTCCGGAGAAATCGCGACCTCGGGCCAAAATTTGCGATTTTTCGGCGATTTCCACAACCTGCTGACAATCAAACAAATATGTCATGCCGAAAGATTTTTATATATTTCACGTCTCACCGTAAGGGCCTTATTGCTCTGCAACGGGGCGCTCGTTGCAGTGCGGCGACGTGCCCGTTGCAGACCAACGGCGTGCTCGTTGCAGAGCAATAAGGCCCTTACGGTAAGGCTGCCAAAATTTTTCGGCCGGAAAACGGCGCGGTAATGTTAAAAACGCGGCATTTGTGTCTCGATTTTGAAGGAAAACGAAATGTTAAAAAATTGATATTATCCTTACGTTTCCACATGCCTTCCATCATATCGCCGGTCATATAGACTTATCACGCAGACATCAGTCGAAATATCACCCCAAATGTCGGATGCCCCTATTTCTTTTTCCATTTTGAGTCCCTCAGGGCGTGATCGCACGGAATGTCTGTTCCGCCATAGGCCTTGACGGCAGTCCACGGTGTCTGCGGCACAACCCAGAACTCATCATCGGCTGGCAGGCCGAGGGCACTGAACGCTGCGGTGCACAGATAGAGGGAACCGGTGTTGATGTACTTCTCGGCAATGGAAGGCTGATGTCCGGAAAAACCGGCAACGAGCCAGCCGTCTTTGTCGAAGTTGTCATTCAGCTGTATGCGCTTGATCATTGCGGTCATTGCGCATCTCACCTGTGCCGGTGTCAGTGGGGCGGGAAGCCGGTGCTGGAGTGCGGTCTGAGCCAGTTGGCTGAAACAGGCGAAGCGGTAGGCCATCGAACGGCCGCATACGGGGAACGCTCCGTCCGGCATGATCTGCCGCTCCTGTATTGCGGCATATCTCTGCTGTCTTTTCTGCTGTCTGTCAAGGACGTCATCGGCAACAAGGCCGTGTTTCGCCATCACATCGACGACATCGGTGAGCATGGTGTTGATGACAAAGCTGTTGTAGTAGTCGGCCCGGTAGTCGTTTCCGTCTCCGTAGATGCCGTCTCCCTTATACCATCCGTCCTCCATGAACCGCTTTACGCCGTATGTGAGCCGCTGTTTGTCGCAGTCGCCGGTCGCTTCAAGCATGAAAGCCTCAATTATGGAGGCGAAGAGCAGCCAGTTGCTTTCGTTAGGCTTGATATTGTGGCTGCGCTTCAACTCGTTGATTATGTTCTGTTGTGTCTTCTTGTCGAGGGCGTCATAGAGTTGTGACTTTGCCCTCAACAGACCTTGGGCAAAGAAAGCCGCGTCCACGAGAGCCTGATTGTAACGCTTGTCCCCGATATGAAGATAGTCGAAGAGCATGTAGTCCGGAGACTTCGGGTCCACCATGTTTGCTATGGCCCTGCGCGTCTTCTGAAGCCATTCGTCACGCAACATTCCCTCCGCAGACTTGTCCGCACCGAGCGAAAGCCATCCGCTGAGTCCGAGGATCGTCCGTCCGGCAGCTTCGAGATAAGAGACACCCCTGCGGTTCCGGTCTTGTGATTCGAACGGCATGTTCTTGTGGAGCGAACCTTCGGAAAGATTGTCGATTACCGGAGACGCAATCTTCGTCAGCTGGTCAATCCAATACTGCCTGTCGTCCTGTGCAGACACCCCGGCTATATACTTCCTGCCTTCAAGCATTGACTTATAGCGCAACAGAGCCTCCGTGTAGTAATAGTCTCCGTATGTCAGAGGGACGTCGACCTCAGAATTTTTGTTAAGATTGCCAACGCCATGTTTCAGGACAAACCCGCCGTTCTCGCCTCTCTCTGCAAGATATGTCGGTGTGGAAAGGCTGCGCAACTGGTGTTCCGCCATTTTGAGCCATCTTTCCCCGTTCTCTTTGTCATACATGCTCAGTTCAATGAAGGCGCTCGCCATGCAGGCCGCTGCAGAAGCGTCACGCGGGACGGAGCTTTCACGGTCCTTGCTGTCGGAGAGTATTCTCTTTGCCCCTTTCGCTGAGGAGAGTGGGGCGGCGTCAAAATCCCAATAAGGAATCATGTCTGCCGGCCAGTCCTTGCGCGAGCAGAGATATGCGGCCACTTTCCTGGCCTGATCGAGATACTCATGCCTGCCGGTTTCCCGGTACATCATTGTGAAGCCATACAAGGCCCAGGCCTGTCCCCTTGACCATGAAGAGTTGTCGGCATATCCCTGATATGTGGCACGCTCCTTATATCCGCCGCTCACCGTGTCGTATTCCACCACGTGGAAACTGCTGTAGTCATCGCGGAAGTGGTTCTTCATCGTTGTCCGGGCGTGGGTTGTCGCTATGTTGAGGAGCCGTTTGCTTCCGCTCTGTCTTGCGGCAAAGCACAGAAGTTCGAGGTTCATCATGTTGTCGATAATGACAGGATAGCGCCAGTGTTTCTTTGCGTTCCATGACTTTATCACTCCCACACGTTTGTCAAACCGTAGGGCGAGATTGTCAGCTCCCGTCATCATCGCTTCAAGATAGCGCCTGTCGCCCGTCTGCCGGTAGGCCGGAGCCATACTGCAGTAGAGCATGAACCCCAGGTCGTGTGTCGTCTTGATGTCTTTGCAGGGGATGACACGTTCGGTGAAAAGTCTGGCGTATTCCTCCATCTTCTCATCCTTTCTGTCGCCGTTCAGCATCCAAAGCATGCCGGGAAAGAAGCCGCACACCCAATTCTTGTAATGTGTCGTACGCAAGCGTCCGTTGTCATACGTCTGAGGAAACTTACCCTCTTCCTTACCGACGGTTTCTGCGAGTGTCAGGGCCTGTTCGCGGCAACGCGTCAAACCGCGTTCGATGACGCTCGTCATCGGCTCATTCATGTCAGGAGAGGCAGAGGCATTTTGTGCTGATGCCTCGTCAGCGAGGTTAAAGATGAATAACGCTGACAATACGAGCGGGATGTTAATATCCCGGATTCTGTTGATAAAGTCCATCATTTATTTTCATTTGGTTAAAAGGAATAGGATAGAGATAACTGTAATCCTGTATGCGTCCCATAGCTGATATACATGCCGGGAGGACGTCCGGATTGTTTTTGCCGTAGTTGTAGAACATCTTGCGGATGGGCTCCAGGTCGTTGTCCCATCTGACGAGGTCGTGCCATCTGATTCCCTCGCCCATGAACTCACGCCGACGTTCGTCTTTCACAGCTTCCAGGAAGCGCTCGCTGTCCGCAGTCTGCCATTCGGTAAGAGCCGGTCTTCCGGTGCGTGTACGTATTTTGTTGACCAGCTCCTTGGCCGTGGCGTCGGTGTTTCCTGCAAGCTCCGCATACATCAGCATGACGTCTTCAAGTCTGATGATGGGATAGTTCTGCGGCCACATGGTCTTCTCAATCACAGCGCTGAAAGAATAAGGAGCAAGCTCCACCTCAGCGCGCTTGATGTCGCTTTCCAGCCATTTGTTGATGACAAGGACCTTTTTCTCGGAATGGAGAGTCGGGTCAATGGTGAAATCCTGACGTGCGTCGTATATGATATTGCCTTCGCTGTCTTCATCGTCGGACCAGAGGTTCCATGCTTCCTCACTTGCATAGATACCATATCCGTTGCCTTTGCCGTAGCTCCAGTAATTGGTGTATCCGGTGAAATTAGGGATACTGTTGTAGGTAACGGGATTGCCCATGTCCTCCTCACACACATATTGGATTTCAAACAGGAAGTACTTGTTGTCATTATCGTGCATCCACATTTTGCGCCATTCGTCGGCAGTGGAGGCCCACCATCGGTTTCCGTGGCTGTTGCTGTAGTTTATCACATCAAGCAACAGCTCCTTTGCCGGTTCTTTCAGCTCCTCCCTGTAAAGCGGGAAACCGGCCTCTGTGATATAGACACGTCCCAAAACCGCTTTCGCCGCGCTTGGTGTCGGCTTTCCTGTTGAGTAGTTGGTGTTGGATGCGTTCAGGACCTTGCCGTTGTCAGTGGCGTATGCTCCGTCGTAAGTGAGAGGAGTCTCGTTGAGGTTTTCAATGGCAAATTTCAGATCGGGGACAATGATGTTGTCATAAATCTCCACCGGCTCACTCTGTCCAAGCGTGAGAGCCATGTCCACAGTGACTGATTCTGTCGTGGCAGGCACACGGCCCCAAAATCTCACGAGATCAAAATATGCCAGCGCTCGCAGAAAGCGGGCTTCAGCGATTTGCTGCATTTTCAGCGAGTCGGCCTTATACTCCACATTCTGCACCCTGCTGATGAACGAGTTAGCCCGTGCGATGACGGTGTAATAGGCGACCCAGGCGTTGTTCAATGTGCTGTTTTCACTCAAAGTGCTGGCAAACTGATGGATTGCCCCGTATGCGTTGGCTTTTCCTTCCGAAGCAGCTCCGGACCAGATGTTGTCGGAGTGGACTTCGCTCAGATACCACTGATACATCGGTATGCTCATCATTCCACTGTACACACCGTTCAGAGCTTCATCCATCTCGTATGCGTTGTTATAGAACTCCTTGGCGGTCTTCTGTTCTCCCACTTCGACATCAAGATAGTCAGAGCAAGAGGAAAAAGTACCCGTTCCTGCTGTAAGCACCGCAGCGGCAAGAAAGACTTTTGAAATATATGATATGGTCTTCTTCATAATCTTATTGTTGTTTTATTGTTATATTGGAATTATCCGACAGCGTTTGGGTTAAAAGCTGAGGCTTGCGCCGAGAGTGTATATTCTGCTGAGTGGATGTGAACCGTAGTTATAGTCGGCCTGCTCTTTCCACGTCGAATTGTTTGTCTCAGGGGAATAGCCTGCATCATATTTATCCCACATCGCTACGTTCTGTATGGATAAGTACAGTCTAAGTCCTTTGATATATGTACTCTTCTTGTTGAATTGCGGGAAGTTATAGGCGAGCGTGATATTCTTCAGCTTGATGAAGTCCGTAGAGTATAGCCATCGTGTGGAATAGCAGCTGGCGATTGCGCCGGAGTTGCTGTACACGCTCGGTGTCTTGCCGTCTCCCGGGTCATTCTCATAATACCATGCGTCTGACCACCACTTGTAGGTGTTGTACTGTCCGAGGTTCATGCCCTGATAGTCCATGTTCTCGCTCAGGATGTTCCATATCTTGCCGCCAGTCTGCGCTGTGATGACAAAACTGAATTCCCAATCCTTATACTTTAATTTGTTTGTCATACCGAAAGTCCAGTCCGGTGTGGGCTTGCCCACGATGGTGCGGTCGTTTTCGTCAATCACGCCGTCTCCGTTCTGGTCCTTGAAGCGGAGGTCTCCCACTTGCGAGTCGGTCATGCAGGGATACTTCCGAAGGTCTTCCTCCGTCTGATAGACTCCCACTGCCTCATAAAGATAATATGCACGCAACGGCTGTCCGACCTGGAAAATCTGCGTGCCGGTGGGACGGCCGCACATGATCATGTCGTTCTCACCCAAATCCAGCACCGTGTTGCGGTTATATCCGGCAGTGAATATCGTCTGCCATGCAAAGCTCCTCGTCTTGATGTTTGTGGTCTTGACATCAAATTCCACACCTTCATTCCGTATGTTTCCGACGTTTGTCCATGCGCTTGAAAAACCTGTTATGGCAGGTATCGCCCGTTTGTAGAGCATGTCTTTTGTGGTCTTGTTGTAGTATTCCACCGTGAGCTGCAGCCGGTTTTTCAGCCATCCCATGTCGAGGGCGAAGTTCCATGACTGTGTCTTCTCCCAGCTCAGCAGCGGATTGTCCGGTGTCGCAGGCGAATATCCCGTAGCGATAGTTCCGTTCCATGAGTAGTTGGTGTTGTTGAGCAGAGCCTTTGCCGCACTGTTGTCAATGCGGTTGTTTCCGCTTGAGCCCCAGCTGACGCGCAGCTTCATCTGGTTCCACCATTTTGACTTGCCGATCATGTTCGTCCAAAACTTTTCCTGGTCAATGCGCCATGCGGCACTTACGGCCGGGAAACAGGCGAAGCGGTTGTCCGCGCCGAAACGGCTTGAACCGTCCCATCTCACGCTGCCGTTAATGATATAACGGTTGTCATACGAATATTGGAAGCGTGTGAAATAACTCATCAACTTCGTCGGAGTCTGTGTCACGTATGTTGCTGATGTTATAGTCTCGTCGTTGAGATTGAAACTTTGTTTCTCATTATCAGGGAAATCCTTTGCCGCGACATACGAATAGTTTCCTTTGCGATGTTCCAGCGATATACCCAGCAGGGCGTTGACCGTGTGCTTCTCGTTGAACGTCTTCAGATATTTCAGCGTTCCTTGGAGAAGATACTTCTCCGAGTTGGTCTTTCTCATGCTGGCCTTGGTGTTTGCGCTTGGTCCGGCCGTACCCCATCCGCTCTGTACCGTGCCCGGGACGAAACTCTTTATCTCCGAGCTTCCGGCGCTGAAGCTGCCTTGCACTTCCGCCTGCAGTCCGTCAAAGACATCCGCCCGTATGAAAGCGGTAGTCTTCACGCCCAAAGTGTTGCGGCTATAGTCATATTCATCGGCGTATGCGATGGGACTCATGGCTGTGCCGCCCCATGTATATGCCGGATAAGGATATGCACTCTGGTACAGTCCGCCATTGTCTTCTTCCACGACAGGGGCTTTTCTCAACACAGTCGCTGCCAAAGAGAACTTTCCCGATGTGTTGACACCGCTGAGCCAACCGAGCGAAGGCGCCACGTTGATGCCGAAGGTGAACCGCTTGAGGAACTTCGTCTCAAGATTGAGGTTCGCGTTGAGCTTCTTGTTGTTCGTGCCGCGCACGATACCGTCCTGATTAGTGTAACCCACACTCGCGCGGAATCTTGTCACGTCCGTGGCTCCGTTCAGCGTGAGATTGTAGCTCTGCATCGGTGCCAGACGGTAGAACTCATCCTGCCAGTCAACTTTCATCAGGTTGCTGACATAGTCGTCCACCTCATGCTCGACACCTTTAGAGTCGGTGTAGGTTATGACACCGACGCCTCTACCGCCGTTTGCCCAGCGCGGGTCTTTGAAGTATGCGCTGTTGAACTTTCCGACAATACCCATGCGCGTGCCATAGTCGTCCTCAGCCGTCGCTCCCAGATAGCCATACTTGTTCACGTATGTGGCGTCAATGTATTTCGATGCGCTTGCCATCCATTCGTCCGCGTCCATCACGTCAACTTTTCGTTCCAGTTGCTGTAACGAATAGCTGGCGTTAAACTGTACGGTCGTCGGTTGCGCCTTCTGCGGCAGTTTGGTGGTAATCAGGATCACACCGTTTGCACCACGCGAACCGTATATTGCCGCCGATGCGGCATCTTTCAGGACTTCGATGCTCTTGATGTCCTGCGGATTTATGCCGGCAATGCCTTGCGGATTGTCTTCATCAATCTCTTCCATCGGCACACCGTCAATAACATAAAGTGGGCTGGCGTCAGCATTCAAGGAGGCCGCACCGCGGACTCGTATCTGCACGTTGCCGCCAAGCTCGCCGCTTTGTGTCGTGACTTCCACTCCCGACATCTGGCCTTGCAGCAGCTCGGCAGGGTTTGTTGTAGGATTGTCGTCAAACAGGTCGCCGTCAACTTTTGACACGGAGCCCGTCACGTCACTCCTCTTCACCGAGCCGTAACCGATGGCCACAACCTCATCAAGTTCGTTGATAGCGACGGACATCTTTATTTTTACCTTGTTTTTGTCCTTAACTTTGACAGTCTGTTTTTCATATCCGATAAAAAGAGCTGTGATAGCTTCCGTCTCGACAGGGACTTTAATGGAAAAGTTGCCGTTGATGTCTGACACGGTTCCGCCTTGTCTCATTCCTTGTATGGAAATGGTGACACCCGGCAGAGGATCATTGTTCTCATCAAAGACAGTACCTGTTACGGTCTTTGTCTCGCCTGTTTGCGCTGTTGCTGTTATAAAGGACAGCATGAGGCAAAAGAAGGTTAGAATTAATTTTTGCATAATAGAAGTAGAATGTTTATGGTTTTTAGTTTATTTCCGTTTCCGTCCCGATCCGACTGATACATCCGGACTTCCGGTGTTTCCGACAGCAAATTTAGCAATTAGTATATATATGTATTTGTCATTGAATACACTTTCTTGCAAATGCGTGACATAAAAGCCCGGATGCTGAAGTTTTTCGATGAAACCGGAGTATTTTACAAACATTTGGATTATTTTACATCCTTCTTGCAGGGCAATCTTTGTATTTTTGCAGTCATAGCATTAAGCTCTATGTTATTTCTAACCTTTTTATATATAGACGATATGAGAATTAAGAACCTTTTGAGACAAGTCCTGCCTGTTGTGTTGTTACAGACGTCAGCGACCAACAAAGCGGTGCGCGTCATTCCCGTCTCTTTGAAGAAAAGAAAGTCTTCCCACACCATAACGATCGGTTCTCTTGACGAGGCCGTCCGTATTCAGGAAGTATATATAGAATAACCAAGACAACTGATAAAAATGAAAACAAAACTCCTAACCATTGCTGTTCCGTCGCTGTCCGGCTTTCTTCCGGCGCTTCTCGGCAGCCTCTTCCTTTCTGTCTCATCTTCCGCCCAGGATGTCCGCGACCTGATGAAGACGCCTCAGCAGGCCGTCTCCATGAGCCAGCTTCCTGACGGAAATATCTTTCTCGATTATGGCCGTGCCGCTTTCGGACAGATAGAGCTGGACTTGAAGGGCAACGATGGAGATACCGTCTATGTCCATCTCGGAGAGTGCGTCAAGGACGGACGCGTCGACCGTTCACCCGGAGGCAGTCGCCGTTACAAGGTCATCGCCGTACCGCTGCAGAGCCGGTCGCGTCATTATACTCCCGTCATTCCCGCCGACAAGCGCAACACCGGCAAGTCAGCGGTGAAAATGCCTAAGGAGATCGGCGAGGTCTATCCTTTCCGCTACTGTGAGATTGAAGGCTACAAAGGCCGTCTCTCTCCCTCGGACGTAAGGCGTATCGCGGTGAATGTCCGCTTCAATGACGATGCGGCATCATTCAGATGTGACAACGAGGCACTTAACCGCGTGTGGGAACTCAGCAAGTATTCCATCAAGGCGACCTCCTTCACGGGTATCTATATCGACGGCGACCGCGACCGCATCCCTTACGAAGCCGACGCACTCATCAACCAGCTCGGCCATTACGGCGTTGACGCCGAATACGGCATGGCCCGCCGGACTTTCGAGTGGCTGATGAGACATCCAACGTGGCCCACGGAGTGGATCATGCAGACAGTCCTCATCGCCTGGAACGACTATCTGTGGACCGGTTCCACCGACCTCATCTCGCGTTATGCCGACGTGCTGAAGGCGCGCACGCTGACGGCTCTTGTCGACCCGGACACACTGCTCGTGACCACAGTGCGCGGCCAGACACCCGAGTTTCTGAAGTCCATCCACCGCAAAAGCAAGATAAAGGACATCGTGGACTGGCCTCACAGCAAGAAGGGAAAGCGCGGCTTCCAGAAGGGCGAGGACGATGCGTTCGTCTACACCAGCTACAACGCCGTCGTCAATGCCTATCATTATGAGTCCGTCAACCGTCTCGCCGTAATCATGAAAGCCCTCGGCCGCAACAAGGAGGCTGAAGAACTTGAGACATACGCGAAGACGTTCCGCGACATCTTCAACAATGCCTTCCTTGACAAGCAGACGGGCATCTACCGTGACGGCATCGGCACCGACCATTCCTCTCAGCACGCCAATATGTTCCCGCTGGCTTTCGGACTTGTCCCGAAGGAGAATGTCAAGTCCGTCACCGACTTTGTCATTTCCCGCGGGCTGGCCTGTTCCGTCTATGGCTCCCAGTTTCTGCTTGACGCACTTTTTGAAGGTGGCAACGCCCAGGCAGCCATTGACCTCATGACCAATGACAGCGACCGCGGATGGCTGAACATGCTCAATGAAGGTTCGACGATAACGATGGAGGCGTGGGGCAACAAGTATAAGTCCAATCAGGACTGGAACCATGCGTGGGGAGCCGCACCGGCCAACATCATTCCCTTCCGGCTTCTCGGAGTCCGCCCCACGTCACCGGGCTATCGCACCTGCGAGATACGTCCTCAGATCGGCAACCTCCGGCATGCCGAGGGCAAGGTGCCCACACCCTACGGTTCCATTTCCGTCACTGTCGACCAGAAGGTCTCCGGCGAATATGACATAAAGGTATCTTGTCCTAAAGAAATAAAATATGAGATTGTCTATCCTAAGAAATAAGTTGAAGACTATGGCGCATGCCGGGACTTCCGTTCCGGCATTGCTGCTTCTGGCTGCCCTTGCCGTTCCCTCCACGGTTCCGGCCCAGCGCATCACGTCTGTTGCAGGGCGTGGAGTGGTGGCCACGTCACGCACCTCCCGCGGAGTCACGTCATGGCTTGTCTCATGGCGCAGACTGGCACAGGACCCCGAAGGAGCGTGCTACAATCTTTACAGCAGTGTCGGAGGCTCATCGTGGACAAAGGTCAACGGCGAGCTTCTCAGTGTGAGCAACTACTCTCCGGCCTCCATTGCCGACGGAACGCGCTTCTGCGTCACCGTCACGGAGAACGGGAAGGAGGGAGCCAAGAGCACTCCGTTCACATACAGGAAACCGATAACGGACAATGCCTATCTCTTTATAGACTTCCGGACCTGCGGCAGTCCGCTTGACGTCACGACGACCACGGCCAAGTTCGCCTGGCCGTGCGACCTCAACAACGACGGCGTGACGGACTATGTCATTGACCGCCGCCGTCTTTCCGGAACCGGTAGTGACGAGAGAGAGGACAGCGAGGGCGGTTTTGACCGGACCATGACCGACAAGCTCGAAGCCTATCTCGGTGACGGGACCTATCTTTGGACAATAGAGCTGGGCCCCAATGTCCAGATAGACGAAGGCCACAACGACATGGTCACCGTCGGCGACTTCGACGGTGACGGCAGGGCGGAGGTCTGCGTGCAAGTCTCCGACGGGACACAGTTCGCAGACGGAAAATACATCCGGTACGCCGGACCGCTCTTCGGAGATGACATAAAGGCCGACGGTCTGTCGGCGGACTCTGACGGTGACGGTATCATAAACTACAATGCGGCTTCCGTCAGACGCACCCCGCCCCAGTATCTTGCGGTCATCGACGGAATGACCGGCGCGCAGAAAGCCATTACCCCGCTGCCACAGCCCGTTGACAGCAAGTGGACATACACGCGCGACAAGTGTGACAGCAAAGGCAATTCCTACTATCATTCCAGTGACGTCGGCTACATGCGCCTTGCCGGCCACATGGCTTCGGCCTATCTTGACGGTGTCCATCAGAGCGTGGTCTATGAGTACTGCTACCGGCTGAAAGAAGGCGGCGAGCACCACTATTTCACCACCGCCTTCGGCTTCTTTCCCGACGGTGACGCTGCCCGGAATTTCGGTCCGTTGTGGAGCGTAAGCCACATCGACAACGGCCTCGGGCTGTTCCATCAGCTGCGCATTGCGGATGTCGACGGCGACGGCAGGGATGAGGTCGCCAACGGCGTCTGCGTCATCGACCACGACGGGCGTAACATCATCCGGACCGGCATACAGCATGGCGACCGCTTCCGTCTGGGCGACATAGACCCGGAGCGGAAGGGGCTGGAGTGTTTCGCCATACAGCAGAATTCCGACGACATGCTCGGTCAGGTGCTCTATGAGGCCGGCACGGGCGTGCACATCAAGGACTGGTACTGCCGGGAGGCCTTCGACGTCGGCCGCGGCCAGTGCATGGACGTCGACCCCAGCCGCAAGGGACTGGAGATGTGGTCGTTAATGGGCAATCTCTACGACTGTAAGGGCAATCTCGCTTGGGAGCAGTCTAACACCAACTATCTCCTCTCGCCGGCAGAAGACATCTGGTGGGACGGGGAACTTGACCGCGAGCAGCTGACCACCTCCAGCGGCGCGCAAAGACAGATCATACGCAAGTTTGACCGTTCCTATAAGGGGACAAATCTCAAGCACTTTGCTGAAGAGAGCGGCGAGAAGGCGCGTTGCTGGTCGTCGCGCTTCGACATGGTGGCCGACTGTATCGGCGACTGGCGTGAGGAAGTCATGCAGCGGTGGTATGAGGACAGCAACGGCGACGGCACCGACGACTGCGTCGGCGTGGTCTTCTACACCACCGACCGTCCGACGGACGTTGACAACATCCATTGGCTCATGCAGGACGGCGCATATCACGGGCAGACGACATGCCGCGGCTATGTGCAGAGCCCCATGACCGGATTCTATCTCGGTTACGACATGCCGCGGCCGCCGTTGCCTCCGTATATCACGGCCGACCGCACCTGGGGCGCATCGGACAGCGAATGGCGTCAGACGGAGGGTTCGGTGCTCTTCCCGCTGACGGGCAACAAGGACATCAGGCTGAGCGGCAGGGTGACACCATCCGATGTCTACTTCATCGTGCCCTCGGGAAGTGACTATAACGTGGGCGGGGGAGGCTCCATCGCCGCGACCGGCAGACTGTGGAAGAGCGGCGACGGTACTGTCACCGTCAACGCCGACATCTCGGCCGTGGGCGGGATAATCGTCAGTGAGGGGACGCTCTGTCTCAACGGAAAGGTCGCTTCCGACATTATCCTCCGTGCCCGCGGCCGGCTCACGGGCGACTATGTCATGGCTGAGGGCTGTGCCGTGACACGTGAGGAGGACTATCTCTACGTCGACGGGCAACCGACTGTCGACACGTCCGACCTTGTCATCGACCGCGACACGCGGCTTGACTTCACGGAACCGGCGGCCGTGCTCGACCGGAAGATAATCCTCAATGCCGATCTCACCGTCAACACGGCCTCCGGTGTGGTGCTGGCGATGAAGCGGCAGATCACGGGCCCCGGCCGGCTGATAAAGACCGGAAAGGGACAGGTCAACCTCATGTTCGCCGACAGCAGCACCGCGGCCGCCAACGACTGGACGGGCGGGCTCGTCATCAACGAGGGCACAGTCTGTCAGGGCACTTGTCTCACCACCTTCGGCGCAGGACCCATAACGGTGAAGCGGGGCACCATACGCCAGTTTTACAATACCGCCATCTCAACCCAGCCCTCGTTCGACTATGACGTCTGCGTGGCGGACGAGGCTGACTCTCTCGACTTCATCCTCTCCGGACGTACCACCGTCACCGGCAAATGGAGCGGCAGGGGCACGGTGTGCTTCGCCCAGACCTATTCGCGCGGCGACGTGAAAGGCGATTGGACTGATTTCAAGGGAGTGATGACCTGCCGCAAGAATGACGAGGAAAGCACTTATGACGCCCTGCGCCTGACACAGCCGCTGAAGATGCCTGACGGAACGCTGAGGCTGCCCGCCGGGATGACGGCGGCATGTTCTTCGGCCAATGCCGCCAACACTATCGGAGAATTGCACGGAGGCGGCCGGTGGTCAAACGGCATGTGGACGGTCGGCGGCCGCAAGTTCGGAAGTGAGACCGTCGTCGGTGAGGCCCGGACATGGACGTTCAACCGGCATCAGTCCGGGGAGGTCATAGCCGATGAGCTGACTGACATGTCGGGGCTCTACCTCCATTACGGCCCGGGCAGTGCCCGGTCTCTGACCGCATTGCCCTACAACGCGGTGCTCTCTTTTGGTGACGGCACGCGCCAGTCTGTGAGCGTCGTCGCGCTTTCGGGCGGGGCCGACTGTCTGCCGGCGATTTCCGCCAATGACCCCACGGCCGGAAGTCCGGTGGCCGGTGACTTCTGTTTCGGTGTGAATGTCGGGCGTCCCGGCACGTTATATGTCCAGGTCGCTCCTGACGGTGTGGCGACGTCCGGAAAGATGTGTCTCACCTGCAACGGCTCGGTGGTTGACACGGCGACCGGCACGGGCGCGGACGGGATAAAGGAGCTGAGCTACACATGCGGCTCGCCGGGAACCTACTTCTTCACCAGCGGTAAAGCGTTCCGCATCATGGGCGTAAGGTTCTCTCCCGCCGCGACATCGTCAGCCATCGTGTCCATGCCTTCTTCCACGGACGTCACGGCGACATCTTCTGTCTACAACCTCGTGGGATGCAAGGTCGGACCGGAATACAAGGGCATTGTCATACAGAACGGCAGGAAGATTGTCAGATAACCCCACCCCAACGACGGTGTTGCAGAACTCGTTGAGGAAGTCTTTAAGTGGTGTAATCTTAGTCCCCTCCTTTCGAAGGAGGGGTTAGGGGTGGTTAAACAATAACTATATGAAAATCATTGTCTTGGATAATAATGGATGACTAACCACCCCTAACCCCTCCTTCGAAAGGAGGGGACTAAGATTACACCACTTAAAGGCTTCCATGCGAGTTCTGCAACATCCTCGAGCTTAATTACTCTTTGAGCTACAGAATGGACTCAATGACATATTCAGCTCCCTCCATTCGGGAGGGTTGGGTTGTTAAATTAATTGCGAATTTAAAGCCGTTTTTTAGAGGCACTTTCCAAAATTTTTCCTCCCCGCCTCCAAATATCGCAAGCACGCGCGTATCAAAAATTAGGAGTGTTTGCGGTTTTTATTTTACATATTTTTCAACCTACTCATTAGCAGACACTTAAAAACGACGGCAGTTCCGCCGCTTTCCCGTCATAATTGAATCGTTGAGCCGTAAGGGCCCCGCGGGGTTGCAACGAGGCCCTTATTGCATTGCAACGGGGCTGCCGTTGCATCACAACAACGGCCCCGTTGCAGACCAAGGAGGCCCTTACGGCAGAAAAACGAGGCTTTTTCCGGCCATTTTCCGGAGGTCAAAAACCAACAAAATCCATGCTCCGGAAAAGCCGGGAGGCCCTTACGGCACTCCAACGCCATCAATTCGGATGAAAAAACGAGCCGGAAATCACCGCGGCAGATGTCAAAATGGCCCGAAAAAGAGCAAAAACGAAAGATTTTCCTGACAGGATTTTGTAAGAAAATTTACAACGGAAGTGGAGCTCCGCTGATGTAAACATTGAGTGGGTGCATCTATGAACGGTCCCACTTTCTTTAATCCAATTCCGGTCATCCGTCACTTAGCTTGCCCTCTGCACACATCTTTTGCACTATTTGGATGTGTGCGGAGAGCAGCCTTCTCGGCGTTCTCATGAACATCCTGCGGCGTCATGGCTTGTATCGGGGGTTCAAAAACAATCATAAAAGGGCATCCGTAAATTGTATTACAGGTATTTGAACTGAATTACATCCCCTTTATTTGCCTTTGCTGTTAATTTTGTACGTGGGAAAGGCTCCGAAACGACGCCATCCCCATCTCTGCGCAACAATTATCAATAACTATAAAAACAAAAGAACATGAAAAGAACAACTAACCTGACATCAGCGCTCCTCGTCGCCGCAATGGCGTTTGGTGGAGCAGTCAATGTGATGGCACATGAAGACTTCTCTGTGCCGGAATCGACTCTTGACCTGTGTACGGCGGCTACTGTCCTGCCGGAAGGAAATTACAACACAAGCCGTTCCGGGAAAAACCAGTATTCCGTGACCGACGACTATGTCGTGCTCAACCCGATGGCACTCTCTGACTCAAAGACTGCAATAAACGGATGGTGTGTGTCGACCTGCGGCCGTGCGTCGGCCACGACATGGACAGCACCGGAAGGCTCACCGTTCAAAGGCTCTGATTATTGGGTGGAAGGCGGCTCGGCTCCCGTGGCTGTTGTCAACGGTGGCACAGCTGACCGCAAGATAACGGTAAGGGTGAAAAACTGTACCGCGGTGAGTGCGCTTTTCGCTGAGACCAAATATACCCAGCTTGTGGCATACGAGCTGAAGAGCGACGGAACGATAGATACGGAAAGCCCGATAGCGGAGAGCAAGGGTGACGCCACCACATTTGTCGCTTCCATAACGGGACTTTCACCGGTGAAGACATATATCGTCGGGGTCGAGTCGACGGACGGCACAAACCGTCAGGTACGTGAGATAGCCTTTGCCATCAACAACTCCGAGTGTAAGCCGGAAGGGAAGAAGACCGTCACCGTGTTTGAGATGGACTTTGCCAAATTTGCAGAGGATACGCGCGACGCGGCTGGTGAAAGCAGCGCATGGTCAAGCACAGACATCACATACGAGGGAGCCGGCAAGCTGGATTACCTCAATGATGACAACACCGTGTCAAACCTGCAGTTCTATCACATCACGGCCCCGTTCAGCCTGCCTCAGGTCTTCTCGGTATATCCGAACAAGGATTTTCAGTTGGGCCTGTCCTATTCAAGCTCGTCATACAGTGCCGGACTTATCGCAAAACGCAGCGCGGGAACCAACAATGTCGCTGTGGAGGTCAAGACAGGTCAGAAGGTGACAATCGTGTCAAGCACGCTGCCGCAGCTGAAGAGCTACACGCAATGTGTGGAGCAGTCTTCTTCCGAAACGACGGCATATACTTTCAAATACGGCGGCAAGAACCGTACGGTGGAGGCGCTCACGACTGTATATACGGCTACGGCCGATGGAACACAGTCGTTCCAGTTTGCCACGGGAACGTCCATACTCAGCATAAAGGTTGAGGGCGAGGACGTTGTCCCCGCAATCTCAGTGAAAGCAGGATACAACGGCTATACGGCCTTCTCCGATACGAAAGCCTTCGCCTTTGAGGGAGCGAAAGCATACTACGTGGGAAAAGTCACGGGTGAGACAGCCGAACTGACGGAAATAGCAGCCGGCTCGGTTATAGCAGCCGGTCAGGGCATCATATTCAAGGCAGAGAACAAGGACGATGACATCACAGTCACTTACTATACGCAGGAGAACACGACCCTCGACGGAAACAGGCTCATCGGCGTCGGTTCAGCCGACGATGTGCTGACCGCAACGGGAACAAACTATGTGCTGGCCTCGGACACCAACGCCGAGCCGGTGACGACAGGTTTCTTCCTCTATACGGGCGAGGCAGATGCCCTTGTCGGTAAATGCTATCTGAACGTGCCCGAGAGCGCTTCTCCGGCAAAGGCTCTGAAGATTTCGTTCGGCGGAACCGACGGTATAAAGGACGTGAAGGCCGCTGAACGGCGGGTACAGGACGGCGTTGTCTACGACCTGAGCGGACGCAGGACGGTGAAAGGCACAGGACTGATCATAAAGAACGGAAAGAAATATATCATTAAGTAGTGTAGATTGACCGCCGCGGGCTTCCCCGCACATGTCGGGGAGGGCCGCGGCTTATTGTGAAGAAACTAACATATTTATATACCTATGGAAAAGAAAACTTATATTACTCCGAACATAGTTCTGGTGGAACTTGACGGCAGTCAGGACATACTCGCCGCCAGCGACGGCCGCCAAGGGCTCGACATCTACGACAGACCGACTGACGGCAGAGGCGGTGACGGCATAAAACTGAATAGCCGCAGATTCACATCAGTGTGGGACGGTGGTGACAGTGAGGATGAGGAATAAGACCATTCCAACATTTCTTGCCGCTGTCGCGCTCGCCTGCTGTATTCCGGCGGAAGTCTCTGCCGGTGGCGTGAAGCAGCGTCAGGAAGAAAAACTCGGCCGTGGGCTCGTGGCCATGACGCTGCCGGAGAGCAGGGGTGTGTTTGTCTCATGGCGCCTGAAGGTGGACGAGAAGACCGCTTCATGGCACGTCTACCGCGACGGGAAGCTCATCAGGAAGGTGTCAGACACGGAACCGACGAGCTTCACCGACAAAGGCGGACGTCCCGACAGCCGCTATCAGGTCAGGAAAGTCATGAACGGAAAGGAGACGGAGACTTCGCCTGAGTCATGGCCGTGGCCGGATGACTATTTAGAGTTTCCGGTGAAGCGCCCCGACGGAGGAATGACGCCGCCCACGGTGGCCGTGAACAAGAAGACTGTCACGGACGCCCCGGAGGGGGAGCGGTATGAATATACCCCATGCGAAGCGTCATTTGCCGATCTCGACGGGGACGGTGAGTATGAGGTGATACTGAAATGGAAACCGTCCAACCAGAAAGACAACGCCCAGCCGGGATTTTCCGGAATATGCTATATTGACGCCTACAAGGTGGACTGGGCGTACACCGGCGGCAAGGCGCAAAGCGTCTCGCGGCTGATGTGGAGGATAGACATGGGACGGAACGTGAGGGCCGGTTCCCACTATACGCAGTTTCTCTGTTACGACTTTGACGGCGACGGACGGGCCGAGGTTGTCATGCGCACCTGTCCCGGAACCATCGACGGACAGGGGAAGCCGGTGCTCATGGGCAGTGACAAGGTGACGGACGACTACATGACACCGCTGGCCGAGCACTCGAAGTATCACCGCTGCGGTCAGAACCTGACATCGCCGGAATATCTGACGGTGTTCGAGGGTGTGACGGGACGGCAGATAACCTCATGCGCCTTCGAGCCTGAACGCGGCAACGCGGAGGACTGGGGCGACAGGACGGGAAACAGGGTTGACCGTTTTCTTGCCTGTGCGGCATATCTCGACGGACAGCATCCGTCGATAGTGATGTCGAGAGGATACTACCGCAAGGCGGCTATGGCGGCGTTTGACTTTGACGGACGCAAGCTGACAAAACGCTGGCTGCTCGTGTCGGACAAGGAGGGAGAAGGTATCTTCGGCGGCGGCAACCACAATCTGTCGGTCGGCGACGTCGACGGTGACGGTTGTGACGAGATAATATGGGGCTCGGCAGCTGTTGACAATGACGGAACTCCGATGTACAACACCGGACTGGGGCACGGAGACGCCATGCACCTCGGCAAAATGGACCCTGACAGGGACGGACTGCAAGTCTGGGAGGTGCATGAGGAAAAAGCGAAGGTGGCCGTCTACGGATTTGAGTTGCATGACGCAAGGACGGGCGAGATAATCTGGGGCAAGCCGACGGCCGGAGACAACGGCCGCGGACTGGCTGCGGACATAGACCCGCGCTATCCGGGATATGAGATGTGGAGCGTGGGGGCTCCCGGGACTTACAGCTGTAAGGGGGAGATGATCTCTCAGGCACGCCCGCCGGCAAGTTTCCGCTGCTATTGGGACGGAGACCTGCAGGACGAGATAAACGACGGAACAAGGATTTACAAATGGAACGGCAGTGCGGCCAAGGTGATACGCAAGTTGAGCGGAGCGCAGAAGAGCAACGGCACAAAATCGACGCCGTGCTGTCAGGCGGACATTCTGGGAGACTGGCGTGAGGAACTGCTCATGGAGGTCTCGGGAGACCCGACGAAACTGCGGCTATACAGTACGACAATCCCTACGGACCACCGTGTCTATACGCTGATGCAGGACCCGCAATACAGGATGTCAGTCGTATGGCAGAATGTGGCCTACAACCAGCCGCCGCATCTGAGCTTCTGGCTCGGCGCGGGAGTGGACAAGCTGGTCTGGAGGAAATAGAAAGGAATAAGTTCTGGGTTCCTTTAAGGAAAAAGATTGTTAAGGACAACTATTATAACTATGAGGAAGATAATATTTTTGTTATTGGGTTTTCTGCTCCCGCAATGTGGATTTGCCGGACGGAAAGTGTGTCTCGACGGAACATGGAGATTCGCATACGCGAAAGACTCTGCCGCCGCCGAGGCTATGAGGGACTTTTGGAAAGCCGGACCGGGAACGGTGGCGGCGGGTGGCAGATGGGACGATGTGCCGGTTCCGTCCAACTGGGCGGTGCTGGGCTATGAGGAACCTGTCTACCGCGGATTTAAGGATAATGTGGCGAGTGAAGGCTTTTATGTCAAGGATTTCACGTTGCCGGCAGATGAAGATGCCGACATGGCTGCCGGAGGACAGCGCTGGACGCTCCGCTTCGGTGGCGTGTGGCAGTCGGCGGAGGTCTGGCTGAACGGAAAATATCTGGGCCGTCATGACAGCGGTTACACGTCGTTCTCATTCAACGTGACCGATATGGTGAGGACTGACGGCGGCATGAACCGTCTTGCGGTGCGCGTAAGGCAGGTGACACCGACATATAAGTTTGACACGTGTGACGACTGGACGCTGGGAGGTATATACCGCTCTGTGTCGTTGGAATCTTTTCCGAAACTGCTGTGGATTGACCATGTGCAGACAGACTACCGAATGAACGGAGGTAAGGACGGCGCCGGTCGGCTGACGGCACGTGTCTTTGTCAGTGACGTGCAGAAATCGTCGCGCCCCGGAAACTATCCTTCGCCGGGCTGCAGCTATCAGTTGCGTGCGAGACTGACGGACGGAGATGGTAGGGAGGTGGCCGCCGGAGTGGTGACGGTGCCGGCTCATGTACAGACGGGCCGGCAGTCGGACTTCATGCTGGACGTCAGAAATCCGCGTCTCTGGAACGCGGAGACTCCAGAGTTGTACACTCTTTCTGTCAGCCTGTATATCCCGAAAGGGGCGAAGCTCAACGGGGTCAGCCAATTGCAGGGTGGAATTGCCGAAGACGCTCTCGCTGACGGTGACGTGGCCGACATCTATAAGAAAGGGGCGGATGAGGAAGTGTGGGCGGAAAAGCCTCTCATGACGTGGCAGGACAAAATCGGTCTGAGGGAAATATCAACGAAGAACGCCGCCGGACAGCCTGCCCTGTGTATCAACGGTCAGCCCGTGAAGCTGCGGGGTGTGAACTATCATAATGAATATCCTACCGTGGGACGGGCGCAGACACGGGAAATGTGGATCAAGGATCTGGAGCAAATGAAGCGCACGAACATAAACTACCTGCGCCTTTGCCACTATCCGCATGACGAGGAGTTCATGCATCTGTGTGACTCTATCGGCATGTACTGCTCGGAAGAGATAAACCTCGGCGGTGCCAGCGTACTGATGTATGACCAGGCCTACAACGGTGCGGTGCTGCAGCGTGTTTATGAGACGGTGACACGTGATCTCAACCGTCCTTCTGTGATATGCTGGACGGTGGGCAACGAAGATGCCTTCACGGCCCTCCATCAAGCTGCGGCACGTGTGACGAAGGCCCTTGACCCGACACGTCCGAGACTGATACCTTGGCGCTATGAGAACTGGCTGCCGGAGGAAGACATAGATATTTTGTCTGTTCATTATTGGCAGCCGGCGGAATGTGACTCTCTCATAAAGCAGGCCAACAGGCCGGTCATATCGACGGAATACACCCACGCCTTCGGTACTCATGGTATGGGCGGGCTGGACCAGCGCTGGCGGGCTTTTGCCGACAATACGGCCGGGGCGGGTGCCGCCATCTGGATGTGGCAGGACCAGGGACTGAAGCTGCCGACTCCGTTGGCGAATGGAAAGAAAAACGTTATGGCCCGTGGGGATGAATACCTGCGGATAAGTAGTGCCGGATGGGACGGCATTGTCGATTCTTATCGTCGTCAGGGACGTGACTGGGAGGAGACGCGTGCCACGTATATGCCGGTATATCCGTTGCTTGATACGGTGAAGGTCCGCAACGGGGACAGACAGATTGCCGTGGAGCTATACAATGCCTATGACTTCACGGATATGGCTTCCGTCAGAATTGACTGGAAACTATATGATGCCGGAGGAAAGCTGGCTGCGGGAAATGCCGCGGGGAAGTCTCTGTCAGCATCCGCCGCTCCGCATAAGACGGCGTATATCCATGTCCCGCTGAAAAAGAACGTAGGGAAGGGAGACTATCTGCATCTCACGTTCCGTGACAATAAGGGACAGGAACTCGGCAGACGCTCCATATATATAGATGTGGAGACAGATGGTAAGGAAGGGCGCGGCCGGAGGAAAGCCTTTGACAGCCGTAAGGTGGAAAGCGTCCTGTCGTCCATCAGGCCTGTGGTGTGGCGCAAGCCTGATGCCAGTGAGGAATCGGTCGTGGGCAAGAAACTTGTCCGCAATATGCCCGACATCAGGAAGTTTACGGTCAGGGAGTTGTCACCGACGCATGTTGTATACGAATACGACAAGGACAACACCGTTGACTTCGAATATTCTGTGACGGAAACAGAGGCGGGAACACGGGTTGACTACCGAATTAAAGCTGTTTTGAGTGTGCCCCGAGTCCCAATCGCCGGTGTGGAACTGACGTTCCCCGGGAACCTGCGTGACCTGAAATGGCGTGGTCTCGGCCCGTCGGACTGCTATCCGAACAAGTTCAGAGCCGGACTTGAGGGCGTGTGGAGTTATAGCGACGGCCTCGGCGCCGGTGGCGGCTATCCGGGAGACAATGTGTTCGGAACGAAGCGGATGTCATGGGTTGAGACCAACGGCTATCACATTGACCATGACGGCTATCTGGAGGTTGACGGCAATACAGTCCGTCTGCTCATGGGAGTGGCGGCAAGACCGGAGAAAGGCCGGCGGGCCGACTCTTCGTTCCCGTCACTCGGTACGGAAGAAGCTGATCCTGCGTTCTGCGGACATTTCATAATAAGGAAAAATTAGTAGTATTATTTGTAGATAAAAGTTTTCAGGATTGGCGGCAAGCAATGTTTATTGCTTGTCGCTTTGTTCGCATATATCCTTTCTGTATTGTGTGGGTGACTTGCCGAATGTCTGTTTGAAACTGCGTGAGAAAGAGTAAGGGTCATTGATACCGACCTTGTAGCATATTTCCGAGACATTCATGTCTGTGGTCCGTAACATCTCCGCCGCGCGCTTCATCCTTGTCATGCGCACATATTCATACGGCGTGTATCCGATGATGGACTTTGTCTTGGCGAAGAATGTCGTCCGGCCGACATGAAATTCCGCAGCATAGTCGTCAATCTTGAAGTCGAAGTTGCTGATGTTCTGGTTGATGATTTCATTCACTCTGTCGATGAACTGCTTGTCGCGTTCGGTGGCAGAGATGAACGGTGTTGTCGGCGTAGGCTCTTTTGCGTATTTGCGTTGCAGCTTCTGCCGTTGGTCGATGAGTCTCACGATGCGTGCCATGAGATAGCTCTTGCTGAACGGTTTGGTGATGTATGCGTCCGCTCCCATTTCAATACCTTTCAGTCTTGCCTCGTCACTGACAGTTGCCGTCAGCAGGATTATTGGTATATGTGAGACGTTGAAGTCGGAACGTACACGCCGTGTGAACTCGAACCCATCCATTTTCGGCATCATCACATCGCAGACAATCAAGTCGGGCTGTACCTCATTGAGCAGCGATATGGCTTCTGTCCCGTTTTTCGCAGTTGACACGGAGAACGTCTTGGCGAGCAAGTCATGCAGCATTTTCAGCATGTCCTCGTTGTCATCGACGATCAGTATCCTGTAACCGGTCATGTCTTGCTGTTCCGGCTTCTGCTCAACGGACCAGTCTTCTCCCTTCTCTTCAGGCGACAACAGTTTCTCCGCCTCGCGGACGCTTTCCTCCATGTGCTGCCGTATGGCAGTCTCACTGT
This sequence comes from uncultured Prevotella sp., assembly GCA_902495455.1. Lineage (GTDB taxonomy): Bacteria > Bacteroidota > Bacteroidia > Bacteroidales > Bacteroidaceae > Prevotella. The sequence continues at coordinate 72,462 of CABUXJ010000001.1, forward strand.
GGCAGTCTTGGAAGGCGAGAACTTTATCGATGAGAGTCAGTAGTCGGTCTGCATTTCGGTTGAGCATGGCAATTTGGCTTTTGGAAAGAATGAATTGCGTATGCTCTTCGTTCTGTGGCAACGACTCCAGCGAACCTTGTATTATTGTAAGCGGTGTGCGCAGGTCATGCGACACACGGGAGAAAAATCTCATTTTGTATTCCGACAGCGAGCGTTCGGCAGCATTTTCCGCTCTCATCCTCATTATGTTCTTGGCATGGCGGTATGCTATGTATCCGGCGGCCGTGAAGAGTATTACATAAATGAGATATGCCCACCAAGTGCGCCACCAAGGCGGAAGGATGACAATCGTCAGAGCGCGTTCTGATGAAGCAGGGCTGTTCACGTCGCTTTTGACTCTCAGACTATATCTGCCGGGCTGCAGATTGTGGAATGTTATCTCGTTGCTTTGTCCTGTCTGCATCCAGTTTGTTGCCGTGTTGCCGTCTTTTTCGAAGCTGTAATAGTAGCCGTTGCTGTCGAAAGAGCGGTAGTCATCCATCGCAAATTCCAAAGTCAGTGTGTTTTGCAGATGTGTCAGATGGATTTCATCTGTCAAGGTGATGCTTTTCGTCAACGGCGAACCGGCGTCCGGGTAGACATACTCCCCTTGTATCTTCAGCGCGCTCAGCAATACGCGTGGATGTCTGTTGTCTGTCTGCAGGCTTGTGTCCACGAGATATATTCCGTTGTTACTGCCGAACAAGATCTTGCCGTCAGGAGTTGTTGCGGCTGCGGTTTCGTTGTAGGTCGGGGCGTCGTTGGTCGGAAGAATGTAGTAGCTGTTGTCCGGGTCCTTACGGTAGTCATGACTTATGCGTATGACATAATCCTCCGCCGTGGCCCATATGTTTCCTTTGCGGTCCTCCGTCAATGCCTGTATGATGACATTGTGGCTTTGGCTTGTTGTCCCGAGATGTTTGAACACAATCTTTCCGTCTTTCATCAGGTTCATGTCGGCATAGTAGATGCCCAATCCGCTCGTCCCTACCCATAGTGTCCCGTTCCGGTCAAAGAGCAAGGTTTTCACGTCTGCATTTGTATCATCTCCGTTGTCTGCTTGTTTTATCGGGATTTGTGTGTATGCTTTCTTATCTTTCAGGATTTTGTCGGCATCGAACCTGATTATGCCATCACTCGTGCCTATCCAGATATTCCCTTTTCTGTCATGATCAATACACCGTACCATATTATAAGGTGCATGGTCAAAAGTGATATGGTTTCGGATGATGAACTTCCCATTTTCTTCGTTCAGCATGAACACGCCTCCGCCGTATGTGGCAACCCACAGGCGCCCTCTGTGGTCTATGACCATTTGGTAGACATTGTCAGCAGCCCTATTGCCTGCAACAGACAACAGAATGTGTTCCGTAATCTTGCTGCCGTCAGCGCTGACGCGATATATCCCTCCCGGTTTTGTTCCGATGAGTTTTTCTCCTGATGGCAGCTCAGTGATGCAGTAGGCGCTGCCTCCGGGCAGCTCGAGTATGTGTTCCGGAGTTTGTCTGTTCGGTCCGGTGACATAGACCAGCTTTACGTCGGACTTTGTTCCGAGCCACCACCGTCCGTCCCTGTCAACGAAAGTCATGCGTATGTTGTTGAGGCTCTTGTCTGCGGCAGGCATCGGCGATATGCGCTGATAATAGCGGTAGCTCTGCCTGATGTGCAACACACCATGATCTATCGTGGAAACCCAGATGTCACCTGCGCGGTCCTTCATTATGCCACGGATGTCGTTGGACGGCAACTGGTTTGTTGTGTTATAGCGTTGGATGGAGCGCTGTTTCTGGTTGTAGTGTGTTATACCGTTGTGCTGGCTGCTGATCCAGTAGTTATCCCTGTCATATTGCAGGATGCGGTATCGTTCGGTGACCATTTTGCCTGCGTTCTCCACTACGGGTACTATGTCGAACGAATGACTTTCTTTGTTGTATATCCGGATATTACCCGTATAGTTGGCTATGCACGCTTCTCCGTCTCCATAGAATATGGGATAGGCTTTTTCGGGTGTCTTGCCGCCGAAGAGTCTTTTCTCGATGGCCATGACGTCTTTTGCCCATGTTCGGTTTCGCGTGTCATAGTAGAGTATCGCCTGTCCAGTGAACACGAGCAACATGTTTTGCTCAGGCAGAAGACTTTGCTGAGTCTGTTTCACGACATGATGTCGTGGCAGCATTGCCGGCGGGGCGAATACACCCTTGTTTGTGTCGTAGATCAGTATGCGGTCGTTACTTACGAAATACAGGATTCCCTTTGATTCGCTTATATTATAGACTCTTTTGTCCACGAGCACAGCCTTGCCGCCATCCATGCGGAACAGCCCGCCGTCCGTTGCCATCCAAATGCCGTGTCTGTTGTCTTCATACACCCTCTTCACTTTACCTGAAGCGAGGGCCGTCTGCTTCGGCCTCCACATTCTGAAGGAGTTGTCCTTTTCCCGACTGATCATGGCACAACCGTTGTCACCCCAAAGCCATACGTTGCCGTCGTTTGTCACAAGCATGTTTCTGAATCTTGACTTTTCGGTCTTTCCGACACAGTCTCTTATCTTTTCCGTTGTCGGGTCATAGCAGTAGCAGTTGCCTGATTGGGTGAGCAGCCATATATATCCGAATCTGTCCTGCATGATATAGTTGAACCTCCGGTCAAGGGCGTTGCCGCCATCGCCCGGCTGGATGATGTGGAAGTGATGGCCGTCATAGCGGTTCAGGCCGTTGGACGTTCCGAACCATAAGAAGCCTTGGCTGTCCTGCATCATGCTGCGCACAGTGTTCTGTGACAGTCCGTCGTGTACGGTGTAGTTGGTTATGCTCAACTTCTCAGCCGCTTGTGTCAATTCAGGAATATTCAGGCAGAGTCCTATCAGTAAGATTCTAAAAAACAGGTTCATGTCTTGTTTCTTGTAAAAAGTAAAGATTGTATTGTCGTAATGCAAAAGTAATCATTTTTATGAAATACACAAGGCTTCTTTCTCTGTTTCGTACAGGTTTTTGCCTTTAAAAGCCGTTATATGGTATAATGACATGGATTTGAATTCTTTGCAATCATACTTTAGTGGTAAAACCATTACCTTAGCGACAGCTTTTCAGCTTGCCGGATATAATAAATCCTTTATTTCTATGACTAAAAACTATAAAACGACAATGAAAACATTACATTTACTGATTGCGGGCATCATGATCGGCACATCTATGGTGTCCTGCAGTGATGATGGCGGCGGTGAGACAGTGGGGTCCATGCTGGGGCTTTCCATTCCTGCCGTTGCCGGGATTCCGGGAGGAACGGCGTGGGCTGTCACGGACACAGTGGGTATCTATTGCGCATACGATGATGTGTCGGCGCGCAACATTCCTTACGTATGTTCAGACGATGGCGCCGTGTTTGGTGCCGTTGACGGTAAGGACATTTTTGTGAAGGCGTCAACGTCGCTCACGGCTTATTATCCGTTTACGGGACAATCCGGGGTTTGGCAAAATCCTGTCATCAACACACTTGACCAGACGACGACCGTCGACTGGCTCTTCGCGAGGATTGACCATGTCGGTGTCGGCCAAAGCGGCGATGTGACGATGAGTCTGAAGCACGTCATGAGCCTGCTGCGACTGAATCTCATCACCGCGGGACAGAAAGTGCTGGGCGTCACCATTTCGGGATTGACCCATACGGGCGACTTCGACACCAAGACCGGTATTGTCTCGGTTGCGGACGTTCCGCAGGATTACGTCCGTACCGTCTCTAACGGTGGTCTGAACGAGATGGAGCTCATCCTGTTGCCGCAGAAAGTCGAAAATGTCGGCATAACCGTGACGACCAACCGCGGAAAGGAATATACGGCCAGCATCCCCCTTCTTACGATGGAACCGGACCGTCAGTATGACTATGTGTTCGACCTGACCGTCGGTGAGGAACCGGTCGTCTATCTCGTTCCCGGCTCTGCTGTCAAATGGGGGCTGGACGGGACAGTCGGTGACATAACGCCCGATGATGTGGCGCAGTGAGTTAAGAATGAAGAGTGAAAAATGAAGAATAACCTTTTTTTGAACAGTTATGACTATGATATACAAGAAGAACGTTTCCGCTGAGATGGGTCGTCGCGGCTCCGCCATACAACAAAAGCGGGGGATGAAGTCCGACGCCATCATGGCTTTTCTGACACTGCTCTGCTGTCTGACCGCCCCGTTGCTTTCGGCCTGCTCGTCAGACGACGATGCTGACGCTCCGCAGCCCATACAGGAAAGGGCGCACCTGAAGATAACAGTCACGGATGAGGGTATGGGCAACGGCGTGCGTGCCGTCACGGACGCCTCGACATACGTCACGTCGTTCAGCGACGGTGACAGGATGGGACTGTTTGCAGTCTACAACGGACAGGTGGTCGACACGCTGGACAATATTCCAATCAGATTCTATGAGGGAGAATGGATACCCGACTTCGACCTCACGGTGAGCAAGGAGCTGAGAAGCGCGAAGTTTTACGCCTATTATCCCTATCGTGAAGGCGTCAGCATCGACCCGACGGCGGCCAACCCAATGGATGTCGTCGTTCGCAACTGGCCGGTTATGTCGGACCAGAGTGGCGATGGCTACGAGCAGAGCGACCTCCTGTGTTGCGACGGGGTCATGATTTCCGGTGGCGAAAAGGAGGAGATCGGGATAACGCTCTCCCACGTGATGGGCCTTTGCGAATGGCAGCTGCCCGTGACGCGCTATGTTTTCACCAACGAAGGTCTGTCGGACATCTTCCTTACGCTTCCCGATGTCGCGTTTGAAAAAGATGGTGAGGCCGTCACGCCGGCATACAGCCATGAGACGGGAAAATACAGGCTCATCGTGCGTCCGGAGGATACACGCGACCTCGTCGGATATTATTCCGCCAAAGAAGGTCCAAAGAGGTATGTCATTGATGCCGTCCCGGCAGCCGGAACGGTCGTGGCCCGGACTGTCGGCGGAGGAGCGAGAGAGTGTCGGATGACGCTTGAGGAGGGAGACCTCGTCTGTGCCGACGGAACTCTGCTGAAGCCGTCGGAAGCCATTTCGTCCGAAAATGTCGTTGGAGTGGTCTATAGTGTGGGGACAAGCGACGCTCTCAGTGAGCTCGGATTTACTCATGGTCTTGTGCTCAGCACCAAGCGGAACGGCAAATGCCGTTTCGTCGGAGCATCCAGCGGCACGGCGGGATGGCTGGCCGAGGCGGGTTTCAAAGCACCGGCAACGGAGACCGTGAACGGCAACAAAATCCCGGCGGAGGAAAATCTTGTCATCGAAGGCTATGAAAACACCGAAAAGCTCATGGCCCTTACAACAGACATAACCGGATGGTCGCCGCAGGTGATGCAGGACGCCATACAGCAGTGGCGCGACGGCAACGTCCTTCCGCAGACTTTCTCCAAATGGTATCTGCCGTCATTGAAGGAGTGGAACATCATCAAGGACAGAGAGGCGGTCATTCAGGCTTCAATGGAAGCCGTCGGAGGGGACAATCTCTGGGGCGACGATTTCGTTTGGAACAGACTGACGAACGGCGTGGGCTACTGGAGCTCAAATGTCCGCAGCGAGGCTCTCATTTGGGTGTTCACGGGATTGCAGCCCACAGGTTCGGCCGAACGCGACCACAACTATTGCATCGTGGCCAAAGGTTCGCTCTATCCGCGCTATGCTTTTGCTTTCTGATGGCGGCCAGACGGTATGATAAGTACGACATGCGTTTTTAGTTAGTATAGTAAATTGTGCGTCGAAAGTGTATTGAAATATACATTTTAACAGACGGAGAAGAAAAGACAGCGGGAGATGAAGAACGTTGTTGGTTCGATACACACGACCGGAGCCACGTTCTCTCTCTTCCTCGGTCTTTTCTTTCTCTTTTTTTGAGCGATGACTTAATGCCGTCCATACTCCGGCATCGGCATGTATGTCCTCAAAATTCTGAATTTAATGCCAACGAGAAGAGGAACTTTTCAAAATAAATCTGGTGCGGGCTCAAATATTAAAATCTCACACGTATCAAAAATTAGGGGTCTCCGTGAGGTTTTGTTTACATGTTTTCTAACCTTCTTGTTTTCAGTTGTTTACAAAAGAGAGGCGTCGCGTTCGTAAACGGCGGCGTCGTGGTTGTCTTGCCGTAAAGGCCTTACGAGGTTGCAATAAGGCCCTTGTTGAATTGTGACGGGGCCGCCGTCGCACGACGAGAACAGCCCCGTTGCAGCCCAAAGAGGCCCTTACGGCGTGGAAAAATGGCTTTTCCATGACAAAAACGACCACTGCAGTTTCGAGATTTTTCCAAGTTTTGAAAAGCCGTAAGGCCCTTACGGGGACAAAATCATGCTGTAACGCAACAAATTTTAACTCAACCAGAAGCGAAAAACGTCTGAAACAGCTCTGAAAAGCTATAAAAACGAGCTTAATTGAGAAAAAAAGAAGACGGTGTTTTGTAAAAAAATATACTAAAAAGATTTATGGAAATATTGAAAATTTAGGGCCATGTCTTTGGCTTTTTCTCTTCTGCGAATGTTTTAGCGTCTGAAAACCGCAAAGCGATGTTATTACTTTCATACAAACCTAATTTTACTACATACTCACAACCTTCTACACATTTGTGGTTTTCTCTAAAGAAAAAATCTTTTTTATCTCAACCGTTTCTTGATTCTGAATTTTTGTATATCTTTGCTTTGTGTCAGGGTTACTTATCCGGTTCGTGTTTGCAACACAAAAGTAGATAAGTTGTTTGATATGGAGGAATGTCGGAATTAGACTCATGCACACTGCTTTGTTTTTGTCATAGCCTCTTTAATACGAATTATTTATGAACAAGTTTTGAGACCAGATGAATAATAATGTAATGATATCTCATTTATATTTTGATAATGCACATAATAGCTGGATTATACAAACCAATGATGAACACCAAAAGGGTGTGGCTGACATGGCTGCATGTTTTGCCAATCAGTTCGGTCTTTCCTCCTGGGGTTATGTGCTTGGAATACTTCACGACAAAGGGAAGGAACGTTTGGCTTTTCAACAATACATACGTAATGTAAACCAACTATCCACAGATGACCCAAAACATTATGAAGACCATAATCATGCGTTTGTCGGCGGCATTATGGCAAAAAATCTTATGGGAAAAAGTGTGGCGCATCTTCTTGTCAATCAGATAATCTCCCATCATACAGGATTGCATGATTATGTGGATGTGGAGAGAGTCTTGGAAGAAAGGCAACTTCCCACGGAAATCAGCATGAGGAGTGGAAGCGTAGATAAATCTCTGTTGCTAAAAGAACTTGCAGAATCTCCCTTTTCTAAATATAGGGTAGACATGAAGCATTTCCATCATCTGTCACGCATGCTTTTTTCCTGTCTGGTTGATGCCGACAGACTCGACACAGAACGGTTTATGGATGTCGTATCATGGAGTAAGCGTGGATGCTCGTCCGCTATTGCCGAATTACTGCCGAGGCTGGAAGATTATCTATGTGAATTGCAACAGCATGCACCCGACACTGAAGTGAATCACATTCGCAAGCAAGTACAGGAACAATGCCTCATGACTTCTTCAGGCGAGAAAGGTTTTTATAGTCTTACGGTGCCGACAGGAGGTGGAAAGACACTTTCATCGTTGTTATGGGCTATGAAGCACGCGGTGGTTCACGGCATGAACCGCATCGTCATTGCCATCCCATATACCAGTATCATTGTGCAAACGGCAGGACTATTGAAGGAAATCTTCGGTGAAGAGAATGTATTGGAGCATCACAGCAATTTCAATCCCGATGAGATAAAGGATGAGGAAGTTCGTGATAAAGCAAAATTGGCTACAGAGAATTGGGATTATCCTGTTATTGTCACCACCAATGTGCAGCTGTTTGAATCAATGTTCAGCAATATGCCGTCCGATTGCCGTAAGTTACACAACATTGTTAATTCTGTTCTTGTTTTGGATGAGGTGCAGACATTGCCGACGGACTTCTTACAGCCAGTTGTGGATGCGCTGAAAGCGTATCAGGCGATGTTCGGAGTCTCAGTGCTGTTTACGACTGCCAGTCAGCCGGTGCTTAGCGGACTTATAAAGGGAGCAAATCCTAAGGCCGATTTTGATGGAATAGAACGTATCACGGAAATCATACCGAAAGAGTTTGCCTTGCACGATAAGCTCCGCCGTGTGGAATTGGATGTGGACAATACAGGAAAGACGTATGATGAGATTGCTACCGATGTCGCTATATATAATAAGGTGTTGTGCATAGTAAACACCCGGAAGGATGCCAAGGAACTGTATGACCGTCTGCCCAATGAAGGAGTAAAACTACATCTGTCGAGGATGATGTGTCCTGAACATATCAGTGAAACAATACGGATGATCAAATCTTTGTTGAAAGATGAGTCTCAGCCGGTGGTCAGAGTGATAGCCACACAACTCGTTGAAGCAGGAGTGGATATAGATTTCCCTGTTGTTTTTCGTCAGGAAGCAGGACTTGATTCCGTATTGCAGGCAGCTGGTCGTTGTAATCGTGAAGGAAGACATTCCGTCGGTACTACACATGTGTTCAGCCTTTCTGCAGAGAAGCGTGTCCCGTTTGGAACTATGGCTGCGGCCAACAATGCACGGCTGAATTTGCCGGCAGACAGCGATTGGTTTGCACCTCCTGTGATGGAAAAGTATTTTCATCAGTTGTATAGCAGGAAAAACACGTTTGACGATAAGGATATGAAACACTACCTTTACAATCCTGACGAATTGTGTTTTGAAACGGCATCAAAGGAATTCAGAATGATTGATGATGATAGCATGAATGTCATTGTGAATTGGGGGAACAGCATGGAACTTGTGGAAAAGTTGAAAGAGTCCGGTTACACCTATCCCTTGATGAAACAACTGGCTCAGTTTACAGTGGGTATTCACCGCTCAGATTTTGATAAATTGGTCAGTTATGGCGCTGTTGAAGAGGTATTGGAAGGTGTTTATGTGTTGACAGACAGAGAACAGTATGACAGTGCCACAGGTCTCAGACTTGACAACCATTGGATGGAAGAGATATTAATGATATAAAACAAAAGATAATACATAATTATGGAATATACAGATAAAGAATATTGTTTGGAAGTTTGGGGTGACTGGGCTTGCTTCACCCGACCTGAACTGAAGGTGGAACGAGTGAGTTATGATGTCATTACGCCTTCAGCGGCACGTGCCATTTTTGAAGCAATACTTTTCAAACGCTATGCCATGCGCTGGCAAGTGACGAAAATAGAAGTTCTTAAACCTATCAAGTGGGCTACCATCAGAAGGAATGAGGTAGGGGCATTGGCCGGTAAGAATCCAATCTTCATTGAAGATAAACGTCAGCAGAAGAACTCCTTGCTTCTGCAAGATGTGCGCTATCGTATTTATGCAAAGCTGGTATTTATTCCGGTAAAAGACCGTCCGAAGGAGGCCTTTGTCAAGCATAAACCCGGTGATGATGAGAATCCGATGAAATATTATCAGATGTTCGAGCGCCGGGCATCGCAAGGACAATGTTTCACTCAACCGTATCTCGGTTGCCGGGAGTTTGCTGCAAATTGGAAGTATATTGATAACAAAGAACAACCTGAATTATTCTCCTTGTCAGAAGACAGGGATTTCGGAATCATGCTTTATGATATGGATTTTGAAGGAAATCAGAAGAAACCGGATGCGATGTTCTATCGTGCAAGGATGGAGCAAGGTGTGATTGTCGTACCCGATAAAGACAGTGAGGAGGTGCTGAGATGATACTGAAAGCATTATATGATTACTACCATCGGAGCGGGGATTTACCGGCTTTTGGGATGGAACTGAAAGAAATAGGTTTTATCATCGTTATTGATAAGCGTGGTAATTTCTTACGTTTTGAAGACAGACGTATAGACAAAAAGTCTGCACAACAGTTTCTTGTCAAGAAGAGCGTAGGGCGTTCGAGTGCCCCTGTCGCAAACTATCTATATGATAATAGCCAGTATGTATTTGGTTATTCCGACAAAGGGGACATGGAAAACATGCGCAAGTATTTTGATACATTCAAAGCGAAGATCAGACATATATATGACATGTTCCCCAATAATGAAGTCATGCAAGCTCTTCATGCTTTTTATCAGCAGGAACCATCAGATATGGTTGATGTCATGAAGAATGATTCTCTTTGGGACGATATAAACAAGAATCTCAATAAGAAGTATTCTACATTCTCTTTTCTTATCGATGGTGATACGGAAATTGTGGCTTCTAGACGCGAATTAATAAACTTAGAATGTGGTGGCAATGAAGTTGATGGAAGTATTTGCTTGGTAACAGGCAGACACTCAAAAACGGTAGAGATCACTACAGCTACAACGATTCAGGGGAGTCAGGCTACAGCTAAACTTGTTGCATTCCAAGTCAATTCCGGATATGATTCGTATGGAAAGTTAAAAGGACATAACGCTCCCATATCCGAAGAGGCCGAATTTGCGTATACCACAGCATTGAATCACTTGTTGTGTTCTGGTTCTCACAATAAATTCCTAATCGGTTCACGGACATTCCTTTTCTGGGCGTCTTCCAATAGTGAGGCAGCAAAGATGTCTGAGGATAGTCTGTTCGCTTTGTTGGGAAGAGCCGAGGACGATAACGATAATCCCAACAGACGCATAGAATTGGTACGGCGTACATTCATGTCCATCTATAACGGAACATTGCCAACCAACAAAGATGATAAATTCTTTATTTTAGGTCTGGCTCCCAATTCGGCCCGAATAGCGGTTGTGTATTGGAACGAACTGCCATTGCGTGAGTTTGCCGGCTTAATCAGCAAACATTTCACGGATATGGAGATTGTTGACACACGTAAAGACAAGAACCCGTATGTAGGATTACATTCCATTCTTGGAAATGTCACTCTTGGAGGAAAGTCAAGCGATGCTACACCCAACCTTCCTGATGCTGTGGTGAAAAGCATCTTCCAAGGTCAGCCGTATCCGGCCTCTCTGTTTCAGGCTTGCATACGCCGCATACGTGCGGAACAATCAGTTAACATTGTACGTGCTGCCATTATCAAGGCTTATCTTAACCGACTAAATGATAATAACAACAATAAGAAACTCGATATTATGTTAGACAAAGAAAATCAAAATCAAGGGTATCTTTGCGGAAGGCTGTTTGCTGTTCTCGACAAGATACAAGAAGATGCAAACAACATTCATTCCATTCGTGAGCGTTATATGAATGCTGCATCGTCAACTCCGGCTACGGTATTTGCCACAATCCTTAATCTTTCTGCCCATCATTTGGAGAAACTTAATGAAGGAAAACAGGTGTTTTATGAGAAGTTGAAACAGGAAATCATTGCCAAACTTGATGCTGATGGTTTTCCAGCTCATCTTGACCTTCAAGATCAAGGACGCTTCTTCGTTGGATATTATCATCAGCGGCAAGCGTTTTTCATGGGTAAAGAGAATAAAGAAACAGAAGAGTAATAACAAATAATTTTAAAGAATACAGCTATGTCAGAATTAAAAAACAGAATCGATTTCGTTTACATCTTTGATGTGCAGGACGGTAATCCGAATGGAGATCCTGATGCAGGTAATCTTCCTCGTGTGGATGCCGAAACAGGTATGGGCTTAGTCACGGATGTTTGTCTTAAGCGTAAGGTGCGCAACTACGTACAAGTGGCCAAAGGTATGGAAGAAGGTTATGATATCTTTATTAAAGAGAAAGCCGTTTTAAATACTTTGATAGACAAGGCACATGATGACTCTGAGGTAAAAAATGCCAAAGCTAAGACAGACGCAGCACGTCGCTTTATGTGCAAGAATTATTTTGATATTAGAACATTTGGGGCTGTCATGTCAACCGGTAAGAATGCCGGTCAAGTCCGTGGACCTATTCAATTAACCTTTTCCCGTTCTGTTAGCCCTATTGCCGCAGCAGAACATTCTATTACCCGTATGGCAGTGGCAACTGAAAAAGAAGCTGAGAAACAGAGTGGCGACAATCGTACAATGGGTCGCAAGGCTACCGTACCCTACGGACTCTATGTCTGCCACGGTTTCATTTCTGCCAGTCTTGCTCAACAGACAGGTTTTTCAGAAGAAGACCTCGCACTGTTCTGGGAAGCTCTGAAGAACATGTTCGATGTTGACCGTTCTGCTGCACGTGGATTGATGAGTGCGCAGAAACTGATAGTTTTCAAGCATGACTCTCCGTTGGGTAATGCTCCGGCCAACAAACTGTTTGACTTGGTTAAGGTGGAAAAGATTTGTGACGGATCCCCGCGTTCGTTCAGTGACTATTCTGTTACAATAGACAAGGAACATGTCCCGTCAAATATCAAAGTTGAGGAGCTTATATAATAAGGTATATGTATAGCGAAGACGATATGCTCATGTTGTCGGGGATTCAGCACTTCAGGTTCTGTCCCCGGCAATGGGCCTTGATTCACATTGAACAGCAATGGGACGATAACCGTCTTACCATTGAAGGGCAGATTCTGCATAAGCATGTGGATGATCCGTTCTACAGGCAGAAGTGCGGCGACCAGATAACATTGCGTGCTGTGAATATCGCTTCGCGTGAGTTGGGCCTCTATGGCATTTCCGATGCCATAGAGTTGCTTCCTTCTCCATCCTCGGAAGACACAATATTGCATCCCAAATACCCAGGACGTTGGCGGCCTGTTGTGGTGGAATATAAGCATGGAAGACCGAAAAAGAATGAAGTGGATGAAGTGCAGTTAGCGGCACAGACGATGTGCCTTGAAGAAATGTACGCAATCCATATACCATACGGCGTATTCTTTTATGGAGAACTTCGTCATCGGGTAGAGGTGACTATAACAGACGAGTTGCGCGATATCGTCATACAATGTGCTCGGGATATGCATGATATATTCAGCAATGCGGTTATCCCAAAAGCTGAATATGGAAAGCATTGCGACAAATGTTCACTGAAGGAAATCTGTATGCCGGCGATGGCTAAAAATTGTACGACGGTAGATACCTACCTCAATAAAAACTTATATACATGAGAAAGTTATTGAATACTTTGTATGTGACAACACCGGAAGCCTATCTGAGCAAGGATGGGCTGAATGTTGTCGTGTCTGTCAGGCAAGAGGAGGTGTTCCGTATTCCGGCCATAAACATAGAAGGTATTGTTACGTTCGGATATATGGGCGCAAGTCCCGGTGTGATGAAACTGTGCAGTGACAATGGCATATCGTTGACATTCCTTTCACCGCATGGCAGATTCATCGGCCGCGTGCAAGGAGCGACAAGGGGGAATGTGTTGCTTCGCAAGAGACAATACCAATTGTCGGACGATGAGTCATGGTCGTTGAATGTGGCAAGGTTGATGATTGGCGGAAAAATTCAGAACTATCGTAATATTCTGAGAAGGTATATTCGTGATTATGGAGAAGATGAGGCCATCAATCAGGCGGTGCGTGTATTGGAGCATGCCAAGCGTGATGCACTAACGGCTCAGGATAAAACGGCACTGATAGGTTATGAAGGTATGGCTTCGGGTGCTTATTTTGAAGTGCTTCCGGTCCTGATCCTTAATCAGAAGTCCGATTTCCCGTTTCATGGCCGTAACCGCCGTCCTCCCAAGGATGCTGTGAATGCCATGTTATCTTTTGCCTATACTTTGATAGCCAATGATGTTTCTGCTGCGCTTGAGACTGTCGGTCTTGATCCATACGTAGGATTTATGCATACACTTCGTCCTGGGCGTACATCTTTGGCTTTGGACATGATGGAGGAACTGCGTGCTTATATGGGTGACCGTTTTGTATTGTCTTTAATCAATAAAAGACAGATAACAATCAAAGATTTCTTGTTTCAAGGTGACAATGGAGTCGTTATGACGGATAAAGGAAAAAAGACTTTTATTTCTGCGTGGCAGAACAGGAAACGTGAAGTGATAATCCATCCTTATCTGAATGAAAAGGTTGAAATAGGTCTTTTGCCATACATACAGGCCATGCTGATGGCGAAGTATGTCAGGCAGGACATTGATAACTATCCGGTATTTCTAATAAAATGATTTTGGACTATGTATATTCTTGTGACATACGATGTGGATACAACAAGTAGGGAAGGGGCGCGCCGTTTAAGGTGTGTGGCTAAAGCCTGTATGGATTACGGGCAGAGGGTACAAAATTCTGTCTTTGAGTGTGAGGTTACAGATGCGCAATATTGTCTCTTGAAAGAACGTATCAAAAATATTATTGATATGTCTCTTGATAGTATTCGATTTTATCTTCTCAGTAAGAGTGAGAGTAGGAGGGTAGAAGTGATAGGTGTTGAAACTGCTTATAAAGTTAATGAGGCTCTTATTATATAATAGGATGCGAACGTGTGGTATTACAAAGAATGTAGTTTTTCCGCGATTGCTAATAATCAGCATATTAAGAACTCTATGAGACAATAAATTATCATTAAATAGAAATTAAAAATAGATTCGCATATTGGTATGGCTAAATGACTGATAAACAAGATGGAATTACATAGACAGTCGCACCCCGTGTGGGTGCGTGGATTGAAACATTTTTTTATTAGGGCGGGCATGTTGTTATTAAGAGTCGCACCCCGTGTGGGTGCGTGGATTGAAACTCCTCGTAGCTGCTCATTGTGTCTATTAACCATCGTCGCACCCCGTGTGGGTGCGTGGATTGAAACTATAATCGTAACGGTAATCAGGTGTCGCGAGTTTGGACGTCGCACCCCGTGTGGGTGCGTGGATTGAAACAGAACCTTGATTAATACCAAAAAGAGAGCCAATGGCACCGTCGCACCCCGTGTGGGTGCGTGGATTGAAACAGACATAAGATACTTAGTCCAATTCTGAAGTTCAGTCGCACCCCGTGTGGGTGCGTGGATTGAAACATTAGAAGCCTTAACATTCCAATGCTTTTCCATCGTCGCACCCCGTGTGGGTGCGTGGATTGAAACGGATTACATTCAACGCACCTCTTTGGATCGTTTTAGTCGCACCCCGTGTGGGTGCGTGGATTGAAACTCTAATATCTTACCCAATGTGTAATCCATTTGTGCGTCGCACCCCGTGTGGGTGCGTGGATTGAAACAACGTCAGACGCGGCTTAATCTTGAACTGCAGAAGTCGCACCCCGTGTGGGTGCGTGGATTGAAACCATCTGAGTTTTAAAATCGAGATTGCCGGAGTTTGGTCGCACCCCGTGTGGGTGCGTGGATTGAAACGCTCACGGCTACGCCTGCGCGGGCGTCTGAGGGTGTCGCACCCCGTGTGGGTGCGTGGATTGAAACGTTATTACGCTTGCGGAGAGTACGGACCCGTCCGTCGCACCCCGTGTGGGTGCGTGGATTGAAACTGTTTTGGAAACTGACTCAACTTCAGAACCTTTTTCGTCGCACCCCGTGTGGGTGCGTGGATTGAAACTGAATCTGTCATGTCGCCCTTTATATGAACACCGTCGCACCCCGTGTGGGTGCGTGGATTGAAACAAGAGCAGCTTTAGCAAGATAAGCGGCATTACTGCGGTCGCACCCCGTGTGGGTGCGTGGATTGAAACCCCTCTTTGGTTATGGACACAACCTTTATGCAGGGTCGCACCCCGTGTGGGTGCGTGGATTGAAACTCCTTGCGCGCCTTTTCCTCAGCAGCAGCCTTGGCGTCGCACCCCGTGTGGGTGCGTGGATTGAAACACGATAGGAGCAACCATAGCCTGAGCCGTGGTAAAGTCGCACCCCGTGTGGGTGCGTGGATTGAAACTTGTAAGTTTGTGGGTACAATAAACGCACCTCTGTCGCACCCCGTGTGGGTGCGTGGATTGAAACTTGCTCTTATCATTGAGTCGGCGATACCGTAGGGTCGCACCCCGTGTGGGTGCGTGGATTGAAACCTGTCAGCAACCACGCCGACGACACGCCATAGTGTCGCACCCCGTGTGGGTGCGTGGATTGAAACTAACTTCTGATAATTTTTGAATATCTGGACGAAAGTCGCACCCCGTGTGGGTGCGTGGATTGAAACACATATCATTGATGCGAGTTGAGAGATGGAGCGCGTCGCACCCCGTGTGGGTGCGTGGATTGAAACCACTATTACTCGGTACAGCGTGGCATGCAGCAGATAGGTCGCACCCTCATAGCATTACGCCGAAGAACAGGCGGCCGCGCCATTTTGAGTCGGCAAATCTCATTTTCTCCGGCGACCCGATGTTCATAATGCTGGCCACCATTGACAGGCCGGTGAAGCAGCGTGGGAAATGATAGATTATGGCGGCTCGGCTCGTTATTATCACCTCAGGAAAGCTGTAGTCTATCTTGCGGCTCGCGCCGTCGGTCTCCATCCTGTTGCGCCCGTAAATAACGAAAGTGGGGAGCGTGGAGATGTGGAACAGCCAGCGGCGGTCAACCACAAAGTTGTGGCCGTAGCCTCCGCCGATGGCAATCTGTGCAAGATGGATGTCGAAGGGTTGTGACGTCAGCGCCTCGCTGCGGTCAGCGCTGACAACGCCGCCCCAAAGCGAAAGCCCCAGCATCCAGCTGCCGGCACTGCGCCGCTGCCGGTATGACTGGCTTAGGGCGGCGGGATAGGAGAAACGACGGTGATTGAAGACATAATATCCGTTGGCCGAGAGTATGGTGTGACGTACAAGTCCGCCGGTCACGTCGTTCTCAATGCCGTCGCGTGTCACTGTTCCTGAGAATGTCTTCGACGAGTGCAGCACGATTTCCCCGCCCATCTTGTTTCCGTATGAACTTACGTTCAGTTCCATGTCGTTGTTGCGGCCGGTGAGATGGGCCGGATTGAGCGACAGTCCGAGTGACAGTCCGCGGTAGGCCACGCTCACGCTGAATGTCTCACGCAGGGCCGACTGCAGTTCTGTCTCGTAGCTTACGCCGTCCATCGTGCCTTCTGTCTCTATCTGTGCCCCGGAGACATTGGCCCGCAGTTTCACTATCCACCGGCTTTCCGGCCTGCGGATGTACGCCGTGTCCACCTTTGCCCTGTAGTACATTTGTCCCGCCACGCTGTCTATGCGGTGGAGCAGACGGCTCTGTCCCATGACGTGACATGAGCAGCAGAGCAGCGCGGGCAGGACAAGTCTCTTCATATCTATTTCCTTATTGTCAGTGTTCTGTACCTTCATCTAATGCCGTACAAAAATACCTGTTTCCTTTCAAACGAGCAAATGACCGGTATTTAAAAATGTAACGAATGTGCAGGTTTTGTGTTGAAATGATTTGTAAATTGTTTACAAAATCCTGCGCTGTTTTTCCTCCGTTTTTGCCGGTTTTCGGGCCTTACGGGCGCTGTTTCGACCCATTTTGCATGTCTTTTGGCGACCGAAACTCAGCCTTTCGACCCCCGTAAGGGTCCCGCGGCTCTCGTTTTCAGCAAAACTTGGTGACTTTTTGATGGCCGTTTTCGAACAAAAAAACGGCTTTTTCCGACCAATGGGACCCTCCCGAGGTTGCAACGAGCATGCCGTCATGTTGCAACGGGGCGCTCGTTGCAATGCCGTAAGGGCCCCGTTGCAGAGCCGTAAGGGCCTCGTGGGGCCCCACTCCGACCCTCACCAAGGGGAGGGAGAGATGCCTTCGTTTATAAGTGATTGAGTATGAATGTGTTGAGAAATATGCGGTTTTTTAGTCTGAAAAATCTTCCGATTTTTACCTTCGCGAGATTTGAAAATTTGGGAGCACGGCGGAAAAATTTTCAAAAGTGCCCCGAAAAAACGGTCTTAAATTCAGAATTATTTTAACAAGGATGGCGGGCGTTTTTTTTGTTTACGTGGACGGCCGTAAATTAGAATTGTAAGGAAGTGCCGCTGCCTTATTCCCAATCGTCAAATTCGAAGTAGCCTTCGGTGGGTTCTTCCTTTTGGGCGGGTGATTCGGCTGATGGATTGGAGACGGCCAGTCCGATGAGGCGGATGGGGTGGGCGGTGGAATAGCGGACCTCTTTCAGTAGCTGTTTTGCCAAGGGCAGGATGTCGTTCTTGGAGGTCAGGATTTTGTGTTGGGTGAGACTGCGTGTGATTTGTGTGAAGTCGCTGAACTTCACTTTCAGCGTGAGCGTGCGGCCCTCAAACTGGTCTTTGGCGATGCGCGTGATGAGTTCGAGGACGGTGTGATAGAGTTCGATGATGACGGCCGAGCGGGCACTGAGGTCTTCGGCGAAGGTGTGTTCGCAGCCCACCGACTTGCGGACATATTCCGTCTCGACGGGTCGCAGGTCGATGCCGCGGGCGAAGTCGTAGTAGGTCTGTCCCATCTTGCCGAACACTTCCGTGAGATGTCGCAGCGAACAGCGGCGCAGGTCGCGGCCGATGAAGATGCCGATGTAGTGCATGCGTCTGGCCGTCTGCGGGCCGACGCCCCAAAACTGTTCTATCGGCAGGTCGGCGATGAAGTCTGCCGCGCGGTCCGGATGGATGACGGTCAGGCCGTCGGGCTTGCGCACTTCCGAGGCTATCTTGGCCAAAAACTTGTTGTAGGACACGCCGGCCGAGGCCGTCAGGTGCAGCTCTTCGCGTATGCGGCGGCGTATCTCGCGGGCGATGTCGACAGCGAGCGTGATGCCGCGCTTGTTTTCCGTGACGTCGAGAAAGGCCTCGTCGATGGACAGCGGTTCGATGATGTCGGTATAGTCGCGGAAGATGGCGTGCACCTGTTCCGACACTTTCTTATATACGGAGTAGTCGCTGTGCACTATCTTCAGCTGCGGACACAGGCGTTTGGCCCGCGCGATGGGCATGGCGGAACGGACGCCGAAGCAGCGAGCTTCATAGCTTGCTGTGGAAACGACACCGCGCGGACCGTCGTGGCCGACGGCCACGGGCAGCCCGCGCAGTTCGGGATGGTCGCGCTGTTCCACGGACGCGAAGAAGGCGTCCATATCGATGTGTATGATTTTGCGTTCGCTCATCTGGCTTTTGGAGTTCCTTCCGGCCTGTTCCGTTTGGCGGTCGGTCGTTCTTCAGACTTCTTTGGCGTCCTTTTTTGCTTTGTCTCCCATCTCTTTCGCGTCGTCGTCAGTCCCCAGCAACTCCGGTTCGGGTTTGGGAATACGTCGGTTGGGATTCTCCTTCGCTCCCATGTCGACGAGCTCGCGGCCCTTCTTGACAACGCTCTGAGCTCCGGTCTGCAACTTGTTGTTGGCGAAATCATAGTCTTTTTGTGCCTTTGCCAGTGTGTCGCCGAGCGTGTTATATCGCTTTATGAAATCGCCGAGACGGTCGATGAGCTGTTCGGCGATGCCGAAGACTTTCTCCTGATTCTCCGCCTGCTGGTTCTGTACCCATGCGATGTGTATCATGTGGAGGATGCCGAGCAGGTTTTGTTCGCCCGTGATGAAGACCTTGCGCTCGAACGCCTCGCGCCACAGTGTGGGGTCGTTGGCCAATGCGAGCTGCAGCGACGACTCAAACGGGACGAACATGATGACGAAGTCGACGGCCTCGCGCGGCGCCTTAATATAGCGGCTGTAGTCCTTGCGGGCCAGTTCGGTGACGTGGTTGCGGACGCTCTTGATGTGGTCCTGCAGGTGACGCTCCTTCTCTTCGGGTGTCTTGGCGTTGACATATCGCTGGTATGCGACGAGCGACACCTTTGAGTCGATGATGGCGTCCTGGCCCTGCGGATAGTGGAGGATGACGTCGGGCTGCATCTCACGGCCCGTGTCGTCGTTCTTCAGCGAGCGTCCGGTCTCGTCGCGGAGCCGCGCCTGCACCTCATAGTGGATGCCTTCGGTCAGTCCCTGCGACGCCAGCAGGTCGCCGAGGATGATCTCTCCCATGTTGCCCGCCACCTTGTTGTCCCGCCGCAGGACGTTGGCCAGCGACTCCGCCTTCTCGCCAATCTCGCGGTTGCTCTCCATCATCAGCCGTATCTGCTCGCGGAAGGAGGCCGAATGTTGTGCGGAGTCCTTGATGTTGTCCGTCAGGGCTTTGCGCATGTCGCTGATGGCGTCCTTTAGCGGCTGTGTGATATGGCCGATATTCTCGGTGTTCTGCTCTTTGAGCTTGCGTGCGTTCTGCTCCATGATCTGGTTTGCGACATTGGTGAGCTGCTCCTTTGCCGTGCGGAGTTGCTCGTCAAACTGCTCACTGCGCAGCCGCGCTTCTTCCGTAGACTGTTTGCGCAGTATCTCTATTTCGCGGGCCTGGGCTTCGGCGCGTGCGGCAAGAGCCTTATTCTCACGTTCCGCCTCGGCCATGCGGCCGGCCGTCGCGGACATCTGTTCCGTGAGCATGGCCAGCTCGGTGGATTTCTTTTCCAGTTCGATGGTCTGCTGCATGGATAGTCTTTCCTTTTCCGTCAGTCTGCCGGCGGCCTTGCGGCTCACGGCTATCCATGCGGTTGCGGCTCCGAGGATGATGCCGATGATGATGTAGAGTGCTGTCATTTGTTCTTCTTTATATGGGAGTTGTTTTATGGGAATAATGGGAGTTTATGGGAATGATGGGAATTTATGGGGATGATGGGAATTTATGGGGATGATGGGAATTTATGGGAATGATGGGACATGTGCTGATGGCTTTTGTATGGCCCTGTCATGTCATTTCACATGCAGTACAGATATATCCGCGGGCGGTGTTTATTGTTGTTGTGAAGCGTGCGGAGGAAAGCGGAACCTGTTTGAGGTCGCTGCGGATGCCCATGCCTGTCATCTTCAGAAAGCTCTCTTTCATGGTCCACAGCCTGATAAATTCGATTTCGGGATGTGGTGACGACGTGATGATGCCCATCTCTTCGGCGTTCATAACGCGCTCGGCGAGCTCACGGCTGTATGGGCGGATGGTCTCGATGTCGATGCCGACGGACCGGTCGCTGACGGTACATGCCACGCCGTTGCGGCAGTGGCTCATGCTGAAACAGATGTCCCGACAGTCGGTGATGAACGGTTTGCCGCCATCATGGTAGTCGAAATGGGGTAGGGCGGTCATCCCGTATTCCGTTTTCAGCGCGTCGCATAGCAGCAGATAGGCCGCTACGCTCAGCTTGCGGTCATGCTCGTTGCGTATCAACATGACTTTTTCGCGTCGTTGCTCCGATATGCGTGCCATCGCGCTGGCAATGTCGAGGGTTTCAATATTGTCGTTGATGTATATCATTGCATTATTGATAAAGGTTCATTCGTATCGATCTGTTCCTTCGGCCAGTTGACGAGATATAGCCGTTCGGTCGCCCGGGTGAAGGCCGTGTACAGCCAATGGATGTAGTCGGGCGTGAGCATGTCGTCCGTCATGTAGCCCTGGTCGACGTAGATGTGCGCCCACTGTCCGCCCTGCGCCTTGTGGCAGGTGACGGCGTAGGCGAATTTCACCTGCAGGGCACTGTAATACTTGTCCTGTTTCATGCTGCGCATGCGGTCGGACTTGCGTGGAATGTCGGCGTAGTCGGCCTCCACGGCATTGAAAAGCTGTTCGTTCTGCTCCCGCGTCAGCGCCGGGGCGTCCGTCGTCAGCGTATCGAGAATGACTGTTTGCGTCATCTCAAGGTTGTCATAGTCGGGGAATTGGAGTGTGACTTCGGCAAAACGGAAGCCGTGCATCTCATGTATATTGCGGACACGGTAGACGCGGGCACGGTCGCCGTTGGCAATAAATTTAAATGAAGAGTGAAGAGTGAAGAGTGAAGAAGTTGCTGCCGCCGTTCCCTCTCGGTTTCCCTCTGCTGTTCCACCAGAAACATCAGTTGGAACGGCGGTAGCAACTTCTTCGCTCTTCACTCTTCGTTCTTCATTTTCAAAGTATTTGTTCTTCACAACCATCAGCATGTCGCCCGTGCAGAGCTCCTCTTCCCTGTCGAGCACTGTGGCCCGGATGCCGCGGTTGTAGATGTTGGCGCGCTTGTTGCTTCGCGTGATGACCATCGTTTCGTCCATTCCGGCGCGGCTGTAGCTTGTCGCCAGTGTCTCGATGAGCTCGTCTCCCGGCACGATGGCGATGTCGGCGAAGCCGCGCAGACGGAGACGTGGCAGCTGTGTCAGCTCGTCGTGAGTAATCATGCGGCGAATCATGGTCGCGTTCCACAGTATTCCGGACTCTTCCGCCTGTCTTAAAACGTTGCTGAGGTCGGCCTCATGGACGTCCAGTCCGTAGCAGCGAAGTACTTCTGCCTGCAGCGCGGGACTCTCCTCTTCACCCACTGGTGGCAGCTGGGCGCAGTCGCCGATGAGCATCATGCAGCAGTTGCGCCCGCTATATACGAACTCGATGAGATCGTCGAGCAGACGGCCGCTGCCGAAAACGGACTCCATGCCCCCGCCGTTGGCCACCATCGAGGCCTCGTCGACGATGAATAGCGTGTCCGAAAGCATGTTGACATTGAGATTGAACGCCGACATGTCGCCCGCCGTCTTCTGTCGGTAGATGCGGCGGTGGATGGTGAACGCCTGATGACCGGCGTTCAGAGAGAACACCTTGGCCGCGCGACCCGTGGGGGCCAGCAACACCATGCGCACGCCCAGCGCATCCAATGCCCTTACTATTGCACCGGCCAGTGTCGTCTTTCCCGTTCCGGCCGAGCCGCGCATGATCATGGCCACACGGTCGCCGCGGTCGGACATGAACCGTCCGAACACGTTGATAGCCCCGGCCTGGTCGGCCGTCGGTTCCATTGCTAAAGACTGATGTATGCGGTATGTAAGTTCGTCTGCTATCATTGCGATGCAAACTTACGAAAAAAAACGAAGAAAGAAGAAAGGCAGAATTATTTATTTAAAGGAGTTACGGAGTAAAAAGAAGTTAAGGAGTTAAGTCAATACTCTTGGTCCCTTGTTCACATTGCTGGAACGGAAAAGGGCATTTGGCTTAATTCCTTAACTTCCTTTTACTCCTTAACTACTGAAAGTTATTCCTTGAGTATGACTCCGTCAAGAAGCGAAAGTGACGCTGAACGTCTTTTCCGCCATTGTCTTTCCGTCCTTCGTGAGGATGGTGACTTTGACGTCATGCGTCTTGCCGTCCATCAAGTTCGCGATATTTGTGAAGCGTATGATGTAGGAGTTCTGCATGGCTCCGGTGACGGGAAGATTGGTCAGGGTCACGTCATTGAATGATGGATTGCAGTAGATGATTGTACCTCCGGTGTACTCGGACATTCTCCAGGGGTATTCGCTCTGATACTGTCTTTCCGTGAAATCCTTGTATGTGTCGCTGTAGACGGTGTGTATCGTTCCCTTGGCCGTGTTCCAGTTCTCCTGCGTGCTGACATACTCGACGCTGAAATTTTTATTACCGTACGGCTGATTGGGCTCGTCGGTGAAGTTGACGTAAATGCGGTTGGCGCCGTTTCTGAAAGTAAAATGCTCGTCAGCGAAGCGCAGTGCAGCCGTTCCACATTCATAGGCGCTGTTGCCGCCGGTTCTGTAAGGCCCAACAGCGGCACTGAGTTCCGACGCATCCGGTCCACCGAAATGACGTGTTCTGCTTGTTCCGGAAGAGAAGTTCAGATATTCTGCCAAGTTGTCTGATGTAGTGATATTGAGTGCGCCGCAGATAGCTCCGTCATATCCGACAATACCGAACTTCATGTCAAGACCGGACCTGCTCAGCATGTCACTCCACGTGATGATGTCGCGTGCGATGGCGTTGGCCTCTTCGCCCATTGAACCGGAGTTGTCAACGAGGAAGACGAGGTCGGCCATAACCTTTGCGTTACCGTCGTTATCGTCGGCAGTGTTGTGTACGGAGATTCCCTTCGGCTTGCCGTCAACCTCGACCCAGACATTCTGTTTGTCGCTGCCGGTTCCGTAGAGACGTAGCCACTCGTTGCCGAGGCTTTCCTGTACACCGGTCATATCTATACGGATGACGGGCACGCCGTTTTCATATTCCGTGTTGTATACGATGTTGGGGATGTTGGTCGTGTTGTTGTCGACGTCGGGGTTCGGCGTCGCGTCTCCGTCGTCCGGTATGCCGGCAACGAGAACGGTCACTTCCTCCTGCTCTTCCGGATCATCGTCGCTGCTGCACGACGTCAGTGCGGTCGATGTGAACAACATGCCTGCGCATGCGATACTGAATAGATAGAATGTTTTCATAAACCTTTTCTTTTGATGTTATATTATAATAATGTGTATTGACTGGCGTCAGGAGAACACAGCGATGGTCTTTTTGTGCTGTTCCATGTGTGGCAAAGGTAGTGAAAAATATTTAATCGTTTGTAGCCCGGTTGCCGTTAATTATTGGAATGTAGGCATTTAGCGCTTATCCGTATTCCGTGTCGGCTCATTCGTCGTTCTTCTTTTTTGGAGTTCATGGACCGGAATGGCCAGCGGGATGACAGTAGTGATTGATGAGTAGGTGTGACGTGTGTATGAAGTTTAAAAACGCATAAAAACATACAACATCGGTCGCGATGATGCCGTATGTATTGGGAAAATGAATATATTTGCCATTGTTTTTAACACACGGAACCGGCCTCCGGTATGTAGGGACCGGTGTTTAAATCCATATACAAGACAGGCTGTTGAACGATGAACATCCGTACTTCCATAATATTTCTGCTCGTGGCCGTTTGCCCGGGCGTGATGGCCCAGCGCCGGTGGATTGTGACCGACGCGGAGACCGGTGTGCCTGTGCGCGACGTTCAGGTGTTTTTCAATGGCGACAAGAGCCGGCGTGCCGTCACCGACTATCGCGGCACGGTCAGTCTTCCGGATACAGCCCGTTTCATCCAGATGAGTCATCCGAAGTATGAGACTCTGGTGGCCGATACCGCCACAGTCCGCGATACTGTATTTCTGTTGCCAAATATCCGGCGTCTCAACGAACTGGTCGTCGTCGGCCATCGTCCGCAAGTCAGCCCGTCGATGATGGCCGACGTAAAAAAGGCAGCCGTGGCCGCGGCACCGCCTTCTAATGGCATCAGCTTCGATTTCTTCGAACTCTTCAATTGGAAGAAGCGGAAGAAACAGCGCGAGCGCATGGAGGCGATAAAGGATTATTAATCTTTTAGGAGTTATCGCGGGCTCTGTCCGCGATAACTCTCCTGTCTAATAAAAGCGCGCTTCCGTGAGGCGCGCTTTTATTAGACCAAATGTCCGATGAGCTCTTCGCGCTCTCCCGGCAGCATGTCGATCACCGGCAGCTCGACCATCGTGTAGCAGCCGGGCTGCTGGCGCAGTGACGCGCGGGCCACGTTGACGAGCACCTGGGCTGTCAGGGCGGGGTTGTTGATGCTCATGTGGAACTCCATGCGCTGGTTTTGAGTCTTTCCGCTGACACCCTTGCGCACCAGATTCACACCGTGTCCCATGTCGCGCACGGCGTCTACCGACTCGACGGCAAAGACGTGGGTCTCGTCATTGGCGAAATAAGGGTCTGCCTTGATGGCCGCCGTGACGTCTTCGAGACGTGCGCCGTCCTCCAGCTCGACGTAGACCATGCGGCGATGGATGCCCTCGCCGAGTGGGATGGTCATCGAGAGAGCGTTGCGGACACCCTCTTTCGAGCGCACGCAGACGCTGTGGCCCATCGACATGCCCGGTCCGAAGTTGGTGTAGCTCAGTCCCTTTGGAGCGAGACTCTGCATGAGTGTGCGGACGATGGAGTCGGAACCCGGATCCCATCCGGCCGAGATTACGGCCACGGTGCCGGTCTTCTTGCAGACCTCCATGAGCGAGCGGCGATAGTCCACGATGCCGGTGTGGATGTCGAAGCTGTCGACGGTGTTGATGCCCAGCGGCAATATCTTCTTCGCATATTCCTCGCAGCTGCGTGTCGGGGTGGCGAGTATGGCCACGTCGACGTCCTTCAGTTCGGTGATGTCCTTGACGACGTCATAGCCGGCCAGTTCGGCGGGCTTGTTCTCGGCACCGTTGCGGCGCACGATGCCGGCTATCTCAAAGTCTTCCGAGGCTTCCAGTGCCTCTACGGTGTAGCGTCCGATGTTGCCGTAACCGACTACGGCTGCTCTGATTTTCTTCATGTCGTATATGTTTTTGTTTTTTATGATTGCGCGGGTTGTATATACGGTCAAACCGTTTCCGGCTGCAAAAATACATCATTGACGCGAAAAAACTGACGTTCTGCCACGGAAAATTTCAATAAAAAAGCAAAAGTGAACAATTTGCAGCATATTGCGGGACGTCGCTTACGGTTCCGATGCCGCCGGCGCCGTTTCGCTTTCATATTCCAATCGCGGTCGGATTTCAAGCCCGCTCAGTATTCGTATGTGAACGGCAAGCTGACGGGACGCATGCTGTTTCTCTTGTACGGAAATGCTGTTTTATTGTAAACACAATGATTATATTCACAATAAAGCGCTTTTTGCAGAAAATCTGCCTTTCCGTGGCCCGATTTTCCGGCCGCCGGCTCCATTCTCCTGTGCCCCGGCAACGACCTTTTCGCCGTCTTCGGCCACGTATGTTCCTGTCCTGAAGATTCACGTTTGTAAAGAAATCGGTGTTAAAAAACAACTTTTTGATTAGTCGAAAAATTAGTTAATAACCGTTAATATCGGCGCTTTTGCGACACCGTTTCCGTGTCGCCGCGAGCCGTAAGGGCCTCCCGGGGTCGCAACGGCGTGCCCGTTGGATGACGGCGGGGCTGCCGTCGCGATGCAACGGGGCCCTTACGGTAGAGCCGAGAGGCCCTTACGGCTCGACGAAAAATGCGCTGTCAGTAGCCGTCAGTGTAACTGCCTGACTGTCAGTGCGTCCTGAACGAGGCTAAAAATGCGCTATTTTGCGTCGTAGCTCAAAATCCGCGGTTCGGATGCGAATTAACTATTGTTAAAGTAAACTTTATTCCGAATAAATGCCCGGCGCCGGAAGAGTGACGGGCCACGGCCCTACTTTGATGGTGACAACATTATTACCACTCAGGATGTCAGATGAACCAAAAAACTGACGGTAGTGGTGGGCACGTCATAAAATATGATTACCTTTGCACGAAAAGTATGGAATAAAATGCAAAAAGTCAATTTGAAGCAAAGCATGAAGAAGGGTTTCATGTATTTTACGGCGGCGACAGCTTTGTTTGCCGTCCAGTTGATGTTGTATATGAAGGGCAGTTCCGTGGCCGAGATGATGGACTTCGGCGGCTGGCTGTTTTTCGTCACGTCGTGTGTCTCGCATGCCGCCTGTCTGGCGATGGTGCCGTTTCTCGTGCTGTTCACGCCCTTCGGCCTTTTCGGCCGCTACCGGATCGGAGGTGGGCTGATGGCAGTCGGAGTCTCGCTGCTGTCGGTTCTCATCTTCATCAACATGCAGGTCTATGACATCTACCGCTTCCACATCAACGGTTTCGTGCTCAACATGATCACGGGCGACGGAGCCGGCGAGATATTCACGTTTGACACGATGCTCTATGTCAAGGAGATATCTTTCTTCCTCCTGCTTATCGCCGTGTGCGTCGGGCTGTGGGTGGCGGTCCTGTGCTATGGCGACCGCATCCGGCGAGGCATCGCCTGGCCGGTGATGAGTGTCGTCGTGGGGTGTACGCTCTTCGCCCATGTATACCATATTTATGCCGCTTTCATGCAGAAGTCGTCTGTGACAAAGAGTCAGCGGCTGATACCATATTATTTTCCCACTACGGCCAATGGATTGATGCTGGCCAACGGATTTACCCCCCCCATTGAAAGTTCAGGTCTGGGAGCATTTGGCGCAGCCCAGGGTGATATCTGCTATCCGATAGCCCCGCTCAAGACAGAGTCTGTGGAGCATCATCCCAACATCCTGTTCATCCTGCTTGACTCGTGGAACAAGCGTTCGCTCACGGCCGAGTGTATGCCCAACGCTTTCCGTTATGCCACGGAGCATGAGTGGTATGACAACCATTTCAGTTGCAGCAACGGAACGCGGAGCTCCATCTTCGGACTGTTCTTCTCCGTGCCTTCCTACTATTGGGACGTGTTTGAGTCGGGAAAGGTCAGTCCGCTGTTCGTCGACGAACTGCTCCGGCGGGGCTATCAGTGTCAGGTCTTCCCCGGTGCCCCGATATTTGAGCCGCCATTCCATCGTGTCGTGTTCCAGAACATACCTCATCTCAACGTCTCCACCGAAGGCAATTCGGCGTGGGAGCGTGACCGCCACCTGACGGACAACTTCCTGACCATGCTCCGTTCGCGCGACAAGTCGTCGGCCAAGCCGTTCTTCTCGTTCCTCTTCTACGACCTTCCCCACAGTTTCGAGCTGAGCGAAGACAAGCTGAGCCGCTTCCAGCCTTCGTGGAAATATGCCGACTATACCCGTCTGAACAACGACACCGACCCCACGGAGTTCTTCAATCTCTATCGGAACACGTGCTATCAGGTCGACCTCATGCTGGCCGACGTGTTCCGTGCACTGGAGGAAGAGGGCGTAGCCGATAACACCATCGTCGTCATCACCGGCGACCACGGACAGGAATTCAACGAGAACCGGAAGAACTTCTGGGGACACAACGGCAACTTCTCCAAGTGGCAGGTAGGTATTCCGTTGATATGCAATTTCCCCGGAGAGAACAGTCGCACTGGAAAATTCTCCCACCGCACAACCCACTACGACATCGTTCCAACGGTGATGCGCCGCGCCCTCGGTGTGACCAATCCGATTGGAGACTACAGTATGGGTCACACGCTGGACGATACCGTTGCGCGCCGGTGGCATGTGGTGGGCAGCGAACTCAACTATGCGTTCATCCTCGATGGCGACACCATCCTCGAAAAGACGGCGGAAGGCGGGCTTGAAGTGACCGACGGAAAGCTCAATCCCGTGGAAGGCTATCGCATTGACGTCCGCGGATTTGATGCGGCAGTCAAGAATCTCAACCGCTTCTTGAAGTAGGGCGGGGCGTAGCGGCCGCAAAAGGCGCAATCAAACGCTATCAGAACGTGATCAAACGCAAAGGCCGCAAAGACGCGAAGACAAAAATCACAGGCACGCCCTGTGTTTCGGATTAGTTGTCTTCGCGTCTTTGCGGTCTTTGCGTTTGGTTGTTCCCTTAGCATTTGTTTATATCTTGCGCCTTTGCGCCCTTTGCGTTTGGCCCCGTCGTGTATGACATTATCTTTTTTCGACATGTTCTTCGTGCGCGATACAATAAAATGGCAGGATGTGGCGTTAATGAATATGTATATATACGAAAACTGATTTAAAGGATGATAGAATACATCAGAGGTTCTTTGACTGAGCTTACGCCTGCTCTGGCCACGGTTGAGGCCGGCGGAGTGGGCTACGGTCTGAACATCTCGCTCAACACATACAGTGCCATACAGGGCAAAACGGAAGTCCGGTTGTATGTCTACGAGGCTATACGCGAGGACGCCCACGTGCTCTACGGGTTTGTCAACCGCAAGGAGCGCGAGCTCTTCCAGTTGCTCATCAGTGTCTCCGGAGTGGGGACCAACACGGCCCGCATGGTGCTCTCGTCGCTCAGTCCGGCCGAACTTTGCAACTGCATATCCACCGGCAACGAACGCGTGATAAAGTCCATCAAAGGCATCGGACTCAAGACGGCGCAGCGCATCATAGTCGACCTGCGCGACAAAATCGTGGCGCTGGGCATCGCCGAGGAAATCCCGGCGGGCGGAGCGGTGGCCGCTCCGGTCAACAACGCCGTCAAGGACGAGGCCGTCAGCGCGCTGACCATGCTCGGTTTCGCGCCCGCACCGTCCCAAAAGGTCGTCGTGCAGATACTCACCGAGCAGCCCGACGCACCGGTCGAGGTGGTCGTAAAGCTGGCGCTGAAACAGATAAAATAAGTGCCTGTCGCAGTCGACGGACGGTCGGATGATACCGCCGCGGTTTCGGACACAGACGGCAATCAAGCTAATGAAGGACAAGAAGAGACCCATATATAATATGTATAATGCTGGTGGCGAGAGGCGCAAGGCGTCTTTTGTCACTCGTCTCGTGTCCGCCGTCTTCCGCCGTCAGTCCCGCCGTATGGTTTGCGACCGGCTACTGTCTCCCCGTACGCTTCTTTTTGCAACATTGTTTTCCGGTGTCTTTGCCTTAGCCGTGCCTTTGCATGACGACAACGATCCCGTCAAGAAGCCCGCGCCGAAGGCTCAGCCGACACTGACCGCTGTCGACGAGACCATACCGGACTCGCTTCTCCATCCCCGCTGGCGCATACAGAAGACCGCGCCGATGCTCACCGAAGACCTCGACTCGTCCGCCATCGACCTCCACATGCCTGAGAACATCCGGCAGGAGGCCGTCTACGACGATTCGCTCAATGTCTATTTCATCGGTTCGAAGATTGGCGATTCCTATCTGAACGCGCCTGTCATGATGACGCCCGAGGAGTATCGACGCTGGAGCGAGCGCCGCGCCATGCAGGAGTTTTTCCGCAAGAAGGACGCCGAAAACGTGGCCGCGAAAGGCAAGGAAAAGTTCGACTTCTCCGACATGAAGTTCGACCTCGGACCGGCGGAAAAGATTTTCGGCCCCGGCGGTGTGCGCATCAAGACCCAGGGAACGGCCGAGCTGAAACTGGGAGCGACGCTCAACAAGATAGACAACCCCTCGTTGCCCATCCGCAACAGGAAGACGACGGCCTTTGACTTTGACGAGAAGATCAATCTGAACCTCAACGGAAAGGTCGGCGACAAGGTCAACATGAACCTCAACTACAACACCGACGCCACGTTTGACGTCGATTCCAAGAACCTCAAACTGACATACGAAGGCAAGGAGGACGAAATCATAAAGCTGGTGGAGGCCGGAAACATCACTTTCCCATCCAATTCGTCGCTCATTCAGGGTGCCACGTCGCTCTTCGGCGTGCGCACCGACATGCAGTTCGGCAAGCTCAAGCTCCAGGCCGTGCTCTCCCAGAAGAACTCCACGTCGAAGAGCGTGTCCTCAAAGGGCGGCACCCAGCTGACGCCGTTTGAGATAGACGCTGCCGACTATGAGGAAAACCGCCACTTCTTCCTTGCCCACTATTTCCGTGAGCGATACGACCGCGCAATGTCGACGCTGCCCAACGTGATGACCGGAGTCAAGATTACACGTGTGGAGGTGTGGGTAACCAACAAGACCGGGACGACCAGCAACACCCGCAACATCGTCGCTTTGGCCGATCTCGGCGAGGGCAGGAATGTGCGGCTGCCTTTGTGGGGTGGCAACGGTGACGTAGCGCCGAGCAACGGAGCCAACAGTGAGTATTCGGCGATGACCACCGAATATGCCGCCGCGCGCAACATTGACCAGACCAACACCGTCCTTGACGCCATCAGCGGCTTCACGGGAGCCGTCGACTACGAGAAACTGCAGAGTGCGCGACTGCTCAATTCGTCGGAATATACGGTCAACACGTCGCTCGGTTACATATCTTTGAAGTCTTCGTTGCAGAGCGACCAGGTGCTCGCCGTAGCCTTTGAGTACACCCTCGGCGGCCAGACCTATCAGGTGGGAGAGTTCGCTTCGGACAACACCAACACCAACGAGGCTCTCTTTGTCAAAGCTCTGAAGAACACGAACAACAGTCCGCAGATGGCCAACTGGCGCCTGATGATGAAGAATGTCTACTATTTGGCTACGTCGGTGGAGAAGACAAAGTTCCGCCTCGATGTCAAATATCTCAGCGATACCACCGGTGTCGCCCTCTCTTATCTGCCCGAACCGCAGGTCAAGGACCGCATGCTCATCCGCGTGTTGGGTGCCGATAGGCTGGACAACAATAACAAAGCCAATCCCAACGGCTATTTCGACTTTGTCGAGGGTTACACCGTCAGCAACGGACGGGTGTTCTTCCCGGCTGCCGAACCGTTCGGAGCTTATCTGAAGAACTATCTCGTCCGCGCAGGAATAGACGGGGCGACGGCCGACAAATATGCCTTCACGGAACTCTATGACACGACCAAGACGGCCGCCAAACAGGTGGCGGAGAAGGATAAGTTTGTGCTTACGGGACAGTTTAAGGGTACATCCGCCAACGTCATATCGCTCGGCGCATACGACGTGCCGCAGGGTTCGGTCGTCGTGACGGCCGGCGGTGTCGTGCTCAGCGAAGGCTCCGACTACACCGTCGACTATTCTGCCGGCGAGGTGACCATTCTCAACCAGAGCATCATCGACGCCGGAACCTCCGTCAACGTCAGTCTCGAGAGCAACTCCAACTACGGCATGATGCGCAAGACGATGATGGGACTCAACTGGGAATACGACTTCTCGAAGAACTTCCAGATAAGCGGAACGTTCCAGCATCTGCGCGAACAGGCCCTGACTTCAAAGGTGACGATGGGTTCCGAACCGCTGAACAACTTCCTGTGGGGTGTCAATCTCAACTGGAAGAAGGAGAGCCAGTGGCTCACCAACATGCTCGACAAGATACCGTTCCTCCATTGCACCCAGCCGTCGCAGATCTCGCTGACCACCGAATTCGCACAACTCATAGCCGGACAGGCCGGCGGCACGCAGGACAACGCATCCTATATCGACGATTTCGAGAACACCAAGAGCGGCATCGACGTGTCGGAACCGAAGTCGTGGGTGCTCTCCAGTGTCCCGTCGATGTTTCCCGAGTCTTCCGACAAGGAGGGACTGAGCAGCGGTTACAACCGTTCGCTGCTCGCCTGGTACACCATTGACCCGCTGTTCACGTACAAGAGCAGCTCGCTGACGCCCGGACACATCAAGAGCGACCTCAATCAGCTGTCCAATCACTATGTCCGCGAGGTCTACGTGAGCGAGCTTTATCCCAACCGCGACCAGAGTACGTACAACGGCGCGACATCTACGTTGCCCATACTGAACCTTGCCTACTATCCCGAAGAGCGCGGCCCGTATAACTTCTCGACCGACATGAGCGCCGACGGACGCCTCCTTAACCCGTCGGGAAAGTGGGGCGGCATGATGCGTAAGCTGGACACGAACGACTTTGAGACCGCCAACATCGAGTATCTAGAGTTCTGGATGCTCGACCCGTTCATCTATTCGCGTGAGAACGGCGATGCCTCGGCATACGGCGGCGACCTCTACATCAACCTCGGAGAAGTCAGCGAGGACGTGCTGAGAGACGGAAAGAAGTTCTACGAGAGCGGCATGCCGGTGGACGGAAGTAATAGTTTCACCACCACGCAGTGGGGAAAGGTGCCTGTTCAGGCCACCCAGACCTACGCCTTTGCCACCACTTCCGGCGCGCGGGAACGTCAGGACGTCGGTCTCAACGGTCTCAACGACGAGGAAGAGCGTGCCTACTATCCCGAATTTTATAACTTTGCGCAGACCATCACCAACGACAGCGTGCGCAACGCATGGCTTGCCGACCCGGCCAACGACAACTACCGGTATTTCCGCGGCAGCGAACTGGACAACCGCCAGGCCACCATCTTGGAGCGATATAAGCGCATCAACAATCCGCAGGGCAACTCGCCGGACAACAACGGCAACGGCGAAGGCTACGACACGTCCTACAAGACCATGCCCGATGTGGAGGATATAAACCAGGACTACACCCTCAACGAGTATGAGCGTTACTACCAGTATCATGTGAGCATACGTCCGGAGGACATCAACGAGAACAACATCGGCAACAACTTCATCACCGACATCCGCACCTACGAGGCCCACTTGCGCAACGGCAAGCGTGAGACGGTCAACTGGTATAAGTTCCGCATACCGCTCAACACGGCCGATAAGGAGCGCATCGGCTCCATCAGCGACTTCTCGTCGATACGCTTCATGCGAATGTTCCTCACTCAGTTCCAGCGTCCCATCGTTCTCCGTTTCGGCAGTCTTGACCTCGTCCGCGGCGAATGGCGCCAGTATGAGCACGACCTGAGCAACAACACGTCCGCCAATACGGGCTCGCTTGAGGTCAGCGCGGTCAACATCGAGGAGTACAACGACAAGCGTCCGGTCAACTACGTGCTGCCCCCGGGCATCACCCGCGTCACCGACCCGTCGCAGCAGCAGCTCGTCGAGAGCAACGAACAGGCCATGAACCTCACCGTCAAGAACCTTTCGCGCAACGAGGCGAGGGCGGTCTACAAGAACACCACGCTCGACCTGCGCCAGTACAAGCGTTTGCAGCTGTTCGTCCACGCCAACGCCATGCAGCAGAACACGACCAACCTGCAGAACGACCAGCTGGCCGTCTTCATCCGCTTGGGCAACGACTACAAGAACAACTACTACGAATATGAAATCCCTCTGAAGCTCACGTCGGAGGGACAGTATGACAAATATTCCACCGAGGCATGCCGGTTGGTATGGCCGGAGGACAATATGCTGGACATAGACATGTCCGTCTTCACCGCTCTGAAGAAGGCACGCAACAAAGCCCGCGCTGCCGGAGGGGCATCGTTCACCACTCTTTATTCCGAATATGACGCCAACCGGCCGAACAACCGTATCAGCATCATGGGTAATCCGTCGCTTGGCGAGGTACGCACGATGATGATCGGTGTGCGTAACGTCTCCTCGACGGTCAAGTCGGGAGAGGTCTGGGTCAACGAACTCCGTCTGCTGGAGTTCAACAACAAGGGCGGCTGGGCTGCTTCGGGTGCGCTCAACATGCAGCTCTCCGACTTCGGTTCGGTCAATCTCACGGGCCGCATGATGACCGAGGGCTTTGGCGGATTAGAGGAAGGACTGGCCCAGCGCAGCACCGACGACTACAAGACATACAGCCTCACGACCAACCTCGAGCTTGGAAAGTTCTTCCCCGACAAGGCCAAGGTCTCCATTCCGTTCTACTATTCTGTGACGAAAGAGGAGACGCGACCAAAGTATAACCCGCTCGACACGGACATGGAACTTGACGACGCCCTTGAGTCGGCCTTCGACAAGCACGAGCGCGACTCCATCGAATCCATCGCCGTGACCAAGAAGACCAGCACCAATCTGGCTTTCTCCAACGTCAATGTCGGCATCCGGACCAAGCGCCACCCTATGCCTTATGACCCGGGCAACTTCTCGTTCAGCTACAGCCACTCCCACAACAACACGTCGGGAGAGACCACCGTCTACGAAAAGGAAGACCAGTGGCGCGGCTCCATCAACTACAGCTATACCCCGGTCTACAAGACTTACGAGCCTTTCAAGAAGCTGAAGGGCAAGAGCAAGTGGCTCGGGCTGCCCAAAGCGATTGGCATTAACTATCTCCCGCAGAACATATCGTTCAACAGTGAGATGATACGCAACTACTACGAGCTGCAGGAGCGTGACGTCGACGCCTCGGGAGGCTCGCAGCTTCCGCTGACGTTCAACTCCCAGTTCCTCTGGAACCGCGACTTCTCCATCCGCTGGGACCTGACAAAGAATCTCCACATGAACTTCCAGTCGGCCACCCACGCCGAGATAGAGGAACCATACGTGCCGGTCAACAAGGACCTCTATCCCGACCAGTATAAGGTCTGGAAGGACTCCGTATGGCAGTCGATCAAGGACCTCGGCCGTCCGTTGGACTATCAGCAGACGTTCACGGCGTCTTATCAGTTGCCGCTCAACAAGCTCCCCATCTTCGACTGGCTCAATGCCGACGCCAACTACACGGGCACCTACTCGTGGATGCGCGGCACGGAGCTGGACGACGGCACGTCGCTCGGCAACACCATCTCCAACAACCGCAACATCACCGTCAACTCCACGCTCAACATGGAGACGCTCTACAACCATATACCCTTCCTCAAGAAGGCCAACGAGCGTTTCAACAAGAAGAATACGACGACCACCAAAAAACTGCCGCCGGCACGCAAACCGGGCAAACCCGCCGCCGGCAAGTCCGGAAAACCCGGCGAACCGCAGGACGGCAAGGAGGACAAGAAGCAGCAGGCGGAGCTCCCGAAGAACAGGAACACCTATCAGCGCGAGATCACCCTCCGTCCCGACACGACCGTCACCGTGGCCCACAACAAGAAGAGCCGCCGCCTCGTCGTGACGGCAAAGACCAAGGACGGACGTTCATACAACGTGAAATATAAGGTCATCGATGACAACAAGATACTCATCAAGAACCTCGACACGGTCAAGATCAAGCTCAGCGTGATGCCGAAGAAACCCGTTGACAAGGAGTGGTGGTATCGTCCGGCCCAGTCGGTGGCCCGCTTCCTGATGATGGTGCGCAACGTGAGCGTCACCTACCGCAACCAGTACGCCATGACCCTGCCGGGCTTCATGCCCAACATCGGCGATGCCTTCGGCCAGCGCACGGGTGGCGGCATGGCTCCGGGACTGGACTTCGCCTTCGGTCTCACGGGCGACAGCTATCTGCAGAAGGCCTACGACCGCGGATGGCTCATGTGCAACGACAGTGTGGCCACGCCGGCATCGACCACGAGCAGCGAGGACCTGCAGGTCCGCATGACGCTCGAACCCATCCGTGACCTCAAGATAGACCTCAACGCCAGCCGCACGGTCAACAACTCGCGGAGCATCCAGTACATGTATTCCGACATGCCGACCACCCAAAGCGGTTCGTTCACGATGACGACCATCAGTCTCAAGAGCGCCCTTGAGGGCATGGGTGACGCCAACAACGGCTACGCCTCCAAGTCGTTCACACGCTTCTGCGAGTCCATCGACGGCTTCCGCGAGCGTGTCCAGGCCCGCTATGCCGGAACACGATACCCGCAGGGCATGACCGATGCCAACGGTGTCAGCGTCGGCGGAGCGCAGTATAATCCGGAGCTGGGACAGGTCGGCAAATACAGTGCCGACGTGCTCATCCCCGCTTTCCTCTCGGCCTACACCTCCGGTGCGGGCTCGTCGCTCGACATCTTTCCCACGCTGAAGCGCATGCTCCCCAACTGGACCGTCAAATACAGCGGTCTGGGCCGTCTTCCGTGGCTGCGCGACCACTTCAAGAGCGTCAACCTGAACCACGCCTACAAGAGCGTCTTTGCCGTCGGTAGCTACGCCACATACAGCACCTACTATGAGTATATGGACGGTCTGGGCTTCATCAGCGACGTCACCACGGGCAACCCCGTGCCCAGCAGCATGTACAACGTGAGCACGGTCAGCATCAACGAGGCCTTCTCACCGCTCCTCGGCATCGACTTCACGCTCCAGAACAACCTCACCTGCAAGGTGGAATATCGCACCACGCGCGTGCTCAACCTCAGCATGACCAGTGTTCAGATCAACGAGGCGCTGAGCAAGGACTGGGTGGTCGGCATCGGATATAAGATCAACAACTTCCGTCTCTTCGGCGGCACGGCGTCGCGCAAGATAAAGAAGGCGCAGCGTGGACGTGGCCGTAACGCCGCCGACTCCAAGGCGACCACCACCACGACGACCTCCCGTGGCGGAGTCAACCACGACCTCAACCTCCGTCTCGACCTGTCCCTGCGCAAGCAGGCGGCCATCACCCGCGACATAGCCACCGTCACCAGTTCGGCCAGCAGCGGCAACACGGCGTTCAAGATGTCGTTCATGGCTGACTACACGCTTTCCCGACTGCTCACCGTCAGTGCCTATTACGACCGTCAGACCAACACCCCGTTGCTCTCCAGCAGCAGCTATCCGACGACCACCCAGGACTTCGGTCTCTCGCTGAAGTTCTCGCTGACGAGATGATGACCCATCCGATTTCTTTTACTCCTTGTGGGGCGTAATCGTCTGACAGTCATGACGATAATGCTCCGAAATTTTGGCGCGTTTTTTGTGACCGGCAGAAAACGTGTCGTAAATGCCTTGATTTTGTCGCTGAAAAGCCATGAGATATGTTAATGACCGTTAACCGTCAACCGTCGTAATGTCTCCAAGGCGTGCCGCGAGGCCCTCCCTGCCGTTTTTGTTGCTTTGCGGGCGCGGCGTTTTGTCAGAATATTATCCCGAAAATTAACACTTGAAAATCCTCCGAAAAAATGGCGGAGTGGCCCCGATTTCACCATTTCACTCTCGTTTTCGTTCAAAAAAATGTCGGCCGTCTTGCCGTAAGGGCCCCGTTGGTCTGCAACGAGCATGCCGTTGTCGTGCAACGGCGGCCCCGTCATGATGCAACGGCGGCCCCGTTGCAAGGCCGTAAGGCCCTTACGGCAAGGTCGGAAACCGGCTAAAATCCTGACGTTTCAGTTATATTGCTGAATATCAACGTTTTAGCAAAATTGCTCAAAACTCGCAAATTTTCGACCGAGGGGAAATTATTTCAAAATAACGCAAAAATGACGAGCTGTTTGTTGATATTATTCAAAAATTTAACAAAAAGGCAGCCAAAAGCCCATCTGACACCCACCCTGTCACCCATCTGACACCCACCCCAACCCTCCCGAAGGGAGGGAGCTTGATATGTCGTGTTGGATGGATATTGGACTTATTCGGCCTTTTTGGGAATGGCGGACATGTTCCTCCGGTAGGGTCATGTTCCAACGGACGGAAGAACCCAAATTTCACACGACAAGACATATCAAGCTCCCTCCCTTCGGGAGGGTTGGGGTGGGTGTCAGGTTAATTTTTGTTCTTTCCCAACTTATGTAGGATATTATTACTACATTTGCAGACATTATAATCACAAACAAATCAATATCGGATATGAAGAAGATTTTCAAGTTGTTGATGGCTGTGGTCATGGCTTTGCCCGTTAATGTGGCCGTGGCGTCAGACTATGCACATTATTATCAGAATCTGCCCGTCGAACTGCGCAAGGCCACTCCCGTGAGTGTGCCCGACCGGACGGTGCGTTTAACCGATTTCGGGGCTGTCGGCGACGGCCTGACTCTGTGTACGGAGGCCTTTGAACGTGCCATCGCCGCCCTGTCGACCGAAGGCGGTGGACGGCTTGTCGTGCCGCAGGGTGTGTGGCTGACGGGCCCGATTGTGCTCAAGAGCAATATCGACCTACATGTGGAGAAGAACGCAATCATCTATTTCTCGCCCGACAAGACGCTCTATGCGGACAAGGAGAACCCGAAGGCATCGCGCGTCATGGCGTGCATCAGTGCCACGCGCTGCAAGAACATCATGATCACCGGCGAGGGCATCATCGACGGCAACGGCGCACAGTGGCGTCCGGTGAAGCGCTCTAAGGTGAGCGACGTCGAGTGGAAACGGTTTAAGGCGATGGGCGGCGTCGAGCGCCAGAACGGTTCTGTCTGGTATCCGTGGGACATGAAGGCGGGCTACGCCAACGTAGCCGAGACTCCGGAGAAGCAGGAGTCACGGCGCAACGACCTGTTCCGCGTGCACCACTGCGAGAACATCATGCTCATGGGCGTGACGTTCCAGAACGCTCCGAAGTTTCATGTCCATCCGTTCAACAGCCGCAACATCATCATCGACGGCATCACCGTGCGTTGTCCGTGGAACGCTCAGAATGGTGACGCTATCGACTTGAGCGACTGCCATCAGGCACTGATCGTCAACTGCACGGTCGACGCCGGTGACGACGGCCTCTGCATGAAGAGTGGCGACGCCAAGAGTGGGACGGACATCAACGGTTGTGAGGACATACTCATCGAAAACAACACGGTCTATCATGCTCACGGCGGATTTGTAATCGGCAGCGAGGACGTGATGGGCATGCGGCGCATCGTCGTGCGCAACTGTCGTTTCGCCGGCACGGACGTCGGTCTGCGCTTCAAGAGTGCCATCGGTCGCGGCGGAGTGACGAAGGACATCCACATCAGTGACATCGTCATGACGGACATCGCGGGCGACGCCATCTCTTTCCAGTGTGACTATGTCAACCGCACCGCCGGTGCAAAGGACGGCGACACGGTCAAGGAGCAGAAGCTCGAGAAGGTGCCGGAGTTCACCGACATACACATCTCCAACATCATCAGCCGCGGTTCGCGCAACGCCATCACGGCCTCCGGTATCGAAGGCCAGAACTGTGTCCACGGCATCACGGTCGACAACAGTGTCTTTGTCTACACTGACAAGGGTGAAAACATCGACACGAAGACGGCAGAGGTGAAGCTCAGTGGAGTGAAGATGGTGAAGGAAGGAAAGTAAGATAGAAGGAGATAAAGGGAGATAGAGGACGTATGTCTTGTCAAGCAAATAAGACTATTGTCCTCTATCTCCCTTTATCTCCTTCTATCTCCCTTTATATCAATAAACAAACACCCTGCAATCCTTCACGCTCTCGGGCGCACCCTGTTCGGCGCGTGGCAGATATTCGATGCCCGTCACGGCCTCCGTGGTTCCGAGGTCGATGACGAGCAGATGGGGCAGGGCGGCACCCTTGGCCGTCTGCCAATAGGTGGACTCCTGAAGGTCGAACGCCTTGTCGCCGGTGTTGTTGCCGCGTTCGTTCTCGCTGTCGGCATACTTGACCGACCACTGCTCGCGGCTCAGGCGCTTGCCGTCGGCGCCGGTCAGATAGATTTCGGCGATGGAGACGGTTTTGCCCGAATGGACGCTCTGACACTCTATTGCCACGTAGCGGCCCTTGGCCTGAGCGGCGAAAGCGACACGCTGCCATCCGTTGCCGGCGGCAAAGGCCGTGGTGACTGCGGGCGTGGCAGAGTTGAGGTCGGGCCGGTCTTTCGGGTTGTTGTGCTTGACGGCCTTCTCGCGGTTCAGCTTGTCCAGTTCCGGATGGTCCTGACAGAAAGCCACGCCTCCTTCCTTCGGGCCGACGATGTCGAGTACAATCACTTCGTTGTCGCCTTTTTTCAGCCAGCAGCCCGGAACGTAGAGCGTCTGCTGCGGGCCGATGTTCCAGAAGCGGCCGATGGCGTGACCGTTGACCCACACCTGTCCCTTGCCGAAGGCTTCGGTGTTGATGAACGTGTCGCCGGGCTTCTTCAGTGTGAATTTGCCGCGGAAATATCCGCCCTTGCTCGTTATTGTCTCGCGGCGCTTCACGTCCTTGTGTCCTTGCGCCATAGCCTTCTTTATGGCGTCATAGTCGTCGGCCGTGGCCTGTATGAGCCAGTCTTTCAGGTTCCATGTCACCTCGTTGCCGTCGATGTCGGCCTGAATGGTCACGTCGCGGGTGATGCCCTTGTAGTCTTTGATGGCGCGTCCGAAGTTGATGCGGCCCATCGCCTCGACCAATATCACCAGTGCGTCGCCCTTCTTCACCGGCGGCAGCATGAGCGACTTCTCGTTCTTCACGCGGTCAATCTTGCCGATATAGTCGCCGTTGATGAACACTTGGGCGAAGTCGTGGCAGTCGTTCAGCGTCAGCAGGCTCTTCACGGGAACGTCGGGTAGCGTTGTGGTATATTTCACCATGCCCCAACCGGTGTTCATCTCCTCCATCGTGAGCACGTCGCGGCTCTCTCGCTCGGCCGTCACGAGGTCGTTGAGGCTCATCACGCGCTCCAATCGGAACGGGAGTGTGCTTATCAACGGCATCGGCGCGGAGGGCACGGCGGGCAGTTTTCCGTCGGCATATTTCTCCATGACCTTGCGCAGTTCGTAGTATTTCGGTGTCGCCTGACCGTACTCGTTGATGGGCGCGTCGTAGTCATAGCTCGTCACATCGGGTGCAAATCCGGGCGAGTTGGCACCTGCCCAGTGACCGAACGACGTTCCGCCGTGGGTCATGTAGAGCGAGAACGATATGCCTTTTGACAGCATCTTGTCTATCCCGGCGGTCATCTTCTCGGCCGGGCGCGTCTCGTGGCGTGCTCCCCACTTGTCGAACCATCCGCTCCAGAACTCCGAGCACATCAGCGGCGACGTGGGGCGCAGTTCCTTCAAGCGCTTGAACTGGCTGTCGATGTCGGCTCCCGTGCCGAAATTCATTGTCCAGACGAGGTCGTCAAGTCCGTTCTTTGTGAAGTTGCTCGCCCAGTCACACTGGAAGAGTGTCACGTCGCTGAAGCCCGATTCGCGTACGATGTCGCGTATGGCGCTGACGTACGGCTTGTCCTCACCGTAGGAACCGTATTCGTTTTCTACCTGCACCATGATGATCGGGCCGCCGCGCTGTATGGTCAGCGGGGCCAGCTGCTCACCGACTTTCTGCTCGAACAGACGCACGCGCTCCATGAAATAAGGGTCCTGTTCGCGCAGCCGGATGTCCTTCTTCTTCAGCAGCCACCACGGCAGACCGCCCATTTCCCATTCGGCGCAGACGTAGGGACCGGGGCGCACGATGACGTACATGCCGTTCTTCTGCGCCAGACGGCAGAACTCGGCCACGTCGTTCTGGCCCGTGAAGTCGAAGACACCCTCCTGCTGCTCGTGGATGTTCCAGAAGACATAGAGGCAGAGCGTGTTCATGCCCAGCGCCTTGCACATCCTGATGCGGTGTTCCCAGTACGGGCGCGGGATGCGCGGATAGTGGACTTCGGCCGCCTTGATGACGAAAGGCTTGCCGTTGAGCAGGAATGTCTTGTCTCCCACGGCGAATGTACCGGCCGTGTTCTTTGCTGTGGCTGACAGCGAGACGGTCAGCATGAGCAAAAGTGAGATTAGTAGTCGTTTCATATCTGTATCGTTATTTGTTTATTTGATTGTCTTACGGAAGTCGTCAGGCTCTATCATAGCCACTATTTGATTGTATATGTGATTTTGCCGGAGGTCGGTTGGCCTGTCGTGGTGAGCACGATGCGATACATTTGCGGTCCCCACATGTTGCGAATGACACTGTCCGTCTTGTCGCTGATGTCCTCGACGGATGCCGACAAGCGGTCCGCATCAAATGTGATGGAGTGATTCCCGATTGTGATTAGGCTGCCGTTTGTTTCCGGGCGGATGGTGGTGAGCAGCATCAGACGTGTCGGTTCGCGCCATTCCCTCAGCCGGTATTCCTCCGTAACCACCACGCCGCCGGCTTTTATGCTCACCGTGCGCTTCCACGAATCTACGGCTGCCTCCTCCGGATAAGCCCCGGCGATGTCCAATGCCAATGTCCCGGCCTTGCGGCTGACGACCTTTGCGGCATATTGGCGGCCGTCCTTCTGCATCACGCCGTTGATGAGCGGCAGATTGTGATAGGCCGACTGCATCGTCCAAATCGAGTAACGGTCTTTTCCGAACGTCGCCGACGTATATTCTCCGACACCCGCGTCGATGATGAGAGGACTGTTGTCGGCATATACGATGAAGTTGCCGACGTCGTTGTGGTTGTGGTTTTCGCCGTTGGTTCCGCCCTTCATGGCCACGAAAAGACTGCCGCGGCGCGCCGTCATGACCTGAAGATCGGGCAGCCACGTGTCCTTTGTCTGCGGTTCGCGCGGCGTCATGGCCATTGCCGACTTGATGTCACGGAGCATGAACAGTTCGCGGCCGAGCGCGGGGAAGTTTCCGCTGTTCTCGTAGAATGGTGCCGGGGCGGTGAAGAGATTGCTTTCGCGGGCTATGTGGGCGGCGAATCCGAGCATGACGGGGTCCTGCGTGTCCAGCGCGATGGGCAGAATGATGTCCGGTTGCGCCTGCATGCGGTTGTCGTGGGCGTCGGCGAAATTGACACAATAGCCTCCACCGATATACATTTTATATATATAAGCAAGCATTTCGCGGACCTTCGGTGTCATCATGTCGGCCTTGCCGTCCGTCGCTAAGCGCAGCAGACGGATGCACTCGTAGAGCGAAGCCGCCGCGCGATCCCAGTAGCCGGTGCCTTCGTCGCATCCACCGTCGGCGGGATAGGCGTCGACGAACGCCCCCATCGCCTTGACAATCTGCCCTAAAGCCTCCGTCCTGCGGGCGCTGTCACGCTCGCAGATGAGCACGCAGGTGAGCCAATTGGAACATATCCACGGGTTCCAGTTCATGCCCGCCTTCTTCCACCAGTAGTTTTTGGCGACGGCGGGACGGAGCATCCGGCGCGTGATTTCGTCGTCGACGTGGCGGCAGAAGCCCGGCGCGAACGCTTCGAGCCGCGCCTCAAGCATATATCTCGTCCACGCGATGAGCCCCGCCGTCTCTGCGTTGAAGAGGTCGACGGTCTGGTCGGAGGCGACGGGAAAACGCTTGCTGTAGTGGGCCGGTATGCCCCACCATGTCTCTTCGCAGAGGCTGCCCAGTCCGTTGACGATGTCGGCGGCAAACCGTCCCTTGCCTTCGACAATCTCCGCCATGACGATGGCGGCCAGCTGGCGGCGCTTCGCGAAGCAAGCGGTTTCGTAGCGGGCGCGGTTTCCGTTGGTCTTGAACTCGGTGAACGAGGTCAGTGGCAGCGTCGTCCACGGCCGTCCGAGAAATTGTTCGCCGTAGCCGATGTAGCTCTTGCGCATCGCCTCAGGCACGGAGTCACGCCAGAACGCGTCGTCTGCTTTCGGCAGAGGGGCGAAACGGCCCGGCTCTACCACCGTCTTTTGCAAATCAGACGCCGTCTGCGCCATCCCCGCCGTATGGCAGAGGATGAGGCAGACGGCGCCGATGATGATGTCCTTGATGTTCATATATAGTTCAGAAGATGTTCTTTGATAGTCTGATAAACCGTCTGTCACCACTTGTCCTTCGTCTGAATGTCGTCACCCCAGCGGTGGTCTTTCGGGAACGGCTGTCCACCCCACGCCTTGACCTGCGTCCACGGCTGCGGCGCGTCGGTCCAGAAAGGATGGTCGGCGGGCAGTCC
Organism: uncultured Prevotella sp.; assembly: GCA_902495455.1. Lineage (GTDB taxonomy): Bacteria > Bacteroidota > Bacteroidia > Bacteroidales > Bacteroidaceae > Prevotella. The sequence continues at coordinate 116,855 of CABUXJ010000001.1, forward strand.
GAGAGGCATGAAGGCCAGCGAGGTCATGTAGAGCGAGCCGTTGTTGGTGTACCAGTCGGCAGTGTGGGGCTGGCTTCCGCAGAACCCGATGGTCAGATAGCCGCCCTCGTTGAAGTTGTTCTGCGTGTCGAACATGCGGTGGAAAACCTTTGTCAGAGCCGCGCGCACCTGTCCGTTGGTCAGGTCCTGCGGCAGTTTCTCGTACCAAGCCATCAGCGCCAGCGGCTGCATGGCGGCCATGCGGTAGGGCGTGCTACGGCCGATGACGGGGAATGTGCCTTCGGGCGAGATGAAGCGTTCGAGGATGATGGCATACTTCTGCGCACGTTTCAGCGCGCGGTCATAATATTTCCGGTAGTCTAAACGCGTGTTGGCCTTGGCGTCGACCATCGCCCGGAGCGTCTCGAGATACATCGCGTGGAAGACATAGCTGGAGTAGTAGTCGAACGCGAAGACCGGGCCGTCGGCATACCAGCCGTCTCCGACATACCATTCCTCCACCTTGCGGCATGCCGTGTTGACGCGGAATTGGTCATAAGCGGCGCCCGCCTTGGCCATGAAACTCTCGATGATGGATGAGAAGAGGAACCAGTTGGTGTACGGCGGGTCAATCTTCCGCAGACGGGTGAATTCCTTTATATATCTTTCCTTGGTCTCCTTGTCGAGCGGAGTCCACAGTTGGTCGTAGGCGCGGAGGAAACTCTCGGCGATATAAGCCGCGTCGACGAGGTTCTGACCGGAGCGTCCCCAGCAGAGATAGTCGGGCGACGACGGGTCGACGGCGTTTTTGTATGCCGCCAACGCCCATTCGCGCAGCTGGCGACGCTGCTTCCCCTCAGCCGTCTCGTCGTCCGGAAGGGCTATCCACGGGGCTATGCCGGCCATGAGACGGCCGAACGTCTCCATGTAGACCACGCTGCGGTCGCGCTTGTCGAAGGACGGGCTGAACTCCGTCTGCATGTTCTTCTGCAGCTCGCCGCGGGCCATGTTCTCTAATACGGGCTGCGCCATCCTGTAAGCCAGAGCGCACCAATATTCGCGGTCGCTCTGCTGCTGCGCTTTCTTTTTCGCTCCGATGCCGGTTGTGACGGCCAGCATGGCGATGATGATAAATATCTTTTTCATGTTCATCATATTGTTATTGTCATGTGTGGAATACCTTCTTATTCTCCCAGACCGTCGAAATCGCGGGCCATCCAAACGTCCATGCGCCCTGCGCCGCGGTGATTCCATGCGTAATAGGGGATGAGCGTGAGGCGCATGTCCTTGGTCCGTAGCGTGCCGTCGGCGTCGATTGAAGCCTCCTGGGCGTTGTCCACCGTGATGGCTGTCACGCTGAATGGCCGGCCGTCGCCCTCCGTGTTCATTATTGCGTAGCCTTCAGTGACAGAAAACTTCGGCTGGCGGCTGAGCAGGACGTGGTGGCTGTTGAAGCCGTCGTTGTCCGCCTGTTCGGCGCAGTAGACCAGCGGACCGCGCTCGACGGCCATCTTGCCGCGGTCGTCGGCCACCTTCTTGTTGGCCTTGACGACGCGCGGGAGCATGTCGAAGTGGATGCGGACGACGTCGCCGCGCTTCCACCGGCGGCTGATGGACATGTAGCCGTCGGCCGTCAGTGCGTCGCGGACCTCCGTGCCGTTGACGGTGACGCTGTATCCGGGCGCCGCTCCGTCGTCATAGCTGTACAGGTCGCCGGGCACGACCTGACCGCGCACCCATCCGGGGATGCGCACCTTCATCGTGAACTCCTTGCCGCGGTTGCGGTCGATGCGTATTGTGATGTCGCCGTTCCACGGATAAGCCGTCTCCTGCGTGAGCGTCACGTCGCGTCCGCCGACTGCCATCGTAGCCGTGCTTGCGGCGAAGAGATTGACATAAAGGCTGTTGTCGCGTACGGCATAGACGTAGCCGGGCAGCGAGGGGATGAAGCGGCTCAGATTGCTCGGGCAGCAGGCGCAGCCGAACCACGGCTGTCGCGTGGTGTTATTGTCGGCGTTGAAGGCATAACGGCCGTCGGAAGCCAGCGGGTTGGGGTAGAAGAAGCGGCCGCCGTCGACGGACATGCCGCTGATGACACCGTTATATAATGTGCGTTCGAGGCAGTCGATGTATCGGCTCTCGCCTTTCAGGAGAAACATGCGCTGGAAGAGATAGACCATCGAGATGGCCGCGCAGGTCTCGTTGTAGGCCGTCAGGTTCGGCAGTTCATAGTTGGCGCCGAACGACTCGCCGGCGTGGCGCGCGCCGACACCGCCCGTGAGATAATACTTCTTGCCGATGATATTCTCGCAGATGGCGTCTATCGCCTTGATATATGAGCTGTCGCCCGTGAGTGCGGCCACGTCGGCCATGCCCGCATACATGTATCCTGCGCGCACGGCGTGGCCCACGGCCTCGTCCTGCTCCGTCACCGGCTTGTGGCTCTGGCTGTATGCGTTCTTGCGTTTCGTCTTGCCGCGCATGTCAAGGAAATATTTCGCCTCGTCCAGATAGCGCTTGTCGCCCGTGAGGACATACATCCGGGCCAGCGCCATCTCGGCTATCTGATGGCCGGGGACGACGTGAGCCTGTCCTTCGGCCGGGCCGACCTCGCGGATGACGCAGTCGGCATAGCGCTTGACGATGTCGAGAAACTTCGTGCTGCCCGTGGCCTGATAGTGGGCGCAGGCCGCGTCGGCCATGTGGCCGAGGTTGTAGAGTTCGTGGCTGAGGTTCTCCTCTTCGACCCATCTGCGGTTGCCGGCCCATCGGTGGGGCTTGGCGGGATTGATGGTGCGGGCGGTGTAGAGGTAGCCGTCCTTCTCCTGTGCGGCGCCGACGATGTCGAGCACGCTGTCGATATAGGCCTCCAACCGCTTGTCGGGATAGGTCTGGAGCAGATAGCTCGCGCCCTCTATGGTCTTGTAGACGTCTGTGTCGTCGAACGAGAAGCCCATGAACGTGCCGACGTCGTAGGTGTCACTCGGGTGGGCGGCCTTGACGAAGTTGGCATATCGTCCCTCGCTCTCGCATTTGCTGAAAGCCAGCGGAACGGTTGTCTCGCGTGCGGCCTTGATGCGGTCGCCCCAGAATGTTGCGGGTGCAATCTTGACGGACGTAAATGCCACGGGCTTGTAGGGGTAGCCGAAGTCATGGCTTTGGGCGTTGGCATGGCCGAAAGCCAGTACTGCGGCAAAAAGGATGATGGTTCGTTTCATTATGTTCGGTTGTTTTTAGTGATTGTTTTTTTGAAAAACACGGTTGTAGGTTTAACCCTACAAAGATAGTGAAAAAAATCAAGACCGTATCGTCTTTGCATGACAATGTTTGTTGCCGATTCGTCAAAGTGGCATTGCGACAACCTTACGCGGAAAATACGATGGCAATATATGGGAAAAGTAGGGTCGCGACACGTCGCGACCGCCTCTTGGTCCACCTGACCAACCACATATATCATCCTGTCGAACGGGTTGAATCGTGTGCCAAGGTGGCGGTCGCGACGGGTCGCGACCCTACAAGAGGATGTGATTTTGTCAGAAAATGATTGTTAAAATTAACATTTCGCAACGCGCGAAATTTTGTATAAAAACGTTGTAATCCGACCGAAAAACTGCTTCCGTCGTCCAAAATCCGGTCGGCCGCCGAGCCGTAAGGGCCCCGTTGGTCTGCAACGGCATGCTTGTTGTCGTGCAGCGGCAGCCCCGTCGTGATGCAACGGCGGCCCCGTTGCAGAGCCGTAAGGGCCTTACGGCGTGGAAAAATCGGCGAAAATGTTGCGCACTTTGGTAAAAACGGTCGTAACACACTGCTGCTCAGGGAGAAAAAGATGCACGCGCAAAACTCGCATATTTGAGGCCGAGGGAGGACTTAGCGCAAAATCCGTGTTAAAATGAAGGGCGTTTGTAAGAATTATTCTGAATTTAACAATTACCTTCCGGCAGTGGACCGCCGGTCGTCCGGAGTGGTCCTTATCCGGTGTCGTCATTGCGCGAGACATCGCGAAATACAGCCGCTGAGACATTCTTTCGCTTTTTTTGCTGCCCATTAGCAAAAAATAAGGGCAAAACGGCCGTTGTAAGGCTAAAGTTTTGTATATTTGCTGCATATTAATTTGAATACACTATGGAAAGTTTTGCAAATAGAGTGAAGCACTTTTGCAGTCCTGCCGCACATTTGGACTGGTGGATGTCGTGGGTGGGCATATTCATCGGATGTACCATCCTGGCCGCCGGATTTGTTTTCTTCATCAACCCCTATAACATCGTGCCGGGCGGAGTCTATGGCGCGAGCATCGTGTTGCACAATCTGTTCCCGTCGATACAGGTGGGAACGTTCGGCTATATGTTTGACATCCCGCTGCTCATCCTGTCCGTCTGTCTGCTGGGGTCCAAGCTCGGCTCGCGCACGATAGTCGCGGCGATGACCACACCGCTCATAATGAATGTCCTTTCGGCAGTGGTCTATCCGACAAGTGAGGCTCTCCACCGGCTTGATCCGACACAACTGCTGGGCGGATGTATGGACATGACGGACCACCTGATGCTCACGAGCATCGTCGGCGCGACACTGATAGGTGTCGGCCAGGGCATCGTGGTGCGCAATCAGGCGACCACCGGCGGCAGCGACATCGTGGCGATGATACTCCAGAAGTTCGGACACATCCGCTTCTCGATAGGCATAATGATTGTGGACGCCTGCGTCGTGGGCTTTGGACTGGTGGTCATCGGTTTCGGTGTGGGCAGTTCGGACGACACGTCGAGTCCCTCGTGGCTGCTCTCGTTCTATTCGCTGATAGCCATATTCATCTCAGCCCGCGTGCTGGCATACGTCATCAACGGTGCAAAGGATGACAAACTGCTTTTTGTCATCAGTGATACAAAGATGGTCGAGCTGCATCGGTTCATCATGAAAGACCTCGACCGCACAGCCACATGTATCAAGAGCAGCGGACTGTATACCGGTGCGGAGAAGGAGATGCTCTTTCTCGTCGTGAGCCACAAGGAGGTCACGGCCGTGAAAAGCAAAATCAAGGAGGCTGACCCGCGGGCCTTTGTCGTCGTCACGGACGCATACGATACGTTCGGAGAAGGCTGGAAGCAGCTGCCTTCGGCCGACGAGGTGCATCCGGAATAAGAAAAAGGGAGATAGAAGGAGATAAGGGAAGATAAAAGGAGATAAAAGACGTATGTCTTGTTGCTTGAACTAAGACTATTGTCTTTTATCTCCTTTTATCTTCCCTTATCTCCTTCTATCTCCCTCGCTCTTCCTTTATCTCCTTCTATCTCCTTTTTATTTAGAACAGCGTCAGCGTGTAGAGATAGACCACTGCGGCCGGAATGGCGAGCAGCGAGGAGTCGAAACGGTCAAGCATGCCGCCATGACCGGGCAGTATCGTGCCGCTGTCCTTGATGCCGAGGGTGCGCTTGAAGAGGCTTTCGACGAGATCGCCCCATGTTCCGAAGATGACGACTACGAGTCCGAGGCCCATCCATTCATATATGTTCAGCGACAGATCGTTGACACCGTAGGTCTCCGTGAAATGCCATATCGCCGCGGCGGCCCCCATGACGACCACGGCTCCGCCGATGGAGCCTTCCCAACTCTTGCCCGGGCTGACGCGCGGAAAGAGCTTGTGGCGACCCAACAGCGAACCGCAACAGTAGGCTCCGGTGTCGTTCAGCCAAAGGAAAACGAAGACGCTGAGCGGCATCAGATAGGTGTAGACGACGCCTTCGGGTGTCGCGCGGAACGCAAGGACGTTGAGCAGCGAGAACGGCAGGGCTATGTAGAGCTGCGCCATCATCGTGTATGCCCAGTCGTTGATGGGGTCGGGATTTTTCGCGTAAAGCTCTGCGACAAGCAGATAGATGATGGTCACAAGGTAGGGGATGAACACTGTCGACGGCGTGAGGCTGCTGCAGAAGCCGGTCATGGCGAAAAAGAGATAGACTCCGGCTACGGTCGAGATGAAACGGTTGGTGTCCACGCCGTCGCGCATGTTTACCAGACCGGTAAACTCCCATACGGTCAGACCCGTGATGAGGGCGAAGAGCAGCGTCATGGCTGCATGGTTGAGGAAACAGACCACGATGGCTGCCACGAAAAGGACACCGGTAATGGCGCGCACTATGAAGTTTTTCATACGCTGATTCTTTTTATTTGTTGTGTGACAACATTCTGTTTGTTGTATTATTTTGTCTCTCCGGAGCAACTATTTAGCATTCTCTGGAGTGTTGTCTGCGTCTGCCGGCTCTACTGTCGTGTCGTTACCGGTCTCGACGGCCTCACCGTTCTCTTCGGCGGCCTGTCGTGCCAGTTCCTCGGCGCGGCGCTCCGCCATCGCTTCGGCCTCAGCACGCTGCTGCGCTTCGAGCAGTTCTTCGGCGCGACTCGTCCACGGGCGCTTTCCGAAGATGGCCTCCACGTCTTCGGCGAAGATGACTTCGCGGCTCACCAGCAACTCGGCCAGCTTGGCGTGGCCCTCGCTGTGCTCGCTCAGGATGCGCTTGGCGCGGTCATACTGCTCGTTGATCATCTTGAGAACCTCGTCGTCCATGATTTTTGCCGTGGTCTCGGAGTAGGGCCGTTGGAAGTTGTATTCGTTGTTGTTGTAATAGCAGATGTTCGGCAACTTGTCGCTCATGCCGGCAAATGCAATCATGCCGTAGGCGCTCTTCGTCACGCGTTCGAGGTCGTTCATGGCTCCGGTGGAGATCTTTCCGGTGAAGAGTTCCTCGGCGGCACGGCCTCCGAGCGTCGCGCACATCTCGTCGAGCATCTCCTCTTTGGTTGTGATGGCGCGTTCCTCCGGCAGATACCATGCTGCACCGAGAGCCCGTCCGCGTGGCACGATGCTCACCTTGACGAGCGGGTTGGCGTGTTCCGTAAACCACGAGATAGTCGCGTGGCCGGCCTCATGTATCGCGATGGTGCGCTTTTCGCTGTCGGTCATGATCTTTGTCTTCTTCTCCAGACCGCCGATGATGCGGTCGACGGCGTTAAGGAAGTCCTGTTTGCCGACGGTCTTGCTGTCGTGGCGGGCAGCGATGAGGGCGGCCTCGTTGCACACATTGGCTATGTCGGCACCGGAGAAGCCCGGTGTCTGGCGAGCGAGATAGTCGACATCGAGCGTCTCGTCGGTCTTGATTGGCTTCAGGTGGACCCTGAATATGGCTTTGCGCTCGTTGAGGTCGGGCAGGTCGACGTGTATCTGGCGGTCGAAACGGCCCGCGCGCATCAGTGCCGAGTCGAGCATGTCGGCGCGGTTTGTGGCGGCGAGGATGATCACACCGCTGTTGGTGCCGAATCCGTCCATCTCCGTGAGCAGCGCGTTGAGCGTGTTTTCGCGCTCGTCGTTGCCTCCCATTGCCGGATTCTTGCTGCGGGCGCGACCCACGGCGTCGATTTCGTCGATGAAGATGATGCACGGCGATTTCTCCTTGGCCTGCCGGAACAGGTCGCGGACACGGCTCGCGCCGACACCCACGAACATCTCCACAAAGTCACTGCCGCTCATTGAGAAGAACGGAACGCCCGCCTCACCGGCCACGGCCTTGGCCAGCAGGGTCTTTCCCGTGCCCGGAGGGCCGACGAGAAGTGCTCCCTTGGGTATCTTTCCGCCCAGTTCGGTGTACTTCTGCGGGTTCTTCAGGAACTCGACAATCTCTTCCACTTCCTGCTTGGCGCCAGCCTGTCCGGCGACATCCTTGAACGTCACCTTTATCTCTCCGCCGTTCTCATACATTTTGGCCTTGCTCTTGCCGACGTTGAAGACGCCTCCCGCGCCGCCGGCTCCGCCTCCCATACGCCGCATGATGAATATCCAGATGGCGATGATGATGACGAGCGGCAGGAGATTGTAGATCATCATGTTGATGAAGTTGCTTTCCTTCTTGTTGTCGTAACTATAATCTCCGGAGAATTTCTTCTGCTGACGGGCGTTGTTGACGAACTGTTCCACCTGGTCGACGGAACCGAACTGTACCGAGACGGACGGCTCCTTGCCGGTCTGTTCCACTCCTTGCTTGAACACTTCGCGTATGTGTTCGGGTTTGACATACATCTGCAGCGTGTTCTGCTCCTTGTTGACCACAATCTTGGAGGCATAGCCTTTGTTGACCATAGTCTGGAACTGCTGGTATGATGTTTCTGTCTTGATGCTGGAGTTGTCGGCTCCTCCCTGTGTGAAATATATTCCTAACAGTACTATTCCGGCGATGATATATATCCAGTTCATGTTGAACTTCGGCATATTCATCTTGGGGTCGTTCTGATTGTTGTTGTCCATACTCTTGTCGTTAAAGTGAGTGATGTGTCCGTCAACCGTGCGGCCGACGGGATATGAAGGCCAGGCCGATATCGCGGATTGGCTTAGTCGAGGTCCTGAATGTGTGTGATGGAGGCGTCCTCCCAGAGGTGTTCGAGGTCATAGTATTCGCGGACGTCCGGCAGAAAGATGTGGACCATGACGTCTCCGTAGTCCATCGCCACCCATTGGGCATTGGTCAGACCGACCGTTCGGACCGGTTTTTCGCCGGCATTGATGCGTACGTATTCGCTGACGGAGTCTGCCACGGCTTCGACTTGTGCCGGCGACGAACCTTGGCAAATCACGAAGTTCCGACAGACGGCTCCGTCGATGTTGCTCAAATCCGCTATTACTATATTGCTGCCCTTTTTCTCTTGTATCCCGTTTATGATGGCTTGAACCAGATTGTTTGTTTGTTCCATTAATATATATTATGTGTATAATAAACTCCCGCAAAGGTAATGTAATTCAGACTAACGGCAAAATAAATTGGGATTTATTAGCAATTTCCGGTCTGTTACGGCTATAACTGAAAACGGCGAACGGAGCTTTTGCTCTATTCGCCGTTTTTTTGTTGGGATACTCGGACTCGAACCAAGAATGACAGGACCAGAATCTGTAGTGTTACCATTACACCATATCCCAATTTTTCAGTTGCTTTCGGTTTGCTTCCCGATTGCGAGTGCAAAGGTACTACATTTTTTTGAAGCCAACAAAACTTTTGCCGATTTTTTTTAAGTTTCGGCCCTTTTTTGTTTGTTTTGGGCGTGTTTTGGGTCTGTTTCCGAGGAAAATATGTCGTAGGGATGTTACATTGTGGTGTCTCTCACGTTGTGGTAGATATGTAGTCGCGGGTGTTCGGAATATAGCCTCTATTATGGTGTGTTTTCCAAAGAACTGCTGACAATGCCAAAAAGAACAGCCCACGATGCCTTTTGACATCGCGGGCTTTGTTGATAGCAATGTGGCTATCGTTATAGAGAGTCACAATTTCTTTTCGTTTATGCGTCTGTCAGGCCTCTTATTCTTTGTTCTCGGCGTCGATGGCCTTGATTTTCTCACGAACAAGGTTCATTTCGTCCTTCAGCTTCTGGACCTTGCGGTTCATCTCGTCGATGAGGCTGTTGCCCTTCTTGCTCGAAGCGTTGAGGAAGCCGAGGTTGTTTTCGTATGTCTGAACCTCGCTGCGGATGGTCTCAAACTGGCGCATCAGCCGGGCACGCTCGTTGTCGAGAGCGTTCTCGCCCTGCTCGGCTACGTTCTTCAGTTTGTTTTTGAAGTTGGACAGACGGCGGCGTGCGACGTTGATGTTCAGTTCCTTGTATATCTTGTCCAAGGTCGCATGATATTCTTCGTAGAGCTTGTCCTTCTCTTTGTATGGCACATGACCGATTGAGTTGTACTCCTCGACGAGACCTTGCACGGCTTCCTGCGTCGCTTCGGCGGCGTTTTCGATCAGTGCTTTCAGCTTGGCGATGACTTCGCGCTTCTTGTCCAGATTGGTGTGCTCCTCGCTGCGCTGTCCGGCGTTGGCTGCGTTGCGTGCTTCAAAGAAATGGTTGCATGCTCCGAGGAATTCCTCCCACAGCTGGTCGCCCTGTTTCTTGGGTACGATGCCGATGGTTTTCCACTCTTTCTGCAGAGCTATCATCTTGTCTGATGTCGACTTCCAGTCCGTGCTGTCCTGCAGGGCCTTTGCCTTTTCGACAAGTGCGCGCTTGCGCTCTGCGTTATCTTTGAATGTCTCTTTGAGCGTCTTGAAGTATTCGGCCTTGCGTCCGAAGAAGTCGTCGCAGGTGGCGCGGAAGCGTTCGAAGATCTTGACGTTCATTTTCTGCGGAGCAAATCCGATGGTCTTCCATTCTGCCTGTACTTCGATGATTTCCTTGGTGTGACGCTCCCAGTCGTTTGAGCCCTTGTTTTCTTCGGCTGCGATGGCTTCCACCTTTTCGCAGAGAGCCGTCTTGCGTGCGAGGTTTTCCTCCTCTTTGGCGCGCAGGTCCTCAAAATGCTGCTGGTGGCGCTTGTTGATGACGGTCGATGCGGTCTTGAAGCGGGCCCATATCTCCTCTCTCAGCTCCTTGCTCACCGGACCGATTTCGCGATATTCCTGATGGAGTTTCTGCAGTTGATGGAATGCGCTGATGAGGTCTTCCTCTTCGGCCAGTTTTTCGGCGGCCTCGCAGAGCTTTGTCTTCAGTTCCAGATTTTTCTTGAAGTCGTATTCGCGAGCCTCGCTGTTCAGTTTGAGCAGGTCGTAGAACTGCTCGACGTATAGCTGATAGCTGCGCCATACCTCGTTGGCGCGTGCCGGCGGGATGTTCTTTATCTCCTTCCACTCCTGCTGCAGAGTCTTGAATTCCGGATAAGACTTGTTGGCCTCTTCGGGTGAGGTCACCATCGCCTTGATTTTCTCTATGATGTCCAGTTTGCGCTGGAGGTTAGCCTCTTTCTCGGCCTCCTGCTCTTTGAAGATGCGTGTGCGCTTCTCCTTGACGATGCTCATTTCGGCCTTGAACGTCTCCTCATCGGCATCGGGCACGACCTGATAGCTCTCCGGATCTCCGCCGCCGTCGATGTATGCCTTCTGTGCTGCCTCGCGCTCGGCGGTGAGCATTTTGTAGAAAGCCGTCTTCAGCAGTTCAATCTCATCCTTGCGGGGTTCCTCTTCGCCGTGGGCTATCTCCTTGACTCTTTCGAGCACTTCCTTTCTTGTCGTGTAGTTCTTTCGGAAAGTCTCTTCAGCGGGAGCCTCTGTCGTTTCGGAATCATTTTCCACTTGGGCGGCCGCGGTGTCGGTTGTCGTTTCGGCAACGGTCTCGGCGGCTTCCACTACGTTTTTCACGTCTTCTGTCTTGCCCATTTCGAGGGCATTTTCTTGAGAGTCCATCATTTCAAACCTTTTTAGTCGATGATTCTTTTGGATATTCTTTCTCAACGGCTGTGTCGTCACGTGGTGGCGGTGTTGTCCGCCGGACGTGTTCCGACATTGCCGTTCGCAGCCGTTCCTTGTGTGTCGGACGGCTGTCGTTTGTGTATCAATTCAGCCACAAACTTACGGAAAATTATTTTATTTGCCTAAATTTCAGGCGTTTTTTTTCACTTTTGCGCTCAAATGAGCCTTTTGTGACGGAAAATCCACCAGAATATGGCGGATATGCCGACCGAAAGCACCAAGGCTATGATGAAGCCGTAGCGGCTGGTCTCCATGCCGTTGATGAGGTTCATTCCGAAAAGGCTGGCGATGAGCGTGGGGAACATCATGAGGATGGATACGGAGGTGAGCGTACGCATGACGGTGTTCATATTGTTGTTGATGATGCTCGAATAGGTGTCCATTGTCGACTCGAGAATGTTCGAATAGATGTTGGTCGTCTCGCGGGCCTGCGTGATCTCGATGTTGACGTCTTCGATGAGGTCGGCGTCCAGCTCGTCTATCTGCAGCTTGAACTTCAGCTTCGACAGCAGGGTCTCGTTGCCGCGGATGGACGTGATGAAGTATGTGAGCGAGTCCTGCAGCCGGCTAAGTCCGATGAGCGACTCGTTGTTGACCTCGCGGTCGAGGTTGCGCTTGGCTTTTTCGATGAGGCTGTTGATCTGCTTGAGTCGCTTCAGGTACCACACGGCCGAGGAGAGGAACAGGCGGAAGATCATGTCCACATGGTCCGTGAAGCCTTCGCCACGCTTCTGCTGGTAGCTGACGAAGTCTATCATCATGTTGGTCTCATAGTAGCAGACCGTGATGGTCACGTCGCGCTTGTGGATGATGCCCAGCGGCAGGGTGGTGTAGGGTGTCCGCGAGCGTATCTCCTTTACGTAGGGGATGCGCAGGATGATGAGCATCCAGCCGTCGTCATATTCATAACGCGCGCGCTCGTCGGTATCGCTGATGTCGGAGAAGAAGTAGTCGGGTATCTTGAAGCGTTTCTCCAGTTCTTCCTGATCTTCCTCGGTGGGACATGTCACTTGTATCCAGCAGTTGGGCTGCCACTCCTCAAGGGCGGTCAGCCCTCCGGTTGTGTTCCAGTAAGTCTTCATAATTGCTAATCCTCCGTTTTTTCGGTGAGTCAAAACAGGCGCGGCGGATTAGCTCATCGGGAGCTATCCACGGCACCTAAAATGTTAAGTTCTCCGCGTGATAATCGTCCATAAATTCTGTTTTGATTTTACTTTTGCGGTGCAAAGGTAAGAAAAAAGTTGGAAAACACCGTCCTGTTGGCGCTTTCTTTTTGTGTCGGATGAATGAAAACATTGTCGGTTTGGTCCTCGTGGGTGTAACCCGGCTGTGTTTATGGGTCGTTGAGACCGAGGATAAAAGTTTTGGCTGTCTTGCGATGATGTCATAAGTGTCTGACTGTCATTGTAATATGCTTGGAAAATTTGGAACTGTTTTTGAAGACCGTCCGAAAACGCGCCGAAATCGTGGTTACATGGGTGACGATGAGCGGCAAAACGTGTTAAGAATGGTTAATCGCACGGGCGGATGATGTCTCGGAGACGTGTCGGGAGGCCCTTGCGGCATGTTTGGAGAATGGAAAAGAATGGAGCGATGTAATGATAATATCATAAATTTAACACACGTAAATCGCTCGAAAAAACCGTCGGCAAGGTCGTGATTTCATGATTTCGGCCCCGTTTTCCGACGAAAAAAGTTCGGCGGCCGAGCCGTAAGGGCCCCGTTGGTCCGCAACGGCATACTTATTGTTGTGCAACGGCGTGCTCGTCGCGATGCAACGAGGGCCCCGTTGCAACCCCGTAAGGGCCTTACGGCAAAACTTTTTGGCCGAAATCGTTGCACACTTTCGCTACTTTTGTCGTAACACGCTGTCGCTCAGACGGTAAAAGATGCACGCGAAAATTTGAAGAATTTGCGACCTCGGGCGAATAATTTCAAAAAGTCGTGTTAAAATCGAGGGCGTTTGTAAATATTAATCAGAATTTTAACACATTGTGGAAAAATAGGGCTTATCTGATGTTTGGTGTGATATGATGGTGTATCAAAAAACGAACTCATCAGAAAGCCTTTAATTGGGGTAATCTCAGTCCCCTCCTTTCCAAGGAGGGGCAAGGGGTGGTTGGCCATTCGCCGTTATTCAAGGCGATGGTTTTCAATGAGTTATTGACTAACCACCCCTATCCCCTCCTTCCAAGGAGGGGACTGAGATTACCCCACTTAAAGGCTTCCAGATGAGTTCGTATTTTGGTACAGTATTTTGATACGTCCCGTTATGTCACCCTAAATACCGGCTGACTCTTTTACTTCGCCGGCACCTCTTCGAGTGTCTTCTTCAGCAGTGCCCAGAACGGGGCGACGGTCTCGATCAGAGCGCGCTCGCTCGTCGTGTGGGGAGAACGCATGGTCGGGCCCATAGACACGACGTCGAGGTGAGGATATTTGCCGAGAATGATGGAGCACTCCAGTCCGGCGTGGTCAACCTGTATGATGCCATCCTCGCCGTTGAGCTCCTTGTAGACGCGGAGTAGCAGATGGAGTATTTCGCTATCGGGGTTGGGATCCCAGCCGCAGTAGCTGCCGGAGGTCTCCACCTTCATGCCGGCCATAGAGAGACAGCTCTCGATCATTGTTGTCACATACTCCTTCATGTCCTCACGCGAGCTGCGGGGCAGGAGCTTGATGGCAGCACGGCCGCCCTCGATGTCGATGATGGCGAGGTTGCTCGATGTCTCGACGACGTCGGGATAGGACGGTATCATGCGTATGACGCCGTCGTGGCAGGCGTAGATGGCATTGACCAGATTGTCCTGTATCTCCTCCGGCACCTCTGTCTTGGGTGTCTCCGTGTCTTCGGCGGTAAACGTGATGCCGCTCTCGATGCCCTTGTACTCGTCGATGAAGTCCTGTTCCCATTCCTTCACCATCTCCTTCAGCGCGTCGACATTCTCTTTCGGCAGTGTCAGGACGACCTCAGCCTTGAAGGGGATGGCGTTGCGCATGTTGCCTCCGTGCCATGTCGCCAGACGTGCCTCACACTCGGCGATGGCCTCGCGGACGAAACGCACCATGAGTTTGTTGGCGTTTCCGCGACCCTCGTGTATCTCCAGTCCGGAGTGGCCGCCTTTGAGACCCTGCAACGTCACGCGCACGGCGGCGTCTTCGGGGTCTGTGTCTGCTTCCTTGTAGTCGAGCGTGGCGTTCACGTCGATGCCTCCGGCGCTTCCGATGACAAACTTGCCCCAGGTCTCGGAGTCGAGATTGAGGAGTATGTCGCCGTTGAGCTCGCCTGCGGGCAGGGCGTTGGCTCCGAACATTCCGGTCTCCTCGTCAGCCGTGATGAGTGCTTCGACGGGACCGTGACGCAACGTCTTGTCTTCCATTACAGCCATGATTGCGGCCACGCCCAGACCGTTGTCAGCGCCGAGGGTCGTTCCTTTGGCTTTCACCCAGCCGTCCTCGACGTATGTCTGGATGGGGTCGGTGACGAAGTCATGCGTGCTGTCTGGTGCTTTCTGCGGCACCATGTCCATGTGTGCCTGCAGGATGATGCCCTTGCGGCCTTCCATGCCCGGTGTGGCGGGCTTGCGCATGACGATGTTGTCGGCAGCATCCTTGAAGGCTTCCACGCCGGCTCCTTTTGCGAAGTCGAGCAGGAACTGCTGCACTTTCTCCAAATGTCCCGAAGGACGCGGCACCTGTGTCAGCGCGTGGAAGTTGCGCCAGATGCACTCAGGGTTGAGGTTTTTGATTTCTGTAGCCATAATCGGTTGGTTTTTAATTTAGGGATTTGAGGATTTCGAGGATTTCGAGGAGGGAGGAGTGGGGAGGGAGGAGTGAGAAATGCTTTTGGAATAATTTTCGTTTCCGTCAGATGCTGTTTCTTTTCCGTATCTCCTTTATTGTTCCTTTCCTGTTCTTATCCTGTCCTTATCCTGTTTTATCTTTTGTTATTAATGATGTTTTTATTGTATTGTTATTTTGTTTTGCAATGATTTTCTTAGCCCGGACATAACCTTTGCAGTCTTTTCTATCATGCTTTCCGCGTTGTTGAATTCATCATCAGAGATGTATCCGAGTGAGTGAGAGATGTCTAATTGGCACATCACTTCTGTGAGCGAGCCGTATGCAATCTCCAAGAAATGAATTCTTTCCTTTATGGCGAACCGCCCCATGCCTTCTGCGATGTTTGACGGAACGGATACCACGGCACGACGGATTTGTGAGCAGATGGCGTGTTGCTCGTATGAGGGATATTTCCGTAGCAGTGCATATACATATATGGTTAGGCCTTTGGCCAATTGATATGCGTCGAGTTTCTTGTAGAAGAAGTCATTCATGTCGTAGTATATTGATTTCCAGATGCGGTGATTTGATGCGGCGACCTCTTTTTAGGGAGTAAATATGCATCTTTATTTCTTGCTCTTTACATTTCCATTATAGTGAAGTACTAAGAGCATATCTCCCTCCTCGCTCCACACTCCTCACTCCTCGTGCCATTCTCTATTCTTCTCGTAAATGCCAAAGCTGCCCATGCCCATACGCCCAACAGTATGACGAGTATCGTTTGGACCGTGTGGACGATTAGCACGAAGTATAGTGCGTCGCTCTCCGCCACGCCATAGAGGATCAGCATCGTCTTGACGGCGAAATGCCACGGGCCGGCGCCGTTGGGCGTTGGGACGAGCACGGCGATGCTGCCGACGACAAATGTCACTAACGCGCAGGCCATTCCGAGGCCGGCAGTGAAGCTGAAGCAGAAGAAAGTGAGGTAGTAATGGAGGAAATAGCAGACCCAGATGCCTGCGGTTGACGCAAGGAATAGCGGTATGTTGCGCACGTTGCGCAGCGACATGACGCCCTGAAGGATGCTGCCCAACGTCATTTTTACCTTATTATATATAGACAGCTTCTTCAAAAGAACGTGGAGAAGCAGGGCGGCGGCAATGGCGCAGACGGCCGTCACGGCATATCCGGCGGGCGAGAAGCCTCGCATGATGGTCTCCAAACTTGTGCCCGTGCGGTCGAAAAAGATGTCGAAGATTCTGAACTGGAGCAGCAGTGTCATTCCCGCTACGGCCGCCACGACGAGCGAGTCGATGGCGCGCTCGGTCACAACCGTGCCTAATGCCTTGGCGAATGAGACCCCGTCGTAGCGCTTCAAGACTCCGCAGCGGGTGAACTCACCGATGCGCGGGACGACGAGGCTGGCCGCGTATGACAGAAAGACGGAGTTGACGCAGGTCATCGTGCGCGGCCGTTCGTCCACCGGTTCGAGCGTCTGACGCCATCGCAGACCGCGGAGCAACTGTGCGCCGATGCCGAAAGGGAATGACAGCAACATCCATGTCCAGTCCATGTCGTGGCGCATGAAGTGGCCGATGCTCCTGAAGTCGAACTCGCGGTACATCCAATACAGGATGGCGCCGCCAAGAATGACCGGCATCATTATCTTGATGATACCTTGTACTGTCTTTTTCAGTTCCATAACGATATGCAAAAATACACCATTTTGACCATAATGCAAAATAAATTTGCCATAAGTTGCCATCAGTTAGGGCTTTCCCTATTCATTTTTCGGGATATTCCTATCGACATTCTGTTTAATTTTCTTATCTTTGCAAAGTCCGTGTGAGGCCTTTGCGGCTGTCCGCGGTGATTTCTTAACCATAAACAACGAATGACATGAAGAATATTCCGGCTTATCTGTTGTGCGTCCTGCTCGTGCTGAGCAGCTGCGGCACCAACACTCATGCAGAGCAGGGTGCGGCTACCGGCGCTATGTTCGGCTCCATTTTTGGCTCTGCTCTCGGTGGCATATTGGGCGGTCCGCGTGGCAGCGACATCGGTACGCTGACCGGAATGGTGGGCGGCGCTGTGCTTGGAGCGTCAGTCGGTTCGGCCGTCGACGCCTCGGAGCAGCGCGACAGATACCCGCGTGGCGGATATGACCGTCCGCAGCGGCGTGCCGCCAACGAGAGGACAAGAGACTATGACCACCCGACGCGAGACTATGACAATGGCGCGGGAGGTTATGACGACGGCAGTGGTTTTGATCCGACCAATAGCGGAGACGACCGTATCACGTTTGATGCGTCTCCGTCGGACGGCTATCCTGCGTCAGGCAGCGATGTCTATACCACCGTCCAGCCGCGCACGGTATCTCTCGAACAGCTCAGTCGTACCCTGCCCGAGACCAATGGCGTGCGCTTCAACAGGCTCATCGAGATACGCAACGCCAGTTTTGTCGATGCCGATGGCGACGGTGTGATACGCCGCGGGGAGCAGTGCAAGGTGTCGTTTGACATCATGAACCGTTCGTCGGAGGCACTTCTCGACATCAATCCTGTCGTGGCGGAGACCACAGGAAACAGCCATATCCGCATATCCGCTCCCGTGAAAATCGAGCGTATCGCGCCCGGGCACGGCATGCGATATACGGCTTCGGTCTATGGCGACAGCCGATTGAAGGACGGCGAGATTGTCCTGAAGGTCTGTGTCGTGCAGGGCGGCAGTGAGATTGGTTCGCAGGTGGAGGAGTTTCACATCACTACGAAGAAGAAATAAGCAGCTCCTGCTGATAGAATAAAAAAGCGGGGAATGTGACTCTATGAGCACATTCCCCGCTTTTTCGGTATGTATTCATGGCGGAATTGTACATTTTGGTGGCCTAAACTGCAAACAATTGCAAGTTTTGTTCATGTGATTTAAGGAAATGGTTTGATACCTAGGTCCTGTTTGCCCCCTCTGATGGTATCTTCTTCGGTGGAAAAGGTGTAAAAGCTGACGGATTTTCTTTCTGCAATGACGTTTTCTGTTTATTTTGTTTATCTTTGCAAAGAATAGGCTGCGCTCGGCAATATGTTTGCCGGCGCCACCTTTTGACAAGACTGATAAACATAATCTACATAACAAGATGAACAGACTTTTAGCTTTATTGTTCTCTGCCGCAGCAGTTACTGCGGTCATGGGACAGGACCGGACGCCGGCTTTCCCCGGGGCCGAGGGTTTCGGACGCTATGCCACGGGAGGGCGTGGAGGCAATGTGTATTACGTGACGCGCAACGATGACTGTACGGACAACAACCTCGTGGAGGGCACACTGCGCTGGGCTTTGCGCACGGGTGACGACACGCCGCGCACGATTCTCTTCAAGACCAGCGGCACGATCTATCTCAACAGCGTGCTCAAATTTGCACATCCCAACGTTACCATCGCCGGACAGACGGCGCCCGGAGGCGGCATTTGCATTGCGGGCTATAATATATATGTGTGCAAGCCCAACGTTATCCTGCGTCACCTGCGCTTCCGTGCGGGCGATTTGGCGGCAAAGAGCCGTACGGCGCTTGATATAGAGAACACGCGCAACGTCATCATCGACCATTGCTCGATGACGTGGTCGATGGAGGAGTGCATGACGATGTACGACTGCGACAGCACGACCGTCCAGTGGTGTATCATCGGTGAGGGTCTCTACAACTCGCGCAATGCCAAGGGTGCACGTTCCTACGCCATGCAGTGGGGCGGCGAGCACACCACGATGCACCACACGCTCATCACCAACTGCAACAACCGCATGCCGCGATTCAACGGTGTGCGCTCGGAAAGCAAGAACCGCGGAGACCACGACCAGTTTGTCGACTCGGAGTTCTTCAACAACGTGATCTTCAACTGGGGTAAGTCAAATTCCCTCTATGGCGGCGAATGTTATACGGCCATCAACGAGGGCAACAGCTATAACCGCGTCTACGTGCGTGGCAACTATTTCCGCCCGGGGCCCAATACGCAGAAGAACGTGCAGAAGAACCGCTACTTCTTCCAAGGTGACAACAGCACTCAGGGTACGGGACAGTGGCTCGTAGAGGGTAATATGTTTGAGAAGGGTAACCCGTATGCCACGACAAAGAACTCCTGCTGGACCGATGCTACGCTCGACAAGGTGAACGCCGACAACTGGTACGGATTTACGACAAACAGTTCGGACAAGGCTGTCAACCTTGGTGTGGGCAACAATCAGGCCAACTATGACCTATATGCGCTCACCGAACAGACCGTCAAGAGCGGACTCACGGCCGAACCGGCAGCTGATGCCTACACGAAGGTGGTGGGCCGCAACCAGTCTTCTGAGGTGTCCTGTTGTGCCGGAGCGACACTTCCCCGCCTTGACGAAGTGGACACACGTCTGCTCGCTGAGGCCGCCGGAGAGATTGAGCCGCAGTTTGCCGGTCGGGACGCCAACGGCAATCTGAGCCGCGGAATGGGCATCATCGACTCGCCCGCCGATGTCGTTCTCGCCGAGCATGACACATTTGACGCTCTCCATGAGACCACCGGCCAGGGCGTGGGAGAGGTGAAGACGACCACACTGTGGCCCTATCTCGGTCTGCGCGAAGGCGACCGGCTCATCGAGGACACCGATGGTGACGGTTTGCCGGATGTCTACGAACGCAAGAAGGGACTCAACCCGACCGACGCTTCCGACGGCGCGGCGCAGACGCCGGAAGGTTACAGCAATCTGGAGGTGTTCCTCAACGGCGTTGCCGACGGCTCCATTGACAAGTCAGAATATGAGACCATCGAGTCAAGTATGGCAAAAACGACGGTCGGTGACGCACGGACAGTATCACGTACCTATTATAATATAGGTGGCGTAGAGACCGCAGCACAGTCTGCCGCCGGTGTCTCCATCGTGCGCGAAAACCATGCTGACGGTACGGTCAGCGTGCGGAAGGTCACCGGACGCTGATTGTCGGCGCGCGGAATGGTGCAAAACGTCTCGTATTTAACAATTTGTAACCAAATCGCCGAAACTTTTTCGTGTTTTGCTTTGCTGTTACCCTCTTTTTCCTTATATTTGTGCTGTCTTAATGACATATTGCTAATAACAAACGTACAACCTTTTGATATACATTTACTATGGAAGTTGAGAAAATTATGCAGGCCTTGGAGCAGAAGCATCCGGGCGAAGCAGAATATCTGCAGGCAGTCAGAGAAGTGCTTATTTCAGTGAAAGATGTCTACAACCAGCATCCTGAATTTGAAAAGGCAAAGTTAATCGAACGTATTGTAGAACCCGAGCGGATTCTTACTTTCCGCGTGCCTTGGGTCGACGACAAGGGAGAAGTGCATGTGAACATCGGTTATCGCGTGCAGTTCAACAGCGCCATTGGTCCGTATAAGGGCGGACTGCGTTTCCATCCGTCGGTCAATCTGTCTATATTGAAGTTCCTCGGATTTGAACAAACCTTCAAGAACGCGCTCACCACACTGCCTATGGGCGGCGGCAAGGGCGGTTCGGATTTCTCCATCCGCGGCCGTTCGGACAACGAGGTGATGCGCTTCTGCCAGTCGTTCATGACCGAACTCTATCGCGTCATTGGTCCCGATGAGGACATTCCTGCAGGCGATATCGGCGTAGGAGCACGCGAGATAGGCTATCTCTTCGGCATGTATAAGAAGCTGAAGCACGAGTGGAGCGGCATGATGACAGGCAAGGGACTCGAGTGGGGCGGTTCGCGCATCCGTCCGGAGGCCACCGGCTACGGCGCACTCTACTTCGTAAACCAGATGCTCCAGACCCACGGCATCGACATCAAGGGCAAGACCGTCGCCATCAGCGGCTTCGGAAACGTTGCCTGGGGTGCCGCCAAGAAAGCCACCGAACTGGGCGCCAAGGTCATCACCATCAGCGGTCCCGATGGCTATATCTACGATCCGGCCGGTCTCGACGACGAGAAGATAGCATATATGCTTGAGCTTCGCGCCAGCGGCAACGACGTGTGTCAGCCCTACGCGGACGAGTTCCCCGGCTCACAGTTCGTTCCCGGCAAGAAGCCTTGGGAGGTCAAGTGTGATATCGCGCTGCCTTGTGCAACGCAGAACGAGCTTAACGGCGCCGATGCCGACATGCTCTTGGCTAACAAACCGCTTTGTGTTGCTGAGGTGTCCAACATGGGTTGCACGGCCGAAGCTGTCGAGAAGTTTGTCGCAGCCAAGATGCTCTTTGCACCGGGTAAGGCTGTCAACGCCGGCGGCGTGGCCACGTCAGGACTCGAGATGACCCAAAACGCCATCCGGTTGAACTGGAGCGAGGCCGAAGTGGACGAGAAATTGCACTACATCATGCACAGCATCCACGAGCAGTGTGTCAAGTACGGCAAGCAGGCCGACGGCTACATTGACTACGTGAAGGGCGCCAACATCGCCGGCTTCATGAAGGTGGCCAACGCCATGATGGCTCAGGGCATCGTCTGATGGTCGCAATGACTAACCAATGAAACGAATGTGAATCTGAAAAAGATATTAATATTCATAATATCAGCATTATGCTTTACCTTTCTGCCGGCACAAATACGGCAGAAAGGTAAAGCTTCTTATTATTCCAAAAAGGCCACCGGGGCGCGCACCAGCAGCGGTGAAAGGCTGCATCACGACAGCATGACATGCGCCCATCGCACCTATCCGTTTGGTACGCGACTGAAGGTGACCAATCCGTCAAATGGCAAGATCGTCATCGTCCGCGTCACAGACCGCGGTCCCTATGGCCGTGGCCGCATCATAGACCTGTCCTGGGGCGCCGCAAAGGCATTGGGAATGTTGTCTCAGGGCGTGGCAACGGTTGTCGTGGAACAGGCCGACGAGACCATCGTTCCGTTCCGGCCGAGCGACGAGAAGATAGCCGCTGAGTTCGACTATGAGTCTTCCGGACTGACCGACGAGCTCCATCCGTCGTGGAAGGAAATAAAAGAGGCCAATCATAAGACACCGACCGGTCATCCGAAAAACCAGTCAAAGCCGCAGAAACCCCACCTAACACCCACCCCAAGCCACCTAACACCCACCCCAACCCTCCCGAAGGGAGGGAGCTGAATATGTCTTATGATGTGAGTTAGGGGTATTCATAGCAAGAAAAAACAATGGCACAAAGAGAATTGCAGACGCGATTTCTCTTTGTGCCATTGTTTTTTTATGCCTTATTTGTTCCCAACAGGACATATTCTTTGCGGCCATGTCTTGCCAACAAGACATACCCAGCTCCCTCCCTTCGGGAGGGTTGGGGTGGGTTTTAGGCGTGTTGGGGTGGGTTTCAGGTGGCTCTTATGTCTGTTGTTGGGGTGGGTTTCTTATTCTTGTGTCCTGTCCAGTGCCTGCCGTATGTCGTCGAGTATGTCCTCGACGTCCTCAATTCCGACCGAAAGGCGGATGAGGTCGGGGGCCACGCCGGCCTCGCGCAGCTGTTCGTCGGAGAGTTGGCGGTGAGTGTGGCTGGCCGGATGGAGCACACAGGTGCGCACGTCGGCCACGTGGGTGACGATATTGATCATCTCGAGAGAGTCCATGAAGCGGATGGCCGTGTTGCGGTCGCCCTTCAGACCGAAGGCCAGCACTCCGCAGCTGCCCTGCGGCAGATATTTTGCGGCAAGTTCGTGACACTCGTCCCCGGGCAGTCCCGAGTAGTGAACCCACGCCACGCGGCTGTCGGCGGCGAGGAATTCGGCCACTCGCTGGGCGTTGGCGCAGTGCTGACGCATGCGCAGTGCGAGTGTTTCCAGACCGAGGTTGAGCAGGAACGAGTTCTGCGGGGCGGGGATGGAGCCGAGGTCGCGCATGAGCTGGGCCACCAGTTTGGTGATATATCCCATCCGTCCGAAGGCCTTGGTGTATGTCAGTCCGTGGTAGGACTCATCCGGAGTGCACAGTCCCGGGTATTTCTCCGCATGGTCATCCCACGGGAAGTTGCCGCTGTCGACGACGCATCCGCCCACCTGAGTGGCGTGGCCGTCCATATATTTTGTGGTCGAGTGGGTGACGATGTCGGCTCCCCATTCGAACGGGCGGCAGTTGACGGGCGTGGCGAATGTGTTGTCCACGATGAGCGGCACACCGTTGCGGTGGGCTATCCGGGCGAATTTCTCGATGTCGAGCACCTTGCATCCCGGGTTGGATATGGTCTCTCCGAAGAGTGCCCGTGTGTTAGGGCGGAACGCCTGCTGTATTTCCTCCTCCGTGGCTTCGGGGCTGACGAACGTACACTCAATGCCGAGCTTCTTCAGCGTCACGCCGAAGAGATTGAACGTACCGCCGTATATCTCGCTCGAAGCGACGATATGACTGCCCGCTTCACATATATTAAACACCGCGTAGAAGTTTGCCGCCTGTCCGCTCGATGTCAGTACGGCCCCCACGCCGCCCTCCATCGTGGCTATTTTTGCTGCCACGGCGTCGTTGGTCGGGTTTTGCAGTCGGGTGTAGAAGTATCCCTCCTTCTTTAAGTCGAAGAGCATGGCCATCTCCTCGCTGTTGTCATACTTGAAAGTGGTGCTCTGTACGATGGGCAGTTCTATCGGCTCACCGTTTTTCGGTTGCCATCCTGCGTGTATGCAGAGTGATCCCGGTCTCAGTTTTTTGTCCATATCGTTTTCTTGTTTTTTTGTTCTCTTGTTCTTTCGTTCCGTCCCGTCCGTTTCGGTCGGTCGGCGTGCAAAGTTACAGAAAAATGTCCGATTCGCCATCATTGTGTCATCAAAAAACGCTTTTGCCCTGCCTTGCGGTCCATATTTGTTTTTTTTTACGTACCTTTGCCCCTATGATTAAGCAAGTCAGACCCAAAAAGAATCTCGGCCAGCACTTTCTGACCGACCTCGACATAGCCCGCCGCATCGCCGATACGGTCGATGCCTGTCCCGATTTGCCCGTTCTCGAGGTGGGCCCGGGCATGGGTGTGCTCACGCAATATCTGATTGAGAAGCCGCGTGAGGTCCGCGTCGTCGAGATAGACCGTGAGTCGGTCGTCTATCTCAACGAGCATTTCCCGCGTCTGCGCGATAATATAATAGGTGAGGACTTTCTCCGCATGGACCTGACGCGCCTCTTTGGCGGCGGCCAGTTTGTCCTGACGGGCAACTATCCCTACGACATATCGTCCCAGATCTTCTTCAAGATGATCGACAACAAGGACCTCATACCCTGCTGTACGGGCATGATCCAGCGTGAGGTAGCCCTCCGCATGGCCTCGGCACCGGGTTGTAAGGCCTACGGCATATTGAGCGTGCTCATCCAGGCGTGGTATGATGTCGAATATCTGTTCACGGTCGACGAAGATGTATTCAATCCGCCGCCCAAGGTCAAGAGTGCCGTCATCCGCATGACACGCAACGGAGTGACCTCGCTCGGCTGCGACGAACAGCTCTTCCGTCGCGTCGTCAAGACCGTCTTCAACCAGCGCCGCAAGATGCTCCGCGTCAGCCTGCGGCCGCTCTTGGCCGGTTGTGACGTGCCGTCGGACTTCTTCAATCACCCCATGATGACCCGCCGCCCGGAGCAACTCTCCGTCGCCGAGTTTGTCGAACTGACGAATTTGGTGGGGGAGGCACAAGCAGCCACATAAGTCCCCTACCTCCCTAACAACCACCTAACACCCACCCCAACCCTCCCGAAGGGAGGGCGCCTGATATGCTTTAAGACATTCAAGTACCTCCCTTCGGGATACATTCTCTGTACACATCTTTATCTCCTCCGACATTTGGAGTGGCATGGTAGGGTCGTGACCCTACCATGTCATTCCAAATGTCGGAAAAATAACGACTGTGTGCGCACACAACACTTGATTTGTGTCAATTTTCCGCCGTCTTTTTCAAATAATAGCTACGTTTTTGTTGTCGGTTTTGCTATTCGTCGTACCTTTGCACTGTCAAACGACGGAAGATGCCGCCGCGAGACGAAAGGAGAAAGCATATAGCGATAAAGGTAAAAAAAAGATTATAAGGATTGTAGTCAGGTATCGGTTTGTGTAAAATCGACGATTGAATTTAGGATAGACAGACGATAGGTAAGTCCAAAGGTAATGAAAAAGATTGATTCAGGAGACACCACGCTGCGTATGAATGTCGTGAAGACAGGGCGGCGAGAGATTTGAATGATTGGTATGTCATGACTCATCCGGGTCGCGTACATTAGTTTTAGAGAAACTTCCGAACTGGCCGGACACGATTAAGCAGACTTGTCGTTTCGGCAGAGGAAGGCATAGAGATGAAGGTTTTTAGTTATTAATAGCGTTATTTAGCGGTACTCGGGTCGTTGAGACACGGTGCCGCTTTTTTTTGTGTGTCCCACTGTCGCGTGCATGAAACACAAATGATGTGTAATGATAATATCACAAATTTAACACACGGAAATTACTTCAAAAAAACGACGGTGACGTTCCGATTTTAACATTCGGGCGTCGTTTTCCGACCGGAAAAATTCCGTGGCCTTGCCGTAAGGGCCCCGCGGGGTCGCAACGGCATGCTTATTGTCTTGCAACGGGCGTGCCGTCGTGATGCAACGAGCGCCCCGTTGCAACCCCGCGGGGCCCTTACGGCAAGAGAAAAACGGTGAAAAAGTTGCACATTTCGGTCGAATTTTGTCGTAACACATTGTGGTTCAGGGAGAAAAAGATGCACGCGTAAAACTCGCATATTTGAGGCCGAGGGAGGACTTGCTGCAGAATTTATGTTAAAATCGCGGCTTTTTGTAATAATAGTTCCGAATTTTTAACACTTCTATTCCGTGTTTCGATACTTCTCTTCATAAGAGAGAGTTTATTTTTGCAAAAATAAAATATTTATGGATAACAGCAATGTCGTTTGCTATTAAAAATTTACAAAATATTTTAAAAAGTTGAGCGAAATCAAGAAGTGTCAAACAAACACTCTGTCCTTTCCTATCCTAAAATGCTGCAAGTAAGGTGATTGTGCGCCTCTGTCTCTCTCTTATGAAGAGAAAGGCGGATTGCGGCGGCAAAAGACGCGGCGTTCGTCTAATGAGAATACTGATTAGAAAGAAAGTGGTCGAGAGCAACCGTCCGAGTTATACCGACAGAGGTCTGGTGCTTGGTGGTGGATATGATGAATGAATAGATATGTGTGACGGAAGTGACGGTTAACTGAGTGCATCTCTCTTACCAAGAGAAGGTTTTCGGCGACTGTGATTTCCGTTGTGTCTTTGATGAAAGAATAAGTATGTGTGACGGAAGTGACGGTTGGCCGAATGTATCTCTCTTACCAAGAGAAGTTTTCCGGCGGCTGTGATTTCCGTTGTGTCTTATTATAGACGACCTGTTTGGGCCATCCGTTCAGACCTGCCGTTTGGTTTGCGATGCCATTCTGCAACATTCGCTCAACAGGAGCACACATTCAGATATGTTAGAACTCACTGACTGGCAACGTCATGGGTAGCGATTTTGCTTTGCAGACCTTCTCTTGGTAAGAGAAGTGCTTGAGACCAAAACAAAAAAGTATACAGGATATTATATAAAAATGAAAAGGATTATCTTATCTCTGGTGACAACCTTGGCGGGAGCTTTTGGTGCCGTCAGTGCGCAGGATATTGCGGTCAAGAGCAATATCCTCTCTGATGTGTTGCTTAATCCGAATGTCGGCGTCGAGATCGGACTTGCACCACGCTGGACTCTGGACGTCACGGGGCAGCTGAACGCATGGGACCTTTCGCATAACCGCCGTTGGAAACATTGGGCCTTGCAGCCTGAGGCACGCTACTGGTTCTGTGACCGCTTCGGTGGTCACTTTGTCGGTCTGCACGCCCACGGCGGGCAGTTCAATATCGGCGGCTTCAACGGCCGCCTGAACCTCTTCGGCACCGACGCGCGCAAGCTCGCCGACACCCGCTATCAGGGATGGTTTGTCGGGGCCGGCGTCTCTTACGGCTATGCCTGGGTGCTCGGTCGCCACTGGAATCTCGAAGGTGAGATAGGCCTCGGCTATTCCTACACCCGTTATGACCGCTTCCGCTGCGCCGGCTGCGGCAAAAAGACCGAAGCAGGGCGCACCCACCACTACGTCGGACCGACCAAGGCCGCAATCAACTTAGTATATCTGTTCTAAACGAAAAACGTGATGAAGACAAAGCATATTATCATACTCCTGATGGCAGCCGCTACGGCCATGCCGGCTGTGGCGCAGACCTCCGTCGGAGGAGTGGGGGTCGACGGACTGCAGACCAAACGCAACGGTGACTATATGTCCGTCGACATGACCCTGCGTTTGGCCGACGTCAACGTCAGCTCCAACCGTGCCATGCTGCTCACGCCGCGCATCGTCGCCGGACGTGACTCCATGCAGTTGCCCTCAGTGGCCGTCTATGGGCGTCGCCGTTACTATTACTATCAGCGCAACGGACAAAACCTGCTCACCGGCGCCGCCGGCACTGACTATCGTGCTAAAGACATGCCCGACACCGTCGCCTATCACGCCCTTGTGCCCTACGAGAAGTGGATGGAGGGAGCCTCCGTCTCGCTCCATCGCGAGGACTATGGCTGTTGCAACACCATCGTCGCCGAGGCCGACGGACTCTTAGGCCGCCACTACGGTGACTTCTTCCCTGCCCTCGTCTACATCCGGCCGCAGGCCGACGCCCAGAAGCGCGATTCGCTCGAGGGCTCGGCGTTCATCGACTTCCCCGTCAACCGCACGGAGATACGTCCCGACTACCGGCGCAACACCGTCGAACTTGGCAAGATTGAGGCCACGATCGACTCCGTCCGCTCCGACCGCGACATCACAATCACCAATGTCTGGCTGAAGGGTTACGCTTCGCCGGAAAGTCCCTACACCCACAACCGTGACCTTGCCCGCGGACGTACGGCGGCGCTCAAGGCTCACATACAGCAGCTCTATCACTTCGCCGACGGCGTCATCACGACCGACTATGAGCCCGAAGACTGGGCCGGACTGCGCCGATATGTCGACCGGTCTAACATCACCAACCGAGAGGCCATCCTCTCGCTGATAGACAGTGACATGGCCCCCGACGCCAAGGAGGCCAAGATCAAGCGCGCCTATCCCAAGGACTACCGCTTCCTGCTCGACAACTGCTATCCCGCACTGCGTCACACGGACTACCGCATCGCCTACACCATACGCACGTTTACGGATATAGAGGAGATACGCCGTGTGATGAAGACGCAACCGCAGAAGCTGAGCCAAAACGAGTTCTACCTCGTCGCGCAGGAGTGTGAGCCGGGCACGGACGAATTTACCGAAGTCTTTGAGACCGCCGTCCGCATGTTCCCGACGGACAGTGTCGCCAATCTCAACGCCGCCAACGCCGCCATACGCCGCGACGACCTCGAGGCTGCCGCACGCTATCTCGACCGCGCGGGCTGTTCGGCCGAGGCTGTCTACGCCCGCGGAGCCTTGGCCATACGCCGTGAAGACATCGCCACCGCACGCAAATTCCTTTCAGAGGCCGCCGCGTTCGGGCTGGAACAAGCCGCAGTGACGCTGCGTCAGCTCAACGAAGGACGGAGGAGAAACGACTGAGGGCGGCGGAGAACCGAAAAGAAAAACGAGGATAGAGTCGGATAGGAGTCCATTCTCTCACAATAAAAATAGGAAACAATAAACATTTATAAATCTTTAAAAAACAAAAGTTATGAAAAAGAACAAGTTATTCTTAGCGTTGCTCGCTTTCGCATGCACGTCGTTCTACGCATGCTCGAGCAGCGATGATGAAGTGACCGAAACCGGTACTGACCCCGGCGTAGAGACAGGTGACATCACGGAAGGTAGCCGCTTTATGACGGTGCAGATTATTAATCCTGCAGGGACAAAAGCTACGGACGGAAGCTTTGAAAAAGGCTCTGCAGATGAGAATAAAGTCAACAACCTTCGTTTCTACTTCTTCGACGACAACGGCGCCCCCATTACAGTAAACGCGACTGCCGCTGTTAATAACAACAAGAATTTTGTCGACGCTAAGGAAGACGATATCATTCCCGCAGGAGACAACATGCCGAATGTGGAGAAGATTATCAAGGCAACAATCGTAATCAACACCAAGGCTGGTGACAACATCAATGTGAAAAAGATCGTTGCTGTCGCAAATCATGGTGTAGCCTCTCTTGGAGAATCCCCCTTGTCTCTTGCTGACCTCTGTGCCAAAGTCGGTGATTACAGCAGCGTCTCCCAAACCGTAGACGGCACTACGACCAACGACAACTTCCTCATGACAAGCTCTTCTTATGCCGATGCAAACGGACAGGTTACGGCTGTTGACATTGAGTCGGGCAATCTTTGCAACACCAAGGAAGCTGCCGAAGCCAACCCTGTCAACATCTACATCGAGCGTGTGGTCGCTAAGGTCAAAATGGACATGAACTGGGGCGAGGGCATTGAGACGGATGACGTGACATTCGGAGGCGAAACCGTTAAGGCGGTGAAGCTGAAGGATGGCGACAACTACGTCACCGTCAATGTCGACGGAACGGACAAACAACTGTATGTCATCTTCACCAAATGGGACGTCACAGGCTCCGCTACCGAATCATATCTGATCAAGAAGGTGGGTAGCACAACGGCATGGAACGGTCTGTTCACGGGATGGAACGCTCCCACGAGCTTCCGTTCTTACTGGGCAGAGAACACAACCGGTGTCACCAATACGACCATTGAGCATTTCAATTATAATGAAATTGGCCAGAACTTCAAGACGGGAAATGTCTACTGCCTTGAGAACGCCGGTGACGCCGGTGTTGCGGACGGTTCAAAGGCTGTCTACGACCCGAAGGCTACAATCACCAACCGTACTCAGGCTATCATCGCAGCAACTCTGGTGACTGTCGATGGAGGTGTGGCTACAGCATTGGGACTGGTTAATTTTGGTGGAGCATATTATAAAGAAGAAGGAGCGACGGCGACTATTTTGGGTTTCCTGCCAAGTAAAATATATACGGATAAGGATAATAGAAATAATATGACTTTAATACCGGCATCAGATGTTGAATTTGTTACTGCGACTACGGCCCATGCTGCCGATGCAGACAGCGAGACAAGTCCGAGATACTTTAGTTATTTGCAGCTGACTTCTACCGCAACGTCAAATACATATTATGATGAAAACGGGAATACATTGACTACAGAGGCTGTAAACAACATGCTGAAATCACTGCCCGGTACGAAGGTTTGGCATGAAGGTAGAACTTATTACTATACAGACATTGAGCACTTCGGTGCTGACGAAGCAAAGGGCAAGTACGGCGTGGTCCGCAACCATGTCTATGACATCAACCTCACGTCTGTCAAAGGTTTGGGAACTCCGGTGCTTGATCCCACAGAGGACATCATTCCCCAGAAGCCGGAGAACGTCGACACATACATCGCCGCTCAGATCAATATCCTCTCCTGGCGTATCGTCAAGCAGGATGTAAGTCTGGAGTGGTAATAAACATTCCGAAAGGAAAAAACTCTTATCAGATTTAGGATATGAGACGAAAGTCCTGATGGCAGGAAACCGCGGCAATCGCGCTGCGGTTTCCTCATCAGACTTCGGTTCTCGATATGTCCTTGAATTAATTTAAAGACATTAGATGAATACTTTGCATAATATCAGACAGATGATAATGGTGTTGACAGCACTGTTTCTGATAACGTCGTGCGACAGCCTCGTCTATGACGATGAGGGCGATTGCGCGGTCACTTACCGCTTGAAGTTCCGCTATGACATGAACCTGAAGTTTGCCGATGCCTTCGCCAATGAAGTGAAGTCGGTAAGCCTCTATGCGTTCGACGAAGAGGGGACGCTGGTGTGGACGTCGTCCGAACGGGGAGCGGCTCTCGCGTCTGATGATTATGCGATGACGTTGTCTCTCGCTCCGGGCAAATATCGCCTTGTGGCGTGGTGCGGACTGGGTGACTGTGACTCATTCACGTTGCCTGACGCCAACCCCGCGGAGAACGTCAACGGCCTGAACTGCCGCATCAACGGCGTGACGGCAACACAACAGCAGCCTTTCCGTTCGGACAAGGACCTGCAACCGCTGTTCCACGGCATGATGGACGTCGTGCTGCCGGACAGTGACGATGGAGAAGACTATACTTACACAATGCGGCTGACGAAGGACACCAACGTGTTCCGCGTCGTGTTGCAACACCTGTCGGGTGAGGACGTCAATCCCGACGACTTTGAATTCAGCATCGAGGACAACAACGGATGGTTGGCTTACGACAACTCCATGCTTATGGAGGCTCCGGTCGTCTATCGTCCGTGGGCTGTCTATCCGGTGGAAGCCGGTGTCGGTTCCGGCGAAAGCGAAGCCAAGACGCATGCCGGCGCTGCGACACGCGCCATCACCGAGGTCAAGGCCGTGGTCGCAGAGATGACGACCAACCGTCTGTTCGTAAGGGACTGGACGCGATTTGCCAAGCCAATGCTGAAGATACGCGCCGTCGAAAGCGGCAAAACGGTAGTGTCCCTGCCGGTGATAGACTATGCCTTGATGGTCAAAGGCAAGCATCTTGAGGAAATGGACGATCAGGAATACTTGGACAGGGCCGACGAATATAACATGACGCTCATCCTTGATGAAAACAACAAGTGGGTAAGCACCGTGATAAACATCCTCTCATGGCGACTCGTCGTCAACAACGTAGATGTGGGCGTATGACGGTGGCTTCCACAAATCAAAAGCGAACATTCATAACAACAATACATATATATAATAAGGAGATAACGACAGAGACACGACAAGTCTGACTGTCGACAACCGTAGATAAACAGAGAAGTAGGGATAATGTACTGTACGATACGACACATATTGTCATTGGCTTCGATAGCATGCCTTCTGCTGCTGTCTGCTTGTGGCCGTAGTGGCGATACAGTCTTCATGGACGACGAAGTGGTGTCCACGGAAGAAGGTATGGTCACGCTCGTATTGAATACAGAAGTTATCGGCATGACACGCGCGGGAGTGACCGATGTGCCGGACAACGAAAAGATGAAAACCCTGCGCATCGTTATCTTGCATCCCGACGGCAGGGTGGAACACAACAGGTTCATTGACTTCGAAAGCGTGCAGACGCAATCCAACATACAATTATTTGAGGTAAGGCGTCTTGAGAAGAAGACCATCTATCTGTTGGCCAATGAGGAAAGCGTCGGCGGACTTCCCGATCTGAACGCCTATACGGCGGGAACGGCAGGATTTAAGGCCGCAGTGGACGATTTCCATTTCGTGCCGTCATTCTCCCACGACACTCCCATCCCCATGAGTTCCGTATATGAGATAGAGACAGGTGTCGGGAGCAGCCGTATCGAGCGGCAGTTATATTTGGTTCGCGCCGCCACCAAGTTCACGTTCCGGTTTAAGAATTTGTGGAGCTACGACATGCAAGTGACCGAATTGAAGGTAAACAACATAGCGGACCGTATGTATCTGATGCCCCACAAGCAGAACCCCGGCACGCCGCTTCCGTTCTTAGAGAACGACGGCAGCACGACGACCCACTACTGGGTGGACTGGTTGAAAAAGGTGTCGGACGAAACGCAGCAATATCCGGATGACAAGACATTGGCGGATTGGCGCGGCTGGATCAACGATTACGACATCCCCGGGACGGCGAAACATGCGGCAAAAGATGTAACGCCGGCATCCTTCACCGTGCCCAAATACAATAACAGAACGCCGGGAGAAGCCGAGTTCTACCTGTATCTGCCCGAAAGTAAGAACTTGATTGACAAGGCAGAGCCATACGGAGAACAGGCATATACTATGGACTTTACGTTCACGTATACACAGAACAACAGACCCCGTACGAAGACATTCTCGAAAAAAGCTTTCGACAATCTGAGAGCGTTGTTCCGCAATACACACGTTGTGGTGGACGTCGCGCTCATTCAGGGAAATACAATCACGCTGACTTACACGGTTTGTCCGTGGTTGGAATATACAATAAATATACCTTCATTCGAATAAACAACAAAATGGTGAGAATACAGTCGTTGAAAAAACATATAGGTTGGTGCGCATTGCTGCTTTTGGCTTGCTTGTTCGGCTGCAGTGACGATTTCGTTACAGAAGCCGTCCCCGAAGGTGAGCATGCCACGATCAGCCTTCAGGTGGATTTGAGCGAAATGGAACAGCTGACCCGGTCCGATATAAGTTCGGATTTGGAAAATCGTGTCAACGACTTGTGGATAGGTGTTTATAATGTCAACAGCGGCAAACGCACTGGTTCGGCGTTCATCACCAACAACAAGGCCTTTGATTATCCGGAGCCGACGACCGGTTCCGTAAAACTTGACACCCAATCGGGAGAGAGCTATATTGTGGCAGTGGCAAACTGTCAGAACAATACGGCCCTCAATATCAAAGGCGCCAACTCCGAGGAAGTGGTCAACATCAAGGAGCATTTGGACAAGGCGGACACATGGGACAAATTCCGTTCGCTTGCCGTAAAGCAGGATTTCCATGAATACGCCGTTGTCGACGCTCCCACCGCCGGTCTGTCCCAAGGACTTGTCATGCAGGGCTCTTATCGTGCATCCGGCCATAGTGGCACTCACAACGACGACAATCCTGAGACCGTCGTCATCCAACCCGGCAATCAGACCTTGTCCGGACGGATACACCTGCGTCGTCTTTGGACACAGAACACAATCAACATCTCCCCCGACGGCAATGCCATCGCTCTGGAACTTATAGACATGGAGATTGTCAACATCCCCGAATACACATGGATTCAAGGTCGCGAACAGGGAGCGGATGCCAGCGTCAACCGCGTTCTGGAGTATGCAAACGCCGGCGACGCCGTATCGCCGGAACTGCCGTCGTCGCCTGACGAGCGCCATCCGAGATACTGGAACTCACTCACGATAACCCCGGCGTCGATGGATGTCACCACGACCAAGGAGACCGTCGACGGGAAAGAAATCACCAAGACGCTCTATTCATACAGCTTCTGGCAGTATGAGAACAAGCGCACGGGCCATATCGCCGACGCCACGGGGGACGCGGCATACGCAAAGCGAGAATTGGAGAAGAAGGATGACTCCAATCTTGACACCGGCATCTATACGGCCTTGTGTCCCGACGGCAAACTCACGTTGAACAACTATGCCACATATCTCCGCTTCAGGGCCAACATCACTTACAGGAACAAGCCGGGCGACAAGATTGACGGCGTCGACGGTGACTTCTCGGATGTGACGAACCGCACGGCTTTGGTCACATACGTCGTGCATCTCGGCTATATCGGGAAGGACGCGAATGACTTCAACTGCTACCGCAATGCGCAATATACTTATAATATTAAGGTGAAGGGTGTCAACAATGTCATTGTCGAGGCTTTCCGAAACGGCGAGAACCAGCCCGGAGCGGAGGGAGAGGTCAACGACGTTACGGAAACATACTTCAATCTGGACTGCCACTTCAACGTGTTCAACATCTATTTCACAAAAGAGCAATTGGACAAGTTCAATTTTCTCATCCGCACGTATGAGAACAATGTCCCCTACGAAATCAAGTACTTCGGAAAAGGTAACTCAAACAATATCAACGAACCGCACGATACGGACAATAAGGACACGGACCCGAACTGGAAATACTACAGTTGGATACAGTTTGTGCGTAACGACAATATCAAGGCAAATACAGATCTCAATACCGCCGCTTTGGCAGCATTTCCGGAGCCGGCCGACTATAAGGACCGACTGTATTACCTGAAGGACCTTGCCGACCAGAAGAGTGCTCTGACAAACGGCAAGGACGGTCAGGGCTTTACCGTCTATGTGAAAGAATATACCTACGAGGCCGACTATGGAGAGACCGGCTATGGGAATGAAGAGGGTAACACGTGGGTAGGCTATGTCAACCAGCCCAACCGCATCGCCCAGTTCAATGTCGACCTGCGGGAGTCATCCGACAAAGGCTGCATCTACTATAAGTCAAAATATGCTCTGTCGCAGGAATCCATACAGACATACTACAATCTGTCAGGTGTCGGAAGTGACGAGAAAGTCACCGGTCTCGGGATTGAGCACGACAACGAGGTGTTCGGACTGAATCTGAGATGGCCGTCCAGTGTGGCAGGCTTGGATTCTGACAACGGACGTTATAATGTCTATCTCGGCTATGGAGGAGGAAAAAGCGGAGTCAAATGGAATACAGTCGTTGATTTCACACAACTTCAATCCATCAACGCAATCAACAATACGAAGCAGACAGCACTCGCCTATCAGGTCCCTACGTCCGCACGCATCACTTCCGTACCTAAAACCGTCCAAATCGCTTCCAGTTCCCTGAACAGTAATAATTCCGGCAAGTATAACGGTTTGGGCGACAAGGATTTTGACCCCCAAAGCGGTTCCAATGCTCAATATATACATGCACTGAACTCATGTATGAACCGCAACAAGGATGAGAACGGTGACGGCATAATCGACAATGCGGAGCTGAAATGGTACGTTCCGGCCACGGGAAAATATCTGCGTATCATCATCGGACGCAACAGTCTTAGGACGCCGCTCATGAATTACAATCAGACAACTCTTCCGGACGGATGTGCCAACGATGCCAACACACTGTATCACTTTGTCGCAAGTGACAACAAGATAGTCTGGGTTGACGAGGGTGCGTCCAGTAGTGTGTTTTATGGTGGAGGAAACTGGTCACACGCGCCCTGGCAGGTGCGCTGCATAAGAAATCTCGGCACGAACCTCACGACTGTCACAGAAGGAGAGAAAGTCACTCCGGCCTATCTCACGGAGACGAACTCAACGACAAATGGTGGTGTCGTTAAGGTGTCACGCTATTACGGCGCCTCGCTACGTGAACCTCAGACAGCCCCGCTGCCCATGCACAAGTCCAGCGATGCGTACAACCGTATGGCACGTTACGGTTTTGAAATCGCGCCCAGAGGAAACAGTTTTACATCATATACCAGTGAAGAGGCAACGATATTGAGTGGCAAGACTGTGATACCAAACGCAAGCAATACGGCTTATAGTGATTATTCTGCTGCGATTAACAATAACACGTTCTGTAGCAAATTAGTGACTGCAACAGGCAGAACCGGATGGCGTGTGCCAAATCAAAAGGAAATTATCATTATGCTGCGAATGGGCATACTCGGAGGTGCTTATTATGCAACATGCACACAAGAGCATTGGGCCAACTATGGCACACCTGGCAGTTCGTCACTCCCTCTGAGCTGGAACTATCGTCTGCTTACGGTTGATGCGGGCAGTTCAATCGCTACGGCAAATGGAGGCGGATATGCACTTAACGGTCTGCGCTGCGTGCGCGATCTGACTGCAAAGGAAGCCGGTATGTCCTATTCGGAAATTGTTTCGCAAAAGAGCACGGCCAAGCCGCGACGTCAGCCTGTGGCGCGTCGCAGAAGCGGCTCCAGACGATGAGGCCGGCGGTAAAGATATCGATATATGCAAAGGAAACGACATAAAAAGCTGAACGAGATGAAACTCATGTGCTTCATGATGGCCGTGGCGACCGTAGCGATTACGGCCTGCAGCGGCTCGGCCGGAGGGCGGTCTGCTAAAGCGACCGACACGATCGGGGTTGTGACAGGCGAGGGTGGGGAACTGCCTTTGCCGGTCATGCCCTCCGGCATTACCGACCCGATCGAGCGCGCCGACTATCTCATGGCCCACTTCTGGGATGCCATGAACTTCGCTGACGTGCGTCTTTGCCGCGACACGGCGTTCATGGAGCAAAACTTCGCCAACTTCATCCAGCTCCATGACTACGGAACGACAGACGGCTCACACGCGGCCATGCGCCGACTGCTTGATGCCGCCACGGCGAGCGAAAGTGCGTTAGCGATGATCCGCTATGTGGCCGAACGCTATCTGAACGACCCGGAGTCGCCGATGCGCGACGAACGCACGTGGACTGTCTTTCTTGAGGAACTTCTCGCCACGGACGAACTGTCGGAGGACGACCGTCTCAGACCTGCCGCCCTGCTGGCTACGGCCCGTAAGAACACCCCCGGCACGGTGGCTGCCGACTTCTCTTATGTCACACGCGACGGCCGTCGGCAGACGCTCCACGGCGCGCTGCCCGCCCGCCGAACACTCCTGCTCTTCTACGACCCGTCGTGCGAACACTGCGAAGAGGAGATCACGGCTCTCCGCGACAATGACATGCTGGGCATGCTCGTCTCCGAAGGTGCGCTTCGTGTGCTGGCTGTCTGCGCTGAGGAGGACCGCGCTTTGTGGGAGCGGACCAAGTCTGAACTGCCCGCGGACTGGACTGTGGCCTACGACGTGAGCGGCATATTGCAGAAGAATCTCTACGTTCTATCCGCCATGCCGACGATATATGTGCTTGACAGCGACAACACTGTCGTCCTGAAAGACCCGCGCTTGGATGTCCTATACAACTGGATAGCCGACGAAGCCTCCGGGTTATAATTTCGAGGGTGTTTTATATAAAACGCAAAGACCGCAAAGACGCAAAGGTGATAGTACTGCTGTAAAACCTTTGCGTCTTTGCGTCCTTTGCGTTTTAATTTTTTTGTTTGAGTTTTAACCGTAACTGTTCAGCGACATGTTAAATGTACTTCAAGACCTGGCATAGGAGATGCGGTTGGCTGTTTCGCGCATCAACCGCATCTCTTCCACCGGTAAGGGAAAAGGTACTTTTTCTTAAATTATCACATATTTTCTACATGCCGTTTATTGGCAGAAGTAAAGACGTAACAAAAACCGCAGAATAGTTACTTTTAACCCTCTTCCGGTGATTTTGTCAGCCAATTTATCTTTTAGAATTTGCATATAAACTAAATTGCGGCCCTTAACACAATCATTTATTCAGTAATTATATGGCTACAATCAAAGTTAAGTATCGTCCGTCGACCGTCAAGGGACGGGAGGGGACACTGTTTTTTCAAATCATCCACAGACGAATCGCGCGACAGATCAACACCGGCTACCGCCTCTTCACTCACGAATGGGACAGTGCGCAGGGTTGGGTAGACGTCACGTCCGCCACCGACGATGTCCGCCATCACTATCTCGAGACGCTGGAGGCCGGTCTGCGGCACGACCTGTCACGACTGCAGACCACCGTCAGCCGGATAGAGAACAGCGGGCGCGACTACGACGCCGACGGCATTGTCGCCCTCTTCGGGACATCACGGGACGACATTGGTTTTGTCGCTTTCGCTCGCACGCTCATTGCCCATCTGTCGGGGATTGGGAGGACCAGCATGAGCACCGCCTACGCGACGACAATAAGCAGTTTCCTCCGTTTTCTCGCCGACCGTCGGGATGTCGCCTTGGCCGACTTCGATTCAGATCTGATGCAGGCATACGAAGTGTGGCTGAGGGCCGGCGGACTGTGTCCGAACTCGTCGTCCTACTACATGCGCAACCTCAGAGCCATCTACAACCGTGCCGTTGAACGGGAACTGACCGCCCAGAATCACCCCTTCCGCCACGTCTACACCGTATAGATTCAAGATAGAAGTGCAACGCTTCAGTCCCTCCATTGCTCATGGAGCGTAGCGTAATGGGCAATGGAGGGACAACGCTTCGAATGGCAGGAGAGTTGACAGGCAATACAAAA
>CABUXJ010000002.1 GCA_902495455.1 uncultured Prevotella sp.
CCCAACCCTCCCGAAGGGAGGGAGCTTGAATACCTTAAAGCATATCCGGCTCCCTCCCTTCGGGAGGGTTGGGGTGGGTGTTAGGTGGGCTTGAGGTGGCTTGAGGTGGCTTGTAGGTGGGCTGTTAGGTGGATGTCATGTAATAAAAAAACCGCTGCAAGCCATAGACTTGCAGCGGTTTTAGTCTGTCTTTGCGGAGAGAACAGGATTCGAACCTGCGAACCGGTTTTGCCGGTTACACGCTTTCCAGGCGTGCCTCTTCAACCACTCGAGCACCTCTCCTTGCGGTTAAGCGGTGCAAAATTATAACTTTTTTGCCACATTCCGACATTTTCGTGGCGATATTTATAATTCTTTAATAAGTCGCCGCCGCTTTTTCGCCGCTACGTCCTATCGCGCGACCGAAGATGCGGTCGACCGTCCGGTTGGTCTCTTCGGCCATCTCCTCTGGTGTGACGCCGTAGCAGAGGGCCATCCGTTCGAGCACGAGCCGTGCGTAGGCACTCTCGTTGCGCTGGCCGCGCATCGGCACGGGGGCCATATACGGGCTGTCGGTCTCCACCACGACGCGGTCGCGGGGAATGGTGGGGAGCACCTCGGGGAGGTGGGACTTCTTGAACGTCAGCACGCCGCCGATGCCAAGCACAAAGCCGTCGAAGCGCAACAGTTCGGCCGCTTCGCGCTCGTTGCCCGTGAAGCAGTGGAAGACGCCGCCCGGGAGGTCGCGCTCGTAGTGGCGCAGGAGGTTGACCATCTCGTTCTGCGCCTTGCGGCAGTGTATCATCAGTGGCAGGTCCAGCTCGATGGCCCAACCCACTTGCTTCTCGAAAGCTTCGAGCTGCTCGTGCTCAAACTCACGGCTCCAGTAGTAGTCGAGGCCCACCTCGCCGATGGCGATAAACCGCGGGCTGACCATCTGCCGCATCTCGGCGAGCACTTCGCGCCAGTTGCCGCGCACCTCTTCGGGATGGAGCCCTATCATCGGCCATGCAAAACCCGGATAGCGGTCGCACACGTCCAGCACCGAGGCCACCGACCGGAGGTCTATCGCCGGCACAAAGACGCGCGAGACACCGGCTTCCCGGGCACGGGCGACAACGTCATCACGGTCGGCATCAAACTCCGGACCGTCCAAATGGGTGTGTGTATCGACAAATGTCATGGCCTTACCTCTCCCTCTTCATCATTGCGGCGGCATAGCGGCGCAGTTCCGTCTTGCGCTCCTCAGGCACGGCAACCTGCGCGAGCAGTTTCTCACTCTCGGCAAAATACTTCTCGATGAGCTCCTCGCAGAGGCCGCGGATGCCTATCTCGTCGTATATCGCGGTCACGGCGGCTATCTTTTCGGCGCGGTCAAAGTCCGTCGCGGCAATCCAGCGGCTCAGTTCCGCACGCTGGCGGTCGTCCGCACGCAGCATGGCGTTGATGAGCATGTAGGTCTTCTTGTTGCTCGTGATGTCGCCTCCGATTGCCTTTCCGAAGACAGCCGGGTCGCCATAGACGTCGAGCAGGTCGTCCTGGAGCTGGAAGGCGAGGCCCATCTGCTCGCCGAAGCGGTAGAGCAGATCGGCGTCACGGGCCGGCGCGTCGGCCAGGATGGCGCCTATCTTCATCGCGCAAGCCAGCAGGACACTGGTCTTGAGGCGTATCATCTCGATATATTCGGCTTCGGTGACATCGTTGCGGTGCTCGAAGTCCATGTCATACTGCTGACCTTCACCTATCTCCAGTGCTGTCTCCGTGA
This sequence comes from uncultured Prevotella sp., assembly GCA_902495455.1. Classification (GTDB taxonomy): domain Bacteria; phylum Bacteroidota; class Bacteroidia; order Bacteroidales; family Bacteroidaceae; genus Prevotella. The sequence continues at coordinate 1,745 of CABUXJ010000002.1, forward strand.
AGAGGTTGAGCACTTCCGACAGCTTGTCCGCGTCGCATTGGGCCATCCGCTGATAGGCCACCACGAGCATCGAGTCGCCCGAGAGGATGGCCGTGTTGGCGTCCCAGCGGCGGTGGACGGTCGGCTGACCGCGGCGCACGTCGGCATTGTCCATCAGGTCGTCATGGAGCAGAGTGTAGTTGTGGTAGGTCTCGATGGCGCAGGCAGGCATCAGGATGCGTTCGGCGTCATCGCGCCAGAGACCGTATGAGAGCATCATCAGCACCGGACGGATGCGCTTTCCGCCGAGCGAGAGGACATAGCGGATGGGGTCGTAGAGCGACGAGGGTTGGCGGTCGTAGGGCAGACTGGCGATAAAACCGTTGACACGGTCGAGGATTTCGTTGGATGTTAGCATGTAGGTAATGGATTTTTGGTTTTCTTTATATATATAATAATGTGGAAAATGACGTGTGATGATTATGTTGCGATATGTGATGAATGTGGAAATAAGTTCTGTCGGGGCTACAACTTGAATACGATGGGTATCGCGACCATCGTCCGACATGGGCGGTCGTTCTGCACTCCCGGCTTCCACGACGGCATCATCGCCATCACCCGCATGGCTTCGCGGTCGCAGTCGGGATCCAGCGACTTGACAATCTTTTGGTCGGAGATGCTCCCGTCGGTGTTGACGATGAAGCTGACGACCACTTTTCCCTGTACGCGGCGGCGTTGGGCGGCCTTCGGATAGCGCAGGTTTTTCGTCAGCCACTTCATCATTTCAATCGCGCCGCCGGGAAATTCGGGCAGGTCCTCCACGATGCGGAGCTTGTCAGGGTTGTCGGTAGCGTTGGCGATGGCCGGCTGTTCGTCGGCTGGCGTCGGCTTGGGAATCGTCTCTTCCGTTGCGGCAGCTCCCTCCTCGTTGCCATCGGTCTCTGCCGGTGGCGTCTCGGGGAGTGCTTCCGACGCCAAAGCGTCGGTCACTACGACCGTCTCGGGAGCTTTCGGAGCCTTCGGCAGAGGCATGGCCTGTTCGCGTGGGGGAAGTGTTGTGAGTGGGATGAGGTCGTCCTCGTGGAACAGTTCGTCCAGAAGTTCGGTGTCGTCATCAGCTTTGGAACTGTCGAGCGGCAGCTCCAAAGCGCCGAAGAAGAGGGCCAGCACAATCACGAGCCCAAGGAGAAACCTTGATGCCCTGCCCCGTTCGAGGTCAGCCCGTTTGCTCTTCTTTATCTCCATGACGCTATAATATTCACCGTTATTTTGCGTTATAAGAATATCGGTACGCTTATTTCCTGCTACAAAATTAGCGCAGATATTTGAAAAAAGGCGTAACTTTGTCGACAAATTAGCATAAAATAGATGAAAAAAGCAGCTTTTACCATCATCATGACACTTTTGGCCGTGACGGCCGTGGCGCAAGAGAGTCGCACGGCCTACAATTTCCTGCGGCTGCCGGTAAGCGCACACGCTGCGGCGCTTGGCGGTGACAATATCACGATTGTCGAAGACGACCCCACGATGATGTTCCATAATCCTTCGCTGATAAGCTCCGTGAGTGACAAGTCGCTCAATCTGAACTACATGAACTACATGGAGGGCGTCCAGACGGCCAGTGCCTCGTTTGTCAAAGTGGCCGGCGAACGGGCCACATGGGGTGTCATGGGACAATATATGGACTACGGCGAGATGCGTGAGATGACCGTCGACAATGTTCAGACGGGCACGTTCTCGGCCCGCGACATCATGGTGGGCGGTTCGTTCGCCTACGCGCTGACGGATCGTCTGGCCGGCGGTGTGACGGCGAAGTTTGTCGCTTCCTACATCGGAGACTATAGCTCGCTGGCCGTGGGCGTGGACCTGGGCCTCAACTACTATGTCGACGAGAACGGACTGTCGCTCTCCGCCGTGGCACGCAATCTCGGCGGTCAGATCAAGGCCTACGAAGACGACTTCGAGCGCATACCCTTTGACCTGCAGATCGGTGTCTCCAAGAAACTCAGGGGCGCACCGCTGCGTCTCTCGGCGACGATGACGCGGCTCAACGACTGGCATGGCAGTTTCTGGAACCACTTTGTCGTCGGAGCAGACGTGTTCCTCACGAGCCGCATCTACATCGCCGGCGGTTACAACTTCCGTCGCGCCGACGAGATGAAGATACCCGAGGCGGACGGCGAGAGCAGCCACGGCGCGGGACTGTCGCTCGGTGCGGGGCTCCATCTGGACCGCTTCAAGCTGCAGTTGGCCTACGCCAAATATCACGTGTCGTCCACCTCGCTGATGGTCAACGTGACCTATTCGCTGTGATCTTCATAAAAAAGGAAGAACATCATACACCATAAATATAACATATCAAGACTGTAACGACATGAAAAAGATTGTGATAGCCATCGACGGATTCTCTTCGTGCGGCAAGAGCACGATGGCCAAGGACCTCGCTCGGGAGGTGGGATATATCTATGTGGACACGGGAGCCATGTACCGATGCGTGACGCTTTACGCCTTGCGCAACGGGCTCTTCGAGAATGGTGGCAAGGTCAAGGTGGCCGAATTGAAGCGTCACTTGCCACAGATAGAGATTTCGTTTGTGCGCAACGAGACCACGGGCTTGCCCGAGGTGTGTCTCAACGGAGAGAATGTCGAACGCGAGATACGTACGATGGAGGTCTCGACGCACGTCAGCCCCGTGGCTGCCCAGCCCGCAGTGCGTGCCGCGCTGGTCGCCCAGCAGCAGCGCATGGGGCGTGAGAAGGGTATCGTCATGGACGGACGGGACATCGGAACGACTGTATTTCCCGACGCCGAACTGAAAATTTTCGTCACGGCCGAAGCCGATGTGCGTGCCCGCCGCCGTTACGACGAACTGAAGGCGAAGGGCATGCCGGCAGACTACGACCGCATACTCCACAACATTGAGGAGCGTGACTACATAGACTCCAATCGCGAGGTGTCTCCGCTGACCAAGGCTGCCGACGCCCTCACGCTCGACAACAGCTATCTGACCATCGACCAGCAGAAGGCGTGGCTGATGGAGCGCTTTGCCGAGGCGACGAGATAAAAATCAGCGGGAAGTCGACGATTAAGTTCAAGAACATAAGCAAGCAAACGTCTGCTCCGAGTCAAGCCTTTTGAGGTGATAGGGGCAAAGTCGTGTCTTTGTTCTTCAAACAGATGTTTCTTATCAACATGCACTGAACGTACAAAGACACGACCTTATCCATTTTGGCAAACAGTCCGATAATACGCCGTCTGGTTCATGTCATTTGTGTCACTTGCGTATGATCATTTCGCGTGCGTCGCCCCTCTTGGGAATAACATTCACGTTCTTCAAAATAACATTGTCTGCATTGCGGATATAAAAACCGTAGGCAGGCAAGCCATAACGACAGTATGACTGAGCATCGGGATAGCGAGTACGCAAAGGGACTTTTCCTGTCCGCAGACGTTGTGTGCCGCCTCCCGACATCTCGAGCCAAACGTTACGGATAGTTATGGCCTCCACATGTTGCTCCGGAATGCCTGTTATGAGTGAACCTTGTATGCGGTTATCTTTGCCCGTAACGTTTTGTATAATCACGTTACGCAGATGGCCGGCTTTGGGCTTTTCGCGGTCGATGACTCTGCCACGGTCACCTATATAAATGTATATCGGACAACGACTGTTGCTGATATCAACGTTCAGAATGGCTATATTTTCAACCATTCCACCGTCTACTGTCTCCAATGTGATACCCGTACTGCAATCGTCACGATCACGGAAGCCGACAGTCTTGTCGCCAAAGCCGCCAAGCATCACATTACGCATAAGAATATTTCTGAAGTCACTCTGCGTATCAGTGCCTATCTTAAAGGCATTGCATGTGGATAGGAACGTACAATTTTCCACCAACACGTTCTCCGTCGGTTGTCCGCCGGCCCCTTTCAGACAGAAAGCATCATCCTCTGCCTTGATGAGGCAGTTGCGCACAATAATATTACGGCAACCGTCCGGGTCGAGGCCGTCATTGTTGACGTTTGCCAGGTTGTAGACCTTTATGCCATCAAAAATCAGATTTTGACAAACCAGATAGTTCTGCATCCATGCTGCTGCATTGCGAAGAGTGATGTCTTTTAGCACAACATTTTTGCACTTGATCATGCGTATACCGAAAGGACGGCCCACGATTTCACCGATTGTCTCTGGTCCAGGGAAATTTTTACGTTCGCCACGGAAATTGATTTCGCCGTGGCCACAAATACCTACATTGTTCACATCTTCAGCATATATCAACGACAGACGGTATTTGTGCAATTCGCTCATAACGCTGCGTAGGCGTTCCTTATGCTCGGGATAGTCTTTCAGGTCGAGACTTCCCAACAACATTGATCCCTCATTGATACAGAGCATAACACCAGATTTCAATTCTATGGTTCCCGTAACGTAATTGCCTTTGTCGAGCAAGACATAACCGCCTCCGGCAGCCGAACAAGCGTCGATAGCCTTTTGTATGCTCTTGGTGCAGAGTTGTTGCCCGTCGCCAATGGCACCGAAGTGTTCCACCTCAAAGACTCTGTCAGGAACTGCCCACGGTTTGAGATTGACATTAAGGGAGTCTGCCATCACTGCCAAATTGTCAATCAGACAGTCATGTGACCGCACTTCAAGAGCCATACAAGTCAAAAGAGATAATAAAAGGAGTTTTGTCTTCATATTTGATTTACTTTTATTCAAATAAATTACATACGTTTGTTTGGCGTGGCTTCCGGATAAAGTCAACGCAGCATAAGACTGCATGTCATCATTATGTATGCCGGTCAATTGTTTTTCGCCTTTAGGAGGAGGTTGTCACTCGCATATAAATTTGATAGTTTATAAAACGTCGATTTGCAACTTATATTGCGGAGTAAGCGTTATTCCACGCATATTGAGAATTTTGGTCTTGCCCTTGAAATCGGGCTTGGCTTCGGTTGGCAGCAACTTAAGGAATGAAGCATCATAACGGACGGGGCGGAAATGGAAAACAAAAGGTTCGCCAGCTTCTATCTGTTTGCGAAAGCGATTGATGGCAATATTCCAATGACGGCCATCATAGAAATTGTCTCCCTCCATTATTCCATTGGTAAACATCATTGCCACATCGCCTATATAGTCGACAGTCAGGAAATAATCATGTACTTGCCCGACATTGAAAATGTTCTTATCTACATTGCACGTCCATTTCTGCCCTGCCACCTTCTTGACTTCTACTTGTGAGTTGACAGACTCCACGCTCCTGCAATAGGTCTTAGACTTGCCACCGGTCCATACTGTGTATTCGAAATTTGGGCTGCCAAGACTGAGTAATTGCACACTGCCGTTTTTCGAGGGTACCACTGTTGCTTTGGTGATGATGAGTTTGTTGTCAATGCGCATGGCGTCGATAGCCTGTTCACGTGTAAGTGTAGTGATCATAATGTCTTTTACTTTCAGAGTTTGTCCGGCTTTGGCATGGATGGTTTTGCCGTTTATGGTGTAGACGGGTTCGTTGTCGTCAATCTGAAAGAAGAAATAGTGGTTTCCGATATGTGTGAGTGGCTGGGCGATAGCTTTTTTGAGCAATACATTGTCGGAGAGTTGCAGATTGAAAGGCATGATGGCAACTTGGTTCGCACGCAAATTGAAAGTGAAAGTCTCTATCTCGTCTCCTCTCGCAGCTTTCTTGGAAGTCGCTGACTGTTCTGTCAAACGTAAAGTGTAGTTCTTCCAGTCGATTCGGGTAGTGTCGTGGTCTTGGTAATTGCTTACGAATACAAAGCCCGAATGTATCAATGATGATGTGCGACCATCACTATCTGTATTGAGAGACGGATCTGAATCAAGGATTCGGGTGCGTACGCTGTATCTCAACGTTTCGTGGTCGTTCAGCGGAAGTGAGTCCTGACTTTCCGGATATATAATCTCCATCGGGGCAACGATGTCTCCGAAATCACGTGCAAAGGTATTGATAAGCCGAAGTGGGCGATATGAAAAATTTTCCAAGCCATACTCGGTAAGCGGAGCATCCCAATTGTAAGACATCTTAGGTACACCATAGGGCTCGTCATTGAAGAAACCGACGCCCCCAATCTGGTGAGGAGTTGTACCTCCGTGATACGGATAATAACCGAACGCATTACATCCGCTACCTAAATTGCGATGGGCGGTAGCCTCCGCGTCGTAATCCATAGGTCTCGGACGATTTTGGTATACAGGTTCCATACCGATACCTGTTTCGGCCGCCATTGAAGGAAAATCCTGCAAATTGTAACGTGCAGGCTTGTAATCCATGTTGCGACGCAAATCGGTAAGCATGGTTTTGCGACTCATCGACGGTTTTGCCCAGTATGGGAATGGATAACAAGCCGTCACCGGTATACCTTCGTTAGCCAATACTGCTGCGTTGCCCCAACCCGTAGCAGTGAAAAACGGAACTTTAACTCCCTTGCTCTCAGCTATGCGTTTCAGTGTCATCATGTGCAGGTCACCCAAGTCGGCACGGCTGATTTTTTGTGTCTGCTCGCTCACACCCTCCATAATGATACTTGCATCGTAAGAAGCATTTGTATGCTCAGCAGCTTCTTCTCCATATTTAATTGCCCAGCAACCTGACGAATGTTGGTGCTCATTCTCTATCTGCACGCCGATGATGGGACCACCATCCTTATAATAAAGCCCTTCCATTTGTTTTGCAATCTCGCCGTAGAACCGCTCGGAATACTTCAGATAAAGTTTGTTGTTTGAGCGAACTTCAAGTGGGCGGGCATAAAGCCAGTCGGGAAAGCCTCCATTACGAAACTCAGCATGACAAAACGGGCCCATACGTACAATACACTCTAATCCCTCTTGCTTACACAACTTGATGAAAGAACGAAGATCACGGTTACCTGTCCACACAAATTTTCCTTCAACCTCCTCATGAAGAGCCCAGAGCACATAAGTGGTAACCACAGTGATTCCGCCTGCCTTCATCTTACGGAGTTCTGTCTCCCATTCTTCACGCGGGTAACGCCCATATTGCATCTCGCCACATATCGGAAAAATGGGCCTTCCACCACGCATAAAGTAGTAGCTGTTGCAAGTCAGCAACTCACTTTGAGGGTTCTTATCGCCCACTTTCAGATGATTAGTTTTGATAGTCATATTATGAGCTGGCAGAACTGTTTCGTACGTTTTCTGCGCATTTGCCGTTAAGCAAGCCGCAGACATCATTGCCGAAATAATAAATCGATTCATTGTTGTTGTTCTATTTGATGATTATCTTCTTGCCATTGACGATATAGACACCATGCTTAGCATCATTTACCGACAATCTGCGACCTGTCAGGTCGTACATAAACGGTGTGCTGTCATCGGATTTGTAGCTGTCAGTCTCTATTATGCCGCTGGTGATGGTGTCGAAGTCAGTCGAAGTCAGCGTACGTATTTCATCGGCATTCAACACGCGGCTCCAGGTGAGCAGCTTGCTTCCGTCATAAGTACCGGTCTTCACATCGCCGAGAGAAAGACCTTCCACCTCGGTTTGTAAGTCGACAAGTTCGTTCCGATAGAGCGTCAGCAGGCGGCCGTCGTAAGTCACTGTCATTGTCACTTTGGGCAGTAGGGCGAATGAACCGGTCTCACCGGGAGCCGTGGCGGCACCGCGAATAAGTTTGTCCGTATAGAGGAGACGACTCGGGCTGCGATAGACGGTGTTGTCAAACTTGAGGTCAAGATTGTATCCATCAGTGACATCGAGCTTCATACGATGCGTATTGAAGAATGTTCCCTGATAGTCAGCCTTTGTCTTGGGCATGGTGACTTGCATGCTGATGGAGAAGTGCTCGTCATCGGGGCTTGCGCCGACGCCATTGTTCAGGTCCACGGTCTGCACCGGTAGCTTGCAGTCTGTCCATATAGCAGTAGGAAATGCTCGAGGATAAGTCGAAGTACTGGCCCAGAAGTAATAGTCACCGTTCATCCATGCAAGGCGCAATGGTGTACCCGCAGATCCGGGAAGAACAAACGGCCGCACATTGTTTTTCTTCGATTCAGTGGTAAGTTGTGTCTTCGATACAATCTCTCCGTTATCATCAATCACATATTTCCAGAGTTCATATACTCCGTTGACGTCAATCTCTCCATCCTTTGTCGGCAACGACACATAGACATCACCTACGTTGTCGGGATCGACAGCCATTCCCGAGCTGTAGCAACGTTCGCGTGACGACCAGTTCTTGTGGAAGGCATGACCTGCATAGCCAATTTCGGTCTCACGCCATTCGGTACCCGTCCACCTTGTATAATAATATGTATGCGTGGTACGTGCATCATCGAGACGTACAAAGAGCACCACGGGATGCCCCTCCTTGTCACTGGTTATCTGCCATACCCAGTCGCGCATGTCTGTCGGAGTGTCGACCAAGGTCTGCGGGTAGTCCGTCTTGTATGCCTCGGTCTTGTTCACATTGAATGGACCGTCGGCAATGCGCTTGAGTGTCTCACCGTTGATGTCTTTTAACATAGGGTCACCGCCGTTGATATCAACCACATTGAAGTAGACCCAGTTGGGCATTTCATTGTCAGGATGTCCTGTTGTATAAGTCAGATAAAGTTTGTCCTTGCCGTTGCTTTGATATTTTGCATAAGGACGGGCACCAGTAGACTGTACCATCTGCTTCGGACCGTAAACGATTTCCACATCACCGTTGTCATCGGGTAACGTTGTGCGTGCGATGGTCGGATGCCAGTTCTCGCCGCCGCGCCAGCAGATCCAGATGTGATCGGGATCATCGCTCAAGATGAACGGAGACGGATATGTCGTCTTGTAATTGAACGACATTTTCTTTTCCGGTCCGAGGCTGCTGATGTCACCCGGGCGTTTCGATACGCGATAGAACATTGTCGACTGGCTGTGATATGAATAAAAAATCATTATACGCTCATCGGGCAACACTAAAAAGGTGGGATTGTCATGATCGTCGGTTTCGAATGCGCCTCTGACAAGCACCTCCGTCCGTTTGTTCGTCAGCCAATCTATCTGCGTGGCCTTTATCTGTCCGCGCACATCGATATATCCCAACAGAGTGACATCGATTGTTTTGTTCTCATTTGAATAATGAAGCGCGCGCGGATCGGCAAACCAGCACCAGGCTCCTTCATTGGCAATGACGTCAGCTGCATGTGTGTACAGTTGCAAGCTCAGCAATGTGAGCAGAGTCAGTAATATTCTTTGCTTTTTCATTGTTATATATTTATTTGTATTGTTATTCTGCAAAATCTGCTTCAACAATGTGTAATTCCACACGTCCTGGAGCGTTTTTTATCCGGTCGAGTTCACCGGTCCGACCTCCGGCCAATTCGGTGATGACGGCAAACTTTTCCGAACTCTGTGCCGGCCCGACCATACGGATGGTGATGCAATCGGTCTCCACGGGATTTTCTATATCAATATTCGCATAACCTAACGTTGCCGGAGTTATACCCTCCCAAAGCAATGTTCCGTCGGCAGTCGTGATTTGCAGAGGATAACACTTGCTGCGCCACCCTGTCAGTTTCAGACTTGCATGGCTGACACGTGCCTTGCGCTCCAGTTGATAAGCTATCCAGGCGTTATCACGCTCTCCGTCACTCTGCCACTGGCTCAGTTCGTTGTCATCATAACTGTTGCATGCTGTTTCCTGATTGCTCCCCGCCGTGGCACTAATTGTCCTGATGCCCGTGCGTATATCCTTATAGGAAGGTGTGGCTGGAGTCTCTCCCTTGGTCAGGTTCAGGGGGAGCAGGCCGGAAGCGGACGGTGTCTTGGTCGTGATATTGATGTCTGCGGCAATCAATCCGTCAGCCTCGGCATGCACCGTGATGGTTCCCGGCGTAGTGGTGGAGCGTATGATGATACGGTTGATGCCACACTCCACGGGGATTGTCTTCGCCGACATGTAGTTGTCTGACCGGCGCTGTTCTTCGGCAGACAGTTCTTTTCTGCGGGCAATGCCACCAAGCCACTCTGCGGGACCACTGACGTTGAAGTGGATGTCGCGGTTGTCGAGCGGACAACGACGGCCTTTGTCATCGACGACCTCCACGTCGATGAGAGCCAGGTCGCTGCCGTCGGCTTGCATGCCTTGCGGGTTTTTTATTGTCGTAAGTTTCAGACGTACCGGTTTGCCGATTGTCTCGAGGGTGTAACGCGACGTTTCTATCCCGCCGGTATGACTGACAGCGGTCAATATGCCTGGCTCATAGCGCACTGAGTCGAAAGAGAAAAGCCACTCATGACTGCGTTTGCCCTTGCCGAGACTCTTTCCGTTCAGAAAGAGTTCCACTTCATCTCCTGTGCTTGCGACATAGACCGGTTTCACGACAGCTTTGGCTTCGGCAGTGTCTGAAGGAATACCGTAATTCCAATGTCCGATGATATACGTTCTGTCGACTTCCGGCGATACCCATCCGTCCCACATCAGTTGATGTACATAAAAGGCATCCTTTGGCAGACGCATGGCATCGACCACTCCGCTGACACGATAATTCATTTCGCTGCGACCATAGGTGTTTGTGTCACTGAATACGATTTTGGCTCCGCCGGAAGACACACGTCGTCCGGTTCCGGGACGTACCTGCCAGTACTCATGCCAGCGGCGGATCAGTTCTACGGCAAACTCGTCGTTGTTCTGATTATATGCCGGCACGGGCTTTCCGTTCAGCAGCGGTCCATCGCCGTGACGGTGGAAAGGGTAACTGTAGTTATCCCAATACATACGGTAGGCTTCGTCGCGACAGTACTCCATAGCCCACATGGGCTTCTCGGCCGACTTGTTGATATAGAGCATCTCGCCACCATACTCGGCTTCACTGATGTCGAGCATCTCGCGGCTACCGATGGCACGACCGCCGAAAGGGTCATACTGGTCGCGGATGTCGCGCAACTCGATCATGTGTTCACGACTTATAGACTCATTGCCCCCTTCATAGAAAAGTATCGAGGGAGAATTGCGGTTGTAGATAATGGCATCGCGCATCAGCTCTGTGCGCTGTGTCCAGCGGCGTCCCTCCACATCGCGTTCGGCATCGCCGGCGGGCATTGCCTGTGGCATGCCCACACGGTCGCACGACTCGATGTCTTGACGTCCGGGGGTGACGTGCATCCAGCGATAGATATTGCCACCGCTTTCCACACAGAGACGGTTGCTGTAGTCGCTCAGCCAAGCCGGCACATCGGTACCGACGGCCGGCCACTCGTTTGAAGATCGTTGGGCGTAGCCGTGCATCATGATGCAACGGTCATTAAGATAGATTTTGCCGTTCTTGAACTCTGTTTTGCGGAATCCCGTACGGATGATGCTTGTATCGCTGCCGACAGTCGTTTCCACTGTGTACAGATAGCCATATCCCCATGACCAGAAGTGTAACCCGTCCATAGATTGCTGCGCTTTCAGTGTGCGCATCTCGCCGGGCATGAGAGTGGCTGTCTCTCCGGTGAATCGTGCCACTTCATGCCCATTTGCGTCACGCACGAGTGCGCTCAGTGTCACGGTGGTCTTGGTCGGACTGTCATTCTTTACCTGACTTTCGACGTGGACCACGGCCTTCCGGGCTGCAATGTCGTAGCCGGTGGCATAAACATATGTACCGGTAGTACCGAGATTGGAGTAGAGAGGCAGTGTCTGATAGACTAGCGGAGACGTGTGCAGCCAAACGTTCTTCACGATGCCGCCATAGTTTACATTGAAGTTGCGATCGTTCCACTGGAATGTGCTGCCGGTCGAGCGTTCATGATAACGCCAGTTGTTGTCCACACGCACAGCCAGCACGTTTTCCCCATCTTTTTTTATATATGGTGTCAGATCAAAACCGAAAGCCATCACTCCGTTCTCTGAGCATCCCAGGTGGTGACCGTTCAGATAGACATCAGCGGCCTGGCGCACACCTTCGAACTCGATGAACACCTTTTCTCCCTCTGCCTTAAAATGTTTGCGATACCAAACCACGGTGTCGCGGTGCTCATGTATAAATTTGCTGTAAGCGTCATTCTCATTCCAGGCATGAGGCACGGTGACGCGTTGCCACAGGTTGTCGTCCAACGACGGTTGTTCGGCTCCGCTGATGTCACCAACGGTCATAAGCCATCCGGCATTAAAGTTTTTCTTTTCTGCCGCACCAGTCATAACGGTCATCAGCAGAAGCCAGAAAGTTAGTAATTGTCTCATTGGTTTATATACATTTTGTTTTTTGATAATGCAAAGGTAAATTTGTAGTTTTGGATGTTCGTCCGGTATTGTTGCAGATATGCTCCAAATTTGTTGCAAAATACGCTGAAATGGGGAAATGCAACATTTTTACTCCCTGTCTTGCAACATTTTCAGAACATGATGATTGTTTTTTATCTGCTGTTTGTGAGACTTCTTGATGTCATGCCACCGGTCAGGTGTCTTGTTAAAATCTTGCGTGTGAATCTGCTTTTGAGTAGAATGTGTTTTTTTGCATGCCGACATCCTGAGTTACAAATCGGGCAGAGCAAGTGGCCATTTTAGAATCTATTTTGTCCGCAAAATTCCTAATGTAACGGCCAAAATTCAGGGGACTTTCTGAATTTTTTCCGACTCGTTTTCAAATATCGCGAAAAAAGGAACGGTAAAATCAATGTCGTTTTTTGATAAAATATTTACTGTTTTTGCAACTCGCTGACAAATAGCCACTTGTAAGTGACACATGTTTTTCTTCTCTTTGATGAGGTTCCCGATGGTTCGTCGTCGCAGCCTTATTGCATTGCAACGGGGCCCTTATTGCATTGCAACGGCATTGTCATTGCAACCCAACGGCAATGCCGTTGTACCCTCGCGGAGGCCTTACGGCAGGATAATGTGACTTTTGTTTGACAATAATGGCGTTTTTGCGGTGATAAAAAAACGAAGTTTTAGCAAATCAGGAAAAATCGGGCAGGGACGCAATCGTAGGGGCTTCTTTTGCGTATATCTGATGTTTGTTGCTGATTATCAATGCTTTGTGTGTGGGTAACCGCGGAAACTTGTCCCGGTTAAAGCAGATTTCGCTCATCGAGCACAATCTCCTGTTCTATATTTATTAACACTGTTACAGCGCTTTTTCGCATCTGATTTTTTGCAGGATAGTCTCGTAAGGCCTCCGTTGGTCACAACGTCGCTCCGGACCGAGATTTCTTGCAGATCACATTTTGTAAAGATATGTGATTGTGTGTTTCTCCTGCCGCATCCTTTTTGGTCGTGTCCGCTCGCGAGCCACTGCGACTTTTTGAGTCGTTTTTGAGTCGTTAAGCCAACGAAGTCATTTTTTTTACGTAATTTTGTAGGCGATGAAACGAAAAATATGTGTACTGCTGCTATGCTCAATCTGTCTCCTGGTATTGGGACAGGACAGTATGACGGTGCTTGATATGCGCGACGGACTGCCCGAAAACCGCATACGCTCCATCTGTCAATTGGCAGACGGGCGGATAGTCATTGCCACGACGGCTACAGTCGAGGTGTATGACGGTACACGTTTTCGCTCTATCCTCTTGCCGCCACAAAAGGCTTATCCCCTGCCTGATTATGCAGGTGCACGACAGATGACATGCGACACTTTGGATCACATATTCCTGCGCAACGACCACACGCTCTACGTCATTGACATCCGTCACAACGAGGTGGTGGACAATGTGGGCTTGTTGCTGAAACGGTTGCAACTGACAGATGTTGATATCTCTAAATGGCCCGTCAGCCCGATGTACACAGGTGATACAACCGCATTGTTGCACGACTGCTATGGCGGCAAATGGTTATGTACGAAAGAGAATGGCATACTGTACACAAACGCACGGCGTGCACGCCAGTTTACGACTACGGCCGACTCGTTTGTCTATAAGCGGCTGCCTAATTTTGTGTCGCCCCAATCCCGTTTGTTGTCAACCCGATATGCTCCGTCGGCAACAAACTGTACGCTTGATACCGATGAATATTCTTATTTGGGAACACGAAACGGCATATTCATCATAAATCGTAACAGTGATCTCGTGGCAATCATTAACAAAGATTACGGCCTGCAGACCAATAACATCGCCGCTCTTCTGGCTGACAACAACGGTGATGTGTGGGCAGCCACAGCCGGTGGCGGGATTACAAGGCTACACATTCTAGGGCGTGACTCGTTCAGCATCGTAAACTACGGCAAACCTGACGGCATACGGACCGACAATCAGGAATTTCGCACTTGCCAGATGCATTGCGACGCGGTTTCAGGGCTGTTCACCGTGGGGTTCGTTGGTGGTACGGTCAAATTCCATCCCGATTCCATTACGGCTCCACGCTATACATTCCGATTTCCTGCAATCAAAGAACCCTCTGAACGCAACCGAACCAATATTCTATACATATTGTCTGTGTCGGGGCTGATTGTGATTGTCACGGCGATACTTTTTCTAAGGCGAAAACGATCAAAATCATTGACTAGGCCAGTAGTCCGACAGGCAGCGGCATGTCCCGGTCCAATGATCGCCCCGACAGAGCAAATGCCGGTCATTGAAAAAATAGCGCCTCTTTCGGGCAATGAAATCTTCTTATCGAAACTAAAGAATATCATAGAGCAACATCTGGACGATGAAAACTTCTCTGTCCAACTGTTGAGCGAACTGATGGCAATGGACCGTACGGTGCTCTATCGCCGCATGCAACAGCTGACGGGAATTGCTCCGTCGGTATATATCAAACAGATACGCATGGAGAAAGCCAAAAGACTGCTGTGTGAGACCGAAATGTCTATCAGCGACATAGCCATGAAGACGGGATTCTCCACTACCAAATATTTCTCTTCTTCATTCAAGGAGATGACGGGTATGTCGCCCAAAACTTTCAGGGAAAAGACAACGGGGTAACCCGACGGCTGCCGCAATCATACACGATACGTTATTAATATATAAATGATTAAGAACGATGGCGTCTTAATTTGTGACATATAACAAATGGACATCACCGCCACTAAAATGTTTTTTTATGTTCCTTATCTGTTTTGCTTCCTTTTTCGGTCTTTTATTGTATCTTTGCAGCTGAGAAAAAACAACGACGTTGCTGCTCCACGGATAATGGTTTCGTATCAGGACTGACAAAGGTTTTGGCGTCCGGGGCGGCATAATAAACGTATATACGAAAGAAAGAAGATGAAGAAGAGTATTGCATTGCTGGCTGTCAGTGTCCTCTTGGCGGGCGGTCCCGTAGCAATGGCACAGGACGTGAAGTCGGCGGAGCCGGCGGCCGCAGCGGTGGCGGACACCGCTGCGACGGTAGCGGCGGACTCCATTGCCGGCAGCGAATATGAAGAAGCGTTGGAGGAGGACGGTGACGACTTGGCTGCGGCTGGGGCCGAAAGCACTGGCATACACCGGACGCTGAAGACGAAGTTTGTCGAAGGTGCGGCGGGATTTATGTCGCTCGTGGCCGTAGCCCTTGTGCTCGGTCTGGCCTTCTGTATCGAACGCATCATATATCTGACCCTGTCCGAGATTAATGCCAAGCGGCTCATGGAGGACATCAGCCGCCACGTGGAGGCCGGCGACATCGAAGGGGCGAAGGACCTCTGCCGCGACACGCGCGGACCGGTGGCCTCGATATGCTATCAGGGACTGCTGCGCATCAGCGACACGATGGAGAACATCGAGCGTTCGATAATCTCCTACGGTTCGGTGCAGTCGGCCAATCTCGAGCGCGGATGCTCGTGGATAACGCTCTTCATCTCCATCGCGCCGTCACTGGGCTTTCTCGGTACCGTGATAGGCATGGTGATGGCCTTCGACCAAATACGTCTGGCCGGCGACATCAACGCCACCATCGTGGCATCGGGCATGAAGGTGGCCCTGATAACGACCATATTCGGTATCATCGTGGCCATCGTGCTGCAGCTGTTCTACAACTACATTCTTTCGAAGATAGAGCACCTGACCTCGCAGATGGAGGAATCGGCCATCTCGCTGATGGACATGATCATGAAATATAAACTGACCCACGATGACAGCACGCCCGAAAAATGACCGCCGCCGGCATGATGCCCTACGCATATCCACGGCGGTGAGGACGGCGCTGATAGTCATCGCGGCCGTCATCTTCGCCGCGTTCTTTCTCGTCGGCTATGAAATGCCGTTTGAGGACAACCCGCAGTTTGCGGCACCACTGTTCACCGACGCCGTCATCTGGCTCATCTATGTCCTTGCCGGAATGGCGCTTGTCGCCACGGCTGTGTCGATCGGCCACACAATCCGGACGCGTGCCTATTCTTCCGTGACGTCCACGGGTGTGCCGGTCGGGCGTATCGCTGTCAGCATGGTGTCGCTGCTCGTGCTGACTCTGTCGCTGTCGTTCGCCTTCGGCTCCACCGAACCGCTGCCGGTCAACGGCCATACATTCTCGTCGGCTATATGGTTGCGGCTTGCCGACATGTTCATCATCACATCGGCCGTGCTCATCGGTGTGGCGATAGCGGCCGTAACGTTCGGTATGTCGGGACTAAACCGGAAGTTGAATGACCACGGCAGAAACACCGCAACAACACCAAAACCGTAGCTTATGTTCAGGAAACGCCACCAACGCCGCGTACCGGGGCTGAACACGATGGCCACATCGGACATCTCGTTCATGCTGCTCATCTTCTTTCTCGTCACGACGTCCATCGACAGTGACAAGGGATTGGCACGGCGTCTCCCCCCGCCACCGCAGGACCAACAACCGACCGAACTGGTAGTGAAGGAGCGCGACATACTACGCGTGGCCATCGGTGACGACGGACGGCTGACCTGCGAAGACCGAGTGGTGACGCTGCCGGAACTGCGCGAACTCATCGTGACGTTCGTGGACAACGCCGCCGACTCTCCGTCACTGCCCGAAAAACACATCGTCAACATACCCAAGCTCGGCCGATGTTCGGTCACCGACCGTCATGTGATAGCCTTGGAGGTGAGCCGTGAGGCCGACTATGACACCTATTTCCATGTTCAGCAGACCATCACGGCGGCATACGACACCTTGCGCGGACGGCTGGCCGTGGCCCGTTTCGGCCATCCGTTGGACGAGTGCTCGCCCGATGAGCGAAGTGCCGTCATGCGTCATTATCCGCAGCGCGTGTCCGAAACGGAACCGGAAGGGAAAGGAGGTGGCCTATGAGCATGTTCAGGTGCAACAGACGCCGCCGTATCCCGGGCATTAACTCATCATCCCTGCCGGACCTCATCTTCACCGTGCTCTTCTTCTTCATGATCGTCACCAACATGAGACAGGACCAGCTGAAGGTCGACCACCGCATGCCGCAAAGCCGGCAGTTGGAGCGTATGACCAACAAGCAGGGGCTGATGTACATCCATATCGGCCGTCCTGTGACCGGGCGGGCGTCAGCCGCCGGACCGACACCACGCGACACCGTCTCAACGGCACACGACGCGGCCGCCGGCATGGTCATCCAGATCAACGACAGCTACGTCACGGTGGACGACATCGGACGCATTGTCAACGAGGAGAGGGCGCGGATGAAACCGGAAGACGCCCGAACCATGCGCGTGATAATCAAGGCCGACCGCCACACGCCGATGGGACTGGTCAACGATGTCAAGCAGGCACTGCGCCAATCCGACGTTCTTAACATCGTCTATGCGGCAGACCAGAAAGACATGCGCAGATAGACAAGAGACATTACATTATTATATAAGGGCATTTTTGCAACCAAACGATATGCTCGTTATTATTCTTATATAATCGCTTTGTTAACAAACTGACAGACAATAAGCATTTTTACTTACATTCTCTTTGCGGAAATCGGATTTTTATTATATCTTTGCAGCATAAAAGAAAAATAAGAAATGGCATACCAAAGATTGGATAAACTTGACAAACAAATCCTCCGTCTGATTGCGGAGGACGCACGAATTCCGTTTCTGGAGGTGGCCCGTGCATGCAACGTGAGCGGTGCCGCCATCCATCAGAGGATACAGAAGTTGACAAATCTCGGCATACTGAAGGGTTCGCAGTATGTCATCGATCCCGAAAAGATCGGCTACGAGACATGCGCCTACATCGGGCTGAACCTGAAAAACCCTGAGAATTTTGACACCGTTGTTGAAGAACTGAAAAACATTCCCGAGGTCGTCGAATGTCATTACACCACCGGCGACTTTGACATGTTCATCAAAATATACGCCGTCAACAACCATCACTTGCTCAATATCATACACGACAAGCTCCAGCCGTTGGGCCTGGCACGCAGCGAAACCATCATTTCGTTCAACTCGGCCATCGACCGTCAGCTTCCGATAATGGACATATTGAGCAGCGAAAACGGAGAATGCAATGACTGACGGAATCTAACCGGAATAAAAAACAAATGCGAATGTCGTAAAGAACAACCGCAACCGGCGTAAAAAATAAACGCAAAGAGCGCAAAGACGCAAAGGTTTTATATCAAGGCAAGCATCGCTTTTGATAATTAATCCTTTGCGTCTTTGCGCTCTTTGCGTTTATTTTTACGCCCTTTGTCTTTTTATTCCTATATCTCAATAACCTATCTTTGCTCATGTAACATCCCGATGAAAACACCGCGGGATGTCTAAAAGGATACCGCGAAATGCCCGAAATATCCCCAATTCGATATTATTTTATTGTTTTTCGATAAATTTTTGCCGATTTGTTTGGTGGTTTCAAATAATAACCATATCTTTGCAACATCGAAAAACGATAATCGCTTATCATTAATCGATAACAAACAAGAGAACATAACAAACAATATTAACCAACCAATAAACATTTACAACAATGAAAAAGAGATTCAACATCATCACCGTGACAATGTTAGCATTAGTAGTTTTCAACATCGTGTGCAACCTCGTCTACATCACCGTCGCAGTCGCCGACGCCTATTCGCTCACACACCGTCATTCGAGCGAGGAGATAGACAACCGTATTGACGCGCTGGAGACGCAGCAGCCGATAGCTCTCCAGATGCTTCCGCTCGACATCGTGGGCACCCGAATGACCACCGTCAACGAGAAAACAGGCAAGGAAATCACTGTCGAAATCGGTCGGGGTGTCACCTATGTCGACAAGAGCGTAGCCCCTTCATGGACCTATCCGACCGAAATCACTCTCGAACTCATCTGCGCCGCACTCTGGATAGCCACGCTTTGGTTCTTCATCAAGTTCGTCCGCAACATCAACCGCATAGAGATCTTCACGTGGAAGAACATCTCTCTCCTGCGCAAGATGGGCGCCCTGATGCTCTCGGCCTTTGCCCTTTCGTGGATTTCGGGTCTGATTCAGAACTACGAGGCGTGGACCTTAGTTGCTATTGATGGCTACATAATCGACTGGTTCCACTCGTTCGACACCATCACAATGGTCATCGGCTTCTGCTGTCTCATCTCCGCCGAGGTCTTCGCAATGGGCCTGCGTCATCAGGAGGAACTCGACCTGACCGTCTGAAACAAACGTATAACACAAAAAGAATCAGCTTATGCCTATAATAGTAAATCTCGACGTGATGATGGCACGGCGCAAGATTTCGCTCAGCGAGCTTGCCGCAACCATCGACCTGACACCGGCCAACCTCTCAATCCTGAAGACCGGAAAAGCCAAAGCCGTGCGCTTCTCAACTCTGGAAGCCATCTGCCACGCTTTAGACTGCCAACCGGGAGACATATTGGAATACAAAGAGGAATGAGATGTCCGTACGACACAAAAACAACAGGACTGAAAGAACACAAAAACAGCAATATATGAAGACACAAAAACTGACGGACGACGACTGAATGGATATTAAATTACATACGCAAGGAACGCCGGAGAGTCTTTCATCTCCGGCGTTTTTTTAGAGGAGTTAAAGGAGTTAAAGGAGTTATTGCGGGCAGAGCCCGCTCAGGAGTTAAAGACGATGGCAGCATAAAGAGCGACGTTCTTGTCCAGACACATGGTGTATATGAATATGACGCTGTTTTTATTCCTTGTGCTGCCATCGTCTTTAACTCCTGAGCGGGCTCTGCCCGCGATAACTCCTTTAACTCCTTTAACTCCCCATAGAAACGTACTGTTACCGCTCGTAGTCTACGAACGCATAGCGGAACGCATGGCGTTCGTCCACGGGATGTTCCTCGCGTGCCACCTCGTGCCATCCGTCATACGGCGGGAAGAACGTGTCGGCCTCGGCCGGAGTGTCGTCCACCTCGGTCAGACAGAGGCGGTCGGCGCGGCCGATGGCCTCGGCATAGACAGACGCGCCGCCGATGATGTAGACGTCCTCGTCCTCGCGGCAGTGGGCCAACGCCTCGTCGAGCGACGTAAAGACCTCGCAATCGGGGAAGTCAGTGGCCGTGCGGCTCAGGACGACATTGCGCCGGTTGGGCAGAGCGCCCTTCGGCAGTGAGAGGAACGTGCGGCGTCCCATGATGATGGTGTGGCCGGTGGTCAGCGACTTGAAGCGTTTCAGGTCGTTGGGAAGCCAATAGATCAGCTTGTTTTCGTGGCCGATGGCGCGGTTGCGGGCCACGGCGGCAATTATGGATATTGTCATAATCATGATAAAAGGCTCCACCCCGGTCCTCCCCAAGGGGAGGGTGCCTGCGAGGTGACGCGCTCATTGGGTTATCAGACACTCCCCTTGGGGGAGTCGGAGGGGCCTCACACCGACACCTCAGCCTTGATGTGCGGCCACGGATCGTATCCCTCCAGCCTGAAATCGTCATAGCGGAAGGAGAAAATGTCGCGGACATCGGGGTTGATGACCATGCGCGGCAGCGGTCGCGGCGTGCGGGTGAGCTGCAGACGGGCCTGGTCGAGATGGTTGAGGTAGAGGTGGGTGTCGCCCGTGGTGTGGATGAAGTCGCCCGCGCGCAGCCCCGTGACCTGCGCCATCATCTGGAGCAGGAGTGCGTAGGACGCGATGTTGAACGGCACACCGAGGAACGTGTCGGCCGAACGCTGATATAGCTGGAGGCTCAGGCGGCCGTCGGCGACATAAAACTGGAACATCGTGTGACACGGCGGCAGGGCCATGCTGTCGACCTCGGCCACATTCCACGCGCTGACAATCATGCGGCGCGAGTCCGGGTTGTGCTTCAGCTGGTCCACCACGGCGGCTATCTGGTCGATGGTACCGCCTTTGTAGTCGGGCCACGAGCGCCACTGATGACCGTAGACCGGTCCGAGGTCGCCGTTCTCGTCGGCCCACTCGTTCCAGATGCGCACGCCGTTGTCCTGCAGATACCTCACGTTGGTGTCGCCGCTGAGGAACCACAGCAGTTCGTGGATGATGGACTTCAGGTGCAGCTTCTTGGTCGTGAGCAGCGGAAAACCGTCTTCCAGATTATACCGTGCCTGATGGCCGAATATGCTCATCGTGCCCGTGCCGGTGCGGTCGCCTTTCTGCGTGCCCTCGGTCAGGATGCGGTCGAGCAGGTCCAAATATTGTTTCATGTCGTCAGTATGTTTGCTTGATAGTCGTTTTAGTCGCATGCAGGACGCGCCGTCCGCTCCCGCAAGGCGAGGACAAAAGTACGCAAAAAAATCGGTTTCCAAGTGATAAGTGTGGGACAAATTTGTCCGCAGTCCACTTTCGCTCTGCTTTTCAACCGGTGTTGAAATGCCGTCATGACACGAAAAGGCCCGTGTAGTCCTGCGTCCGTCAATGGAAGGACGTCATGAAAATATCAAATTTTTAACACTTCAAATTCTTATGAAATTCCCGATATGTGCCCGCAATTTTAACATTCGTACGTCGTTTTCCGACAGAAAAAATCCGGCGGTCTTGCCGTAAGGGCCCCGTTGGTCTGCAACGAGCACGCCGTCAGCTTGCAACGGGCACGCCGCTGTGATGCAACGAGGGCCCCGTTGCGATGCAATAAGGCCCTTACGGCAAGACGCGAAAATCGCCTGAATTTTGTTGTCTGGTGTAACTTGCATTGTGTCAACGACTTACTGAAAACGCTCAAAAATCGTAAATTTTGCCCCTCGGGCCGCCGATTTCAGAATGACGCGGGTTTTGTGAGACTTTTGTCAATATAATTCCGAGTTTTTAACACATCCCGGATGGTAGATGGCAGATGTTAGATGTCAGAACATTCTCCCTTCATCTCGTAGGCACCCTCCCCTTGGGGAAGGCCGGGGTGGGGCCCCTGAGGTGGGGCCCCGTGGATATTAATCCGAATATCATTCCGAATGTCGGAATTTTGCATTATCTTTGCATACACATAATGTAATATAAACAGGAAAGAAGATGACGGACAACAATACGGATTATGTCATAATCGTGGCCGGAGGTCACGGACTGCGCATGGGTTCGGACGTGCCGAAACAGTTTCTGCCGATTGGCGGGCGGCCCGTGCTGATGCGTACGATGGAGCGTTTCAAGGAATATTCGCCGGCGTTGCATATCGTCCTCGTGCTGCCGCGAGACCAGCAGGATTATTGGCGAAAACTGTGCGCCGACCATGATTTCGCCGTCGACTATCAGCTGGCCGACGGCGGAGAGACGCGGTTTCACTCCGTGCGCAACGGACTGTCGCTCATTCCGGCCGATGCCGTGGGAGTGGTCGGTGTGCATGACGGTGTCCGCCCGTTCCCATCGTTGGAAGTTATCGGACGCTGTTATGATGAGGCACGGCGCACGGGAGCCGCCGTGCCGGTCGTCCCCGTGGTCGAGACTTTGCGTCACGTGACCGGCGGGACCGTGCCGCGCGGCGACTATCGGCTTGTCCAAACGCCCCAGACGTTCGACATCGCGCTGCTCCGCCGGGCTTACGAACAGGATTATACGGACGCCTTCACGGACGACGCCTCGGTCGTCGAAGCCTTGGGACATGACGTCACGCTCGTCGAGGGCAACCGGGAGAACATCAAGATCACGACACCGTGGGACCTGAAGGTGGCGGAGGTGGAAACTAAGACACAATAGCCCAACAACCGAACCCCCAACAACCTAAAACCCACCCCAACCCTCCCAAAGGGAGGGAGCTTGAATAGCGGCATAAAGACATGATAAAAAGTATGACAATGGATATATATTATACATGGTAGGGAAAAATATGTCCTTACCATCAGAAAGAACGCCATGAACAAAGAAGACCATACCGAAACAAATCAAGCGACTCGGCTGCATATCAGTCACCCCTCCCTTGGGGAGGGGCAGGGGGTGGGTTTGTCTACTCCCTTTCCCCCTCGGGAGGGGCAGGGGGTGGGTTTGTCTACTCCCCTTTCCCCTCGGGAGGGGCAGGGGGTGGGGTTGTCTACTCCCCTCCCTCTTGGGGAGGGGCAGGGGGTGGGTTTGTCGGGGCAGGGCTTACTTTCCACCTCCCTCCAATACCTCCCCGGTGTCGGTCCGTCGCGCAAGAAACTGCTGGACGCAGAACTGGGCATCGCCACGTATGAGGATTTGCTCATGACCTTTCCATATAAGTATGTGGACCGCAGCCGCCTGTATGCCGTGCGCGAACTGACGGGCGAAATGCCTTTCGTGCAGGTGTGCGGCCGAATACTCAGCTTCGAGACATTCCCTATGGGACCGCGCAAGGAGCGCGTCGTCGCCCACTTTTCCGACGGGACGGGCGTGATGGACCTCACGTGGTTCAACGGCGGACAATATGCGAAAAAGACCTACCGCGTCGGCGACCTCTATGTAGTTTTCGGCCGGCCGACCGTTTTTAACGGACGTATCAATGTTGTCCATCCCGACATAGACCCCGCCGACAGTCTCGAACTGTCGTCGATGGGACTCCAACCGTACTATTCCACCACGGAGAAGATGAAGAAGAGCGGCGTCACATCGCGCGTTGTGGAGCGCCTGACCAAGACGCTGCTCGGACAGCTGAAGGACGCCATGCCCGAAACGCTGACGCCGGAGATACTCGAGCGGTTGCATCTGATGGGACGCGACGAGGCCCTGCGCGTGATACACTATCCGAAGAACGCCCGCGAGCTGGAACGGGCACGGGTGAGGCTGAAGTTTGAGGAACTCTTCTTCGTTCAACTCAACATCGTGCGCTATGCCAGTGACCACCGCCGCAAATACCGCGGATATGTCTTCAACCGGATAGGCGACTGTTTCAATACGTTCTATCACGACCATCTGCCCTTCGAACTGACCGGAGCCCAGAAGCGCGTCGTGCGCGAGATACGCGCCGACATGTGCTCGGGTCGGCAGATGAACCGTCTGCTGCAGGGCGACGTCGGCTCGGGAAAGACGCTCGTGGCCCTGCTGTCGATGCTCATCGCGCTGGACAACGGTTTCCAGGCCTGCATCATGGCGCCCACCGAAATACTTGCCGAACAGCATCTGGAGACCATCCGCTCGTTTCTCGGCGACATGCCGGTCAGGGTCGAACTGCTCACCGGCATCGTCAAAGGCAAGCGCCGGCGGGATGTGCTGGAGTCGCTGGCTGCCGGCGCGGTCAACATCCTTGTGGGCACACACGCCGTCATCGAGGATACGGTGCGTTTCGCGCGGCTCGGTGTGGTCGTCGTCGACGAGCAGCACCGCTTCGGTGTGGCCCAGCGCGCACGTCTCTGGTCAAAGAGCGAACAACCGCCCCACGTGCTCGTCATGACCGCGACGCCCATTCCGCGCACGCTCGCCATGACCCTCTATGGCGATCTCGACGTCAGTGTCATCGACGAGCTGCCGCCCGGACGTAAGCCCATCGTGACAAGCCATGTCTTCGACAGCCGCATGCCGAGCCTCTACGACGGCATACGCCGGCAGATAGGGCAGGGGCGTCAGGTCTATATCGTCTTTCCTCTGATAGAAGAGAGCGAGAAGATTGACCTGAAAAATCTCGAAGACGGATATGAGATGCTGCGTCAGGTCTTTCCGGATTTTCGCATGAGCAAGGTCCACGGACGCATGAAGCCCGCGGAAAAGGAGGCGGAGATGCAGCGCTTCGTGAGCGGCGAGACCCAGATATTGGTGGCCACGACAGTGATAGAGGTCGGGGTCAACGTGCCCAACGCCTCGGTGATGGTCATCCTCGACGCCCAGCGCTTCGGACTCTCACAGCTCCACCAGCTGAGGGGCAGGGTGGGGCGCGGTGCCGACCAGTCGTACTGTATCCTTGTGACGCCCTATCAGTTGAGTGAGGAGACACGCAAGCGCATAGACATCATGTGCGACACGAACGACGGTTTCCGCATCGCGGAGGCCGACCTGAAGCTCCGCGGCCCCGGCGACCTCGAGGGAACGCAGCAGAGCGGCATGGCCTTTGACCTCAAGATAGCCGACATCGCGCGTGACGGGCAGCTCGTGCAGATGGCACGCGACGAGGCCCAACGCATCATTGAGGACGACCCGGAGTGCAAGAAGGAGGAATATGCCGTGCTGTGGAACAGGTTAAGAGAATTAAAGAAAACGGATATTAATTGGGCTGCCATATCATAAGCTGAAGTGTTAAAATACACATAAAACGTGTTAACAGAGCTCTTATTTATAAAATATTTCATATCTTTGCAACGTTCATATTACAAACGGCGCATCATATTATAATTGGATTGTAATTATTTGTGAGCACCGTTACCGATAACGCATGGCTTTTGCCATTGTTCTAAAACAACCTATTGTAATGATATTTAAGAAACTGAAAACATTAGCAATATTGACGTTCGTGTCATTGGCATCGCTCCCGGTTGCAGGACAGGATCTCTTGGCACGTCAGGCTCCGATAGACAAGAAGATGAAAGCGGTGGACTCCGTGGCCCTCAGCCGCTTGATACAGATAGAACAGTTTGACTCGCCCGCCGCCGATCTCTACGACGAGTGGGAGAATAAATACGCTCACCGTGCCACAGCGCTGCCGGACTCGTTCCGCATCGACCTGCGCGGTTTCTGCATGCCGACGGAAAGTCGCGTGCTCACGTCCAACTTCGGCGCACGCTGGGGACGCCAGCACAAGGGTCTGGACATCAAGGTGTATATCGGTGACACCATCCGCGCCGCATTCAGCGGCAAGGTGCGCATCGTGAGATATGAAGCCCGCGGATATGGTAAGTATGTAGTCATCCGCCACTACAACGGTCTCGAGACTATCTACGGACACATGTCGAAGCAGCTCGTGACGGAGGATCAGGAAGTGCGCGCAGGTGAGCCAATCGGTCTGGGTGGCAACACGGGACGCAGTACGGGTTCGCATCTGCACTTTGAGACACGTCTTTGCGGTGTGGCCCTCAATCCGGCGTTGATGTTTGACTTCCGCAATCAGGACGTCGTGGACGACTACTACATGTTCCGTCGCAATTCATACGAGCATGAGTCGGTGGCAGCAAACCGTCTGCGTGGCGTCGGAAACAAATATACCTCCGGTGACGGTGATGACGTTGAATTGGCTACGGCGGCTCCGGCAGCGACATACGCCAAGAATGTCCGTTTCCACAAGGTTAAGTCCGGCGAGACGCTGTCGAGCATTGCGCGTAAGCGCGGTACGACCATCGACGCTCTCTGCAAGCTCAACCGCATCGGAAAGAAGATGCGCCTGATGCCGGGTCAGATATTGAAGTACAACTGATAGTGTGGCGTCTGACCGTCGGAGAACGCCGCGAATGTTTGTCGCATAGGACGCCTACACATTAATTATATATAAGTACGGCTTATGGATATTCATGCTGTGGTGGATTGGAAAGTCCGTCACAGCATGAAAATCGTTTAAGAGATAACGTAAAAAGTCGGCTTGGGATATTAGTGCAAAGAAGAATACTTGATGCAAAGAAAAGTGTTTGATGCAAAGAAGAGTATTGTCTTTAACTCCTGAGCGACCGCAGGGAGCGATAACTTCCTCTAACTCCTTTAAATCCTAAAAAAAGAAACATGCCTGAATCCAATTTCGTAGATTATGTCAAGATATACTGCCGCTCGGGAAAGGGCGGTCGTGGATCAATGCACTTGCGCCATGTGAAGTATAACCCAAACGGCGGACCGGACGGCGGTGACGGTGGTAACGGCGGCAGCGTCTATCTGCGTGGAAACCACAACTACTGGACACTGCTCCATCTTAAATATGAACGCCACGTCAAAGCTGAGCATGGTGGCAACGGCGGACGTGACAAATGTCACGGAACAAACGGCAAGGATGTATATATAGATGTGCCGTGCGGCACGGTAGTGTATAACGCAGAGACGGGAAAGTATGTCTGCGACGTGACCTACGACGGTCAGGAGGTGCTGCTGCTTAAGGGCGGCCGCGGAGGATTGGGCAACTTCCAGTTCCGTTCGGCCACCAATCAGGCGCCTCGCTACGCCCAACCGGGCGAACCGATGCAGGAGATGACTATCGTACTGGAACTGAAATTGCTGGCCGACGTCGGTCTGGTGGGATTCCCAAATGCCGGCAAGTCGACCTTGTTGTCGTCTCTCTCCAGTGCCCGGCCGAAGATAGCCAACTATCCTTTCACCACGTTGGAGCCTTCGTTGGGCATCGTCGGATACCGCGACAGACAGTCATTTGTCATGGCTGACATCCCCGGTATCATCGAGGGCGCCAGTGAGGGCCGCGGTCTCGGACTGCGCTTCCTGCGCCATATCGAACGCAACTCGCTCCTGTTGTTTATGGTGCCCGGCGATACGGATGATATCAAGCGCGAATATGAGATACTGCTTAACGAGTTGAGCAACTTCAACCCCGAGATGCTGGACAAGCACCGGGTGCTGGCTGTAACCAAATGCGACCTCTTGGACGACGAACTGATAGAGATGTTGCGCGAGACTTTGCCCGACGATCTGCCCGTTGTGTTCATCTCGGCCGTGGCGGGCACGGGCCTCAATGAGCTGAAGGACGTGCTTTGGCGCGAGCTGAACAGTGAGAGCAACAAGATTCAGGGTATCATCGCCAGCGAAAACATCGTCCACCGTGACAAGGACATGAGCCGTTTTGCGGCCGAACTGCAGGCTGAGGGCGAGGACGAAATCGAGTATCTTGACGACGACGATATTGAAATCGAGGACATAGAAGACATAGAAGACTTCGAGTACGAGGAGGAAGAAGGGGATGAATGATCCCGTGGCCAATACCGTACTTAAGCCTGTACTTACGTATTATGACGTGGCGCCGGGTGTGGTTGCGTTCAGCAGTACGCGCCGCGGCGGATATGGAACGGGGCGTTATGGCGGTTTCAACGTCAACCGTTGGTGCGGTGACGACCCTGTGACGGTCGGACGGAACCGCCGTCTGCTTTGCGAAGAACTCGGCCTTGTGTCCGACGACCGGCTTGTCATTCCCCATCAGACGCACGGAACGGCCGTGTTAGAAGTGTCGGAGGACTTTCTTGCTGTGGCTGACAGCAGCCGGCGGGATGCCGCTATCGATGGAGTTGACGCATTGATGACCGACATCCCCGGCGTCTGCATCGGCGTGTCGACGGCCGATTGCATCCCCGTGCTGCTCTATGATGAGGTCCGGCACGCCTGTTGCGCGGTGCATGCAGGATGGCGTGGAACCGTCGGACGGATTGTCGAGCGGGCTGTCTTGGCAATGCGGGATCGCTTCGGTAGCCATCCGGAACATCTGCGTGCGGTCATCGGTCCCGGCATTTCGTTGCAGGCATTTGAAGTTGGCGACGAAGTTTACGATACATTCCGCGACGCCGGATTTGATATGGAGGCAATAAGTCGTCGTTACGACAAGTGGCATATTGATTTGTGGACTTGCAACCGCATGCAACTCGAACACTCAGGACTGCGCTCCGATGCGATTGATACAGTGGGAGTGTGCACTTATTTTCATTCCGATGAATACTTTTCGGCACGCCGTTTGGGTGTTTCTTCCGGGCGAATATTCAGCGGAATTATGATAAAAGACAACCGATAACGAATACATTATATTATTACGAACCGATGAGACTGAGATATTTTTTGCTGTTTGTGGCCGTCCTTGCGGCGATGGGCGTTGCTGCCAAGGATGACTTTACGCTGCTTGAGAAGCAGAAGATAAACATTGAGACACCCGGATTGTTTGACCGTTCCGATGCCTTCTCAGTCGATTTCGCCGGTTTCGGTGTTTCCGACTATTGTTTCCCATTGCCGGTTGGCAAGGCGCGGAAAGCCAAGGATGACTATCTTGAGATTGCCACGACACGCGGTGACGCTGTGAAATCCATGTTTTCCGGTACCGTCCGTATTGCCAAGAGCCATCCGACGCTTGGCAATGTCGTCGTTGTGCGCCATGACAATGGCCTCGAAACGGTTTACGGACACAACGCCCAGAACCTCGTCGCAGTCGGCGACCGTGTGAAAGCAGGCCAGACAGTGGCCATTGTGGGCGGCAAAGGAGGATTGGTGTATTGTACTTTCGCCATCATGGTCAACGGCGGGCGCATCAATCCGGAAATCATTGTGAGTCTCAATAGCCACCGTCTGCTCCAACAGACCCTGCAATTCAGGAAGTCCGGGTTTCATGTCGACATCAGCGTGGTGCGTGAGGAGCACGATGTCAAGGCTCTGGCGATAGCAGCGGCAAAGGCTGATCCGTTTGCCGGAAAGAGTAAATTCTCGCTCAATTTGGCCAATCTCAATGCCGGAGAGTGGTGTTATCCGCTTGCCGGAGCCAAGGTCATAAGCCCATACGGAAGCCGCGGAGGGCGCAGACATACCGGAGTTGACCTCAAAACACGTCCCAATGACAATATTGTGGCGGCCTTTGACGGTGTCGTGACGATGTCGCAGGTCTATCATGGTTACGGAAAGTGCATCGTTATAAAGCATCCCAACGGCATCGAGACGCTTTACAGCCATAACTCCAAGAATCTCGTCAAGGTCGGAGACTATGTCAAGGCGGGGCAGGTTATAGCTTTGACAGGCCGTACCGGACGTGCCACAACGGAACATCTGCATTTCGAATGTCGCATCAACGGCCGGCATTTTGACCCCGGGAAGTTGTTTGATCATGCCAATCATGCCGTTCGCATGGATCTCGTCACGTTCACAAAGACGGGTAAAGGTGTTTCCATTAAATCGGAAAAGAACTATATTGCTAAAGGGAAATGACATCCTTTGACCTTTCATTAAAATCTGTATATGTGCAAAAGCGGAGACAATCTCAATGCGTTTTATAGCGGTCGGGCCGCTTCTCTCAAGTCCGATATATCCCGATTGAAGCGTCGCAACCGTATGTGTGTAGTTGCAGAGCTGGCCACTTTCATTGCTGCGGTAGCCTCGGTGGCGGCTTATACCGTTTACGGCGGGTGGTTGTGGCTGTGTTTCGGCGCGTTCATGGCGGCCGGATATATCGTTGCAAGGCGCATGGACGTTCGCGGTTGCGAACGTGTGGACCGTCTGACAGACTTGTGTAGCGTCTATGAGAATGAACTGAAGTATCTTTCCGGGGACTTTTCCGCATTTGATGATGGACGCAATTATGCCGATCCGGCTCATCCGTTTGCTTATGATATGGACATCTTCGGGCCACAATCGCTTTATCATCGTATCAATCGAACCGTAACATCGGGTGGAAGTGACCGCCTTGCGGCAATGTTGTCGACACTTCCTCAAGAGCGTAGTGATGCAAAAAATGGCGGTTTCATCGATGCGGATGAGGCTCAGGTGAAGCTCGTTGATACTTTGAAGCAACAGCATGAGGCGATAGAACGGCAGCGCGAAGCCGTCGATGCTTTAGCCGAGATGGAGCAGTTGCGCACGGAATTTGTCGCAAATGGTGTTCGCCGGCAGATTGACACCGCATCGGTTAAGTCGGCGTTGCGAGTTGTGAAAACGTTGGAAATGCCCGGATTTGCCCATTCCAACGTTGCTCTTGTCGTCTCATGGGGTTTGATTGCCGGCTTCTTCACAACTTTGCTTCTTTGCTTTTTTACGTCCATTCCATCGGGATTGCCCGTGCTTTGGGGTACTGTAAACCTTTTCGTGGCACTTATGCTCAGCACCGGGCCATTGAAGAAGATTGCCTCTTCCGCCAGCAGGCTTCACAAAGAGATGCGTGCTTATGGCGAATTGGTAGAGACAATAGGACGTCATTCGACCACTGCTGCGGTATCATCGTCCCATCTTCTGAGCACTATGACCACTGATTTACGCCATTCCATCGACGCTTTTGACGATTTGCGGCACATCCTTGACGGTCTCGACAGGCGCGGCAATGTGCTCGGACTGATATTCTTCGACGCCCTTTTTCTCAGCGACGTGTTCCTTGTCAGACGTTTCCGGCGATGGCAGAAGCACTATGTTGACTGCATCGGAGAGTGGATAGACGAGGTGAGCATGGTCGACGCGCTCGTCTCGATGGCCACATTCCGATATAACGAGCCTGCGGCGGAACGTGCGGAAATCGTCGATTCCATCGAAATTGTTTACGAAGCACACGGCCTTTGGCATCCTTTCCTTGGCGCGCGGGCCGTGCGCAACGACTTCACGATTGCCGACTCACATTATTATATAGTGACCGGGGCAAACATGGCAGGCAAGAGCACGTTCCTCCGTTCGCTCGGTGTGAACTATATTTTGGCCATGAACGGTATGCCGGTGTTTGCCGACAATCTCCGTGTCTCGCTGTTCTCGCTGTTCTCCAGTATGCGGACGAGTGACGATCTGGCTCATGGCATCAGTTATTTCAATGCCGAATTGCTCCGTCTCCGCCAACTCATCGGCCATTGCCGCAGCCACCGTCGCACCCTCATTATCCTCGACGAGATACTCAAGGGCACCAATTCGTTGGACAAACTGAACGGTTCGAGGATGTTCCTCGAGTCCATTTCGCGTCTTCCCGTGAGCGGAGTGATAGCCACCCACGACCTCGAGCTGTCCCGAATGGCAGACCGGCGAAGCGGCACGGACACCGATGAAACCGCCCGTTTTCATAACTTTTGCTTTGAAATACGCCTTTCAGACGAGATTACATATACCTATAAGATTACGCCCGGCGTGGCGCGTAATCAGAATGCGACTTATCTTCTGAAAGGAATACTTGCCGATGTGGCTTTATAAAACAAGTCCGGTCAGGTATGAATGGACCCCTGACCGGACATAAAGCAAACTCAAAAATTCTTCCTTCATACATTAGGACATCTCTTTCCCGACTTTCAGCACGCGGTCGCAATAGTCCACCACGGCCGGACGGTGGGTGATGAAGATGACCGTCTTGTCCTTTGCGTTCAGGATGTTGTGCAGCAGTAGCCGCTCCGTCTCCATGTCGAGAGCGCTGGTGGCCTCGTCAAACAGCATGACGGCACGGTCCCGGAGCAGTCCTCGTGCGATGGCGATGCGTTGGGCCTGTCCCTCGCTGAGCCCGCCGCCGGTCTCCGATGTCACCGTGTCGAGTCCCTCGGGCATGTCGAAGACAAAGTCGGCGCAAGCCGTCTGCAGCGCCCGTCGCATGTCGTCGTCCGTCGCCTTGGGGTTCCCGAGCAGCAGATTGTCGCGTATTGTTCCGCTGAGGAGCGTGTTGCCCTGCGGAACATATACGAAGTTGCACCTTGTCAGTGGTGAAATGTCGTGGGCACCGGATGCGTCGTAGATTTCGGCGCGTCCCTTCTGCGGTCTGATCAGCGCGAGAATGATGCGGACGAGAGTCGTCTTGCCCGCTCCCGTTTCACCCAGTATGGCGGTGCAGCTGCCCGGCGGGAAGTCGAACGTCAGCCGGTCGACAATCCGTCTGCTGCCACCGTCGTAGGTGTAGCTCACATCCGTCAGTCTCACTCCGCAAGGACCGTCCAGCCTTATCCTCCGTCCCTGCTC
Organism: uncultured Prevotella sp.; assembly: GCA_902495455.1. GTDB lineage: Bacteria > Bacteroidota > Bacteroidia > Bacteroidales > Bacteroidaceae > Prevotella. The sequence goes on from CABUXJ010000002.1 coordinate 34,395, forward strand.
CTCCTGCGGCATGTCCTCCAGTTCCATGAGTCTCTCGGCCGCAGTGAATACCGCCACGAACGCCGGAGCCAACCGCATGAGATCGCGGGCCGGCCCCTGTATGCGGTAGACCAGCTGCAGAAAGGCCGTCATCGCTCCGAACGTGATAGTATGGTGATAGAGCCGCAGCGCGCTCCAGAGGAAAGCCACGAGATAGCCGAGCGAGAAGCCCGTGTTGAGGATGAGATTGGATACGACCGAAAACTCCGTGCGTTTGCGGACGTGCGTCCTCAGCGCCGTGTGGCTGTCACCGAGCCGTCCGAGCATGCTCCCGCCGCACTCCAGTGTCTTGACCACCATGCGATGTTGCACGGTTTCCTGAAGGATGCTCTGCACGCGGCTGTCGCACGAGCGCACCATACGGGTGAACTTTCTCATGCGAGCGACGTAGACGCGGCTTAGAATGATGAACAGCGGGAGAATGGCCACGGTGATGATGGCCAGCACGGTGTCCATGTTCATCAGATAGAGGAACGCTCCGACGAACATCGTGACCACGGAGAGAGCTCCCGGCAATGTCTCCGTCAGAAACGTCACCACTGTCGCCGTGTCCTGCTCCAATCGGTTGACGATGTCGCCGCTATGATACTTCTCGCGTCCCCGCCACTCCGACGACAGCAGCCGGTCCATCATGCGCCACTGCATGCGGTTTTGTGCGCGGATGCCGAGAATGTTTTTCACCCATACCCGTCCGATGGATATGGCAAATTCGCACGCTATCAGAGCGGCCATCACGCCCACCGCCATCCACAGTGACCCTTGACGTGTACCGGCAGCAGTGTCTATCGCACGCTGTATGGCCCACACCGAACCGAGACTGACGGCCACGTCAGCCAGCCCGAGGAGCACGTTGAGCAGAGCCTGACTCCTGTTGCCGCGCCACGCCTGCCATAGCCATCGCATGATGACCTTTGCCGGATATTTCTCTTCTTTCTTATGGAATAGTCTTGAGAGCATAGTTCTTTGAAAAGGGCTTTGAGGGCTTTGAGGGTTTTGAGGTCTTTAAGGGCTTTAAGGTCCTTAAGGTCCTTAAGGACTTTAAGGTCTTTAAAGTCTCACATCCTTACCCCACATCATCTTGTGCCGCAGAGTGTCGAAGTAGCGCGTGCCGCTGCGCTTGACGATTTTCGCGCTGTATGGTGCCTTGCGGAGCGTCAGCCGCGTCACGTCGCAGCACTTTTCCGACCGTCCGTCCACGGCCACGAGAAAGTTGTGGCTGCGGCTCTCTACCGCCAGTGTTATCTCCGATTCGTCCGAGATGACGATGGGTCGGATGTTCAGACTGTGCGGTGCGACAGCCGTCAGGGCCAGCACGTGTGTTCCCGGGACGATGATTGGTCCGCCGTTGGACAGCGAGTAGGCTGTCGAGCCTGTCGGCGTGCTCACCACCAGCCCGTCCGCCTGAAACGTGGTGACATATTCGCCGTTGACACTTGTGTGGATGGAGATCATCGAGGCGTTGTCCCGCTTCAGGATGGCCACGTCGTTCAGTGCGCAGTCGCATCCTGCGAGCGGTTCGCCGTCGGTTTCGACCTTGATGACAACGCGGTTTTCGATGGTGTAACGTCCGCGGTAGAGCGCGTCGATGGTGTCGTCAAATTCGCTCGGTCCGACATCGGCCAGAAAACCCAGGCGTCCCATGTTGACACCGATGACGGGTATGTCTTTTGTCCCTACGCGGGCGGCAGCTTTCAGGAACGTACCGTCGCCGCCCATCGAGACGACAAAGTCAGCCTCGAAAGCGTTGCCGTCGAACACCGTGGCCTGTCCCTCGCCGATGAATCCCTCGCCGACGAGAAAGTCGTGGTAGTCGCGGTCGATGGCCACTCCCGCTCCGTGGGCGGCCAGTGAGGCGAGCACATCGCGTATGGCGGTCGACTTTTTTGTCTGAAAAGTATTCCCGAAAATGGCGAAATCAAGTTTCCGTGATGTCATAAAAATCCATGTTTTTATATATCTTTAGCCGTGCGTGTGCCGTTGTTTGGTAAACATTCATTACCTTTGCACGCAGCAGCCACCCCTTGTCGCGCCGTTCTTTCCGTGCATTTCGGAAGCGGTAGCGTTGTCGCGGCAGGTGATGATGTCTGCAAATTTACGTATTTTTGACGAGAACATAACAGAAACAGACCGAAATTAAGGAGAAATGACCAAATTAAGCGTAAACATCAATAAGGTCGCCACTCTGCGCAATGCGCGTGGCGGCAACAATCCCGACGTACTTCGGACAGCTCTCGACTGCGAGATGTTCGGTGCCGAAGGCATCACCGTCCATCCGCGTCCCGACGAGCGCCACATACGCTATCAGGACGTGCGCGACATCCGCAGCCACATCACCACCGAACTGAACATCGAGGGCAATCCCATCCCCTCCTATATCGACCTCGTTCTCCAGGTCCGTCCCACACAGGTGACGCTCGTCCCCGATGCCGCCGACCAGCTGACGTCCAACCACGGTTGGGACACCGTCGCCAACCGCACGTTTCTGACCGACACCGTCGCCCGTTTCCGCGAGGCGGGCATACGCACGTCCATCTTTGTCGATGCCGATCCCGCGATGGTGGCGGGAGCCCGCGAGTGTGGCGCCGACCGCGTCGAACTCTACACCGAGCCCTACGCTTCCGGCTATGCCGCCGACCGTGAGGCTGCCATCGCCCCGTTCATTGCCGCCGCCGAAGAGGCCCGCCGTCAGGGATTGGGACTCAACGCCGGCCATGACCTCAGCCTCCAAAATCTCCACTACTTCCATCGCTGCATCCCTTGGGTGGACGAGGTGAGCATCGGCCACGCCCTCATCTGCGACGCCATCTACATGGGGTTGCGTGAGACGGTGAGGATGTATAAGGAGGAGTTAAGTAATTAAGGAGTTAGAGGAGTTAGAGGAGTTAAAGGAGTTTGGGGAGTTAGAGGAGTTATCGCTTCCCAAACTTCTCTAACTCCCCAAACAAAAAACAAAATAATAAAACCTATGCCAAAAGTTTATCTGTTTCTTGCCAACGGCTTCGAGGACATCGAGGCGTTGGGCGCTTTGGACATCCTCCGCCGTGGCGGAGTTGAAGTCAATACCGTGAGTATATCATGTCTGAAAGCCGTAGAGTCATCTCATGGCGTCATAGTCAAGGCGGACATGTTCTTCGATGAGTCCGACTATGAGGATGCTGACCTGCTGATGTTGCCCGGCGGCATGCCCGGAGCGGAAAACCTGAACGAGTGTGAGGAACTCCGCGACCTGCTCGTGCGTCACAATGCCGCCGGCCGTCATATCGCCGCAATCTGTGCCGCACCGATGGTGCTCGGTTCGCTCGGGCTGCTCGAAGGTCGTCGCGCGACGTGCTATCCCGGTTTTGAGGACCGTATGACCGGTGCGACCTATACCGGCGAACCAGTCACAACCGACGGCAATATCACCACCGGCGAAGGTCCTGCAGCCACGTTCCCTTACGCCTACCGCCTGTTGGCCATGCTCACCGACGAGCAGACGGCCCACAATGTAGCCAAGGGCATGCGCTATGTGCGATAGTAGGGTCCCTGCTTTGATTTATCTTTATGCGAGTTTTGCGACACCCTCATTTGTCTTCTTTTTTCTGAATTTTACCGCAAAATTCAGGGGTACTTTCCAAAATTTTTCGGCCACGCTCCCAAATTTTCAAATCTCGCGAAGGTCAAAATCGCGCGGTTTTTTCGGGTAAAAAACGACCGTTTTTGCAAACTACTGGCAGACAGGTATTTATGAATGGCGTCAGCTCTCCCTCCTCTTGGGGAGGGCCGGGGTGGGGCCCCGCGGCGGCCTTATTGCCTTGCAACGGGGCTGCTATTGCTCTGCAACGGCGGCCCCGTTGCAACATGACGGCGTGCTCGTTGCGATGCAATAAGGGCCCCGTTGCTCGACAAAACCCTCTTTTTGACTCCAAAACAGCAATCAAAAACTCGTCAACTTTTTCAGAAATGAAGAGCCGCGGGGCCCTCCCGGCATCCCAAGCTCCCACTTTGGGGGAGTCAGAGGGAGCTTCTTGACGTGCCGTAAGGGCCTTACGGAGCAAAAAAAGCCGCCGAAATCCCGATTTCCGGACATTTCGGCGGCGTGTGTTTTGTAAATATATATGACACGGCAAGTCAAGGCCGTGATCTTCGCTTAATCCTTTTTGCCGTTCAGCGACATTATCTTTATGGGGCAGGCCACGACACATTTGCCACATTTTATGCAGTCCGGATGGAGATAGCCCTCCTCCTGTCCGCGGCTGTCGTAGGGAGTCAGTTGCATCGGGCAGACGCGGGCACAGCTCTTGCACTTCATCTGGCATGTCGCGCTGACCTTTATCCGACGGTAGTTTTCGGGCAGACGGCCGCTCCGTGGGGTCACCCACGACGACAGCGTGCCCATCGGACAGAACGAACACCACGTGCGCGGGGCATAGATGAACGACAGCGTGACGCCGACGATGGTCGTCAGGAGAATGATGTTCCAGAAGACCTTGCCCATCGCCGACCAGTCGCCCCAGGCGAAATACATCTGTACGCCGAACATCGTGAAGATGAACATCACCATGAACAGGCGGAAACCGAACGTCCGGACGAACTTCGGTATCGGTCTGTGGGGAGAGTAGCGTGAGAGCAGACGGTCGTAGAGGCTGCCCCGCGGACACGCATTGCCGCACCACCAGCGGCCCCGGCGCACGGCAAACGCTACGGGAGCAATCATGCAGATGAGGGCCAGCCAGCCGATGATGGGGTAGAAGTATCCCACGACGAGATAGACGAGGAGAATCCAGTAGAGCGGCAGACCCTTCGTCTCGAGATGACGGTGAAATTGTTTCTTTGCCATATTTCTTTTTATTGGTGTATATAAGTTTGGACCATTGCAGTTTGTCTATACAACCGAAACGCAAAGGCCGCAAAGCCGCAAAGTCTTATCGGTATAGAACAGGCTATACGAACAGTGTCTTTGCGCCTTTGCGGCCTTTGCGTTTTGGTTGTATGGACGGATATTGTTCACTTGCTTAAAAAAAGAAAGGGACATGGAGAAAGGAAAGATCCTGCGGTCTCCACACCTCCGTGTCCCTTTTGTAGTATGTCTTACGGTCGCTTCTTGTGACCGTAACAGTCTCAGACGTTGTCAATCACGGCGGCGATGTCACCGAAGATGCGGTCCAGCGCGCCGTGGCCGTCGATGTGGTGATGGGTGCCGTCGGCCTTATACCAGTCGATGAGCGGCGCCGTCTGGTTGTGGTAGACGTCGAGGCGCTTCCTGATTGTCTCCTCGTTGTCGTCCGAACGGCCGCTCTCCTTGCCTCGGTTGATGAGCCGCGTCATCAGCTCTTCCTCCGGAACGTCAAGCTCGATCATGGCCGCAATCTTGTGGCCGCGCTTGGCGAGCATCGCCTTGAGGGCGTCGGCCTGCGGTATGGTGCGGGGGAACCCGTCGAAGATGACACCCTTGTGGTCCGGTCCGAAGCTGTCGTAGACGCCGGCGAGGATGTCTATCATCAGGTCGTCGGGGATGAGTTGGCCCTTGTCGATGAACGAAGCAGCCGTCTTTCCTAATTCCGTTCCTTTCTTGATCTCGCTGCGAAGCACGTCGCCGGTAGAGATGTGGCCGAGCCCGTAGTTCTTGATGATCAGTTCGCTTTGTGTCCCCTTTCCTGAACCGGGGGCACCGAATATCACAATATTCTTCATTGCTGTATGTATGTTTTACCTTAAAAGTTCTATTGAAGAGTCTTAGTCTTTTGTCCGTCGGGCGTCGGTCGTCATTCTTTCAGCGTGTAGATGTCCCGCAGATTGCGGCCCTGCTGGTCGTAATCAAGTCCGTATCCGAGGATGAAGTCGTTGGGTATCTTGAACGCGACATACTTGATGTCGAGCTGGGTCTTCAGCCGTTCCGGTTTGAGCAGCAACGTACAGATGCTCACCGACGCCGGATTTCTCGTGCCGAGGCTCTCGATCATGCGCTTCATGGTCAGTCCGCTTTCGACGATGTCCTCTACGATGATGACGTCGCGGTCGGTCAGGTCCTCGTTGATACCGAACACTTCTTTGATTTTTCCCGTCGATGTCGTTCCCTGATAGGATGCCAACTTGACGAAGGAGATCTCGCAAGGGATGGTCAACTCGCGCATGAGGTCGGCGGCAAAGATGAACGAGCCGTTGAGGACGGCGAGCAAAAGCGGGTTGCGTCCCGCCATGTCGCGGTTTATCTCCTCCGCGACGGCTTTCACCCTCTGCTTGATCTCGGCCTCGGAAATGGATGTTTCAAACACTTTGTCCTTGATTTTGACTATGCTCATGGTACTAAAAACTTAATATTTGCGGCAAAATTAGTAAAAATCCGTCAAAGAATAGTCATTGAATAGTATTAATTTTGTATTTTTGCCGTATGAAGATTTTCACGAGCGCTCAGATACGTGAGCTTGACAAATATACCATAGAGCACGAGCCCATCAAATCGGTCGAATTGATGGAGCGTGCGGCCAAGGCTATCACATGTGTCATCACGGACCGTTGGCACAATGATACGCCGATGGTGGTCTTTGCCGGTCCGGGCAACAACGGCGGCGACGCGCTTGCCGTGGCACGTCTGCTGGCTGAAGAGGGATATGCCGTGACGGCCTATCTCTTCAATATTTCCGGCCATCTTTCGGACGACTGCGCGGTCAACAAGGCACGTCTCAAGGAGTGCCGCAGCCTGAAGCAGCTGACCGAGGTGACGCAGGAGTTTGACCCGCCCCAGCTCACGGCCGAGACTCTGGTCGTCGACGGACTCTTCGGTTCGGGGCTGAACAAGCCTCTTGCGGGCGGTTTCGCCTCGCTTGTCAAGTACATCAACGCCTCGCCCTGCCGCGTGGTGAGCATCGACATGCCCTCCGGACTGATGACGGAGGACAACACCTATAACATAAGGGCCAACATCATACGCGCCGATCTGACACTCACGCTTCAGCACAAGAAGCTCTCCTTCCTTTTCGCCGAAAACCAGTTGTTTGTCGGCGAGCTCCGCGTCTTGGACATACGGCTGAGCAAGGAGGGCACGGACAGCATCGACGCGCAATATCACATAGTTGAGGAGAGTGAGGTCCGCAATATGCTCCGCCCCCGACCGGAGTTCGCACACAAGGGCCAGATGGGCAGCGCGCTGCTCGTGGCCGGCAGTTACGGTATGGCGGGAGCCGCCGTGCTGGCAGCAAGGGCGTGTCTGCGGGCCGGCGCGGGCAAGGTGACGCTCCATTCGCCGCGTTGCAACAACGTCATAACACAAATCTCCGTGCCCGAAGCCATCTTCCAAGCGGATGTCGATGAGGCTGTCTTTGCCGAGCCGGTGGACACGGAAGACTATGACGCACTGGGCATCGGGCCGGGCCTCGGCATGACCGAGACAACGGCGATAGCCCTCATCGCGCAGCTCCGCAGGGCTCAGTGTCCTGTCGTGGCGGACGCCGACGCAATAAACATCCTTGGCAACCATCGGGCGTGGATACAGCAGTTGCCCAAGGAAATCATCCTCACGCCCCATCCGAAGGAATACGACCGTCTCGACGGACATTCCGCCGACAGCTACGAACGGCTCTCGAAGGCACGTCATCTGGCCGAACAGCTGCATGCGTACATCATCATCAAGGGACGTTATACGGCTTTGTGTCACCCCGACGGCCACGTGACATTCAATCCGACAGGCAATCCCGGCATGGCTACGGCCGGCAGCGGAGATGTCCTGACGGGCATCATCACCGCCTTGTTGGCGCGCGGTTACGCCCGACGGGACGCTTGTGTGCTCGGCGTCTATCTCCACGGGCTCGCCGGCGACATAGCTGCCGGGCAGTTAGGGCAGGAGAGTGTCACGGCGGGAGATATCGTGGCATGTCTCCCCAAGGCTTTCGCGAGACTGCGCGAGTGAGTCGGATGTATATAATAAAGGTAACAACAGACAAGTAACAGAATAACAATATCTACATAAAGTCAATATGAAAACAATCCTTTTAGCGGGGATGTTCATGCTCGTCAGCATGGCGTCGGCCCAAACTCAGATAAGCAAGTATCAGCCGGGAGTGACTCCGGAGGGTGCTGTCTATTTCCTTCCTAAGACGGCTTTGCGCGTTGTGGTGCAGGTGGAGAAGACCACCTATACGCCGGGAGACTTTGCCAAATATGCCGAGAGATATCTGCGGCTGAAGGATGTGGCGCAGGAGGCGTCGGTGAAATATCGGGTTAACAGCGTCACATTGACTCCGTTTGGCGTGGCGGACACGACAAAATGCTTCTCGGTGAAGTTCAACGCAAAGAATGCGACGGCCAATATGCAGCTCGCCGAAGACGGTATGCTCATGGCAATCAATGCCACCGCCAAAGTGCCGGCGGAGCCGAAGGCGTTTGTTCCTGCGCCGAAACCGCGTCAGGTCAATCCGCGTCAGTTCATGAATGAGGAGATTTTGGCGGCCGGCAGTACGGCGAAGATGGCCGAGTTGACCGCTCTTGAGATATACGAGATACGCGACAGCAAGAATCAGCTCGTCCGCGGGCAGGCTGACTTTATGCCCAAGGATGGCGAGCAGCTGCGCATTATGCTGGACCAACTGTCCACTCAGGACCGGGCGCTGACCAGCCTCTTTGCCGGAAAGACCGTTCGGGACACCACCGAGCATGTCTTAGTGTACTATCCGGACAGCGAGGTGAACCGTCAGGTTTTGTTCCGTCTGTCCGACAAGCTCGGTGTCGTTGACGCAGACGACCTGTCCGGCGCACCATATTATATCAGCGTGACAGACCTGCACAGTGTTCCGGCGACAGCCAAGACCGGCGATGACAAGAAAAAGAAGAAGGCGCAGCCCGTCGAGGACGGCATCTATGTCAACGTCCCGGGCAAAATCCGTGTGGACATCACGTGCGGCAATGCTCCCGTGGGCAGCTATGAGGTGACGGCAGGACAGTTCGGACATACCGAACTGCTCAGTGGCGAACTCTTCAATAAGCGTTTCACGACCCATTTGACGCTCAATCCCGTCACCGGAGGAGTGGCCCGATTGGAGGCGGAACAACCGAAATAAAAGTGAAGAGTGAAGAATGAAGAGTGAAGAAGTTGCTGCCGCCGTTCCAACAGCGATTGAATAACAGTCGGAACGGCGGCAGCAACTTCTTCACTCTTCATTCTTCACTCTTCACTTAAGAACGGCGGCAGCAACTTCTTCACTCTTCATTCTTCGTTCTTCATTAAACCAAAAAAGCTCTCCTGCGGGAGAGCTTTTTTGGTTTGTTATTCCATGTTGGCGAGCTTGTTGTCGCTGCCGAGGACGTTGACAATCTTGTGCTTGTACATCTCCTCCATGAGGTCGCGAGCGGGGCCGCAGTATTTGCGCGGGTCAAACTCAGCGGGCTTCTCGGCCAGAGTCTTGCGGACAGCAGCGGTGAAGGCCAGACGAGAGTCAGAGTCGATGTTGATCTTGCATACGGCGCTCTTGGCAGCCTTGCGGAGCTGCTCCTCCGGGATGCCGACTGCATCGGGCAGTTTGCCGCCGTACTGGTTGATGATGTCGACATACTCCTGGGGTACTGAAGAAGAGCCGTGGAGCACGATGGGGAATCCGGGAAGCTTCTTCATGATCTCGTCGAGGATATCGAATGCGAGAGGCGGGGGAACGAGACGGCCTGTCTTCGGGTCGCGTGTGCACTGCTCGGGCTTAAACTTGTAAGCTCCGTGAGACGTTCCTATCGAGATGGCCAGTGAGTCCACGCCTGTCTTTGTGACGAAGTCGATGACCTCTTCAGGCTTTGTGTAGTGAGACTCTTCAGCGGCAACCTCATCCTCAACGCCGGCCAGCACGCCGAGCTCGCCCTCTACGGTCACGTCGTGAGCGTGTGCGTATTCAACGACCTTCTTTGTCAGGGCTACGTTTTCGTCGTAGGGCAGGGATGAGCCGTCGATCATGACTGAAGAGAAGCCCATGTCGACGCAGCTCTTGCACAGTTCGAAGCTGTCGCCGTGGTCCAGATGGAGCACGACCTCTGGATGTTTGCATCCCAGCTCCTTAGCGTATTCGACAGCACCCTGTGCCATATACTGGAGGAGGGTCTGGTTGGCGTAGTTGCGCGCACCCTTTGATACCTGCAGGATGACCGGTGATTTCAGCTCGGAAGAAGCCTTGATGATGGCCTGGAGCTGCTCCATGTTGTTGAAGTTGAAAGCGGGGATTGCGTAACCGCCGTTGATGGCTCTGCTGAACATGTCTTTAGTGTTCACAAGACCCAGTGATTTGTAACTTGCCATAATTAATTTATATTTTGATGTTAATTAGAAACCTTTTGTTTTTTCTGACCACAAAGTTAGTGCTTTAATTCGTCAACCGCAAACGTTGTCGGATATTTTTCAGTCTTTTGGAGGGTAAAAAAAGCTAAAATATCTGTTTGCGGGCCGCTAATCTGTCAAAATGTCAAACGCACTTTGCAACGCGGGCGGTTTTCCTCCGGCGCATGACAGGAGGATTCTAAATAAAACGCAAAGACCGCAAAGACGCAAAGAAAACATCTATCTGCCACGTCTTGAATATTGTCTTCGCGTCTTTGCGGTCTTTGCGTTTTATTTAGAACCCGCGCCCCCTCTGTCATGATAATATCACAAATTTAACACTTCGGGAATGCTTCAAAAAAACGGCACCGTTGTCCCGATTTTGACATTCGGCCGTCATTTTCCGACCGAAAAAACTTCGCAGTCCTGCCGTAAGGGCCCCGTTGGTCCGCAACGGGGCTGCCGCCAGCTTGCAACGGGCACGCCGTTGTGATGCAACGGGGGCCCCGTTGCAATGCCGTAAGGGCCTTACGGCTCGACGGGAAACGGCGGAATCATTGCACACTTCGATGAAAACCGTCGTAACGCGCTATGGCTCAGGGACTAAAAGATGCACGCGCAAAACTCGAATATTTGGCCCCAAGGGACAACTTCGCGCGGAATTTATGTTAAAATGAAGACTTTTTGTCATGATAATTCCGAGTTTTTAACAGTTTGGGGCGGCATGTTCAGGAGGAATCCAGACAGCGGCGTCACACTCCAGACTTGAATCCATGCCGCTTGTGATGCCCGCTGTCATGGCCCGGTAGGGATGATATAGATTAAAATATGCATATTTGATATGAAATGGCGGATGTTTTTTCGGCAAAATATATTGTGCTGTCCGTGCTTTTTTGTAACTTTGCAGCCTCATATTTAATAATATAGAATAATCGATTATAATAAATTATTATGGCTGAAACAAAGAAAATCAAGACTGCACTCATCTCGGTGTTCCACAAAGACGGACTGGAGGAGCTGCTCGCGAAGCTCAACGCCGAGGGCGTGAAATTTTTGTCAACAGGCGGAACACAGACTTTCATCGAGTCGCTGGGCTACGAGTGCGGCAAGGTGGAAGACGTGACGACCTATCCCTCAATACTCGGCGGACGTGTGAAGACGCTCCACCCGAAAGTGTTCGGAGGTATCCTCGGACGCCGCGACAACGAGGGCGATCGTGAGCAGATGGCAAAGTATGAGATACCGGAGATAGACCTCGTCATCGTCGACCTCTATCCTTTCGAGGCTACCGTGGCCAGCGGAGCTTCCGACGCCGACATCATCGAGAAGATCGACATAGGCGGAATCTCGCTGATACGTGCCGGAGCGAAAAACTTCAAGGACGTCGTCATCGTGCCGAGCAAGGCCGAATATGCCGTGCTGCTCGACATCCTCAACAAGAAGGGCGCCGAGACCGACATCGAGGACCGTCGCATGTTCGCGACCCGCGCATTCGGAGTGAGCAGCCACTACGACACGGCTATACACGCGTGGTTCAATAAATAAATTATGAATTTTGAGTGTTGAATGTTGAGTTGTCGGGCGCAGCCCGATTATGAATTTAATAATTACGAATTATTGCGCAGGCACTTCTTCGTGGTAGATAGTAATAGAGTCATGTTTGGGACAGATGACGTAAACTTGTCGGCGTCCCGTTGTGAGGTGCAGGGGTAATTCGTAATTATTAAATTCACAATCGGGCGCAGCCCGACAACTCAACATTCAACATTCGTAACTCAACATTTTAAATATTATGGGATTTTTTTCGTTTGTCCAGGAGATAGCAATGGACTTGGGAACGGCCAACACCATTATCATCAGTGATGACAAGATCGTGGTCGACGAGCCGTCCGTCGTAGCGCTGGACCGTCGCACGGACAAGATGATTGCCGTCGGCGGCAAAGCCAAACTGATGTATGAGAAGACCAACAACAACATACGTACCATCCGACCGCTGCGCGACGGCGTTATCGCTGACTTCTCCGCTTGCGAGCAGATGATGCGCGGACTTATCAAGATGGTGCACACCGGCAACCGTCTCTTCTCGCCGTCGCTGCGCATGGTCATCGGTGTGCCCTCGGGTTCGACCGAAGTCGAGCTGCGCGCCGTGCGTGACTCCGCCGAGCATGCCGACGGCCGCGACGTCTATCTGATCTTCGAACCGATGGCCGCCGCCATCGGTATCGGCATCGACGTCGAGGCGCCAGAGGGCAACATGATTGTCGACATAGGCGGCGGTTCGACCGAGATTGCCGTCATCTCTCTGGGCGGCATCGTCTGCAACAACTCCATCCGCATAGCCGGCGACGACCTCACGGCCGACATCCAGGAGTACATGAGCCGCCAGCACAACGTCAAGGTCAGCGAGCGCATGGCCGAGCGCATCAAGATACACGTCGGTTCGGCGCTGACAGACCTCGGCGACGAGGCTCCGGACGACTATGTCGTTCACGGACCCAACCGCATCACGGCCCTGCCGATGGAAGTGCCCGTGTGCTATCAGGAGATAGCCCACTGTCTCGACAAGACCGTAGCCAAGATAGAGAGCGCCGTACTCTCCGCTCTCGAGAACACTCCGCCGGAAATCTACGCCGATATCGTCAAGAACGGAATCTACCTGAGCGGCGGCGGTGCGCTGCTGCGCGGACTGAGCAAGCGACTGACGGACAAGATCAACATCCCGTTCCATGTAGCCGAAGACCCGCTCCACAGCGTGGCCCGCGGCGCAGGCATCGCGCTGAAGAATGTCGACCGCTTCTCGTTCCTGATGAGATAAGAGCCAAGTGCGCAACCTCTTATATTTTCTGAAGAAGTACAGCAATTGGATGTTTTTCGTCATCCTTGAGCTGGCCAGCATGGCGCTGTTGTTTCAGTACAACAGCTACCAGGGTAGCGTGTGGGTCACTTCGGCCAATGCCATGACCGGAAAGATATATGAATGGGACTCCGCCGTGGAGTCGTTTTTCTCGCTGACCAAGATCAACGAGAGCCTCACCCTGCGCAACTTCTACCTCGAACGTCAGGTCAGCCAGCTCTCCCGCCTCTACGCCGAGGCCACCGGTGACACCGTGGCCGCCAGGCGGGAGGAGATGGAAGCGCTGGACAGCTATCGGCTGACACCGGCCAAGGTTATCGCCAACACATTGGACCGGGAGGACAATCTGATCACGATAGACAAGGGACGGGCCGACGGCATAGCCAAGGATATGGGTGTGGCCTGCGGACAAGGTGTTGTAGGCGTGGTCTACATGACCTCCGACCACTATTCGATAGTCCTGCCGGTACTGAACGTCCGTTCGCGCATCAGCTGTACGATACGCAAGCGCGGCTATTTCGGCTATCTGACGTGGAGTGGGGGCGACCCCTCGACGGCATACGTGGAGGACATCCCGCGACACGCCCACTTCAAGTTGGGTGACTGGGTGGAGACCAACGGCTATTCCTCGATATTCCCCCGCGGTGTCGCCGTGGGCAAGATATTGCAGGTCTACAACTCACGTGACGGACTCTCGTATCGTCTGAAGATACAGTTGGCCACGGATTTCGGCAACCTGCGCGACGTCTATGTCATCAACGACAAGTCCATCGCCGAACGTTCACAGCTCATGGTGGCCGCCCGCGACTCGCTGCAAGGGAAGACTGCAAAATGATTTGAGAAAGGTCCTTAAATACCTTAAGGACTTTAAATACCTTAAGGACCTTACCGCCATTAAAAAAAGAAACCATGTCTCTCAATCTGATAAAGAGATTGCTCGGTGCCGTCGCACTGTGTCTGGTGCAAGCATTGGTGTTCAACCGCATACATCTGTTCGGCTATGCCACGCCGTTGCTGTATGTCTACATGATGTTGACCTTTCCGCACGATTATCCCCGTTGGGGCATAATGTTGTGGGGCTTTCTGCTCGGCCTGACCGTAGATGCGTTTTCCAACACTCCCGGTGTAGCCTCGGCGTCTCTTACGCTCGTCGGAGCCGTACAGCCGTATTTCTTCGGGCTGTTCATCCAGCGTGACGCTCCGGAGGATATTGTTCCCTCGATAGGCTCCATCGGCGGCGCGAAGTTCACTTTCTACGCCACTGTGTTGGTGCTGGTGTATTGTCTCTGCTTCTTTTCGCTTGAGATGTTCAGCTTCTTCCATTGGACACACTGGCTCCGGTGCATCGGCGGAAGCACATTGCTGACATTGATACTTATACTCACCATAGAGAGCGTCAGGAAGAAGTGAAAGACTACGGACTTGAGAACAGACGCTTTGTCGTCGGAGGAGTGGCCATCGCTATCGTGCTGGTCTATATCGTGCGTCTGTTCTTTCTTCAGCTCATGAGTGACGACTACAAGAAGAACGCCGACTCCAACGCATTCCTCAAAAAGATAGAATATCCCTCGCGCGGCATCATAACCGACCGCAACGGCAAACTGCTTGTCTACAACCAGCCGGCATACGACATCATGGTCGTCAACCGCGAGGCCCGCGGAAGGACGGACACGACGGAACTGTGTCAGGCGCTGGGCATAACACGCGAGTTCTTCATCGAGCGCATGGAGAAGATAAAGCGCACGCCGGGCTATTCGCCGTTCACGCAGCAGATGTTCATGAGCCAGCTCTCGGACAAGGAGTTCAGCATGTTTCAGGAGAAGATTTACCGCTTTCCCGGCTTCTATATCCAGCGCCGCAGCATCCGGCAGTATCAGTACAACTGTGCCGCTCACGTGTTGGGAGACATGGCCGAGGCCTCGCCGGCAGACATTGAGGAGGACGACTACTATCAGCCCGGCGACTATATCGGTAAGTTGGGCGTCGAACGGAGCTATGAGAAGGTGCTGAGAGGCGAGAAAGGTATGCAGATTCTCTTGCGCGATGCCCACGGCCGGGTGCAGGGCAGCTATCAGAACGGTGCCTTCGATCGCCGACCTGTGGCGGGGAAGAACCTCACGCTCAGCATCGATCTCAAACTTCAGGAACTCGGCGAACGGCTGATGGAGGGCAAGATAGGCAGCATCGTGGCCATCGAACCGTCCACGGGGGAGGTGCTTTGCATGGTGTCTTCGCCGACTTATGACCCCCGTATCATGGTCGGACGGCAGCGGAGCAAGAACCACTCCATGCTCGTCCGCGACTCATGGAAGCCTCTGCTCAACCGCAGCATCATGGGACTTTATCCTCCCGGCTCGACATTCAAAACCACACAAGCGCTGACTTTCCTCAACGAAGGCATCATTTCGCCCGCAACGTCATTCCCATGCAACCACGGTTTCAGTTTCAGGGGACTCCACGTGGGCTGTCACGGCCATGCTTCGCCGTTGCCGTTGGTGAGCGCCATCACCACGTCGTGCAACGGATATTTCTGCTGGGGCTTATATTATATGATAGGAAACAAAAAGAAGTATGGCAGTGTACAGAACGCGATGAACCGTTGGCGCGACTATATGGTCAGCATGGGCTTCGGTTATCGCCTCGGCATAGACCTGCCGGGAGAGAAGCGCGGTCTCATTCCCAACGCCGACTTCTACGATGATGCCTATCGGAAGTCATGGAACGGACTCACCATCATCAGTATTTCGATAGGTCAGGGCGAGGTCAATGCCACGCCGCTGCAGATTGCCAACCTCGGTGCGACCATCGCCAACCGCGGTTACTACTATGTCCCTCACGTCGTGAAAAAGATTGAGGGCGAGGCTCTCGACACGACATACACCCGCCGCCACTACACTATGGCCGGCCGCCGCGCTTACGAGACGGTGGTGGAAGGCATGCGCGGCGCTGTCATCAAGGGTACGTGCCGTTCCGCCAACCGCTCCGACTATGAGGTGTGCGGCAAGACCGGAACGGCTCAGAACCGCGGACACGACCACTCTGTCTTCATGGGCTTCGCTCCGAAGGACAATCCTAAGATTGCCATTGCCGTCTATGTGGAGAACGGCGGTTGGGGAGCCGACTACGGAGTGCCGCTCGGTTCGCTGATGATGGAACAGTATATCAACGGAAAACTATCGGAAGAGTCGGAACGTAAGGCCGAGGAATTCCAGCAAAGACGTATTGCGTATGACACAAGGATCAGGTAACAAACAGCCCGGAGTGCTCCGGTCGCTTGACTGGTGGACGATAGGCATCTATCTCGCCCTGCTCACCTTCGGATGGATAAGCGTCTGCGGAGCGAGCTACACCTACGGCGATACCGACATATTCAGTCTCGGCACACGTTCGGGCATGCAGATTGTGTGGATTGGGACGTCGATATGTCTCGGCTTCGTGCTTCTCATGTTGGACGACCGGCTGTACGACACGTTCGCTTACGTCATCTATGCAGCCTTGCTGTTACTGCTTTTTGTGACGATATTCAATCCTCATCAGATTAAAGGTTCGCGCTCGTGGCTTGTTCTCGGGCCGTTGCGTCTTCAGCCGGCAGAGTTCGCCAAGTTCGCCACGGCGTTGGCATTGGCCAAATTCATGAGCGTCCACGGCTACAACATACACCGTTGGAAACACTTTGCCGTCACGCTGCTGATTATCCTTACGCCTATGATGTTCATCATATTGCAGCGTGAGACGGGTTCGGCATTGGTCTACTTAGCCTTCTTCCTCATGTTCTATCGTGAGGGAATGCCCGGCAGCATCCTCTTCACGGGCGTTGCCGCAGTCATCTATTTCGTCGTCGGCATACGTTTTGAGGACACGATGCTTTGGGATACGCCCACGTCCGTGGGCAAGTTTACGGTGCTCTTGTTTGTCCAGATATTCACCGCCGTGATGGTCAGTGTCTACTGCCGCGAGCGTCGTCTGATGTGGCGGATATTGTTTTATTGCGTCGGTATCACGCTGCTGTTTCTCCTTTTCTCCGAATATGTGATACCGTTTGATGTCGTCTGGGTTCAGTTGGTGCTCAGTGCGCTGCTGATTGGAATGTTGTTGTGGTGCGCGTTGGCCACCCGTCTGCGCAATTATTACTTCATAATAGCCTTTGCTTTGGGTTCGATGGCGTTCTTCTATTCGGCCGACTACGTGCTTAACAACGTGCTGGAAGCGCATCAGCGAGTCCGGATAAACGTGCTGTTGGGTTTGGAAGAAGATCTTGCGGGAGCTGGATATAACGTCCATCAGAGTGAGATAGCCATCGGTTCAGGCGGTCTGGAGGGCAAAGGCTTCCTCAATGGGACGCAGACCAAGCTTAAGTTCGTGCCCGAACAGGACACCGACTTCATCTTCTGTACCGTCGGTGAAGAGGAAGGTTTCCTCGGTTCGGCCGGTGTGCTGATACTCTTTCTCGCCCTCATATTGCGTCTGATACATCTTGCCGAACGTCAACCCTACCGTTTCGGCCGCGTCTATGGCTATTCTGTGTTGTCCATATTCCTGTTTCATGTGTTTATCAATGTGGGCATGGTGCTCGGTCTGACGCCCGTCATCGGTATTCCGTTGCCGTTCTTCAGCTATGGCGGTTCGTCGCTATGGGGCTTCACGTTCCTTCTTTTCATCTTCCTGAGGATAGATGCGGGAAGGAACTTGGTAAGAAACTAAGTTAAACGAAGAGTGAAGAATGAAGAGTGAAGAAGTTGCTGCCGCCTTTCCAACTGTTATTCAATCGCAGTTGGAAAGGCGGCAGCAACTTCTTCACTCTTCATTCTTCACTCTTCGTTATTCCATTCAATCGCAGTTGGAAAGGCGGCAGCAACTTCTTCGTTCTTCACTCTTCACTCTTCACTTTCATTCCCACATCCGTGATGCCGGGCAGGTTTTCGCGTCTCATGTTGTGGCGGATGCGCACGTTGAGCGAATCTCCGTCGGCGAGAGTGACGTTTGTGAGATGAAAGCGATACTGATAGCATCCCACTCCGCGTCCTTTTATGCTGCCGTCTTCGCCTGCCAGACGGCAACGTAGCGTGTCACAGCGTGTCACCTTGGCCGGCAGAACGGTCTGTTCGACAATCATGCTGAGCCCCGTGAACGGATAGGCGCCGGTCGTCCGCAGTCCCACCTCTTCCTTGTAGACACCACCTTGTGCCACCGGCTTTATGTTGAAGACCAGCGTGTCGTCCTTGTTCCACTCCTCATGGGCGAGCGGTTGATAATGGTCATAAACAGTCTTACGGTTGCACGACAGCAGTGTCGCCGCAACCGTAAGCAAAGATATCATGATCGGAAAGCTATTCTTTCGCATCCTGTTGCTGATTGTTCCGTGGCTGACGGTTTCCCGGTCGCCGTCCGTTTCGTCCCCGTTGTTGCGACTGATGGTTGTTGCGGGCTTCCTGTCCGTTGCCGTCGTGTGCCTGTCCGGACTCCGGAACAGGCCGATTAGTCTGCTGCTGGCGGTTGTCCGGACGGCGTGTACCCTCTTGAACGGTGTCGTCGCCGCCTTGTGGACCATCAGCCCGGTTGTCTCGGCGTGTCGTTGCGCCCTGTCGTTGTTGTGCGCCCGCGGCTTGTCGCGGTCCTTTTCCACCCTGTCTCTTCTTCTTTCTGGCCTTGTCAAATCGCGTTATGTCGCCATTAGCCAGCAAGTCTGCTGGCCGATTCTGCTCCTTGCGCTTGCCGTCATCCTGCAGTGAAGCCGGTTTTTCGCCGCGCCGGTTCATCTCGATGATGGCCTTGGCGCGCTCCGCACTGATGACTTCGAGGTTGGCGGCAATGTTCTTGTCCGTCGAATAGGTTATCATGCCGGCGAGTATGTCCGACTTGAACAGGTAGTAGTCGCAGTCGAGAGCCTGCAGTATGACCTCCTTGCTCGGCAGCCGGCGGCTCGCCTCGACGTAGCTGTCCACCTCATAGTTGAGACAGCACTTCAACTTGGCGCACATTCCGGCCAGCTTCTGCGGGTTGAGCGAAATGTCCTGAAAGCGTGCCGAGTTGGTGCTTACGCTGTTGAAGTTCTTCATCCATGTCGCGCAACACAATTCCCGTCCGCACGGTCCCGTGCCTCCGATGCGTCCGGCCTCCTGCCGCGCACCGATCTGTTTCATCTCGATGCGCACGTGGAAGGTGTCGGCCAGCACCTTGATGAGCTGTCGGAAATCGACGCGCTCGTCCGCGATATAGTAGAATATGGCTTTGTTGCAGTCACCCTGATACTCCACGTCTCCGATTTTCATTTTCAGCCCGAGGTCCTTTGCTATCTGTCGGCTTTCGATCATGGTCTCATGCTCGCGGGCCTTGGCTTCCCGATACTTGTCCATGTCGACCGGTCTGGCGAGTCGGTAGACGCGCTTGATGTCGTCGGCCGAGCGCAGGTTGGCCTTCTTCAGCTGCATCTTGACCAACCGTCCGGTGAGAGTGACCACGCCGATGTCGTGGCCCGGGTTTGCCTCGACGGCCACGATGTCGCCCTTCTTCAGCTCCAGATTGTTGACGTTGTGGTAATATCCCTTGCGTGTGTGCTTAAACTGCACCTCCACCAGGTCCGTCGTGTCCGTATTGCCCGGCACGTCGGCCAGCCAGTCGTACGTGTTCAGCTGCCTGTCCTGCCGTCCGACGGCCTCTTTGCTCAGCCCGCGGTCGCAGCCGCAGCATATTTTATAATCCTTGTCGTTCATATTAATCTCTATGTATGTACCCCGCGAATCCTTGCGAGAGGGCCGTGTGGGGCGATGCTTTATGTGGTTGTATGTATATTTGTTGTTTTTGGTATCCGGTGGGGCTGTCTGCGTCCGCTGCCTATTTTTGCAGCAATAGCACAATCATCTGCATGGCCATGTCAAAGAATACGATCTTCGCATTGGCGTTCTGCCCGATGTCGCGTATGGCCCGGTTGGCCAGCTCGTTCATCTGCAGGATATTCTTTTCGTTGACGAAGCGTGCGAATCTGACGGCAAATTCCTCCTCTTCCCGTGTCATGTATGTCAGTTGCGGATTGCCGAAGTTGTACATGAAGTTTTCGCGTGCCATCCGCAGGAAATACTCCAGAAAACGTTTCTGCTTCTCCCGTCCGAACGACGCTATCGTCTCGCTCCACTTCTTCATGTCCCTGACGTTGCGGGCGTAAGCCAGTCTCATCAGTGTGCGGAACATGTCGAGGAACAGTCCGTTTTCACCTCCCGCGTCAAGTGCCTCCATCGCTTTGAGCCAGTCGCCGGCCGCCATGCGTGCCAAGCGTCGTGCGTCCTCTTCGCCCATACCGCGGTGCTCGACGAGCCCGTGGACCATACTCTCGTCGTCGATGCGCTTGATGTCGATGCGTTGCGTGCGGCTGCGTATCGTTTCCAACAGTCGGTCCGGTTCGTCGCTGACCATGATGAAGACCGTCCGGCTGGGTGGTTCCTCAATCAGTTTGAGCATCTTGTTGGCGCACTCGATGTTCATGCGTTCCGGCAGCCAGATGACCGCCACTTTATATCCGCCCTGACTCGACACGAGGCTGAGTTTGTGCGTCAGCGCATCGCTTTCGCCGGCGGTGATGATGGCCTGTTGGTTTTCCGCCCCGATGGCCCTCATCCACTTGTCCATCGTGAAGTAAGGGCTGTCCATGATCATTTCGTGCCACTCGCGTGCGAAGTCGTCACTGACCGGTTTGTAGTCGCTGCTCATCGAGGGCAACTTGATGGTAGGGTAGGTGAAGTGCAGGTCCGGATGTCGCATGTTGGCGAGCATGGGATTTTCATTCGAGGAGGGAGGAGTGGGGAGGGAGGAGTGAGAATAGTCTTCTGCACTTAAAGCATTTCTCACTCCACACTCCTCACTCCTCACTCCTCGAAAGTCTCCACACTCCACACTCCTCACTCCTCGAATGACTCCTCCTCGAAAATCTCTTTCCAACAGATGGCAAGCGAAAGCCATAGCCAGCGCCATCTTTCCGCAGCCTCGCGGTCCGCAGAACATCATGGCGTGGGGGATGCGGTCCTCGTCGCACATCTGCATCAGACGTGCCTTGATTTCCTCCTGACCTATCACATCGCTGAACTTCATCCGTTTTCTGTCACCTTATATATTATAATGTATAGTGTATGAATTTTAAAGAAATCTCCTTCATCTCGTAGGCACCCTCCCCTTGGGGAGGGCCGGGGTGGGGCCGGGCCCTCGTGGTGGGGCTCGCTCCCCTACAACCTCTTCGCCACCTCCACGACAGAGTCGACCGCCGAGACGGTATAGAAGTGTATGTTGTTGACGCCGTGGGCATACAGATCGCGACACTGCTCCACAGCCCATTCCACGCCGAGCCGCCGTGCCTCTTCGTCCGTGCGGCATTTGACAGCCTCTTCGGCCAGTGCCTGCGGGATGTCACAGTGGAATGTCTTCGGCACGACCGTGAGCTGACTCAGCTTGGCCAGCGGTTTGATGCCGGGGATTATGGGGATGGTGATACCCATCGCGCGGGCACGTTCCACAAAATCGAAGTATTTGCTGTTGTCATAAAACAGTTGTGTCACGGCAAAACTTGCCCCGAGGTCCTGCTTTTCCTTGAGTCGGGCCATGTCCATCTCGAGGTTTGGCGCCTCCTCGTGTTTCTCCGGATAGCAGGCCACGCCGAAGTCAAACTTCTGACCGGGACACTTGATTGGCGTCCCGTCGGCAAACCGTCCCTCATTGAAGCTCACCACCTGACGGATCAGGTCCGTCGTGTGCTCGTGTCCGCCTTCGGCCGGCGTGAAGTGGCGGTCCTCGCGCGCCTTGTCTCCGCGCAGGAGCAACAGATTGCTTATGCCGAGAAACTGCAGGTCCAGCAACTCATACTCGATGTTTTCCACCGTTGTGCCGCTGCAGATGATGTGTGGCATGACCGGTATGCCATACTTGTTTTGTATGGCGGCGGCGATGGCTATCGTGCCCGGGCGGCGGCGTATGCGGCTGCGCTCGATCAGTCCGCCATCCAGCTCCTTGTAGACAAACTCACTGTGGTGGGTGGTGATGTTGATGAAGAGCGGGTCCAACGGCTTCAACTTGTCGATGGTTGTGAACAGTCGTTCCGTGCCCGTACCCTTCAGCGGCGGTAGCACCTCAAAAGAGAAGTGTTTCCGCTCTTTGTCCTTATATATCAATTCTGCTACTGTCATCTGCCGTATGCACACATTAGGCTGCAAATTTAATAAAAAAATATCGCTTTGCCGCAGATTTGCCCGTTTTTTTACGACGGCCCCACCCCGGCCCTCCCCAAGGGGAGGGTGCCTGCGAGATGAAGGGGCGTTTCCCATTTTCAACTAATTTTCAACGCAAAGACCGCAAAGACGCAAAGAGGGCGCAGACGCGCATACGGAAGTACGCAAAGGCATGACTAAGGTCATGCGTTACGCCTTTCCAAGATATTGTAACATACGCTCAAGTAGGGTTGCATGACCTTAGTCATGCCTTTGCGTACTTCCGTATGCGCGTCTGCGCCCTCTTTGCGCCTTTGCGGTCTTTGCGTTTAAATTTAATGTCCTTTGTCAAATTAATTCTGAATTTAGCCGCAAAATCCGTGGGTACTTTTCAAAAAATTTCCGCCTCGCTCCCAAATTTTCAAATCCTGCGAAGGTCAAAATCACGCGGTTTTTTCGGCAGAAAAACCGCCACTTTTGCAACTGGTTATTACACAACCACTTACAATCACACAAGTCTCCCTCCCCTTGGGGCGGGCGGGGTGGGGCCCTCCCGCAAGGGCCCCACGGGGTTGCAACGGGGCCCTTACGGCATTCTGGCGGCGGCCCCGTTGCAACATGACGGCGTGCTCGTTGCGATGCCGCGGGGCCCTTATTGCTCGACGAGCCCCGCTTTTTTGTCCTTTTCCGGCAGTCAAAAATTCGCGAAGTTTTTCAAAAATGAATAGCCGTGGGGCCCTTACGGCCCCTTTCAATGGACTTTGATGCCGCAGGTCTCTCCCCTTTGGGGGAGCAGGAGGGGGCTTTAAGGCCCTTATTGCCCATCGAAATGCAGATCTTTGAACGCTTTTCTGAACATGATTTTGTAAATAAATATCATCCCATTGTAGGGTCTTTACATCGGGCTTGGACATATCCGGCTCCCTCCCTTCGGGAGGGTTGGGGTGGGTTTTTGGTAAGTGTTGGGGTTTTTATTGAAGTTTCAGCCGCATTGTTTGTCCGTTGTCATTTTTTTGTCGTATCTTTGTCAAATCTAACTAAATTTTAATATACAAGATATGAATCATCGACTACTGACTTGCTCCATCGCGTTGGCCGCCGTTACGGCGTCGTTTGCGCAGACGCACGTGATGGACGTGAACACCAAGAAGGCCGGGGCCGTCGTGCAGAACACCATGTACGGCCTGTTCTTTGAAGACATCAACTATGCCGCCGACGGCGGACTATATGGAGAACTGGTCAAAAACCGTTCGTTTGAGTTCCCTCAGAATTTCATGGGATGGCAGACATTCGGCAACATCGAGCTGAAGGCCGACGGCCCGTTCGAGCGTTGTCCCCACTACGTCGTGCTCTCCGACCCCGGTCACAACGACCGCCGCTCGGGTCTGGTCAACGAAGGATATTTCGGTATCGGCGTACTCAAGGGTGAGGAATACCGCTTCACGGTGTGGGCGAAGGCCCCGAAGGGCAGCGGCCGCATCACCGTCCAGCTCATCGACCCCGCCACGATGGGCGAGCGTCAGGAGTTCGCTTCGGTGAAGCTGGAGGTCAAGTCGGCAGAATGGAAGAAGTATGAGGTGCGCCTGAAGTCTCCTCTGACGCACAACAAGGCACAGCTGCGCATCTATCTCGACGGCCGCAACGCGGTATGTCTGGAGCACGTCAGCCTCTTCCCCGTCAACACGTTCAAGAACCGCGAGAACGGCATGCGCCGCGATCTGGCACAGGCTTTGGCCGACGCCCACCCCGGTGTGTTCCGCTTCCCCGGAGGATGTATAGTCGAGGGAACCGACCTCGCCACGCGCTATCAGTGGAAAAACTCCATCGGACCGGTGGAGAACCGCCCGCTCAACGGCAACCGCTGGCAGCACACGTTCACCCACCGCTTCTATCCCGACTACTATCAGAGCTACGGACTGGGCTTCTATGAGTATTTCCTGCTGTCCGAGGACATGGGCGCAGAGCCTCTGCCGGTGCTCAACGTCGGCATGTCGTGCCAGTTCCAGAACCGCAACAACGAGAAATGGCACGTGCCCGTGAACGAGCTTCATCCCTACATCGACGACTGTCTCGACCTCATCGAGTTTGCCAACGGCGACACCACGACGACGTGGGGACGCAAGCGCGCCGAGATGGGCCATCCGGCTCCGTTCAATCTGAAGCTCATCGGTGTGGGCAACGAGCAGTGGGATACGCTCTACTTCGAGCGTCTCAAACCGTTCGTGAAGGCCATCAAGGCCCGTTATCCCAAGATACGGATTGTCGGAACGAGCGGTCCTGACTCTGAAGGCAAGATGTTTGAGATTGGATGGAAGGCCATGAAGGAGCTGAAGGCAGACCTCGTCGACGAACATTTCTACCGTCCCGAGAAGTGGTTCTTGGAGAGCGGACTGCGCTACGACAACTACGACCGCAAGGGCCCGAAGGTCTTTGCCGGCGAATATGCCTGCCACGGCAAGGGCAAGAAGTGGAACCACTATGAGGCTTCCATACTCGAAGCGGCCTTCATGACCGACATGGAGCGCAACGCCGACGTCGTCTGGATGACGGCCTACGCCCCGTTGTTCGCCCATGTCGAGGGCTGGCAGTGGCGTCCGGACCTGATCTGGTTTGACAATGTGCGGATGTTCAAGTCCGTGAGCTACTATGTGCAGCAGATGTATGCCACAAACAAGGGTACGAATGTGCTGCCGCTGACGATGGACGGCAAGCCCGTTGCAGGACAGAAGGGACAGGACGGACTCTTCGCCAGCGCCGTCACGGACAAGACCGACGGCACGGTCATCGTCAAGGTCATCAACACCTCCAAGACCGCACAGCCCGTGACGCTCAACCTCAACGGCCTCAAAGGTGCATCTCAGGCCACCACCATCACGCTGACGCACGACGGAATGGACGACGAGAACACGCTCGACCGGCCCGAAAAGATTGTTCCCCGCGAGGGCACGGTGGGCGTGACAGGTGACAAGAAGGGCGCTGTCATCAACGACAATCTGCCTCCGATGACCTTCCGTATATATAAGGTGAAGAAGTGACAGACGGTTGCAGCCGGAATGTGGAGGCAAAGGGAAACACCTCTTTCAAACGTATATATTAGAGTGAAGACCTCTTCGTATGGCAGACATCACGGTGGCTGCCATACGAAATCTTTGCGACAAGGCTGCAAAACAAATTAAAAATAACATAATCAATGGAACAAAATCAGACCGGTAGCAAGTCCTACCTTATTTCAATCGTCATGGTCGCCGTCCTCGGCGGTCTGCTCTTCGGTTACGACACGGCCGTAATCTCCGGCGCGGAGAAAGGTCTTCAGGCCTTTTTCATCGGCGCGTCAGACTTCACTTACACCGACGGATGGCACGGTTTCACCTGTGCCAGCGCGCTCATCGGCTGCATAATCGGTAGCGGCCTGTCGGGTTTTCTCGCATCAAACCTCGGCCGCAAGCGTTCGCTGATTGTCGCCGGACTGCTTTTCTTTATCTCGGCGCTCGGTTCGATGACTCCCGAATTTCTTTTCTTTGAGCATGGCGTGCCGACAAAGGACCTGCTCGTGATGTTCAATGTCTACCGCGTTATCGGCGGTGTGGGCGTCGGTCTGGCTTCGGCCATCTGTCCGATGTACATCGCAGAGGTCGCCCCGTCTAACATCCGCGGTACGCTCGTGTCGTGGAACCAGTTTGCCATCATCTTCGGTCAGCTGGTTGTCTATTTCGTCAACTTCCTTATCCTCGGTGAGCACACCAATCCCGTCATCGAACAGATAGGTCAGGGCGTCAACGCCGTGGCTCCGGGCAGCGACCCTTGGACCATCGCCACCGGATGGCGCTATATGTTCGGAAGTGAGGCCGTGCCCGCAGGACTGTTTGCCCTGCTCATCTGCTTCGTGCCGGAGACACCGCGTTATCTCGTCATGGTCGGTCAGGACAACAAGGCTTTGAACATCCTCATGCGCATCAACGGTGCTTCCGCAGGCCGGCAGATACTCGACGACATCCGCAACACCATCACCGAGCGGACCGAGCGCCTCTTCACCTACGGCTGGCTGGTCATCTTTGTCGGCATCATGCTCAGCGTCTTCCAGCAGGCTGTGGGTATCAATGCCGTCCTCTACTATGCTCCTCGCATCTTTGCCGACATGGGAATGGACAAGCCTATGGTCCAGACGGTGATGATGGGAGTGGTCAACATCCTCTTCACGCTTGTGGCTATATTCACCGTTGAGAAGTGGGGACGCAAGCCGCTGCTCATCTACGGTTCCATCGGAATGGCCATCGGAGCTTTCGGTGTGGCCCTGACGTTCGGCAATCCGTCGCTCGGTCTGGTCACGATGGTCAGCATAATGGTCTACAGTGCTTCGTTCATGTTCTCATGGGGACCCATCTGCTGGGTGCTCATCTCCGAGATATTCCCCAACACCATCCGCGGTGCGGCCGTGGCGATAGCTGTCGCTTTCCAGTGGATATTCAACTGGATAGTCAGTTCGAGCTTTGTCCCGATGTTCAATATGCAGACCGACGGTGACCCCAACTTCGGCCACTGGTTCACATACGGGCTCTACGGACTCATCTGTGTGGCTGCCGCCGTGTTCGTCTGGCGTCTCGTGCCTGAGACAAAGGGCAAGACCCTGGAGGACATGAGCAAGTTGTGGAAGAAAGACTGACCCGTAGGGTGGATGTCTCAGGTACGTAAACAAAAGACAATATGAAGACAATACTGATTGCAGAGGACAACGACAGCAACTACGTGCTGATGACATATATCCTCAAAAAACATTATAACATCGTGCGGGCGCATGACGGACGCGAGGCCATCGAGATGGCTTCGGACGACAATATCGAACTTGTCCTGATGGATCTGCGCATGCCCGTGGTCGACGGACTGGAGGCCACGCGACAGATTAAGGCTTTCCGTCCTGGACTGCCGATAGTCATGCTCACGGCCAATGCTTTCGAAATCGATCGCGAGAACGCCTTGGCGGCCGGTTGTGATGACTTCCTTGCCAAGCCGGTGAAGAGCGACAAGTGTCTGAGCGTCATCTCAAAGTACATTTGAGGATGGCTGATTTCACGGAAGAGGAGTTGCGCCGATACAATCGTCACATTCTGCTGGAAGAGTGTGGCGTGGCGGGGCAGGAGAAGATACGGCAGGGGCGGGTGCTCGTTGTGGGAGCCGGCGGACTGGGCTCGCCCGTGCTGATGTATCTGGCTGCCGCCGGGGTCGGCACGATAGGCATCGTCGACGGCGACGTGGTGGATGTCTCCAATCTCCAGCGGCAGATTGCCCACACCACGGCGGGTGTCGGGACGTCCAAGACGTGTTCGGCGGCGGAGCGGCTGAAAGCTCTCAATCCGCATGTCAGGGTCGAGGAACACAACTGTTTCCTCACTCCCGACAATATTGACGGAATCATCTCCGGATATGATTTCATAGTGGACGGAACGGACAATTTCGACACCAAACTGCTCATCAACGACGCTTGTGTGGCGGCCGGAAAGCCTTTCTCGCATGGCGCTCTGCTGCGGTTTGAGGCCCACACGTTCACTCATCTGCCCGGCACGGCCGACTTTCGGACAATCTTTGGCGACCAACCGCCGGCCGGAGTCGTCCCTCCGGCATCTGAGGCAGGTGTCTTCGGTGCCATTGCCGGTATGTTGGGCACAATCCAGGCGGCCGAGGTGCTGAAATATCTGACCGGTATCGGTGAACTGCTGACCGACCAGTTGCTCACGTTCGACGCCAGAACGATGGACTTCCGGAAAATTAAAGTGAAGAGTTAAGAATGAAGAACGAGAATTAAAGTGAAGAGTGAAGAATGAAGAACGAAGAATTTGCTGCCGCCTTTCCAACTGTTATTCAATCAAAGTTGGAAAGGCGGCAGCAAATTCTTCGTTCTTCATTCTTCACTCTTCACTTTAATTCTCGTTCTTCATTCTTAACTCTTCACTTACTCTCGTTCTTCACTTTTTAAAACGCAAGCGCGGATTTACAACTGAGTTGCAAATCCGCGCTGTTTCTTTATGAATATACCAATTATGCCGGCAGGCTGATAGCCTCAGACGGGCAGACATCAGCGCATGTTCCGCACTCTGTGCAGACTTCGGGATTAATTGAATACTTCTCGCCCTCTGAGATAGCTCCTACGGGGCACTCGTCGATACATGTACCGCATGCGATACAATCGTCACCTATAACGTAAGCCATAATCTTAAATTAGTTTATTAATTAAT
Source organism: uncultured Prevotella sp. (assembly GCA_902495455.1). Lineage (GTDB taxonomy): Bacteria > Bacteroidota > Bacteroidia > Bacteroidales > Bacteroidaceae > Prevotella. The sequence continues at coordinate 62,967 of CABUXJ010000002.1, forward strand.
ACCAATAAATTAGTACACAAAAGTACGAATTAAATCTGATATCTACTCGATTTTGATTGTTTATTTTGATTATTTATACGTTGTCGAAATAAATCAGCGCCGCGGCCGTTTTGCTTCAGCGCGAAGTCGTAAAGGGCGGATTATGTCGGTGCTTGGCATGAAAAATGCGGAGGGTCGCGTCACGACCTTGCCTTTTGCTCCTCTGTGCCGTTGGGCTGTCGCATGGGGCAGACACCGGATGCGTGTCATAATAATATCAAGAATTTAACACATGAAAATTGCCCGAAAAAAACGGTGATATGGCCCCAATTTTGACATTCGGCCGCCTTTTTCCGACCGAAAAAACTCCGTTGTCTTGCCGTAAGGGCCCCGCGGGGTTGCAACGGCGTGCTTATTGTCGTGCAACGAGCACGCCGTCGCAATGCAACGAGCGCCCCGTTGCAGAGCCGTAAGGCCCTTACGGCATGGAAAAATCTGCGAAAAAGTTGCACACTTTCTGAAAAACCGTCATAACATCTTGATGCTCAGAGGATAAAAGATGCACGCGCTATTTTGAAGAATTTGAGCCCAAGGGAGGACTTGGTGCAGAATTTATGTTAAAATTGAGACTTTTTGTTGTGATTATTCTGAGTTTTTAACAATTCGCGGTCTAATGTCTCTGTCCGAATCATCTACATCTGCAACTTGCATCTCCGTGGAGGTCAGATATAATAACTTCGCTTTTTCCGCGTTATAAATAAGTAATGAGAAAGATTCTGACCATAATGATATTGCTTGCCGCCGTCTGTCGGGCTTCGGCTCAGGAGCGCACGGCGCAACACAAGCCATACATTGACCTGCGGCCGTTGCACTTCGGCATACTTGTCGGCATGCACGCGCAGGACATAGAGTTTGAGAATGTCGGCCCGCAGACCGTCACCGACGCCGAGGGCGTGGAGTCGGTGCAGACCATCTTGTGTGACGCGGACAACTGGAATCCGGGTTTCAGTGTCGGTGTGACGGCCGAGGTGCGTCTCAACGCCAATTTCTCGGCCCGTCTTACGCCGACGATGCACTTCGGAGCCAAGCATCTGACGTTTCTCAATCTGACGCGGACGGACGAGAACGGCCATCCGACAACGACGACGCAGGACCTGAAGAACACATATATCTCGATACCGCTCGACATAAAGTTCAGTGCGCCGCGCTTCAACAACCATCGCCCGTACATCATGGCGGGTGTCAACCAGATGATCAATCTCACGGGCAAGGACCAGGACTACATCCGGCTGAAGCGTTATGACACGATGGTGGAGGTCGGCTTCGGCTGCGACTTCTATCTGCCGTTCTTCAAGTTGATACCTGAGTTGAAGTTCTGTTACAGTCTCACCGACGCCCTCGACAAAGGCCATGCCGACCAACTGCAGGATGTGTCGATGAGAGCCTACGCCAATTCGGTGAGGGCGGGACACAGCAAAATGTTTGTCCTGACGTTCTATTTTGAGTAAAGTTTTACTAAGAAGATAAAAGGAGAAAGAAGGAGATAAAGGGAGATAGAGGACAATACTCTTGGTTCTTGCAACAAGACATACGTCCTCTATCTCCCTTTATCTCCTTCTTTCTCCTTTTATATCCTTGATATTCTCCCTTTATCTCCTTAAAAAATTACTTCTCGACGTTGAGCGTTATCTTCCCGACGAATATGCCGTGCTTGCCGTTTTGGTCAACGGGAACAGCGCGGCCGTCAGCGTTGTCGACCCATTCCAGCTGCTCGAGATAAGAGTGGGAATGGCCGCCGAGAACGAGGTCGATGTCGTGTGTCGCGGCGATGAGCGTGTTGTCGTCGATGTCCGGTTTGGCCTGCTGCCATCCGAGATGCGAGAGGCAGACGACGATGTCACAGTGCTCCTTCGTGCGCAGCAGCCCGGCCACTTCGCGGGCCTTCTCTATTGGGTCGGCATAGGCCACTCCACGGAAGTTTTCGGCGGAGACGAGGCCTTCCAGACGGGGCGACAGTCCGAAGACGCCGATGCGGAGCCCCTTGCGCTTGATGACGACATACGGCCGGACAAGCCCCTCGACGGGAGTGCCGGTGAAGTCGTAGTTGGCGCAGACGATGGGAAAATCGGCCGCACGAAACAGCCTCGCCATGTTCTCCAGACCGAAGTCAAACTCATGGTTGCCTATCGTCGCCGCGTCATAGCGCATGCGGTTCATCAGTCCGACCTCGACATCACCCTTGAATAGAGTATAGTATGGCGAACCTTGCGAGAAGTCGCCGCTGTCGAAGAGCAGCAGGTCCGGCTCCTTGGCACGTTCCTCCTTGAGCATGGCCAGTCGGCGCAGGTATCCGCCGCGGCCCGCCCTCATCGTGTCATTGAGGTTTTCGCTCAACGGCATCACCGTGCTGTGGGTGTCGTTGGTGTGGAGAATGACTATCCGGTCCTTGCCGGTCTGAGCCTCGCCGGACAGTGCCGACATGCAGCACGCTATGGCGATGAAAAGTATTCTGAGTCCCATCATTGCTTGTTTGCTTCAATCGTTATACGTCCTTCCACCAGACTCTCGACGGCCTTGCCTTGCCGGCTCATCTCGCGGAAGTATGACGAGATGATGTAGCGCGTGTCGTTCTTTTCCTCCGAGGGCGAATTGAAGTCGGTTTTCTTCTTGAAAGCCGTCATCTTGTCGTTGCCTTGGGCGAGATAGTCGATAGTGGCTATGCGATAGGAGGCCGCCGGGTCGATGGCCTGACCGTTGAGGCGGGCACTCACGAGCCGGCCGTCGCGTGTCAAGACCAGTTCCACGCCGTGGCTGACACCCTCTCCTCCGACAGCGGCCATGTTGCCGAACAGTTCCAGCAGGTCCGCACCGGTGAGCGTGAGGAAGCAGATCTTGTTCTCAAACGGCGCTATCTCCAACACGTCGCCGTAGGTCACGTCACCCTTGGGCAACGCCGCCCTTATGCCTCCCATGTTGTAGACGCCCATGACGGGGCGCTCGCCGTAGTCGCGTCCGGCCCAAACGAGGATGTCGGCCAGCAGGTTGGACAACCCGCTCTCCGGCCGATTGGCGCTCATGTAGGCCGCCGAACGGCCGACCACGGGGCTCATTATGCTGTCCACGACATGCCTGTAAGGCTCTATCATCTTTGCCGCTTCCGCGTCGGGGGTGGCGTCGTAGCGGGCATCCACCAGCAGGCGGCTGCGCTCTACCGATGTCACCGTGGCCGTCTTGTGGGTCGAACAGGCTGCCAGCATGACGGCCGCAACGAGCGGAATGGCGCGTGAAATATATCCGATATACATGTTTTGAAGTGCTATTTTGACGCAAAAGTAACTAAAAATCAGCCAATCAGCAAAAAAAGGACCGTCAAAATTAGCTGGTAAGGGGAAAATGTAGTAACTTTGCAACCGCTTTTCGGCGTAATCGCTGGCGGGAAGTAACGTGTTGCCCGTTATGTTGCGTTGGAACGATAAGAACAATTTAATTATAAAGTAACAAATGAACTTAATTAAAGTTGCTGAGGAAGCATTTGCAACCGGCAAGCAGTTTCCGGAGTTCAAGTCCGGTGACACTGTGACTGTCGCTTACAAAATTATCGAGGGTACCAAAGAGCGTATCCAGCTCTATCGTGGTGTTGTCATCAAGATCGCCGGTCACGGAGACAAGAAGCGCTTCACCGTGCGCAAGATGTCAGGCACTATCGGTGTCGAGCGTATTTTCCCCATCGAGTCACCCAACATTGACAGCATCGAGGTCAACAAGGTTGGTAAGGTTCGTCGCGCTAAGCTCTACTATCTGCGCAAGCTCACCGGTAAGAAGGCTCGCATCAAGGAGAAGAGAACCGCTGTTGCCTCTACGAAGGCATAAGTCGGGACGACAGAATATCAAAAACGACAAACCGGCAGGCAGTCCGCACGGACTTGCTTGCCGGTTTGTCGTTTTATTGACTCTTAATCCTTGACTTTTAGCTCTTAACTTTTAATTCTTGATTCTTAATTCGCAATGCTTACCAACTTAATTCACAATCCGTAATTCAACATTACTGATTCTATTTGGTTGGCAGCGTGACGACGAAGCGTGCTCCGTTCTGGTAGGTTGTGTCCAATGTCAGGTCTCCGCAGAGCTGTCGTGCGATGTGGCGGGACATGGGCAGACCGACCCCGATGCCTTCGACGGAGTTGTCCACTTTGTAGAAGATGTCGAATATGCGTTTCTGATGGACATTCTGTATTCCCGATCCTGTGTCCTCCACGCTGATGATGATGTTGCTCTTCTGCTTGTCAAAAGTACACTTTAGCTTTATGCTGCCTTCGGTGGTGAACTTGCGTGCGTTGTTGAGCAGGTTTTCGAGTATGGTCTCAATGCCCTTATGGCTGCTTGTGATGTGGAAGTCGTCTGGCAGTTCGGTGTCGAAAGACATGCTGATGTTGTCCGGGATGGTCTGCCGATATTCGTCGTAGACCATTCGGCACAAGTTGTTGACATTGATTTCGTCCCGTTGTGCGGCGTAGCTTTCGCTCTCTTTGGCTGCCACGTAGAGCAGATTATTGAGGATTTTGACGAGGTTGTCGGAGCTGGAGGTTATGCGGTTGAGTATGTCGGCCTTTTCCTCATCTGAGGGGTTGAAGCCCGGTTGACATATCAGCTGTGTAAATCCGGATATGATGTTGAGCGGCGTGCGTATCTCGTGGCTCATGTTCTGTAGGATATTGCTCTTCAGCCGCTCCGCTTCTTCCGACTTGAAGCGTAGTGTCTCGAGCTCGTTGTTTTTCCGCTTCAGTGTTTTCAGGTTTTCCCTTCTGTTGTATATGACGACGATGAGGAAGAAGATGACAGCCATCGCACCGATGACTACCATCAGCATGACTTTGTTTTTCAGCCGCTCTTCGTTTGCCTTGTTGCGCATGGTGTGCATTTCGACGTCGTTGGTGGCGTCGTTCAGCTCCTGCATCATGATGGTGCTGTTGGTGGAGTCACGGAGATGGACGTATCGTTTCTGCGTGTCGAGGGCTTTGTGCAGGTCTCCGGCGAGTTCGTATATGATAGCGGTAAACTTGTATTTGTCCAGTCCGTTCAATGTGTTGGTCCACTTGATGGCTTCGTCATATCTTTCGTCGGCAGCCATTTGGGCCATCATGACGTATGGATGGTAGACAGTGGCGCACTTGTCGCCATGCTTTTTCAGTATCTGGTCATACTCTTTATACAGTTTTCGGACATGTTCCCAATCCTTTTGGACGAAAGCGATGATAATCTTGATGGCCAGGGCGTTGTTGTAGTTGGGCCAATTGCCGGCATCTTTTGTGATTTTCAGGGCCATGTCGATGTGGGCCAGAGCGGCCTCGGCGTCCGTGTCCATTTCGGTGTTGGCCAAATCTTCGTATATGTGTATGCGTCTGATGGGGAGTTGGGACTTGCTTTCGTCGAGTGCCCGTTGAAAGCAGACCCTTGCCATCTCCATGTTGCCCTGCAGCGAATAGATGATGCCGAAGAGATAGCTTGCTTCATAGAGGTAGTCGTTGTCTTTGCGTTTTTTGATTTCGTCGGCCATGATGATGGTTTTCCTCAGCGCCTGATAGAAGTTGTTGGCGTTGATGTCGTAGAAGATTTCGTGTTGCCAGCCGAGATAATACTGGTAGGTGTCGCCCACCTTGCGGTGGTATTCGCGGTAGGCTCTGGTCATGGCGTAGAGGCTGTCCTTGTGTTCGGTGACGAACAGACGGGCGACCTCTCTGTGTAAAGAGTCGCTGACTCTTTGGTCTTTTTGGGCAGCCGCCGTCACGTCACACCATGAGGTCATGGCGATGATTATGGTGGTCAGCAGTATTATAAATCTTCTATTCGCAGTGTGCATCAGTCGGGGTTGTCGCATTATTAGATTGCAATGTTCTGCAAAGGTATATAAAAATACTCTATAAGAAACTGCTTTTGGTAAAGAAAAAGCCGGAGGGTCATGATATTTTTTTCTTCCAACATCCCGGCATAAATTTCAGGCAATGTCCGCGACTGGTCTTGTCAGACCCGGAGTGTGGTTGTCTGGCGCGGTGGCGGCCGTGCCATCGCCACAGATGCCACGTGAGGTGGTGAGGCCTACTTGTGTCTGTTGGCCCGCTGCTCGCGATATTTTGCTTTCTGTTTGGCCGAGCCGCTGCCGTGAGCGCCGGTGATATACTTTTTCTTCTTTGCCTTGGTCTTTACCTTGCCGTTGCTGTCAGCGTTCTCCTTGCGTGCGGGGCGAAAGACGATGCCGCCGCCTGCGATGATGTCGTCGATGTCCATGTCGGAATGGTGAGTGGTGAATGGTGAATGGTGAGTGATGAGTGGTGAGTGGATGGGAGAGGGGAGGGAAAGTGTCGCTCCCCGCTCCCCTCTTCGCGTTCCTTAATCTTATCGTAGTTGTCTGTCGGCCGGACGGGAGTCCGGCGTCGAATCAGTGGTGGAACAGGCGGACGCCGGTGAAGGCCATTGCGATGCCGTATTTGTCGCACGTCTCGATGACGTTGTCGTCACGCACCGAACCGCCGGCCTGTGCTATGTAGCGCACACCGCTCTTGTGGGCGCGCTCGATGTTGTCGCCGAAGGGGAAGAAGGCGTCGCTGCCGAGAGCCACATCCGTATTCTTGGCGATCCACTCCTGCTTCTCTTCCATCGTCAGCACCTCGGGGCGCTCCTTGAAGAGGCGCTGCCATGTGCCGTCGCGCAGGACGTCATCGTGCTCCTCGCTGATATATACGTCAATCGTGTTGTCACGGTCGGCGCGGCGGATACCGTCGACGAAGGGCAGACCCATCACCTTCGGGTGCTGGCGCAACCACCAGATGTCAGCCTTCGAACCGGCCAGACGGGTGCAGTGGATGCGGCTCTGCTGGCCGGCGCCGATGCCGATGGCCTGACCGTCCTTGGCGTAGCAGACGGAGTTGCTCTGGGTATATTTGAGCGTGATGAGGGCGATGAGCAGGTCACGGCGTGCCTCGGGTGTGAAGTCCTTGGCCTGAGTGGGAATGTTCTCAAACAGGGCCGGGTCGCTCAGATCGATTTCGTTGCGTCCCTGTTCGAACGTGACGCCGAACACCTGTTTGCGCTCGACCGGCTCCGGTACGTAGTCGGGATCGATCTTGATGACATTGTATGTCCCCTTGCGCTTGTCCTTCAGGATTTCGATAGCCTCGGGGGTATAGTCAGGGGCAATCACGCCGTCGCTGACCTCACGCTTGATGAGCGTTGCCGTGGCGGCGTCGCACGTGTCGCTCAGAGCGACGAAATCGCCGTAGGAGCTCATGCGGTCGGCACCGCGGGCACGGGCGTACGCACATGCTATCGGCGACAGTTCCATCTTGATGTCATCCACGAAGTATATCTTCTTGAGCGTGTCGCTCAGTGGCAGTCCGACAGCGGCTCCGGCGGGAGACACGTGCTTGAACGACGCTGCGGCGGCCAGACCCGTGGCGGCCTTGAGCTCGCGCACGAGCTGCCAGCTGTTGAGCGCGTCCAGCAGGTTGATGTAGCCCGGACGGCCGTTGATGACTTCGATGGGTAGCTCGCCCTCGGTCATGAATATGCGTGAGGGCTTCTGGTTGGGATTGCATCCGTACTTCAGTGTTAATTCTTTCATAAGTCTGTCTTACTGTGGGAAACCTGTTGATTATCTGCTGCAAAGTTAATGATTTCCCGCGATATACGCAAATGAATGTCGAATGTTGAGTGCTGCCCGGCGGATAGTCGGCTTATATTTCCCTTTGCGTCAACATCGTGACGGGCGAATGTCGGGTGCAGGCCTGCGGATTGTCTGCCACAGGCCGCCTGCCGTTTCTCGATATTCGTAATGTTTTTTCTGAATTTAAGGCCAAAATCCGGGCCCACTTTCCGAAATTTCTCCGCCGTGCTCTCAAATATTCAAATCTCACGAAGAACATTTTTGCTGATATTTTTCGGCGTCGGAATCGCGATTTTTGCAAAACGCTGGCACACAGTCACTTATAAACAGGCAGCCCCCTCTGACTCCCCCAAAGGGGGAGCTTGGGCTTCCCGTAAGGGCCCCGCGGGGTTGCAACGGGGCTGCTATTGCTTTGCAACGGGGCCGCCGTTGCAACATGACGGCGTGCTCGTTGCAACCCCGCGGGGGCCCCGTTGCTCGACGACCACCACTTTTTTGCCCTTTTCCGGCAATCAAAAACTCGCGAACTTTTGCAAAAAAGAGGAGCCGTAAGGCCCTTACGGCATCACGAGCGCCTCCTTAGGGGGAGTCATGGGGGCTTTGAAAGGGGCTGTCAGATCCTTTGAGGCCCTTATTGCTCATGAAAATGCAAATCTTTGAGCATTTTCTCGGATATGATTTTGTAAACATTTATTATACATAAAACCACCGGCGACCGCCTGATATCCTTTGGAAATGTTGGGTGGATTGTTGGGTGGATTGTGAGTAGGGTGGAGCTTTTCTATATTTCCAAGTAGGGTCCCGTCGTTACCGCCTCCTTGCCTCGTTGTGGAAAGTCCCTCCTGTGACCTCCCCGAATGGGGGAGGAACTGAGTGGGTGAAGGGAGTTGTTTTTTATTTTTCAACGCAAAGACGCAAAGATGGCGCCGCCGCGCATACGGAAGTACGCAAAGGAGAGTGTATTAAAATGCAACGGAAGCAACTTGGTAGGGACATATTCTTGTATTTGTCCGCGAAACATGCTCTGAATATCACTACGTTACGAGCGGACAAATACAAGACGAGTTGTTGAGCGTAGCGAAAAATATGTCCCTACATTAACTTTGCGTCGGTAAAAAGAAGTAATATAAATCTTTTGAATATGCGGTCAGTTTCTTACCTTTGTTGTATGAGGAAAGACTGACAGGCCGGAGGATTAAACTTTTGTCCCTACCAAGTATCATGTGTCCATTTTGATACACCCACTTATACATATTCGGCTCTCTTCCTTTGGGGAGGATTACAGGGCGGGGCTTTTCATATAAAAGGGTGCATCAAAAGCAAGCGGCTTTTGATGCACCCTTTTTATGGGATAGTGCTCACGGTACACACGACCGTGAAAGGTGTGTTACTTCTTGTTGGAGATGGTGAGTGCCTGCTTGGCAATCTCGTTCTCGGGATCAAGTTCGAGAATCTTGTTCCAATAGACATCGGCGGCGTCGCGGTCGTCCTTCACGAGGTTGAAGTAGCCGAGGTATCTGTAGCACTCGATGAGGCGGGCCTTGTCGCTGGCACTCTTCTCGGCGCGTGGCTCGATGATGACGGCCAACTGCTCGTAGTGGGGCTTGGCGAGACCTTCGGTTGTCTCCGGGTCCATGTAGGAATTGATGCGGGCAACCCAGAAGATGGAGTATTCCTCGGCATCGGGGAACTTCTCCTTCAGACCGGCGTATGTGCTCTCTGCCTTCTTGAACATGTCCTTGCGGGCGTCTCCTTCCATTGTGTTGGCGTATTGGGTGTAGAGCTGTGCGAGTCCTACGATGTCATTGGCCTGCGGCTTTTCTACTGATGCCAAGAATTCCTGATATGTCTTGATGGCGTTCTCGTAGTCGTCGTTCTGCTTGTAGCCTTCGGCGAGCTGCTTGATGACGCCGGCGCGCTTTGTCTTGTCCTCAAAGTTCTGCTCAAGGGCTTTCTTGTACATGTCGATGGCTTCGGTGTGCTTCTTGGCTCCGCTGAGTGCGTTGCCGTAGTATGTGTAGTCGAAATAGGAGAACTTGGCGCTGTCCGACTTGTTGAAGAGTGCGTCGGCATAGATGAGCGCGTTGTCATAGTCCTTCAGGTCGGTGCAGCTGAACATGGCGAGACGGTTGAACGCGGCATCGCGTGGATTCTTCTTGAGTCCGGTCTGCGCGATTTTGAGACTCTCGTCATATTTCTGTGAGAACCACAATGACATGGCGAAGCTTGTCAGGTCGGCTTCTTCCATAGCGTTGATGTCGGCCTTGCGGAAGCTTTCGACGGCTTTGTCAAACTCGTTTGATGAGTAGTAGATGCGGCCTATCATGGCGTCAACGGCGATATCGGGGCGCTGGGCACGCAGTTCTTCCAGTTTGTCGACGGCTCCCTGGGGGCTTACCTTGCGGTAGACGTTGGCATATTTGTAGTAGGCATCGGGATTCTTCGGGTCGGTATAGATGGCCATCTCGTAGTATTTTGCAGCTTCACCTCCGTTGTTTGCGCGTGCGGCCAAATCTCCCAGCAGGATGTATGCGGGGCTGTATTCCTTTGCCTTGAGGGCGTACTCGGCATATACTTTGGCGTTCAGTGTGTCCTTGAGGTCGTAGTAGGTGCGGCCGATGCCACAGAGGACTTCTGAGTTCTTTTTGTTCTTCTTGTATATATCCTTCATTTGTTTGGCTAAATCAGCGGGATTGCTTTTGATGATGTTGGCAATTTCGTCGATTTGTGCCTTGTTGTCCTGAGCTGTTGCGGGCATGCTGAGGCTCATTAGCATTGCTCCTATCAGTAAATACTTTGTTTTCTTCATCGTTGTACCTCTTATTATATTAATTTATAGTGTTATTATAACTGTTCCTGTCGTATTATTCTTTAACCTCTCTGGGTGGCCATTCCTGCGTTGTCGTGGTCCGGCTATTCCGTGCTGATGTCTACTTGGCGGACGGTCATATTGCCTCTGTATGGCAGGAGGCCGGCTTTGTGGATGACGAGCTGGCCGCGGAAGTCGGCTGCAATGAAGTTGACAAATCCCCACGGCAGCCCGTGGATGGGGTCGTTGAGCAGTGCGTAGATGGTGCGCACGAGGGGGTAGTTGCCATTATATATGTAGAATTGGTACGGTTTCCAACTGCTGGCCACGGTGGCCGGGTGGATTTTGCTTACCGCCATTACCTTGATATTCTTCTTGAATGTGACATTTGTCGTGTCGCGCTTGTCGTTGAGCCAGTTGGAACCGATTATTCCGATGGAGTTCGGGTGCTTCTCAACGAAGTCGATGACTTCTGCCGATTTCTTCACGGCGTAGATGTTGGGGCTGTTGATGGGCTTGCCGTCGAGGAGCGAGTCCACGCAGAAGTGGACTGTACTTGACTGCTTGTTGTCGAAAGCGACCTCGATGTCGCCTAATTTTGAATTGGGATACAGCTTGTCCCATTTTGATACCTTGCCGGACAGAATGAGTTTGATGTCCTGCACGGAAATGATGGAGTCGGGGTTGTCCTTGTTTACAATCAGTGCCAGACCGTCGTATGCCAACGGCACGGATGCGGGCAGGAATCGGCGATCTTTCAGATTTTGGTCTTCCCTGTCTGTAAGTCTGCGGGTGGTGATGGCCAGATGTGTTTGCTCCTTCATGAGCATGTTGACGGCATCCAGCTCGTTGGTGTATTGAGGAATCAACTTCGCGTTGGGATAAATGTGTTGGAAGACCTCAATTTCTTCCTCGATGATAGGACTGAAACTCTCATCAGAGACGAACTTAATCGTCCCTGATGAGTAAGTGTCAGTTCTGCCGTTCTTCGGCTTGCGGTTACAAGAAGCCGTAAGGCAAAGAGCGAGAGTCAATCCAACTATTGTGTTGAATAGATTTTTCTTCATTTTGCTGTAATAATCGTGTTACAGGGTGATGACAGAGCTACATGGTTGTAGCGACTGCGGAATATGCTTACTGCAACTGGAATGTCACAGGGAGCGTAAACCATACAGGCACTGCCGAACCGTTCTGCTTACCGGGAATCCATCGCGGCATGGCCTTAACCACGCGCAAGGCTTCCTTGTCGAGTGACGGGTCAACCGAACGTACAACCGATGCGTTGCTGATGGAGCCGTCCTTGCCGACGACGAAGCGTACGATGACACGTCCCTGAACTCCGTTCTCCTCAGCAATGGCCGGATACTTGATGTGACTGTTCAGCCACTCCATCAGCTTGGCGTCACCTCCGGGGAATGTAGGCATCTGCTCGACGATGTCGAACGGCTTTTCTTCCTCTTTCGGTTTTTCGTCAGCAATGACTTCCTTGGCCTTCAGCACTTCACCTTCGGCTTCATCGTTACCTTTCACGTCAAACGAACCGATGGCAGTCGTTGATTTTGCGAGTTCGTCCTGTGACTTCAACTCGTCCTCGGGCTTTACTTCGTCGTCTTTCTTGATCTCGGGGGCGGTGAACTTCACCGAGCTCTTGACCTTTTCTACGACTTTCTGCTCCATTTCAACCTTCACGGGTTCCTTGCGCTCGACCTTGGCTTCCTTCTTCTGAGCGAGCTGAGAGAGCTCTACGTCAGTGGTGATGGCGACCTTCTTCGGCAGCGCGTTCTGGATGGCTACCTTTGCGATAACGACAGCGAATATGAGGGCAATGGTGGCAATGACGATTGTCAATGCCTGCAAGTTGCGCTTGCCGGTATCCTTGCGGAGCACGTATGCGCCATATTCCTTATTCTTGCCTTCAAAGACGAGCTCGACCCAGTTATTGTCTATTAGATCTATTTTTGACATAGTTCTTCTTTTTTAATGTTATTGGCCATTGATTACTTTATGCCTTTCAGACCGAGCAGCTTCTCGTCGTCGGGATTAATCTTGTCAATGACATATTTACCAATACTGCAAATCTGCATCTCGTCCAGAGCTTCAACCATATTGCTATAGTTGGCGGTATCCATAGGTTTGATAATGATGGTCAGAGTCGGTATCTTCTCACCATTGACATTACCCTTCTTCAGTTCTTCGAGTTCCTTGTTGTAGACTTCGTCTGACATTGTGGAGCCGATGGCACCCTTCTTCTCGTCCAACTTCTGCTTGGCAACCATGATGCGTGCCACAGGAGCGATGCCTTCTTCCGTTGTGTGCTGCTGAAGCACCTTGCGGATTCCGTCCTTGCCCCATGTCGTCTCTTTGATGCACTCAGGATTTTCATATTCGGGGAGTCCCGGGATATAATAAATCTTGTCGTTGCCGGCCAGATAGATGGTGATGGTGTGAGATGCTTTCGTAACGGACTTGTCCTCTTTTTCGAGGTTCTTGTCGTTGCTCGGCATGGTCAGCTGCATCGCACTCGGCTTGCTCAGGGTGGTACAGAGCATGAAGAACGTGATAAGAAGCATCATCATGTCCACCATCGGCGTAAAGTCGACTCGGGTCTGCTTTTTATTCTGCTTACTTCCTTTTTTCTTTGCCATGTATTATTCCTCCCCGGTTTTAAGGTTAGTGATGAGCTGGTAGCGGTTCTCGTTCATGTCCTGCAATTCTGACATCACGGTCTTCACAACCTTGTACGGTGTCTTGGCGTCGCACTTGATTGCGAGTTTCATGTCAGGGTTTGCGTCCTTTGCGGCCGTAACCCACTCTTGGAACTGACTCATTCCTCCGTCAATGCTGTCGGTAGGAACGCCTTGTGTCTGGATGAACTCTGACATCTGCTCTGCTTCCAGGTTCAAATAGTCAGGGAATTTGTTGATTGACATACCGATGGCACTGTTTTCCATGAACTTCTTCAGCTGCGCCTTGTTCAGTGAGACACCGAACTTGTCAGCCATCGTTTGCAACATGGCCGCTGCGTCGTTCTTGTTGTCCGTGCCAAGGAATATCTTTCCGGAAGGGTCGATGAGGATGTTGAGCACATCCTTTTCGGGTACCTTCTTGTCTGACACCGAGCTTGGCGTGTTGACCTGTACCGGTTCTGGCTGCAAGAATGTTGATGTCAACATAAAGAAGCACAGAAGCAGCGTCATCACGTCAGACATAGGGGTCATGTCTATCCAGATGTCCTTCTTTTCTATTTTTATTTTACCCATTATTATAGACTAATTAAAAGGTAAAACAATTAAGCCTCTTCTGTGTGGTTAACGTCGTAAGTTGTTGCTATTGTATAACCAACCTCGTCGAGTGCGTATGTAAGTTTATCAATGCGGTTTGTGAGGAAGTTGTAAGAAACAACGGCTACCCATGATGTCAAAATACCGGAAGCGGTGTTCACAAGGGCCTCAGAGATACCGGCAGACAGGGCTGCAGAGTCAGCACCACCACTTGAAGACAGAGCGGAGAACGAGCTGATCATACCCAACACAGTTCCGAACAGAGCGGTAAGAGTACCCAGAGTTACGATGGTTGCGATGATCGGGAGGTTCATCTGCAGAGTAGGCATCTCCAGCTGAGTTGCTTCCTCGTGAGCCTGCTGAATCTTGGCGATCTTCTGGGCCTTCTTCATTGTGGTGTTGTTCTCAGCCTCTTTGTAAGCGTTGATGGAAGCCTTTACCACGTTGGCTACAGAACCCTTCATCTTGTCGCAGAGAGCAGAAGCCTCGTCGAACTTGCCGGCCTTGATGAGAGCCTTGATTTCTGTTGTGAACTTGCCGAGGGGCATGGTTCCGAAAGATACTCTCTGAGCGAGGATACGCTCGACGGTCAGTGTGATTACGGAGAGCAACAGCGTGAGGATAAGACCTACGACGATACCTCCCTTATACACGATACCCATCATGTCGCCGGGAATCGGGTGGCCGGTGTTGTCACCTCCGACGAAGTGGCTGGGATCACCGAGTACGAAGAAATAGAAGCAGTATGCGATAGCGCAGCATACGGCGAGGATCCAGATTGCGTTCTTAACTCCTACTGTGCCCGTTGATTTCTTGGCTGGGGCTGCAGCCTTTTTTGTTGTTGCCATAATTTGTTTTTTTAATTTTTAGTTATTTATGAATTTAAGTTGTTCTGTCTTCTGTCTTGTGATGAAGGTTGGCCGTGAGAGCGGTCGCTTGATGTTTTTCCGTCATGTTCTAACGGCAAAGGTAACAAAATAAAGCGGATGAGACAGTGGATTAATAACTTTTAACTAAGTATTCTTTAAAATTTGTCCGCGCCATTGTTCTGTTGCCGCCATCCGGTGGTTCCGGCTTACTTCAATCTGGCTAAAGCGTCCTTGATGCGTTTCATGGCTTCTATGATGTTGTCGTCGCTTGTGGCGTAGCTCATGCGGAAGCACTCCGGGTCGCCGAAGGCGTCGCCTCCGACGGTGGCCACGTGGCCTTTTTCGAGCAGATACATGGCCAAGTCGGTCGAGTTGCCGATGGTCGTCGTGCCGTCTGTCTTGCCGTAGAAGCTGCTGCATTTGGGGAAGAGGTAGAAGGCGCCTTCCGGCCGGTTGACTTCCAGTCCGGGGATGTCTTTGGCGAGGCTGACGATGAGGTCACGGCGGCGCTCAAAGGCCCGGCGCATCTCTTCGACGCACTCCTGGCTCGCGTTGTATGCGAACTCGGCGGCCTTTTGGCTGACGGAGCACGGACCGCTGGTGTATTGTCCTTGCAGCTTGTTGCAACCCTTGACAATCCACTCCGGTGCGGCGATGTATCCGATGCGCCATCCGGTCATGGCGTATGCCTTGGAGACTCCGTTGACGATGATGGCCCGCTCCTTCATTCCGGGAAATTGAGCGATGCTCTCGTGGTGTCCCACATAATTGATATGTTCGTATATCTCGTCGGCCAGTACGAAGAGGTCTTCGTGACGCTTGATGACCTCGGCGAGTGCGGCCAGTTCGTCTTTTGAATAGACGCTGCCGGTCGGGTTGCTTGGCGAGCAGAGGATGAGCATGCGTGTCTTCGGGGTGATGGCGGCCTCGAGCTGCCGGGGTGTCATCTTGAAGTCCTGCTCAAATCCGGCTTCGACGATTACGGGTGTGCCTCCGGCCAGCTTGACCATCTGCGGGTAGGACACCCAGTAGGGGGCGGGGATGATGACCTCGTCGCCGTCGTTTACGAGTGCCATCAGGGTGTTGCAGACGCTCTGCTTGGCTCCGTTGGATACAAGAATCTCTGATGTGGTGTAGTCGAGATTGTTCTCGCGCTTGAGTTTGGCTACGATGGCTTCGCGCAAATCGATGTATCCCGGTACGGGTGAGTAGCGTGAGAAGTTGTCGTCTACGGCCTTTTTTGCAGCTGCTTTTATGTGGTCGGGGGTGTTGAAGTCAGGTTCTCCGACGCTCATGTTGATGACGTCGATGCCCTGCGCTTTCATTTCCGAACTCTTTTGTGACATAGCCAATGTGGCTGAAGGTGCAAGCCTTTGCAAACGGTCTGATAGTTGTGCCATATTATATTAATGTATTATAGTAACTGCAAAATTAAGTATTTTATTTCGTTCGGGAGCAGATTTATTGCTTTTTTTTCGTGAAAAGGGCGATTGCAGTTGACAAAACGGATTGTGGCTTGTCTTTTTCGTGTACACTTTGCGCGCTCTCCGTCTTTTCGCGTATTTTCGTTTTTCGTCTTTAACAACCGCCGTGTTTCTATGTCCAAAATGTATTAAATCTGTCGTTGTGTATTCATAATCGCACCATTGTAAAATTAATTCCGAATTTAACGCCAAAATTCAGGGGCACTTTTCAAAATTTTCCCGCCACGCTCCCAAATTTTCAAATCTCGCGAAGGTCAAAATCGGGGCTGTTTTTCGGCGTGGAAAACTTTGTTTTTGTAAAGCGCTGGTACATAGGTGCTTATGGATATACGGCCCCCTCTGACTCCCCCGAAGGGGGAGCTTAGGCTTCCCGTAAGGGCCCCGCGGGATTGCAACGGGGCTGCTATTGCTCTGCAACGGCGGCCCCGTTGCAACACGGCGGGGCCGCCGTTGTGATGCCGTAAGGGCCCCGTTGCTCGGCGTAACCCGCTTTTCGAGCTCTTTTCGGTAGTCAAAAACTTGCGAAGTTTTTCAAAAATGACGAGCCGTAAGGCCCTTAAAGCCCCTCTCAATGGACTTTGAAGCCGCAGGTCTCTCCCCCTTGGGGGAGCTGGAGGGGGCTTTAAGGGCCTTATCGGTCATGAAAAAGCATATCTTTGAGCTATTTCCCAAACACGATTTTGTAAACAAATATTATATAACGAGTAGGGTCGGACCCTACTCGTGGCTTTTTATAAAACGCAAAGACCGCAAAGACGCAAAGAATTTAATATGAAGAGAATTCTTTGCGTCTTTGCGGTCTTTGCGTTTCCGTATTTTCACGTTTTTATCCGCAAAATACGGGTAGTACTCCCCTTCACCCTCTTAGCTCCTCCCCTTTGGGGAGGTCGGGTGGGGCTTTTTAAAGATGGAGCGTGTGGCCCATGCGGTTCTTCTTGGTCTGAAGATACCGGTAGTCAAACTCGTTCGGCTGTATTTCGATGGGCACGTTCTCGACGATTTCGATGCCGTAGGCCTCGAGGCCGACACGCTTGACCGGGTTGTTGGTCATCAGGCGCATCTTGTGGATGCCGAGGTGCATGAGCATCTGCGCACCGCATCCGTAGTCGCGCTCGTCGGGCTTGAATCCGAGGTGGACGTTGGCGTCGACCGTGTCGTAACCCTGCTCTTGGAGCTTGTAGGCCGCTATCTTGTTCATCAGTCCGATGCCACGGCCTTCCTGCTGCATGTAGATGATGACGCCCTTACCCTCTTGCTCGATCTTTTCCATCGCCTTGTGCAGCTGTTCGCCGCAGTCGCAGCGCATGCTGCCGAGGATGTCGCCTGTGGCGCAGGAGGAGTGGACGCGGACGAGCACCGGCTCGTCTTCTTCCCACGAACCCTTGATCAGAGCCATGTGCTCCAGCCCGTTGCTCTTCTGACGGAACGGGATGAGCCGGAAGTGGCCGTATCTGGTCGGCATGTCCACCTGGTCGCCGACCTCGATGAGCGACTCTTTCTTGAGCCGGTAGGCTATCATGTCGCGTATGGAGATGATTTTGATGCCGTACTTCTCTGCCATGACGGTCAACTCGGGCAGACGTGCCATCGTTCCGTCGTCATTCATGATCTCCATCAGGGCGGCGGCAGGGTAGAGGCCGGCCATGCGGCAGAGGTCTACGCCGGCCTCGGTGTGTCCGCTGCGGCGCAGGACCCCGTTGTCTTGGGCGTAGAGCGGATTGATGTGGCCCGGACGTCCGAATGTCTGGGGTGTGGAGGCAGGGTCGGCCAGCGCGCGTATGGTGGCGGCGCGGTCGGCAGCCGACACGCCGGTGGTGCATCCCTCGAGCTTGTCGATGGTGACGGTGAACGGTGTTCCGAGCATCGACGTGTTGTCCTCGACCTGATGCGGCAGGTCCAGTTCGGCGCAACGGGACAGTGTGATGGGGGCGCAGAGCACTCCGCGGGCGTGCTTGAGCATGAAGTTGACTTTCTCGGGCGTTATCTTCTCGGCTGCGATTATCAGATCGCCTTCGTTCTCGCGGTCCTCGTCGTCCACCACAATCACGAATTTGCCTTCCTTGAAGTCGGCAATGGCCTCTTCTATTGTGCTTATCTGGGTCTTTGACATAATATATAATTGGTTTTTGTTCTTTTGCTTCTTTTGTGGAGGGTAAAGGTCTTTAAGGACTTTAAAGACCTTAAAGACCTTAAGGACCTTAAGGACCTTAAAGCTATCCTCACTCCTCACTCCTCACTCCTCACTCCTCACTCCTCACTCCTCACTCCTCACTCCACGCTCCTCGACTGTATCCTCTCCACAATCGCTCCGTTGGTCTTTATGATGGTCTTCAGGTCGCGCATGAGACGAAGCCTGAAGCGGCACATGCGCAGGTAGAAGAAGATGCCGGCGGGCAGGAACAGGCCGGTGATGATGTTGAGCCACCGTCTGCGGAACGGACGTGTGTGAGCGTGGGTGGCCAGGACGGGATAGTTGTTGAGTTCGTTCATCACGACAATGTCTTTCGTGTTGGACAGGTCCTCGATGATAGCCTCGAGCTCGTCGTTGATTTCCCTTATGCGTCTGTCGTCGCCATTGCGGAAGAACACCTTTATCGGGTTGGGGGCGCGCAGGAGGTTGTGTCTTTGCGAATATTCCTCCACCTCGCGGCTGATGCGTTCAAGTGTGGCGGCATCGGCAGCATAGTCGGGGTCGGTGATGATGACTTCCTTCTGATAAAGATGGCGCTTGGTGCGCAATCCGAGCATGCTGCTTATTATATTAATGTATAGGTCGACGTTGAAGACGACGGAGTCGTTGTTTGCCTTATAAGTGAAAAATACGGCGACGGGGGTGAGCACACAGGTCGAAATCCATTTGCCGAACCAGACGGTCCAGTTGCCGTCGCGCGCCATTCTCATCCCGGAGTTCTCGAAGATATAATAGATGATGAACACCAGCACGGAGATGATGACCGGAACACCAAGTCCGCCCTTGCGGATGATGGCTCCGAGCGGAGCGCCGATGAAGAAGAAGATCAGACATGACAGCGAGAGTGTGATCTTGTTGATGGCTTCGATCCTGTGGGTGCGCTCGTTGCGGTTGAGACTTTGCGTGTAGCTGCCTTTCATTTCCAGTTCCGACGTACACATGCGTATTGTGCTCATCGCCTCTTTCACGGCGGCCAGACGCTCGCTGTCGGAGAGACGGGCGTAGACGGAGTCGATATCCGATGGCCCGGCGGTGAGTTCGGCGGAAAGCGTAGTGGAGTCTTTCCGGGAGATTTGCGGCAGATAGAACGTTGTCTTCTTGGCTTCGTGATAGTAGGCATGGCCTACGCTGTCATTGAATTCGCGGATGGAGTCGATGTCGTGGATGATGCGTCCCATGCTCTTCGACTGCGCGCTGGATGATATGCCTGCGACGTCGGCCATGTTGAAACCGCCGTCGAAGTCGAGCACAATCTTTTTTGTCGAGAATGTCTCGCGGCGATATGGCACACTGGCGCTGCCGGCCATGTCCTGCGACTGCATGTTCTCAAACCACTCACCGCTGTACAAGGTCATGAGCAGGTGCTTCTTTTCGGCCGTCGACTGCAGACGTCCAGAGTCGGCCAGAATGATTGCGGCATCTTCATAGCCGCCGTTCATTCTGTATATTATCACGCCATACAGCATGCCGGTCTCGAGCTCTTTGTGGTGGACATAGAGATTGGTGCCGGGTATGCCGTCGTAGAATATACCTTCGGGGATTTCCAGTTCGGGGCTCTTCTGCTTCATGGAAAGAAGCAGCTGGCGGAACGACTTGTTAGCCTCCGGTCCGACGACGTTCTGGAAGTAAAATGATAATCCGCTTATCATCACAACCACGATGATAAGCGGGCGGAAAGCCTGCATGAGCGATATGCCTGCGGCCTTGATGGCTGTCAGCTCGGAACTCTCTCCCATGTTTCCGAACGAGATGAGCGAGGAGAGCAGGATGGCAAGCGGCAGGGCTTGCGGTATGAGCATGAGGCCCATGTACCAAAAGAATTGTGCAAGTATTTCGATGGACAGGCCCTTGCCGATCAGTTCGTCCACGTAGCGCCACAGAAATTGCATCATCAGCACAAACTGGCAGATGAAGAATGTTCCGATAAACAGCAGTCCGAACTGTTTGAGTATGAATATGTCTAACTTCTTAATGCGAAACATTAATGTCCTTTTTGCGCCGAGGCGCCTATTGCACTGCAAAATTAGCACAAAAAAGTCAGAGCGCCGCATTTTTTGCGTTTTTTCATATTTGGCGCGGCGAATAGAAGTCACGAAACCCACCCCAACCCTCCCAAAGGGAGGGAGCCTGATTACTCTTTGAGCGACAACATGGACTCAAATACATATTAAGCTCCCTCCCTTTGGGAGGGTTGGGGTGGGTCTTAGGGTGGATTTTAGGATTTTTAGGATTATTTTTGCTGTCGTGTGCAAATAATTGCGATAAAATTTTGCCGTTTCAAAACTTTGTGCTACCTTTGCACCCGCAAATAAGCGATGGCGGGATAGCTCAGCTGGTTAGAGCGTCGGATTCATAATCCGGAGGTCGTGGGTTCGGGTCCCACCCCCGCTACATCAAAAAGAGAGGGAGTTACGAATTTCGTAACTCCCTCTCTCTTTATGTCTTTGGGCGATAACATATATAATATATGTATGAAGTAAGGGTGAGGGTCAAGATGCATAGAAAGCAATGTGCTTTCTATGCATCTTGACCCTCACTTTAATCATTATGATACGTTACTACATCTGATTTATATCAGATGCGCGTACTCATGGCCCGTTATTTCACGAGCACAACGAGATATTTGCTTGTGCTCCAGAATTGCTGGGGGTTGGTGATGCGCAGGACATACTGTTTGTTGGCGTTGCGCTCAAGGGTGTAGCTGCCGGCCGGATGGGCGGTGAGCATCTTTGCTGAACGTGAGTAGAGCTTGATCTCCTTGTCCACGCGGATGTCTATCTTGGTGAAGTAGTCGCGGTTGAAGTTGGAGCTGAGCACCTTGCCGTCAACATAGATCTTCTGCTCCTTAAGCTCGTCCTTTGTGCCAAAGACAAACCATGCGGTATGAAGCTGCTTGTCCTGGGTGTTGATGGTGGCGGTCTTTTGGGTGGTCTCTTCTTTGAGTGCCGACACGTTGGTGTTGAGTCCGGCTATCTGCTCGTCCAGTTCGGTGATGTGGATGTCCTTCGCATCCAGTTCCTCGCGGAGTTTCTGGAGCTGTTTGTCTTTCTCCTCGAGTTGTGCGGTCATGTTCTCGATGGCCCGTTTGAGCTGGTCTCCGTTGAATGTGCTTTCGCGGAGCTGTCGCTGTAGCTTGGCGATGAGCTCGCGGTTCTGGTTCATCGTGGAACGGATGAACTGGATGTTTTCTCGGATACGCTCCGTGCGGGACGAACCCTCGCCTTGCTTGGCAATGCTCACACGGTGTTCGGCTTCGTTGATTTCGCGGAACCCCTCCTCTATTTCATTGAATGTTGCCAGCATGTCGTTGATTTCGTTGTCACGCTGTTCGATGACCTGATTGAGCGAGTCGCGCTGCATGACGGCAGCAACGTCGATTTTGGGTTTCTCCTGTTTGCATGATGCAATAGCCATAAGAGCTACGGCTATGAATAATAATTTCTTCATAATTCTTCGTTTTTATTGGTTTCTCTCTCTCTCTCGATTGCGTCCCTTAGGGGCTTCTTCCCCGGTGATATCCTTGGGGTCGGCTCCGGCGACGATGATGACGATTTCGCCCCGCGGCTCGGTTTCAGTGAAATGGTCGGCGACTTCGGTCAGGGTGCCGCGCACACTCTCCTCATGAATCTTGGATATCTCACGGCAGACGCTGGCTTGACGGTCGTCTCCGAAAACCTCGGCCAACTGACGGAGGGTCTTGACGAGACGATAGGGGGATTCGTAGAATATCATTGTGCGCTGTTCGCGGCTCAACGATTCAAGGCGCGTCCGGCGGCCTTTCTTCTGCGGAAGGAATCCCTCGAAGCAGAAACGGTCGCAGGGTAGGCCGCTGGAGACAAGGGCGGGGACGAAGGCGGTCGCTCCGGGGAGACACTGGACTTCCACTCCGGCACGGACGGCCTCGCGGACGAGGTAGAATCCGGGATCACTGATGCCGGGGGTGCCGGCGTCGCTGATGAGGGCGACGGTTTGACCGGACTGCAAGCGGCTGACAACGGAAGCGGACGTGCCGTGCTCATTGAACTTGTGGTGGGACAGCAGGTGATTCCGTATGTCGTAGTGCTTGAGGAGAACAGCCGACGTGCGGGTGTCCTCCGCCAACACGAGGTCTGCCTCGCGCAGGATGCGGATGGCGCGGAAGGTGATGTCCTCCATATTGCCCACAGGCGTGGGTACTATATATAATATGCCCATATTGCCGACAAATGTAATTAATTATTCGCTATCGGCAAAAAAAGCCGGTCTTTCTTTGCAATTTTTAAAACGTATTTGTACTTTTGCAATCAAATGACAGGCAACTTAACAGGGGAGGCACACCGCCCCGGACGTATAGAAGTGGTGTGCGGATCGATGTTCTCCGGCAAGACGGAAGAACTGATCAGGCGTATGAGACGTGCGGAGTTTGCACGTCAGAAAGTGGAAATATTCAAGCCGGCGATGGACACCCGCTATTCGGAAGAGGACGTGGTCAGTCACGACCGCCACTCGATAAAGTCGACGCCGGTGACATCGGCGTCGCAGATACTGAAACTGTCGGCCGACATCGACGTGGTAGGTATCGACGAAGCCCAGTTTTTTGACAACGGGATTGTCAGTGTCTGCAACAAGCTGGCCAATCGCGGCGTCCGCGTGATTGTCGCCGGGTTGGACATGGACTACAAGGGCGTGCCGTTCGGACCGATACCGGCCCTCTGTGCCATCGCTGACGAGGTGGCCAAGGTCCATGCGATATGCGTCAAGTGCGGTGCGCTGGCCTACGTGAGCCACCGCATCGTGGACAGCGACCGACGGGTCTTGCTCGGCGAGACGGGAGAATATGAACCGCTCTGCCGTGACTGTTATCAAAAGGCAATGAAAGAAAACTGTCAAGAATAAAGGAGTAAACAACACAATGTGCCTATGATTATCACATTCGACAGATTTGTCCGATGGTTGCTCGGCGGGTTGCTGGCTGCCGCCATCATATATACGGCAAACTATCTCAGCAACGTGTTGCTGCCGTTCTTCGTCGCATGGCTGCTGGCTTATCTGCTCTATCCGGCGGTGAGATTTGTGCAATATCGCATGCACGTCCCCGGACGAATACCGTCAATCATAGTCACACTGCTCTTCCTCTTGGCCGTAATCGGCGGAATCGTCTATCTCATCATCCCACCGATGGTCGAACAGTTTGAACGGTTGGGGTACCTCGTCGGGCGGTATCTCCACGAGACGACAGATATAGCCAATTTCCCTGCCGCGATACAAAGATGGGTGGCTGAGAACAAACGTACTTTAGAGGAACTCTTCCGTGACGACAGCTTCACTGACGCCATACGGCAGGCCATGCCGAAGATGTTTGCCCTGATAGGCAAAACGGCCAGCGTGATAATGAGCATCATCGCGTCGCTCATCACCCTGCTCTACATGTTTTTCATCCTGAAAGACTACGAAAAATTGGCCGACGGATTCATACGGCTCTTTCCGCAAAAGAGCCGCCCGTTCTGGCGGGCTCTCACGGACGATGTCGAACGCGAACTGAACAGTTATATCCGTGGCCAAAGCCTTGTGGCGCTGTGCATCGGAATACTCTGCTGTATAGGTTTCACCATCGTCGGCTTCCCGATGGCCATCGGTCTCGGTATAATGATCGGGCTGATGAGTCTCATCCCATACGTCCACACGCTCGCTCTGATACCTATAGTCTTTCTTTCGGCACTCAAGGCGGCTGACATGGGACAGAACTTCTGGATAATCCTCGCCTCGGCATTGGGCGTTTTTGCTGTTGTACAGGTGATTACCGACATGGTGCTCGTTCCAAAAATCATGGGTAAGGCAATGGGGCTTAATCCCGCCGTTCTGCTCCTCTCTCTGTCCGTATGGGGTTCACTCCTCGGTTTTCTCGGACTCATAATCGCCCTGCCACTGACCACATTGCTTATCGCCTACTACAAGCGCTATGTGACCAAGGAGGGTACAAATGTTCTGGCGTCTGACGCCGAAGGCACCACAGACACACAAAAAGAGAAATAGATGAGGTGCAAAAGAGGCAAAAGAAAACAAAAAATGGGCAAAAATAGCCGTCAATTACAAATTATGCCGGAATAATTTGGTCATATCAAAAAAACGCATTACCTTTGCACTCGCTTTCCGAATATCGGATAGCCGGGATCCGTTAGCTCAGCTGGTAGAGCACAACACTTTTAATGTTGGGGTCTTGGGTTCGAGCCCCAAACGGATCACCAAAGAAGGTCTTCAGCAATGAGGGCCTTTTTTCTTTTTTTTATCCCATCGGTTGCTGTTGAAATAGAGTTTGTTTGAAGTTGAAATGCTTCACGCCAACTTTTGTCCCGCTTATATATAATATTAGGTGTATCCCGCTTGCTGCCTCGTCACGGCTTTTTATTTCGCAGACGTCCTGCTGTATTTTTATTCAATTTAAAAACAAAATGTCAATATATCTTTCAAATTATCGGAACAAACTGCATAAATTTTGCAAAAATTGCTGTTATTGTGTTGTAATATAAAAAAAAATGCTTAACTTTGCAAGTTGTAATTTGATATTTATTTCCTAAAAGTAATTAAGAGAGTATTTATGGAGAAAAGATTAACCATGATTTTGGCATGCCTGTTCCTGTCGATAGGAATGGCATTGGCCCAAACAAAGGTGACAGGAACCGTGATATCTCAGGATGACGGCCAGCCGATTATCGGAGCTTCGATAATACCGGTTGGGTCAAAGACGGGAACCGTTACCAACATCGATGGCCATTTCACCCTGACCGTGCCTGCGGGCAAAAAGATTCAGGTGAGCTACATCGGAATGGTGACACAGACCCTGACACCTAAGGCAAACATGAAAATCACTTTGCAGTCGGATTCCCACACTCTGGGTGACGTCGTGGTGACGGGTATGCAGAAGATGGACAAGCGTCTGTTTACGGGAGCTGCGACAAAGATCAGCGCCGAGGATGCGAAACTGAGCGGTGTGGCTGATATCAGCCGTTCGCTCGAAGGCCGTGCGGCCGGCGTGTCGGTACAGAATGTATCGGGTACGTTTGGTACGGCGCCGAAAATTCGTGTGCGTGGTGCAACGTCAATCTATGGCTCGTCCAAACCTCTTTGGGTTGTTGACGGTGTCATTATGGAAGATATTGCGGACGTTAGCGCTGACGAACTTTCCTCCGGAGATGCCTCTACGCTTATCTCAAGTGCCATCGCCGGACTTAACTCCGATGACATTGAGAGCTTCAATATCTTGAAGGACGGTTCGGCCACATCTATATATGGTGCGCGCGCGATGGCCGGTGTGATTGTCATCACGACAAAAAAAGGTAAGGCCGGACAGGCTCGCATCAACTACACTGGTGAGTACACCATGCGTCTCAAGCCGAGCTACAGCCAGTTCAATATTATGAATTCGCAAGATCAGATGTCTGTCTATCAGGAAATCCAGCAGAAGGGTTACCTAAATTATGCAACGGTCAGCAATGCTGCTGATGCCGGTGTGTATGGAAAGATGTATGAGCTGATTTCTACATACAATGCTACAAACGGTCAATTCGGTTTGGTCAACTCTGATGCGGCTAAAGCATCTTATCTGCGCGCTGCTGAATATCGCAATACAGACTGGTTTGACCTGCTCTTCTCAAACAGCATCCAGCACCAGCACTCTATAAGTATTTCAAGCGGTACGGAGAAGGCTTCGACTTATGCATCTATCTCAGCTATGTATGATCCGGGATGGACGAAATCAAGCAAGGTGGAGCGATATACAGCCAACTTGAACACGACTTACAATCTGTCGAAGAAGGTGACGGCCACTCTTATCAGCAACGCGAGCTATCGTAAGCAAGAGGCTCCGGGTACGCTGTCGAGCGACATTGACGCCGTTTCCGGAGAGGTGAAGCGTGATTTCGATATCAACCCGTATTCATTTGCCATGAATACGTCACGCTGCCTTGATCCCAACGAGTTTTACACACGCAACTACGCTCCGTTCAATATCTTTCACGAATTGGAAAGCAACTATATCGACCTCAACGTCTTCGACTTCCGTCTGCAGGGAGAGGTAAAGTATAAGCCGATAACGAAGGTCGAATTGTCGGTGCTCGGTGCAGTCAAGTATTCGGCATCCACACAAGAGCACAATATTCTCGATGACTCAAACCAGGCGATGGCTTATCGTGCGATGCCGACATCGACAATTCGCGACAAGAACCCGTTGCTCTATACAGACCCGGACAATGTTTATGCCCTGCCTATCTCGATTCTGCCCAATGGCGGTATCTATGAGAGCACATCGCGTAACATGATAGGTAAGGACTTCCGATTCTCTGTCAATTATAACGACGTGTGGAAGGATATACACATCTTCAACTTCTATGGTGGTATGGAGGTTAACTCTATTGACCGTCATTCAAATTGGTTCCGCGGCTGGGGTATGCAATACTCTATGGGTGAAGTGGCCCATTATGCTTATCAGGCATTTAAGAAAGGTCTTGAGGACAATACGGACTATTTCACACTGACCAACACACGTGAGCGCTCAGTGGCTTACTTCGCCAACGCCAACTATTCTTACAAGGGCCGTTATGCACTCAACGGAACATTGCGTTATGAGGGAACCAACAAACTCGGTAAGAGCCGTAGTGCACGTTGGTTGCCGACGTGGAATATCTCAGCTTCTTGGAATGCGCATGAAGAGTCGTTTTGGAAATCTCTGTCCAATATTATCTCAACCGCTTCTCTGAAATTGAGCTATTCGCTGACAGCTGACCGTGGTCCGTCGAATGTGACCAACAGCGTCGTAGTCATACAGAGCGATAATCCTTGGCGTCCATTCGCTTCTGCAAAGGAAACAGCCTTGTATATATCTCAGTTGGCCAATGAGGATCTTACCTACGAAAAGAAGCATGAGTTCAATGTCGGTGTAAGTCTTGGATTCCTCAACAACCGTATTAATTTTGAGGCAGATTGGTACACTCGTAACAACTATGACCTGATTGGTATCGCAACGACAGCGGGTGTCGGTGGTGAAGTCCAGAAGTACGGTAATATCGCGACGATGAAGTCAAATGGTATTGAATTGTCTCTGTCGACAACCAATATCAAGACCAAAGACTTCTCCTGGAATACCAACTTCATATATTCGCACACGCACAATGAGGTAACGGATTTGAAGACTTCAAAGCGAATGATTGACCTTATCTCAGGAAACGGTTTCGCTATGGAGGGTTATCCCGTGAGAAGTTTGTTCTCAATCCAGTTCAAGGGACTCAACAATGAGGGTCTGCCCACATTCCTTGATCAGGATGGCGAGATTTCAACGACCGGTGTTTACTTCCAGACTTCTGATGAGGAGAAATTGAAGAATTGTCTCGTCTATTCAGGCAGCATAGATCCGACAGACGTTGGTTCACTCGGGAACGTGTTCAAGTATAAGAATCTTGCACTGAACGTGTTCATCACATACTCATTTGGTAATGTTGTCCGTCTTGATCCAGTGTTCTCAAAGTCATACAGCGACCTTGACTCAACACCTAAAGAGTTTAACAACCGTTGGGTAGTACCCGGTGACGAGAAGTTTACAACCGTTCCTGTTATCGCTTCCCAGCGTCAGAATAAGAACGACAGCAACTTGAGCTATGCTTACAACGCATACAACTATTCTACGGAACGTGTTGCCAAGGGAGACTTTATCCGTATGAAGGAAATCTCACTCAGTTATGAATTCCCGAAGAGCATCGTGACTCCGTTGACTCTCAACAGCATGAGTCTCAAATTGCAGGCGACCAACTTGTTCCTGATTTATGCAGACAAGAAACTGAACGGTCAGGATCCGGAATTCTTCAATACCGGTGGTGTGGCCATGCCTCTTTCACGTCAGTTCACTCTTACGCTGAAGTTGGGAATCTAATATTTAATAATTAATCATCTAACGAAATGAAGAAGTATTATATAAATATATGTATGTTTGCATTGGCTGCATTGGGCATGTCTTCTTGTGGTGACGACTTTCTCGATGAGATGCCAGACAACCGTACAGAGATAGACACCGAGGAGAAGGCCGTGTCCATGCTTGTCTCAGCTTATCCCACGTGCGATTACGGTGTCGTTACCGAGCTTTCGTCAGACAATGTTGACGATATGGGTGAGAAAAATCCGTATTCGGATCGCTTTTTCGATCAAGCTTACCATTGGGTGGACCTCACGGAAACTTCTAACGATGACTTGGAAAGCTTTTGGGAGAAGTCATACAATGCAATCGCTGTAGCAAATGAAGTGCTTGCGTCAATGGATAAAATTGCGCAAAATGGCGGAACGCAGGCCAAGATGGACCAGATTAAGGCAGAGGCTTTGATTAGCCGTGCATACAACCACTTTATGTTGCTCAACGTTTTTGCAAAGCATTACAACAAGGCAACGGCAAATACAGACCTTGGCATCACCTATATGACTGAGCCCGAAGTGACTGTTAATCCGGCGTACAGCCGTCAAAGCGTAGCGGAATGTTACAGTCTCATCGAGAAGGACATCGAGGCGGCGCTGCCGATGATAGGTGAGTCCTATATGACGGTCCCCAAATATCACTTCAACAAGCGTGCCGCTTACGCTTTCGCCGCCCGCTTCTATCTCTATTATGAGAAGTGGGACAAGGTCATCACTTGCGCCGAGCAGGTGCTTGGAGCCAATCCCCGCACGATGCTTCGTGATTATGAGGCAATGTCAAAGATGACTCAGGAGATTGACGCCATCACCCAGCATTATATAGACCATACTCTCAACTGCAACCTCTTGCTGATACCTACTTATTCATACAAAGGTATTTTTGTTGGTCCTTACTCCTTGTTCAAGCGTTATGTTCACTGTCCTTACATCGATAACAATGAGACACTCAGCGCCAAGCATGCTTGGGGAGGTACAAACTATTATATGGGCGTGAAGAAGTATAGTGCAACCAACTTGAACATTGACATACTTTGGAAAGTTCCTAGCATGTTTGAGTACACGGATGCCGTTGCCGGTATCGGTTTCTACCATAGCGTGGCAACGGAGTTGACCTGCGACGAGACCCTCATCGACCGCGCCGAGGCTTACATTATGCTGAAAGAGTATGACAAGGCTTGCGCAGATATGAACATATGGCTGCACAACATTTCAAAAAGTCGTACCGAAATGACTCCGGAGATGATAACCACTTTCTATCAGGGTATCGACTATTCTTATGACGATGTGCAGAAGGATGACGAAGGTAATCCCGTATTGGACGAAAGCGGAAACAAAATCATCAAGCACAAGGCTGTCGCTACTTCGACAATCAAGAAGCATCTAAATCCTGCGTTTGTCATCGGAGAAGAAGGTTCTGTGCAGGAGTGCATGCTCCAATGTGTGCTCAACGTGCGCCGTATCCAGACAATGCATGAGGGCAAGAGATGGTTTGACATCAAGCGTTACGGTATCGAAATACCGCGCCGTGTGATGAATACGGCAGGTAATCCGGTTCGCGCTTACGACTGGTTGACTGTTGACGATGAGCGTCGTGCATTGCAGATTCCGACAAAGAGTATTTCTGCCGATTATATGCCGAACCCGCGCGGTGAGACAACACGGACTCCCGACCTTGCCAGTGATGGAATCGGTGGCGCGATGGTTCCCGAGAGTAAGAATAATGATACATCTATGTAGAACAAGAAAGCTGTTAGAACAATGAAGATACAAAAAGTTATATATGGCATTTTGCTTGCCGCTTCTTCTGTTGTTGCCGTAAGTTGTTCGGACGACAACAAACTCGACGATGAGAGCTGTATTATAGTGACGACGAAGGAGCAAAATGACTTCGATCGTTGGCTCCAGGCAAACTATGTAGAGCCTTATAATATCACATTCAAGTATCGTTATGAGGAGATAGAGTCAGACTTCGACTACTATACAGTGCCCGCAGATATGGAGCAGGCTATACAGATGGCCCACGTTGTGAAGTACATCTGTATGGAGGCCTACGACGAAGTAGCCGGACCGGATTTCACACGCGCCTACTTCCCGAAGGAGTTTTATCTTATCGGCGAATGGGAGTACCGCAACAACGGCGAGTTCATTCTCGGTACGGCCGAAGGCGGTAAGAAGATACTTCTCTCCGGTATCAACTACTTCAATCAGTATAAGACCAGCATGGCGAACTTGACACATTATTATCTCAAGACCATCCATCATGAGTTCACACACATCCTTAACCAAACGAAGGAAATGCCTGTAGACTTCCAATACGTTACCGGTACCGATTATGTCGGCGGTAGCTGGAGTGATCCGCCATACAATGGCATTGACGAGAATGCCGGCCGGGTCAACAACTGGTACTACGGTCACGGTTTCATCAGCGACTATGCACAGCAAGAATATGCCGAGGACTTCGCCGAGATGGTTTCCATCTATGTTTGCTATCCGGAGTCTCACTGGCAGGAAATCCTTGCCAATGCCCGCAATGGCTATACAGCCACGGACGGAACAAAAGTCGATGTCGATTGTTCCGCATTGCTGGAGGCCAAGCTCTCTATCGTGAAGAATTATATGCGTGACAGCTGGAATATTGACCTCGACGAGTTGCGTGATGTGATACAGCGCCGTTCCGCCGAGATTGAAGCCGGCAAAGTTGATCTCATGGATCTGACGGTGCAGTAATAACGCCGGAAGATTGCTTTGACGACGAATGTTACTAATAACGACGAAAGACGTTAATAAAGACAAAGAGAACTATTATGAATAAGATAAATAAACTGACTTTAATGCTGCTTGCAGCTCTTACGCTGTCGTTGCAGTCGTGTCTGAAAGACGATGACGAGGTCTTTGGTAATTCCGCGACGGAGCGAATGACCCAATATTTGGGCAATGCCCGTGAGACACTTCTTTCCTCGGAGTATGGATGGATTATGGAGATGTATCCGGAGGAAAATCAAGGTTACGGCGGTTACGCTTTCACTCTCAATTTCACTGAGGATAAGGTGACCGTACGTTCGGAACTTGCTCAGGACAACTCGACCGCCGACGAAATCACTTCTCTGTGGACATTGACCAATGACAATGGTCCGGTGTTTACCATTGATACCTACAACGAACTGTTCCATTTCTTTTCAACCCCGTGGCAGGACCTTGGCGGTAGCGGTTACGAGGCATATCAGGGAGAGTTTGAGTTTGTGATAATGGAAGTTACCGACAATATCATCACCCTCAAGGGAAAGAAGACCGGCAATATCCTTTATCTGCGTCGTCTGAACGAGCCGGCTTCGCAGTATCTGTCGAAACTCAACACGTTGGCTTCACAGTTCATTGTCAACGGACTATACACCAAGTTAGGAGAGCATAGAGCAATAAATGCCGAGATTGACAATGACGCTCGCCAGATGATGTTCATAGATGCAGATACGACATTTGTTGATGAGAACAACTACACAATCAAAGCCGATACGGCTGAAGTCGCCTTCACATATACTGACAAAGGTCTCCGCCTTTATAAGGAAGTGAGCCTGGCCGGCAAGACTTTCGGCGAACTGCTTTATAATGAAGCCGCCTTGACAGTTGATGCTATCAACAACGCCGGAAGCCAGGTGCTTTCTCTCGACTGCTTGCTGCCGAAGAACTATTTGTTCTATGATGAGATCCCGACGGGTGACTACACGCTCCGTTTCGGCACCGGTGGACGTTATCGTTGCGATGTCACACTTGAGCAGACGGAGGACGGACGTGCCTTCTGGCTCTCCGGCATCAATGAGCGCTTCAAGGTGAGACTTGATTATGTTCGTGCTACCGGAGCGCTGCAGATGGTTGCTCAGGAACTCAAGGATGTCCTCTATGAAGACGGTTACGTAATGTGGTGGTGTCCGCTGAGTGCCACTGCCGGTGATGGCAGCCGCTACTTCTCTTGGACTACCTCTATCGGTATGCTTGCCAACTGGAACGGACGCAGCAAGGAGAAACCCACTTTCGCTTTCTCCGACAATGGCCGATGGACCAGCTTCTCTGTTACGGCGTTTTTCCTCGCCGTATTCAGCGGCAGCGAACCGACATCCGACGGTTACGACCGTTATCGCTCCAACTATATGGATCCCATCTGGAATCTTGGCGGACGCCCGTCTATCAAGAAGGACGATCCCAATGATACTTCAGAGAATCCTGCACAGATTGAAGTCGCTCAGTCTATCTTAGAGAATCCCTATCAACTCGTAAAGAAATAAAGACATTATGATGAAGAATATATTTAATATCATCCTTGTGGCAGTGGCCGCTTTTGGCGTGACTGCTTGTTCTGATGATGACAATGAGGGTCGTTACAATAGTCCGTCGTCGGTTCAGGTTGCGACAGCAGATGTTCTTTTCGAGGCACGTGCGAGTGAGGGCACCATTACTTTCACGGCGCCGTCATCAGTGACTGTTACGAGCTCTGCCGATTGGTGTACAACGCGTCTTGACGGAAGCACTATTTTTGTCAAGGCCGAGACCAACGACCGTGTAGAGGGCCGTTCCGCCAAGATCACCATCAAGTGTGGAGCCGACTCAGCCAATGTCGTTGTGATACAGAAGGGCGTTATCTTCCGTTTCGCCAACGATGCCAATGCCTTTGCCGCCAAGAGCAATGAAGCCCAGACCGTAGCGGTCAACTTCACGGCAAATGTGGACGTTGAGCTTTCGTCAGAATCCGAATGGCTCAGACCCCATATCTCCGAAACCGAGGAAGGCGTGTTGCTGATTGATGTCGATGCCAATACGACAGGCCATGTGCGCCGCGGCAGTTTCACATGCAAGGCCGGAGGCTTTGTTTTTGAAGTTCCGTTCACACAGTATGACTTCGATCAGAATTTTGCAGGCAACGCCACGTTCTATTACACGGCATCACAGACAGCCGGCTCGCGTGAGACATCTGCCGCAACAACCATCACAAAGACGGACATAACCGTCGATGGCTATAAGATACCGGTTGTCTTTGACGAGACAAGTTGCCGTTTCTATATCTATGCCGGCAACAAGGTAGGCACTTACAATGACCGTAATACCACCTACGATGTGGTCACGACAATCACTGACGGAGATTACATTACGTGGAGCAACACGATTAGCATCACCGGCGAGGTGGCATGGAATGAAGAGACCCAGAAGACCGACATCCATTTTGTCGACAACGGTTCTTTCTCCGGCCGCACGGCTTTAGGCTTCAGCCTCTATCTTTTCAGCGGTGAGCCCAGTTCTTCCACTGCATACAGCGGTCTGCACTCTTATTTCAATGTGCGTCTTGAGAAATAAAAACTATATGTGACTGATATTCCACATGTGAGAAACCGCAAGCCCTCGCATGTGGAATATCAAAAGCGAAATATAATTATTAACAAAAAAATCAATTGATTATGAGAAAGCTTTTACTTTGTGTTGTTGCCCTTTCGTTTACAATGGGCGCAAGTGCTCAGAGAGTGAGCAAGAAAGTCAATTCCTCTTTGAAGATGGAGATGGTCAAAGCTCAGGCTCCTGTCAATCAGGTCGGTAGCGCGACTGTCGTAAGTTCCTCTATTCCGGAGTTTGGTCAGGTGAAAAAGAACATTTCCAAGCTGACAGAGGCAGGAGTACCCGAGGTATCCGTGAGACGTCCCGGTGGAGTTTATTGGGGTGGTTTCCAGGCTGGTGTCGCTGCTTATTCATATTATTATCCGACTTTGGTCCTTCCTGCGTACACTCCCCTTACGTTTGGTGTGTCCAAAGATGAAGATATCGCTACCGGTGCCGAATATTGGCTTGGTGTTCAGTATTATGACGAGGAGGCAGGCGCATTGGATTGGATTAATAATGAGGCAGGCGAGGATGTGACAACAGACTTTCTTCCTTCTGCCGGTTCATACCTTTCGCCGATGGCTTCTGTGACTTACAATGGAGCAGAGGTAACCTCACTCCTTGTTAATGACGACGTTGATTCTCAGACAGGTGAAACGTATGAAGGAATGCTTTTTGTCGGCAACGGTGTTCTCGGTGCATCAAACGGCGTGAACAGAGCATCAATGGCTGGTAACTATGATGCCCATTGGGATGGTGGAGCCTCTTATAGCACCGGCTATTTTGTTACCAATAGCTCGTTGCCCTATATGGACGAGGAATTTGCTTCAGCAGGCGCTTCCAACTTCCGTATGTCAGGAATCATCGAGACATACGATGCACCCGCCGCTCCTTTCTATGTTACCGCTGCCAGTCTCCATGCCGTTGTTACGAGCGCAACCTGTGGCAATGTGAACATGGCCTTGGTGAAGCTGAATTATACAGAGGATGGCAAGATGTCGTTTGGTGACGTTTTAGCTACCGGCGTTTGCGCAGGCCCGACCGACACATATAGCACATGGAATGCATTTGCTTTTACAGAGTTAAAGGATAAAGAAGGCAATGCCATCGAGGGTGTTGTCATGGAGGCCGGACAGGCATTTGCCCTTCTCTTCTTCCTTGATGAGACGGATAAGACCACTACTCTTGCTCCGCTTTACACGCTTCATACAGAATATATGGCTGATGAAGCCCATTCCTTTGGTGAGTACACTTGCACTCTCGATGGAAAAGAGACATCTGTTGTTCTTGATTGTAACTATAAATGGAATCTCAGAACTGGTGGTTCCGCTTATAACACAAGTTGGATGTGTGGCCTCGTGATTGAGAATCCTTACTTGTATATATACAATCCTGCAATAGATGCTACCTATGAGGGCGTGACGGCAGAGAGAATTATGGCAGAATCCTATTATTCTGTTGGTAAAGAATGGACTACAGTGACTTTGGCTGATGGAAGCGCTCTGCCGGACTGGATTACCGTCGAGATGCTGAACGGCCAGGATGAAGAGGGTGAATTCAATGGTGTGGTTGCATTTGATGTGACTGTCGCTCCCAACAGCGGTGCCGCACGTCAGGCTACTGTCAAGATTCAGACAGCACCTTCTGCTTATGCTACATTTGAGGTAAATCAGACAGCTAATCCCAGCGGTATAGCCGAGGTGGCAGCTGACGTAACGAAGGCAAAGAACGTTAAGTTCAACATGGCCGGTCAGAAGGTCAATGGCAACTTCCGTGGTCTCGTCATCGAGAACGGCAAGAAGTACATGAACAAGTAATACACGCTTGTTTTAATATTTATTTGATACAGATATTGGCATTTATGCGCAGGCATAAATGCCAATATTTGTTTTCTGGGATTTGATGTCGTGCGTTTTTTATTATTGCTATCTGGTAAAACTGATTTTCTGTACGGCATGCTCGATTTGCTGTAGGGACATCGTCTTGTCTTTGTCCGCAAATAGGCCGTCAAAGACAGGGAAGAAATTCTTTTTCAAACTCTTCCTCTTGAAGCGGCATTGTGGGGCTCAGCGGCACAGCCCCTTCACTTTTGATGTATTCCGCGTCATATCTGAACGTATATCCGTCAGAGCTTTCGACGAGTGTGCCGCAGAAGCGTTCGTTGATGTAAATGTTTGCCCTTGTCATCGCAGTTTCATTTTAGCCGGTTGCAGCTCTTCTCCGAACAGATAGAGCACCTGGTTGACCTTGTCCATCTGTACGGTGGTCTTGCCCCGTTCGAGTTCTCTGATGAACTATATTCCTACGCCCGTCCGCTCGGAGAGTTCAATCTGGGTGAGGTGAAACAGCTTTCTTTTGGCGCGGATGTATTCTCCTATTCCCATAAGCCGGTTGTTTTCTGATTATGTTGTTTGAATGTTAACCCCGTGCGGGTATAAAACAATCCTATTGCTTGTATATTATTCAGCTGTTTTCTTTGTCATTCCGAATGTTTCTATTATGTTAAATAGTAGAAAAATTACCATTATTCTTTTGGAAAAGTTTTGCGAATAATAGAAATTTTGCTATCCTTGCATTGCTCAATAACAAATACTGTAAAGAATGAAGAGCAGTGAATTACATAGAAGATTTATCAAGGCCGGTTACCGATTCGACCATGCGGAGGGAAGTCACTACTTCTACATCAAGGATGGACAGTTGACCGAGCCAATCCCGTATCACGGGTCAAAAGAAATGTTCTAACCATTTGCAAACAAACTGATTAAAAAGTACGGAGTGTAAAAAAAGCTCCGTGCTTTGAAATAAAATAAGGTCTAACCCAAAAGAACCAAAGAGTCATGGAAAAGATTATAATGATTGTAGGAGCATCAAAGGATATGTTAAACGCATATTCAGACAACTGCGACGGTATCTACGCAGGAGGTGATACCATTGAGGAGGTTAAAGCAGATACTGCGGAGGCAATACGTTTAATCAAGAAGAATTTGCCTGAAGACAGATGGCCGGAACAAATCAAGGGCGACTATGAAATAGAATGGCGATTCGACGTTCAAAGTTTTCTTGAATATTACTCAGGTTTTATGTCTCTTGCCGGTATGGAGAAGATGACAGGTATCAATCAGAAGCAACTGTCCAACTATCTCAATCATCGTGCTGTACCTCGCAGAAAGCAAGCTGATCGCATCCTTACGGGTATCCACCGTTTTGCACAAGAACTGTTGAGCATAACACTCTGATTTGTTATTTGACAAAAACAATCAGTGTTGCCGGAGTAGAAATACTTCGGCTTTTCTTTGTATGACGGGCATGTCATACATCTGTGGTGAATTTGCGACCATGCTTGCGGATAGACTCTCTGTCATTCCTTTTGTGCGTTTCTGGTGACGTTTGTGCTGTCGGGAGTTTCTTTCAGTCTGCTGATAGGCCGTCAAAGACGGGGAAGAGAATTTCCTTCTCAAACACCTCTTCTTGAAGTGGCATTGTGGGGCCCAGTGGCACAGCCCCTTCGCTCTTGATGTATTCCGCGTCATATCTGAACGTATATCCGTCAGAACTTTCGACGAGTGTGTCGCAGAAGCGGTCGTTGATGTAAATGTTTGCCCGTGTCATACCAGTTTCATTTTAGCCGGTTGCAGCTCTTCCCCGAACAGATAGAGTACTTGATTGACCTTGTCCATCTGTACGGTGGTTTTGCCCCGTTCGAGTTCTCTGATGAACCTTATCCCTACGCCCGTCCGCTCGGAGAGTTCAATTTGGGTGAGGTGAAACATTTTCCTTTTGGTGCGAATGTATTCTCCTATTTCCATAAGCCGGTTGTTTTTTGATTATGTTGTTTGAATGTTAACCCCGTGCGGGTATAAAACCGTTGTTTGGGTCGCGTAATAAGCCCTTACGGGTACAAAGATACATAAAAAGGACGGATATTGTACCCGCAAGGGCTTATTTCTTTGGATTTATTGTGCTTTTACTGTTAGTGGGATGGTGATAAACAGACGGCTTATCCTCGAAAAAGTGTGATGAAATGGCAAATGTATCCTCGAAAAAGTGTGATAGTTCTTTTTAATTAGGTAATAGGGTATGTCGTAAGGCGGTATTGATTTATGGCTGAATAGAAGATATTGAAGTATTTTTGTTATGGAATTGTTGCATGCCGTCAGTGTGGTTCGTAATAGTTCGGTAATAGTGCAATCGTAAAATTCTTCAGCTGATTGACGGAATTAGGCGTGAATTCTTCAATCTGACTGACGGAATTACGCCTAATTCCGTCAGTCGGCTGAAGAAATTAATGGTTAGAGCGAGGTGTAACGGATTATATTTCGTATATTTGCAGCGTGAACTTAAATATATTTTATTGTCATGACCACAATACCGCGATTGTTGCAGAAAGAGATAGAGCGGCGGATGAGAGCTCAGAAGGTGATGCTGC
Organism: uncultured Prevotella sp.; assembly: GCA_902495455.1. Classification (GTDB taxonomy): domain Bacteria; phylum Bacteroidota; class Bacteroidia; order Bacteroidales; family Bacteroidaceae; genus Prevotella. The sequence goes on from CABUXJ010000002.1 coordinate 100,951, forward strand.
TCTTCGGAGCACGCCGTGTAGGAAAGACCGTGTTGCTGCGGCAGATAGCCGAGAACTATGGCGGTGGCCGCACGTTGATGTTGAACGGAGAGAGCATGGATACGGTTAGGCTTCTTGAGGACCGGTCGTCTGCTAACTACCGGCGGCTGTTTGGCGGTCTGTCACTTCTGGCCATCGACGAGGCCCAGCACATACCTGATGTCGGGATGAAGCTGAAGCTGATTGTCGACGAGCTGCCTGAACTGGCTGTTATAGCTACGGGCTCCTCGTCTTTCGACCTGCAGAATAGGGCGGGGGAGCCGTTGGTGGGGCGTAGCACACAGTTTATGCTGACTCCGCTTTCGGTGGAGGAGATGGCGGCGGTGGAGACCCGGTTTGAGACCATGCTCAATACGGACCACCGTGTCGTTTACGGTCATTATCCTGAGCTGACGGCAATGGCGTCAGAAGTGGACAAACGGGAATATCTGACGGACGTTGTCGACGCGTATCTGTTGCGTGACATACTGGCCATTGACGTTGTGAAGCACACGCAGAAACTGCATGACCTGTTGCGGCTTGTGGCGTGGCAGGTCGGCAGCGAGGTCTCCATTGACGAGTTGGCCCGTCAGCTGACTCTCAGCCGCAACACGGTGGAGCGCTATCTCGACCTGCTCCAGAAGGTGTTTGTCCTCTATCGTGTCGGCGGGTTTTCGCGCAATCTGCGCAAGGAGATAGCAAAGTCGTCAAAGTGGTATTTTCAGGACACAGGTGTGCGCAATGCCGTGCTGCATGATTTCCGCCCGCTGTCGGAGCGCCCGGAGGCTGAGCGTGGCGCCTTGTGGGAAAACTATGTGATCAGTGAGCGTATGAAGCGCAATCTCAATCATCGGCTGGGGCTCAATTTTTATTTCTGGCGAACATACGATAAGGCGGAGATTGATCTCATCGAGGAGGATGGCATGTGCATTAATGCCTACGAGATAAAGGCAGGCGTGAAGCGGCCGTCGGCTCCGAAGTCATTTGCAGCGGCTTATCCGGATGCCGGTTTTAATGTGATCAACCGTGATACGTATATGGATTATCTTGTTTGACGGGAGTGGCGGAAGCGACTGTTTATATGATGTAAGGTTCATCCGACATTAGGAAAGACAAAATATAGTCGCGCCTCTACTTTGTTATTCCGGATGAACCATCTTAAATTCTTACAAAACTCTGTATGCAAAAAATCCCGTTTTTGCTCGTTTTTGTCGTGTTTCTGATGCCGTAAGGGCCCCGTTGGTCCGGGGCGATGACCGCCGGCCGCCGGATTTTTGAAGTGTCGGTAAGCCGGGAGGGCCTTACAGCTCTTCCGGAGCGAAGATTTTGCCGGGTTTTTGCTTGCTGATTTTGTCCGAAAAAGCCGCCGTTTTTCTGCCGTAAGGGCCTCCCGGGGTCACAGCGGGGTCGCTTTCGTCGTCTGGCAGCGGCCTCGTTGCAACGCAGCGGGGGCCCCGTTGCTGACCAATAAGGGCTTTACGGCAACCCTGCCGCGGCGCCGTTGTTTCCCGACGGTGATGATGCTGTTCGTAAATGACTGGTGATGAGTCGGTTGCAGGATTTGTAAAGATTGCGTCACGAAGACCCCTAAATTTTGATACGCGCGTGTTTGCGATATTTTGAGGCAAGGAAAGAAAAAATCAGAAAGTCCCCATTCTCGCGGGCTTAAAAACAGGAAAAATCAGGACAAGTAGCGGGGCCCACCCCGGCCTTCCCCAAGCTACTCTCTGCACACATCTTTATCCCGGGTTTATACTAACACAACGATCTCATTTGGAAGTCTTTATGTGTGGTAATCTCACTGAGGGTGTGTAAAAATGCAACGGAAGCGACTTGTAGGGACATATTCTTGTATTTGTCCGCAAAACAAGCGTTGAATATCAATACGTTACGAGCGGACAAATACAAGAATATGTCCCTACCAAGCACCATGTAGCCATTTTGACACACCCTTTTAGGGGTGGTTAGTCATCCGCGGTTATTCAAAACAGTGATTATCAATGAGTTTCGTTCAACCACCCCTAACCCCTTCTTGGAAAGGAGGGGAGTGAGATTACCCCACTTAAAGGCTTTCAAAAGGGCATGTCGTGTTTGCGCTTTCTTTGCGTCTTTGCGCACTTTGCGTTAAAGGATAAAATCTCTGTGTCTCTGTATCTCCGTGTTCAAAATATAAACGAATTGTTGCGACACACTTACCATTTACCATCTACCATCTTCTCTCCTGCAGGCACCCTCCCCTTGGGGAGGGCCGGGGTGGGGCCCCGCCCTCCTCGGCGGGGCCTCTTCTCCGCTTTTTTCGCCGTTTTGTTACTTTTTCCACGAAAAACGTGGCTGATTATCAATTAATTGTTTAATTTTGCAAACGTATTTAAAGAAATAACGTATAGTCTATATGAGAAAATTTATTGCAACGACTGTCCTTACATTGGCTTTTGTCCTCAATGCCTCGGCCCAACTGCCATCGGTGACGCTGAAGGACATCACGGGCAAAACCGTGCGCACGGACACACTCTCGAACGACGGCAAACCGTTCATCATCTCCTTCTTCGCCACATGGTGCAAACCCTGCAACCGCGAGCTCACCGCCATCAGCGAGGTCTACGACGAGTGGCGCGAGGAGACCGGCGTCAAGGTCATCGCCGTCAGCATCGACCAGGCGCAGAACATCAACAAGGTCAAGCCCCTCGTGGACAACAACGGCTGGGAATATGACGTGCTGCTCGACCCCAACAGCGACCTCAAGCGTGCGCTGGGTATCCAAATGATTCCCTACGTCCTCATCGTCGACGGCAAGGGCAACATCGTCTACAAGCACAACGGCTATACCGACGGTGCCGAGGTCGAGCTGATAGAGAAGGTGCGCGAACTGCAGAAGTAAGCCGACGGAAACGATTTGACAGCAACGATAATGACATCCAAGAGAATAATGACCAACAGACTTTTATGCCTGTTCGGCGCGGCGGTCGTGGCCTGCTCGGCTGCGGCCCAGAGCGACGGCCAGAAGACCGTCACGGTCACCGGTAGCATCCAGAGCGACATCCTCGTTCCCGAGAAGGACGAGAAGATCGGCACGGGCGACTATCGCGACGACGTGCTGACCAACACCTATGCCGAGGTGAACCTGATGAGCAAATACAACGACAACGAATATCTCGATGCCGGCCTCCGGTTGGAATATCTCGAGCATCCGCTGCCCGGATTTGACCGCAACTTCAAGGGCTGGGGACTGGGCAACGCCTTCGTTCGTTTCCACATGAAGCGCGTCGAGGTGACGGCCGGTAACTTCTATGAGCAGTTCGGTTCCGGATTTATCCTCCGCACCTACGAGGAGCGGAGTCTCGGTATCGACAACTCCCTGCTCGGAGGTCGCGTGACCGTCACCCCCGTGGACGGCGTGACCATCAAGGCCCTCACCGGAAAACAGCGCAACTACTGGACCTACAACGACGCCCTCATCTCCGGTGCCGACGTGGAGATCGGACTGGAGAACTGGATCCGTTCGTTCCGCGACAACGGCACATATCTGACCCTCGGCGCGTCGTTCGTCAACAAGCATGAGAAGGACGAGGTCATCCAGCTGGTCGAAGACCCGCGTTACCGCCTCAACCTGCCCGAGAATGTCAACGCCTTTGACGTCAGGGCACGCTTCCAAAAGGGCGGACTCAACGTTCTGGCCGAATACGCCCAGAAGTCTCAGGACCCCGTCTACGACAAGCTCTACCCCTACATCTACCGCAAAGGCTATGTGGCCATGCTCTCCGGCTCCTATTCGCAGCGCGGACTGAGCGTCCTGCTGCAGGCCAAGCGCAGTGACAACATGGCGTTCAAGAGCCGCCGCCGTCTTGACGAGGGCGCGCTGACGTCGTCGTTCATCAACCATCTGCCGGCCTTCACGCTCGACCACACCTACGCCTTGGCCGCTCTCTATCCGTATGCGACCAACGCCAACGGCGAGTGGGCCTATCAGGCGGAATTGGGATACAACTTCAAGAAGCGCACCGTGCTCGGCGGAAAATACGGCACTAAGGTCAAGGTCAACTACTCCCACGTGCACGGCATCAACCGCACCGACCGCTCGGGAACGATGACCGCCCCCGGCGGCTACGGCACCGACGGTTACGGTTCGGCGTTCTGGAAGTGGGGTGACGGCATGTACTATCAGGACCTTGACGTCCAGTTGGAGAAGAAGCTGACGAAGTCGTTCAAGCTCAACCTCATGTACATGAACCAGTTCTACAACCAGACCGTTGTCGAAGGCCACGGCGGCATGATCCATTCGGACATATTCGTCGCCGAAGGCAAATATCAGTTCAACCGCAAGTTCACCCTGCGCGGTGAGGCACAGTATCTCTCCACTGACCACGAGAGCGGCGATTGGGCTTTCGGACTGCTCGAGTTGTCCATACTCCCCCGCTTCATGGTCACGGTCAGCGACATGTACGGCCGTCCTGATATCGACGGAGCCTATCAGGCGCGTGAGCACTACTATTCCGGTTCGGTCACCTACGCCCACGGCGGCCATCGCCTTCAGGTGGGCTACGGACGTACGCGCGCCGGCTACAACTGCTCCGGCGGTGTCTGCCGATATGTCCCTGCGTCGAAGGGTGTCACCGTCTCATACAACTACAACTTCTAAGCCGAAAGGCCAAATCCATTATGAAGATGAAAATAAGAAACGTTATATATGCCTTGGCCTGCGCCGTCATGACGCTGGCCTCATGTGACACGGTGGACAAGGACGACCGCTATTTGTCCTATGACGACGGTCTCAGTGGCGTCACCGACGGTACGGACGACAACGGCCGCCCCACGTCGGTCCAGCGCGCCGTGCTCATCGAGGACTTCACGGGCCAGATGTGTGTCAACTGTCCCAATGCCGTCCCCGTCATCGAGGGATTGGAGCGCATTTATCCCGGCAAGATAGTCGCCGTGGCGATACATGCAGGAATGGTGCTTCCGCCCGCTCTCGGCAATCTCGCCTTGCAGACCGAGGTCGGCGAACAATACTACAATGACGCCGGCCGTCCCGCCCAGCCGGCCGGCCGCATCGGTCGTGTCGGAGGCACTGAACTGCCCGACAAGTGGGCCGCCAAGGCTCAGGATGTTCTGCGCCAGCAGTCGCCCGTGTGGCTCGGTGTCAATAGCGCATACGACGCGGCGACCCGCAAGGTGAACATCGCCGTCGAGGCCTATGGCATTGAGGCCGCTTCCGGCAATCTGCAGATCTGGCTCACTGAAGACGGCATCGTCGCTCCGCAGTTTCTCCCGGACGGCGGCCGCGACGTGAACTACGTCCACAACCATGTCTTCCGCGCCGCGGTCAATGGTGCCTACGGCGAGTCGTTTGCCATCGCGAAGGGCGAGGACAAGACCGTCACGGCCGAAGCGACGTTGGCCGACCACTGGAATGTGGACAACATGTCGGTAGTCGCGTTCGTATATGATGCCTACGGTGTCCTGCACGTAGTCAAGCAGCCGGTGATTTCGGAACCGGACGAGACAGAGGACGCAGATTAATCAGTAGAATAATAATATATAATAAAGGATATAGAATATGAAGATTTTTACCCGAACATTGTTTTTGGCTGTGGCGCTGATTGCATGGAACACAGGCGCAAGTGCACAGGTGGACAACACATTCCGCTTCGTGGACAACAAGACCGGCAACGTGATTCCCGACGGCGGTACTTATACGACCGTGGCCGAACTGATAGACAAGATGCCGGAGTTCCCCGGAGTTGTAATGTCGCTCGAAGCCCCCTTCGATATCTCCGTGGAGAACACCACGGGTACAGCCGCTTATGTTGCGGCAGAGCTCATCACCGAGCAGATGACCAACGGACGCATCCGCTGCTGCTTCCCTGTCGACTGTCAGGATCCCACGCCGGAGGAATATGTGACCGGTACCGGCGCTATCAACGGAGGCACAATGAAGAAGTTGGAGACAGAGTGGTTTCCCGTGGAGGGCGAATACGGCACGGCCAAAGTGACCATTCAGCTTAGCCTTATGGCAGAGAATCCGTTGCTGCCCGGCAACTACGAATGGGTTGCTTACGGTCCGAAGATCACCGTCAACTGCGTCTATTCAGATCCCGCAGGCATCAACGACGCCACACGAGTCGACACAATGACCGAAACGGCGCGCTACGGACTCGACGGCCGCAAGCTGACCGCGCCTTCTCGCGGCATCAACATCGTCAAGATGGCCGACGGAACGGTGCGTAAGATATTGGAAAAATAAACTAATTAATGGTTATTAGAATATGGTAAGAAGATTACTCTTTTGCGTGGCGCTGTTGGCTTGCTTCCTCGGCGCTGGTGCGCAGGTGCAACGTGTGGCCGATAATGTAGGCCCGTGGGTGAAGTGCGATCGGCCGTTGGGCTTTCCGGCAGCCGGTTTCAATGGCGTGAACGCTCCTCTGAAGGCCGCGTCGCTCGACGGGGCGACCCTTTGGGGCTATTATATGGGCGATATGAGCGGCCTGTCCGGTCTCGGCGTCTCTCAGCCTACGACCTATTGGGTGGGCTATTATGTCGAGTCTAACGACATATTGAAAGGCGGAAGCATCAGCGGAGTCAATGTCCCGCTGTTCACCACCGACAATATGACGGACTTCAGTGTGTGGATATCCAAGAACCTTTCCACCAACGATGTGTCTCAGGACGTGCCGATGGAGAACCTCAAGGGCGGCGCTTACAACGCCATCGCATTGGACGAGCCTTACGCAATCCCCGAAACGGGTGTGTATGTGGGTGTGAAATTCACCATCAGTAAGGTTGTCACGCAAGGTGATGCCTATCCCGTTCTGACGTCAGACAATGCTTACGACATGTCGCTCATAATGAAGACGAACGTGCAGGGAACGACATCGTGGGGCAATTACAGCTCGTCCTATGGTTCGTTCGGTATGCAGATCTTCCTCTCCGGCATTGATCAGCCGGCAGTGTCCGCACATGTCGGCGCAACGACGACCGCAGTTTCTTTGCCAGGAGCGGATGCGACAATCCGTGCACTACTGCTCAGCAACGGTAAGGATGACATCAACTCGGTTGACTATAACGTGGAGATCAACGGCACAACGACATCCTATCATAAGGATTTTACACCGTCAGTGGCCGGTGGTTTCAACTCTGTCAATGAGGTGGAACTGACGTTCAAGGCTCCCGAGGCACTTCTTTCATATACAGCCAACCTCAACATCGAGAAGATCAACGGTATCGCCAATCCCGAAAGCAATCAGACGGCGATTGTCAACGGTAAGGTCGTCTCGCGCATGGCAGAACGTAAGACCGTTGTCGAGGAGTTCACCGGAACAGGTTGCGGATGGTGTCCGCGCGGTTGGGTCGGCATGGAGACGCTGAAGAAGGAGCAGTCGAACTTCATCGGAATAGCCCTCCACCTCTACAACACCAATGACCCCATGTATCTGGCAACTTACTATCGTACGGACAAGCTCGGTCTTTTGGGCGCTCCGTCATGTGCTTTGGACCGCAATCTGGTTGGTCTCGACCCGTATTACGGCACAGGCAGATATATAACGGAAGACTTCAAATATTGCAACGCCATCCTTCCCGATGTTGTTGTGGATGTGATTGGTGGATTCAATGAGGATAGTACGATGGTCAATGTGAAGTCCGACATCGAGTACCTCATGGACGGAAGCAAGTACAGTGTGGCTTATGTCCTCACGGCAGATAGCCTGAAGGGCACCACAACGTCATGGCGGCAGGCCAACTATTATGCAGAAGCGACGGCTGCCGATGTAGACTACGACCCGATGTTGACCCCGTTCTGCTTAGGCGGAGAGAACGGAACGTCATACGTCTATCTGACATTCAACGATGTCATGATCGGTAGCTCGTACAGTGCAATGACGTTCAACCGCTTCACGGGTGCCATCACCGGTGGCGGTGAAAATAAGGCTGATGCACTGACCGGTGGCGACAAGGCCGGCGACAAGGAGACCAACAGCTATGTGTTGTCAATGCCGACCAAGTCGACGCTCAAAGCTGCCGTGCGCAAAGATGAGGTCTATGTTGTCGCTCTGGTTATCGCCGAAGACGGCACCATCGCCAACGCCGCCCGCGCCAAGGTCATGAGCTATGACGACTATACTGCTGCCGGAATTGGCTCAGTCAAGGACGATGTCGCTCCTGCCACGGAAGTGGCTCGCTACACTCTCAATGGCGTGAAACTGACGGCTCCTCAGAAGGGCGTCAACATCGTCAAGATGAGCAACGGCGAAGTCCGCAAGGTGGTAGTACGTTAATCTTAGGAGTAAAGAATTAAAAATGAGCTATCGCGGCCGCAGGTCACGATAGCTCATTTTTTGCTTTTGGGAGATTGTCTGACGGTTATGGTCGGACAATAAAAAAGGGGCTGAATTCAGCCCCTTGCTTTTGATTTGGTCGGGATGACAAGACAAGTCTGGGCTGTACTTTTTCTCGCAAACACCATGTAACCGTATCACATTTCTTTACTTATTATACTAATTGTCCGAAAACCGTCCGATTTTAAAGAGAGTATTGATGCGTTCGGACAGTTGCTCATTAATTTTTTTTAAGTCTTCAATCCGGGCATCTTTCTCTTTGATGACCATTTTTAGAGCTTCATTTTCAGATACTGTTCTGTAATCTGTACCGACTACAGAGCTATTAACGATATTGTCGTTTCCTACTACGGAGGGAATGTTCCCATTGATATCAGTAGCGGTAAATAGGCTGTCAATGGGTATATTCAGGATTGAACATATACGGACCAGAGTACTGCACTTCACATCTGGTTTTATTGCAAAGTACTTGAAGTTTCTGTGAGTCTCAGCTCCCCATAGACGTTTGCAAAAGTCGCGCTCGGTCATCCCCTTCAGTTTCAAGAGATACCGCAGCCTGTCTATGTTTAATGTATTGTAGATATATCCCATAGATATTGTTAATATTAGTTATAAATCCCACTAAAGGAATAAAAATATTCCAACCAAAGTGAGATGCACAATTTTTTATCGTATATTTGCACGCAAAATTAACGATTAATATTGAAAATACAAAACCCAGATGGAGACAATCGAAAAAATAGACGTACGGGATTACTACAGCTGTCTGACCAAGAAAGAGAAGAGTAAACTACTTGAATATCTTATGGTCAAGTACGGTTATAATTACACGACAATTCGGGTAAAACTAACTGGAGTGCGGGCCCGTCTCAAGAGGAACGAAGAGCTTGACGTGCAAGAAGCGATAAACAACGAGAGTATATGGAGGCGATAGAGTTCTACATGACACCCAATGGCGATGTACGCTACAGATCTGGCAACAAAGAACAGCGTCTCAATGCCTTCAGTACCGATGTAATATCTAAGGTTCTGGAGTTGACGAGAGAGAGATTCCCGGCGTGTTATGCCCGGCTTGCTACAATCTATCCATATCAGTCTAATAAACCGTCAGTGCGCAGACGGGCTGAATTTGACATGGTATCACGTTTTATCCGGTGTAACTTCGGAGAGCATGACCTCCTAACTAATGACATTGAGCATGATATCATGTATTTCGAGGAGGTTAAGTGCCCTTTACGGGGCGGATTTTGCCCTGACGAAAATATTATATGTAAACCCAAGGGGCTAATAAGACTGTCATCGGCAGAAAAATCAGTAGTAGATATGTACTTAATAGGATATACGTTTGATGAGATTGCCGGCAGACTCGGCAAAAGCCCTAATACGATTAAAGCACAGCTCCATCGTGTGAAAAATAAGCTTGGGGTGCGTAATTGCCGTGAGATTATCAAAATGCTAAGATTGAGTAATATATAAGTTATGCCATCGGAGTGTAAGAGATGCAAATGTTTGCGTAACTGCATTAATGGTGGTTTCTGTGTGCAACATAATAAATATATAGAATATGCAAAAGAAAAATTATGTACAAAGAACAGTCGCAGAGTTCGAGGCTGCCAAACCTCTTGATATAGAGTTTCTGTCAATGTCACTGTCCGGGAACTGTGTCAAATATGCCAAAGGATTCCGTGTCAATAACGGCAAACCCGAGCCGCAGTTCATCTTATGGGATTCACGGGGCAGGGCGTACACTCGTTATATACCGAAGAAAAATTCTGTGATGAGATTGCGCAATGTCATTGTGTTGTATCATGACGGATGGGCATATATACGTGATAGAGAGTTTGACCTATTCAAAAGGAATAATCATGACCAGTACACGCAAATAAGAATGTAGTAGATTTAATGATATTTATGCAGAGGCCAGTTTTTATAGATACAGAATCAGAGGTTTTCTGGAACATGTCCGAATTGGAGCGAGAGCAATATATGCTCAACACCCCTACCCAATGCAGATTACGTGCGGAATTGATGCGCAAGGGTATAATCAAGTTCGACGATGCGGAAGAGGTCACCGATATGATGTAGCCTAATGTTAAAATTGGAGGAGAACAGTCGTATATCAGTAATTTATGTCATGGTAATGCATGGTATTTTGAGAAAAATAGAAGACTGTATATCTTTGCCGAAGAAGAGTAAACCAATATGATAAGCAACAGAACAATAGAAAAGGTACTCGATCGGGCTGATATAGTCGATGTGGTGTCAGACTACATTGACTTGCACAAATCTGGCGTGAACTTCAAGGGGCTGTGTCCATTCCACGAAGACCGCCATCCATCGTTTATAGTTTCACCAGTGAAAAACATTTGTCACTGTTTTGTTTGTGGCAAGGGTGGTAATTCCATCAGTTTCGTCATGGAACGCGAGGGATTAACATTTCCGGAGGCCGTACGACACCTTGCCAAGAAATATAATATTGAGGTGGAAGACGAGAGTGAGGAGCGTACATCAGAACAGCGTGAGGAGGAGAGCAAGCGCGAGAGCATGTTTGTCATCAATGCTGCAGCGCGTGACTACTACCGCCAACAGATCAAACTCGGTACTCCTGCAGCACGGGCAGCTTTCGCATACGTCAGCCGCCGGTGGAACTGCCGTCTGAAGATCGAGGAAGATAAGAATACGAAAGAGGAACGCGAAGACTATGACCGTGACTTCGGCGAGATAGTTCAAATAGGCTATGCGCCGGATTCGTGGAACTCACTCGTACAGTGGGCCACAGGCAAGGGCTACTCACTCAAGCTCATGGAGGAGGCAGGATTGATTAAGGAGTCGTCGCGTGGCGGGTATATAGACACATTCCGTGATCGCATCATGATTCCCATCTGCGACAAATACGGGCGTGTGCTGGCCTTTACGGCGCGGACCATGAAAGAGGATTCCGACGGTCCCAAATACATCAATAACAAGAGCTCATTCATCTACGACAAGGGTCGTAGTGTGTTTGGAATCGACATTGCCCGCAGTCGTGCTATCACAGAGAACAAGTTCTACCTCGTCGAGGGCGGTCCCGACGTACTGAAACTGCAGAGTATAGGCGTGGAGAACACCGTGGCCGCTCTCGGTACAGCATGGACCAAGGCGCATCTGTCACTGCTGCGGTCTGTATTTCGTAACCGCAGCGCTTCTCCGACACTCTGTTTCATTCCCGATCAGGACGAGGCTCGGCGTGGGCAGCAGTACTCACCAGGCATCGCGGCCGTCATGACAAGTGGCCGTCTGGCAATGGAGGAGGGCTTCACCGTGACAGTGAAGGAGATTCCGGAGGCCAAAGACGGTAAGAAGCGCGATGCCGATAGTTACATACATAGTGCTGAGATACTGAGGAGCATCCCGGAAGAAGACTTTGCACTGTGGTATGCGGCCAAGGTCATCGACCGCACAGAGAACACCACCGGACGGAGTGAGAAGATCAAGGATGTGTGTTCGCTGGTGATATGTATTAACGACGATTACACGCAGAACGCCCTCATCGAGAAACTGGGCAATACCTACGGCAATAAGAATATCTGGCGTAGTGCGTTGAAGCAAGCCGTAAAGGACCGGGAACGTCGCAAGGCCGAAGCCATCAGCAAACGTGGTGATATAGACCTGCTGAAGATGTACGGATTCTACGAGGAGAATAATTGTTGTTATTCCAGCAGTGGCGCCCAGTGGTCTAATTTTGTTATGGCTCCACTGTTCCATATCCGCGACCCTTACAATTCCAAACGTATATACAAACTCGTCAATGTCAATCGCGAAGAGGTTCTTATCGAGATGAAGGAATCCGAGATGTATAGTTTGCAGTCTTTCCGTGAGCGTGTCGGTTCAATGGGAAACTTCCGCTGGAAGGCTGGTCCCAATGAATTGAACAGCCTTGGAGATTATCTTTATGACCGCACGGAAACGGCCGTCGAGATAAAACAGCTTGGCTGGAACCATGCCGGATTTTTCGTCTGGGGTAACGGCATAGTGCATGAGGGTACTTTCCTGCCCGTTGATGACTACGGCATCGTGCGCATAGATCGTAGCGATGATATGGGCAAAGTGCAAGGCACTGACAATTATTACCTGCCGGCCATGTCGCGCATCTATACCGACCGCAAAGACATGTTCAAATTCGAGCGCATGTTTATTCATGACGCGAATCATAGTAGCATATCAATGGAGGGGTATTGCACTATGATGTCAGATGTGTTCGGTGACAACGCCAAAGTGGGTGTCATGTTTCTTATAGCTACGCTTTTCCGCGACATTGTTACAGGATATACCAAGAATTTCCCAATTCTTAACCTCTTCGGCCCCAAAGGTTCCGGTAAATCAGAGCTCGGCCATTCTCTCATGAGCTTCTTCATCAAGAGCAATACGCCGCTTAACATACAGAACGCCACGATTGCAGCATTGGCTGACGCGATTGCACAATGTTCAAATGCGCTTGTACATATCGACGAGTACAAAAATAACGTTGATCCTGTAAAGATAGAGTTTCTCAAGGGACTGTACGATGGAGCTGGGCGCAGTCGCATGAACATGGATCTTGACAAGAAGCGTGAGATAACAAGTGTTGACTCGGCTGTGATTCTATCCGGACAGGAGATGCCCACCGTTGATATTGCTCTTTTCTCACGTACCATATATCTCACATTCGATACAACAGTGCACAGCCGCGAGGCAAAGCAGCGCTTCAACGAGCTCGCGGCCATCCGTAAGATGGGAGTGAGCCACCTGACCAACGAGATATTATCTCATCGCGCCGAATTTGAGAATGATTTTTATCGTCAGTATGGCTTCATCAGCGAAGACATTGCTCAAGGTATACAGGGTAATGAAGTGGAGGACCGTATTTGGCGCGACTGGGCCGTACTGCTTGCCTCGTATCGCGTAATGGTGCGATTCATGCAATTACCTTGGACATACGAGGAGATGCGGCAGATAACCATCGATGGCATACGGCGGCAGAATACAGAGTGTGCCGCATCGAATGAGATAGGCAACTTCTGGAACATGCTCGAATATATGAGTAGTAAGGGCATGATATATAATGAAGCGGATTTCAAGATAAAATATCTCGATGGCATAAAGACCAATGTGACTGAACGTCTGTTCGACCGGACCAAACCTATATTGATGTTGCGTCCCAAGAAGATAATCCTGCAGTATAAGAAGGCCGCAAAGCAGACCGACGAAAAAGCCATGAGTGAGCGCAGCATCCGGTTCTACCTTCAGACCAGTCCGGGATTTCTCGGCAAGAAAAAAGGTACTGAGCGTTTCAAGGTCGTTATCGGTGGCCAGGTGCAGAAGAATTATTACCCGCAGGAAAACAGATCAAGAGATGTTGAACAGTTTGATAATCCTTTTTGTTTCGACTACGAGGTTCTGAGACAGAAATTTGATCTTAATCTTGAGACTCGTGAGCATCGTGATGGCGATGACGATGATGATACTCAACTTCAGGAGAAAAGCTTTTTTTGAATGTTACTTAATCATATAGGAACTCATATCCTTTACAGAAGCCCGGCTGTCGTGAGATAGTCGGTTTTTTTATTAATGTGTGTAAATAGCTACCTTGTATCGAAAAACAATTAGTTTACACACATTACACACAAGCACACACATGGTCATTATCAGCGACTTAGGCCTCACACACATACACACAATCCACACACATTGACACACACAGAATTATAAAAGAGAGCTTTTTATATCTATTTACACACGATTTTATTAATTACACACATTGTTTTAGTAGGGGCTTCTATGTAACATATTGATAATCAAATTATTAGTGTTTGTGGTGTGATTGTGTGTTGTGTGTGTGTTGTGTGTTCTTATATTATATATGCTCTCTATTTATTTGTTTTCTCGCTTTAGTGGGAATTTACACTAAATTTGTTATCTTTGCATTGAATATCAGTTGATTATGAGCAAATTCGTCTTTTATATTAAACTTCAGCCTTTTGTAGCCCAATGGCTGGTACATTCATTCGGTAGTCCGGTTGTTTTTCCTCCGCAAAGCGTTGAAAACTCTACAATCCGCCGATTTATCCGCAAACGTCCGTTAGATGTCCTGCCAGATACGGCAGCACCCGGTCTGACGGCAATCTGTATTCCAGACAGCACCCAGACGCCGCCGGAGATTTACAATTATCTTGGTCTCATGGGTAAAAAGGCCGTCGAGGAGTGTATCGAAGATAATTTCCGATTGTCTATGTGGAGTGAACTCAACGACCTGCATGACATAGGCTGCTCTGTCATGACTGCCATCTATGCGTGGTGCGACAAACACGGCATTGACTATGATTATGCTCTGACTGTACGACAACGTTATTACCGTCTCCGCGACAGCTATCTCAAATACGGTATCGACTTCCGTCATCGCACGCGTAATCATAATCGGACTTAGCACTTTTTAACACTAAAATCGTAGCCACAAGACGGCTACATTTGTACATAACCGTACAACACCGTACATAACCGTACGGCACCGTACAAATTCAAATCGTATGAAATCAATCAATTTAGTCACGGCAGTTGAACGTACTTATTATCGAAATCTTGAAGGTATGCGTTACTTTGGTTTAACGGGTGTTATGCTGCCTGTTGGGATTGTGTGGTCCCCGTTGACGGTTAAAACTCCTTGTTCGCTTGTTATCTCTGACAAAAACGAGGATAACAATACCTTATATACGGCCAAACTCGTCTTCAAGACCTGTCATGATCTTGTTGACCGCAAACATTACGTCTACCGTTGTCGTTTGGCCGATGGCAGGTATCGGTTGCTTGGAACCGATGAGCGGCCGTTTACTACCATGTCAGTGACAGAGAGTATGCCTGAGCGCATAACTGATTCTCAGCTCTCCGAAGTTACAGTAACTTATACCATCAATCGTTTTATACCTTTTATCTTGCAAGAAACCTTCTAAATAAGTATTTTTTTATTATTATCCATTGTCTATCTTTGCACAAACACAAAGATAGACAATGAAATATAATCTCGTAATATCAGGCGAAATCGGCGGTTGGTGGAATGGCTGTTCCGCCGACTATGTGCGTTATGTCCTTGATTGCAACAAGGACAAGGATGTACATGTCGGTTTCTGCTCGTTGGGCGGCTATGTAAAAGACGGGCTTGAGTTGCATCAGGCATTCCGAGATCATGGGCGCGTATATGCACACGCATTCGGAATGAACGCTTCCATTTCCACTATTGCCATGCTTGGTGCAAAGAGCATAGATATAGTCAAAGGATCGTTTTTCCTTATACATAACGTATCCGTGACTCTTAGCAAATGGGCGCAGACCAACAAGGAACAGATGGACGAATATATTGCGGAACTTCAGAAGACACGTGCGGACCTCAAGACTTTTGACGAAGTCCTGGCATCCATGTATTCTGATAAAAACGGCAAGTCCATAGCCGACAATCTTGCACAGATGAGACGCGGCAACTGGCTTTCAGCTCAGCAAGCTCTTGACTTCGGTCTCGTTGATGCAATCCGTGACGATGCCGAAACAGAGACTGAGGCTCGCAATTATATTCAGAATTTTATCAATTCATATAATTTCAAGGATTCAGGCATACCGCCTCTTCCGACCGATGATGACAGCCGGCTGTCGTCTATTGTCGATGATTCGGGCAATCCAACTCAGAGTTACCTGCAAAAGACGTGGCAGGGATTCCAGAGCCTGTTCCGTAACCAACACGCAGATAATCCCTCAACCAACAACAAGAACATGAAGATTACAGTCTTTAATTCTTTGATGGCATTGTTAGCCTTCAAAGATGGTTTCGAGCCTGACGGACAGGGCAACATCTCTTTCACACAGGCACAGATGAAACAGGTAGATGACAGGTTGGCCGACCTTGAGCGAAAAGACCGTGAGAACGCCGATGCCATTAAGGCATCAGCCGCCGCTGTCGTCAAGCTCAAGGACAAGGTAACTGCACTTGAAGCCGATATCACGGCCAAGGATCAGCAGATTGCCAACCTCAAGCAGGGGCCTGGAGCCTCCAGTGATAGAAAACCGGATGATGGCAATGGCGGTGGTGACATTGCCAATGCCCGCGATTTGTATAATCTCATAAAAGATATCGACTGATATGGCAGGAACAGGAGCAGTGAAAATCACACCGGAGGACCTTAACAAGTCCTACCATACGTATCGTAAGGAGCTTATCCAGCAGCCGGTCTTCGCATTGGCTGATGCTTTGCAGTATATGACCCTTTGGCTCGGTGTACGTTACAAAGAGACTCTTGGAGAGCTTCATGGCAGCATGGAGATTGGAAATTACGACCCTCTGGCACTTGATGACGAAGATGTAAATATTATCGGCCGCACGCTTGAGGTGTATCATGGCAACTGTGTCAAGCAGTTTGACCCGAACTCGGTTCTGCAGTCTATCTACGGCTCAGCGGTACTCAAAGGCGATGGATTGAAAAATGTGCCCATCACTAAGATTGTCTTCGCGTATCTGATGAAGAAGCTGGGCGAATCTCTGTATGAGAATCTGTGGACGGCAAAGCACGTCGATGGTAGCCGCAAGACATCCGAGTATTTCGATGGCTTCGAAACCATCATAGACAAAGAGATTGCAGCCAACAACATCTCTGTTGCCAACAAAAACATGGTGGAGATTCCGGCTATCACGAAAGAGAATGCCGAAGATGTCTTCAAGGATTTCTATCGTCAGGCTTCCCCGAAACTCATCAAGGGCAATACACGTTTGTTTTGTACATACGATGAATACTGGGCGTACTGCGATGCTTATCAGCTCAATCATGGCTCGTTGCCTTACAACAACAAGTATGACAAACCGATATTGGAGGGCTCGCTCGGCAAGTGCGAAATCACGCCGCTGCATAATGTTTCTGCCGGTAAGCTCAAGCTGACCACAAAGAGCAATCTCATCGTGGGTATGAACCTCGCAAGTGAATACGGTGACTTTGTCGTGGAGAAGTCACTTAAGTCTCATTATTGGCTTGATCTTGTGTGCAATATGCTCTTCGGCTGCCAGATAAAATCTCTGTCACCGGAGTTTGGTTGCTACGCTAAGACGACCGAATGATTTTTTAACCATTTATAATTATTGAATATGGGTAAATGCACTGATAGTACGACACTGTACGATGATATTAATTTCTGTTCCGGGCAGAAATCTATGCCGGGTGTGCGTAGCCACATTTATGGCATCAGTCGTCGTGATATCATCGGATATCCGGCAATTGACCGCTCTAAGGCCAAGGAACTTGCAAAAATAGCTGTCTATGACGGCAATTTCGCTTTGGCCGCTGATAAGTTCTGGCATAAACTTGCCATCGTACCGAACGATGGCGAGGTTAAGACGGAGAATCAGGGCGCTTATGGCAGCAAGACGTTCAAGAACACGGTCACGGTCAATCTTCCGGGAACCGAAGAGGAGGTGACCGGTTATATTTCCGAGGTTAACAACGATGAGATGCTCTATCTCGTCCCGCAGCGCAACGGTAAATATCGTTTGCTTGGATCAGAGGCGTTCACGCCGGAGCTCAAACTGTCGCAGAGCAGTGGCAAGAGTACGACCGATGCCAATCAGACAACTCTTGAGATCTCGGCAGACGACGAGTATGCGGCACCTTTCTACCCGGGTGAGATACTTACGTCCGACGGCGTCATCAGCGGAGCAACCGGACGACCGGTAACCGATACTTCCGTAACAGGCTAATATTTTTGCCATTTTTTGAATAAATATTCTGTGTGGGGATGGCTTGGACGCTCTTTGTCCCGGCTGTCCCCTTTTTATTATAATCACGACAATGAAAACAGATAGGATTTTAACCGCAAAGATTCAGGCGTGGCTCGATGCTCCGCAACATACGGACCGTGAGGATACCATGGCCGGTGCTTTCATGTTGCTGCAGTGCAATCGTAATCATGCCATGTTCAATCAGATTGGCCGTAATCCATCCAGATATGTGGAGAAGATTCGTTATGAGCTTAACAAATTCTTGCCGGCACGCCTCGATGATATGACACGCGAAGACGTCATCGCGCTCGACGCTGAAGTGATGGGTGATGTCGCTGCCGCTGTCGGGGCAGAACCGGAGACAAATGCCTCATGTCCCAGTGAAGAGCTTGACCTGCCGTTGCGTAAGGGTATACGCCCCGACCATGACAGTCTCCCTGCAGACATACAGAGGCTTTGGACGGATAATGTCGAGCGCTGGAAGAGGATAAAGGGTCTTTTTGAGACCTGCAAGAGCATCGCTAAACCGTGTGAGCGTTATACCCATTTGGTCGCATTGAAGGATTCTTGGTATAAATACAAGGAGACGATGAATGCTTATGATGATTTCGTATCGTCTGCAGATACCGGAGACGGTCAGCCTGCAGTGCCTGTCGATGCCGCTTCTATGGCGCGTGACATCAATAACGCACGTTCGTATATATCAAAGAATCTCGATGGGCTGCTGCTTCTTGCACAGCAAGTTCAGAATGAAGATGCGGACGAGAAGACCAGAGGGAATTACTCTCGTTTGCTCTCTAAGATACAAGACCGTGTGACATTGCTTGTCAATAATGGTCAGACCATAGGTGATGACCTGAAGGGCAAACTCTTGCCGCTTGGAGTAGTTTTTACATCAGATGCCGCTTCCGGCGCGGCGCAGGATAATGAGCAGGGGACGCAGCATATCGACCATACTCAGGCCGCTCAGTGAGAGCTCCTGCCAGTCATATCTTGGCGTCGGACTTCATACGCTCGGTCTGCTTGACTGGATTCTCAGGCAGACCGGGCGTGCCGACGTCTATGTCAGCACTTTCTCCACGTCGGATGCGTTCCTTTCCGGCTTTTATCGTCTCAAGCGCAAGAATCTTGTCAACCAATCGGTGCTTATAGCAGATCTCAAGGCGTCCAAAAAGACTATCGGGCTGTACAAGATCATGCAGAATTGCTTTGATTCCGTCTATCTGTCCATGAACCATTCCAAAGTGATGCTTGTCTGTAACGACAGATGGAGAGTTGCAGTTATCAGTTCGCAGAACCAGACATACGGAGACCGGGCCGAATGTACTCTTGTCACTACATCATCCGAGACATTTCGGGAGATATATGCCGGACTAAGCGGTATTGTCAATAATCATTCGCTACAGCTAAATGGACTATTCAACAGACTTACTGAGAGATATCAGGACAAAGGCATCGGAACTGATGTCTCCGATGGAGATATCATACCTTTTGGATATTGACGAGATGCAGCTTGCTGATGATATTGCAACGCCAGGCCATCCGGCCAGACGTGCATATTACGGCGGCTTGGCTGCTACTGCTAACGAGATGAGACGTAACGTTATTGATACGGCTTCCGCCGGCTCACCGGCCGCCATCTCAGAATGTCAGAGGCGTATCATGACGCTGCTCTCTGATGTAGCGTTATGATTCCTTTTCTCCTCACATCTTATTCTTCATTTACATGAGTCTTCCGGTACATATCGATGAATATCAGCGCTATATAGTCCTTAATGACGATGAGTTGCGGGAGCAGCACATCAATCCGGCCATACTTGAGCGGTTGCATAGATTGCGTGGCGTATATTCCTATTGGCTTCAGTTCCCTGACAAGTTCGATAAAGACATTGTGCAGTTTGACATGGCCATGTTCCGCGTCAACCGTGCTCAGGCATACGATGATGTGCGTCTCGTGCAGATACTCCTTGGCAACATGCAGCAGGCCAACAGAGACTTTATGCGGTGGAAGATAAATCAGGATTTGGAGCAGGACCTCAAGGCTGCGCGCCGTGCCGGAGAGCACAAGGCCGTAGCTGCCATCGAGAAGGCCCGTATCCTCAACAACCGTACGGACAAAGAGGATGAACCGGAGCGGGAGTTTGACAAGATAGTGCCGCAGAACTTTGAACCGACCGATGACCCGACGGTTCTTGGCATTGAGCGTATTCCGGACCTGCGCGGCCGTATTCGCAAGCTCAACAAGAAATACATGTCTGATAACATTGAATTTGCAGATTTTCAGGAGGTAGAGACCGATGCCGGAGATACAGCAGACGAATAGACAGTTTTTCAACGACGGCCAATATTACATGTTGGCCATGATGCCGCGTGATCTTGTGGCTGTCTGTGGCCGTGGCTTTGGTAAGGGTGCCGTACAGGCCAAGCGCATACAGACAGCATTTCAGGGCATGCCCGGCTCTATGGGTGGGTTTGTCGCGCCATCTGTCAAGCGCTGTCTGACCAATATACTGCCTTCCATGCTGATACATCTTGAACGGTGGGGATTCAAGCGTGACATCCATTATGTCGTCGGCAAGAAACCGTGGCGGGCGCTTCATTGGAAGTCTCCTCTTTTCGTTCCGGCGAATTGGGAGAACACAATCTCCTTCTATAACGGTTCAGTCTGCAATATTATCAGTCAGGACCGTACAGGAACATCCAACTCCATGTCGCTCGACTATCTCATCATCGACGAGGCGAAATTCATTGACTTCGAGCGGCTTAAAGACGAGACATTTCAGGCCAACCGTGGCAATCAGATGTATTTCGGCAAGCACTTCATGCATCACGGCATGACTATCACTTCGGATATGCCCATAACCAAACAGGGCTCGTGGTTCCTGAAGTATAAGGATGATATGGATCCTGAGCTGGTGGAGGTTATGGAGGGATTGATATTTCAGATCTGGCAGGTACGTCGCCGTATGGTCAAATGTCCTGAGCGTACGCCATACTATGAGCGCCAGCTGCAGCAGCTTAACGCACAGCTCAATGCCTTCCGCAGTAAGTGCCTGTTGTACAAGGAGTATACGAGCATCGAAAATCTTGCTCTTCTCGGTGAGGATTTTATCCGGCGCATGAAGCGTGAGCTGCCGCCGCTTACATTTGCCACATCTATAATGTGCCGGCGTATCGGTATATCGGCCGATGGCTTTTATGGTGGCATGCGTGAGGATGTCAATCTCTATACAGCTCCGGATATGTCGGTACTCAACCTTCAGAACTTCGATTCCGGAAAGCTCAAGACCGAAGACTGCCGGATGGATGGAGACCTTGACAAGAATTTACCGCTGATAATTGCTTTTGACGCAAACGCCAATATCAACTGGCTCGTCGTCGGACAGGTCGGTAGAGACGGCCGGCTTCGTGTCATCAAGTCTTTCTTTGTCAAATACGAGCGTAAAATCCCGGAGCTACTCGATGATTTCCTCGCTTATTATGCTTACCATAAGCGTCATCAGGTCATCTTCTACTATGATGCTACGTTTGTCGGCAACAACTACGCTTTGCATAACAATGATTTTCATTCCGAGATTGAAAAGAAGTTGCGGCGGGCCCAGTGGTCTGTCAGAGCTGTATATATTGGCCAGCCGATGAAGCATATTGATAAGAATGCGTTGATAAACCGTATGTTTCGTGGCCGTGCCAATCATCAGGTGCTTATCAACCGCGACAATAATCCCGATCTGCTCATCTCCATACAGTCTGCCGGAATTTACAATGGGCAGAAAGATAAGAGAGGCGAGAAACTGGTGGAGACAGAGGAAGACAAGCTGGAGAGCCGTACCGACGGTTCCGATGCTTTTGATACCCTCTGTATAGGGGTTGAGCGTTTCCCGGTTGTGCAGACTGTGGCCGGCATGGCCAACAGCTATCCCGGCAAATAGCCCCAGCCCTAAGGGAGAGGCGGTCGCCCTGCGGATTGTTTGACTCCTCCAAGGAGCATTGTTTTTTGTTCCGTACTTCTGTCGCTCGTATAAGTCAATTTCTGATGCAAAGTTAGCCGGGCCTATACAGACGCCAATGAACCTTGCACAAAAATATGCAAACGGTTGTTAATGCCTGGGAGTTCTCCCACATTAACAACCGTTTGCATATTTTTCTACACGAACCCTTGTCTTTCTGTCTTCTGCCCTGCTGTTGTTCGCATCGGAAATCAACTCATCGAACGACGGATGTACGGGAGAAATAAAAAAAACTCCTTGGATGAAGAATTTTGGAAATCAATCTTTCTCACTTCGGAAACCGGGAAAAACTGACAGAAGATATGAAGACAAAGCACTTTTATGATTATTTGCCGCAAAGATATGCTGACACAAATCCGGGCATAGGACAGGTTCGCAACTTTATCTATAAGTTCAAAGACGGTGATAAGATGGCGGCCAAGTATGCGGCCAAGTTGGTGGCAACACTTTTATGGCGGTGGTATTCCCACAAATGTAGTGATTATGTCATAGCCTGTACTCCATGCAGCAGCATGTTGGAATACCGCAAGCGTTTCAGCTATTTTTCCGCGGTAGTGGCAGATAGGTGTATGCAGGAAAATGCAATGTCACATGTACATATCTATGGCAAACGTGATGCGTTACATCGCAGCAGTGGTCATGTCGTGCGTGATGCTGATGGATATTGCGTGACGTTGGATGAGGATTTTTTCCGCGGTCGCAAGGTAATCATTTTTGATGACCTTATAACTACAGGTGTAACCGCTGATAACTTCGCCGAACAGCTGAAAGCAGTGGGCGCGGATG
Organism: uncultured Prevotella sp.; assembly: GCA_902495455.1. Classification (GTDB taxonomy): domain Bacteria; phylum Bacteroidota; class Bacteroidia; order Bacteroidales; family Bacteroidaceae; genus Prevotella. Next base: position 123,855 of record CABUXJ010000002.1, read on the forward strand.
TTCGGGGCGGCCTGTTCCTTGCCCAGACGGTTAAGGGCATTGTTAAGGATACATATTTGGGGCAGTTCGCTGAACATACCATGCAGCTCATAAAATTGATGGATAGTATAAAAACAAACGATTGTCGTACCGCAGTGTCCGCTATATGTGCGGCACACAAATAAATTAGGAGGATATAATAATGAATAATTATCGTTTTGACGAATTGCTAAAAGAAGAAATGCCAATGTATAAGGCGGTCAATAATGGAATGGAAACCCTTACAAACATTGAATTGTTAAGCCTTGTAATAGGACAGGGAACAGACCAAAATCAGAGTATTACACAGGCACGGAAATTACTTGCAATCTCTGACGGCCGGCTGCGCAATCTCGCGGAGAAGAGGCTTGAAGAACTTGAAGTCGTACAGGGTGTGAAAGACTGTAAGGCAATGGCATTGCAGGCAGCGATGGAACTCGGCAAGCGTTATTTTATGGAAGAACCGTCGCAGATGCCGGAACTATGCAGTGCAGATGCAATATATCGCTATATGCGACCGCATATTATTTCACTGCGTGTAGAGGAGGCACATGTCTTGTTTATGCGGCAAAATCTAAGTCTTATAAAACACGAGAGGGTAAGCAGTGGAGGACTGACAGAAACGGCCGTCGATGTGCGGGTGGTAATCCGTGAGGCAATATTATGTGGGGCCACTACGATAGCGTTATGTCATAACCATCCCAGTGGTAACAGGCGGCCAAGTATTAATGATGACAGGTTGACTAAGGTTCTTAAACAAGCGTGTGATACAATGAGAATACATTTTGTAGACCATGTCATTGTCACGGCAGATGGCTTTTATAGTTATCAGGATGAAGGTAGGATTTAGGCAATTACGAAGTGACCGAGGATGATGTTTGCACAAAACGGCATCCTCGGTTTTACCTGTTTCGTAATTGCCAAAGGTTGGAGATATGGAAATATACTTACATATTCCGCTCAAAAAGATAAGGTAATTGCCGTTTCTTACGTAGGGCGGTGGGGGCTGCTAAGGCAGTGATTTGCTGCGCAAATTTACTGCAAAAGGCTAAATTACTGCGTTTCAGCCTTTTGCGATTTTCGATAGTGGAAAAATTGTGCAAAATGGTCTTATTCTGCCCGTTTTGCGTTCGGTTTTTGATTGCGAACGTCATTTTTTTAGCGGTTGCAGCCCGAATTGTGGCCGCTTGCCTAAAAATTACCGAAAAAATGATGTTCGTGAAATAGTCGGAATTGTATGTGTTTGAAAATTCTTATTATTTTACAACTCGCCCCGCTTTTCTTCGGGCGGATGACGTTGCACTACCATCCGCCCGAAGAAAAGCGGGGAATAAGGTCGCGCGTCCGATGGCCGTAGAGCGAATTTTGCAAATACACTCAATGGCCATCAGTCGCGCCCATTATTTTGCCTTGGTCCTGCTGACATCTTATTGCATAGCTGACAGCAGGACATCGGCGGATTGGTGTGGATGTTCAGAGCATTTCTTTTTAATATTAAAAAGTATTAATATTATTACCTTTATTGTGGTGGATAGTATTATTTTTATTACCTTTGCACCCAAAAGGATATTTATGAAAAGATATAAAGTAAAGGAGGTGATAAAGCTGTTAGAGGCAGATGGATGGATACTGCTGACGACCAAAGGCGACCATCGGCAGTTCAAACATCCGGATAAGCCAGGGAAAGTGACAGTGAGAGGACATGACAGTGAAGTCTTGAACCAATTTCTTTTGAACAGTATTTGGAAACAAGCGGGGTGGAAATAACCACTATCCTTTTTCATATATTGAATAAGTTTAATCCTATAGAACCTTAGAGTCATGGAGAAAATAAAAGTGAATGTTCAGTGGTGTGACAAAAACTTTGGAGCATCATTTGGGGATAATGTTCCCGGAGCAGTAGTCTTTACTGCAGATACGTTTGAAAAATTACAAAAGGAGGCGGCTGAAACATTACGTTTCCATATAGATGGTATGCTGGGGGACGGTGACGATGTTCCGCAGTGGCTTGTCGATGGTGATTATGAGTTTGAGTATTCATACCTTGATGTAGCCACCCTTCTAAAAGCGTGTGAGTCTTATGCCTCGTTGGCTGCTATCAGCCGTGCCTCCGGTATCAATCAGCATCAGCTCAGCCATTATGCCAATGGAATGAAACGGCCCCGTCCGCAACAGCGGCAACGGATAATAGATGGTATTCATACTATCGGCAGACAACTTATAGATATTGTATGACAGTTTAAATGAGTAAGGATATCCCCGGAACTTCAATGTTTCGGGGCTTTTAGTTCTTACGTGTAATTTTGCGATTAAACTAATCACCAAATTGATAATAAAAAAAATATATTTATCGTTTAATTAATAACCTATTTAATAATATATAACTATATTTGTGTCATAGAAACAAGTAAGGGCTGTATTATGAATACGAATCACAGAAAATCGAAATCTCTCAAGAGTAGACATCCAGTGCTAAAGGGAATATGTAGTCTGGGGACTGTAGGAAGTCGTATATCTGATTACAAGGCATATCTTATGAGTAGCAATGCGAAAGATACAGCCAATGATTGGATGTGTGTAGGAAGGTCTATAGAAAATTCAATATCACAAATTAATAAAGAATTATTTTAGATGCCAAAGGACTTCTATGTTTTTCGGGGCTTTTCTTTTATTTTCCCCGCCGTTTTTTTGCCATCCCGATAATAAGAAAAGGCAGATAGAAATCAATCTACCTGCCTGACAAACTCTCATTTTTTTGTCAACTAAAAACTGTATAACATCATATCAATGCAACAGATGAGAGTTTTTGTCCTAAATCATGGAGGGCATTCTGTAATTGGCGAATTTCTCCACTGCTGAAGTGTGCCTCCTTACCATTCACTTTATTACCATTGATTCGTTGCAAAAGCCATGACCGTGATTTGCCAAAATAGTTTTTGGCTATGTAGCTGAGAGAAATAGCCTCCGGTAATTCTCCTAATTTTTTCCTTACCTTCTCTGTCTCATATTCTTCTATCATTTTATCGCCGGTGCTAAGAAGTGCGTATGTGTCTTTGATGAGAGCTTCATTGAAAGCTTTGAGCTCATCGGCATTCATGTTGTCCTGCATCTCCTTTTGGAGAGAGTGGGCTATGGCAAAATCTTTTTCATCTTTGGCATTCTCATAGGCTTGAAGCACTTTTTGCCATTGTGGATTGTTGATAGATGTCTTCATATTTTTTGCTTTTTTGTGAGCCCCCGAAGGGGCTCTTTTTTATTCTTCGTAAAAATATTTGCTCACAATATTCATTTTTTCAAGGAGTTCGTCCGTCAGCTTTTCCTTTGTGGCTTCGTCAAGGTTGGATTTATTGATAATGTCAATCCTTAATTTCAGCCTTTCAAAATACTCTTTCCATTCTTCTTTTGTAGCCATCTGTTTTCTTTTTTTTTGATGTTATACATGTTGTTTTTAATTGACAATGCAAAGATAATAATAATTTGTTTATTAATCAAATAATAATTTGTTTATTTTGACTATTAGCCAATTTTTAACGTTTTCCCCGCCGTTTTCTTTGCCATCCCGATTTTTCTCATTACCTTTGCCATAATCAGATAGATTTATTTAGGCATGGGGTTTGAGGCGCATATCGAATCTTAGGCTAAATTATAAAAACAGCTGTTGCGAGTTCATGCAGAAGGGATGCGCCCCTGATGCGTGAACTCTTTTAGTATTTATGAAAAAGATATTGATAGTTTTATTGTCTGTTCTTTTCTTTATTTTGGGTATTAAAGCTCAGAATTTACCACAGAAGAGGCCTGTATATTGTAATGTTATGGGATATAACTTTTGGGGATTCGGCAAAGTGAAAGTACAACTTGATATGGGGCGTAAAACAGATATAAAAGGTTTCGACGCTTTATATGGAGAAGATGGAAAGAAGTTGAAATTTAATACGATGATGCAGGTCCTTAATTATATGGGAGAACGAGGATGGAGGGTTATTAATACCTATTATATAACAGAATCTTCGAAACAGAGTGTTATACATTATTTGCTTGAAAAATGGATTTCTTCAGAAGATGAGATAACGGAAGGTTTGATTTTAAAAGATGAAGACTCTAAACCATATAAGCCTGGAGAGGGAGGTGATGACATGTATTAACAAATGAAAAAACTTATAAAACGAAATCTTATAATTTATATATAATCAATGGATACATATTTAATGGCAGTCCTTTTTGTGCTTGTAATAGCATATCTTATAGGACTTGCGGCTATTGATACAGCCGCTGAACAGAGAAAGAACGTAAATAAAGGTCAGGCAATAATGCTTGGATTGTTTTTTACGCCAGTTACGGGATTGATTTTCTGCTTGTGCTTTCCTCCAAAGGATAATGAAACAGAGAATAAAGAGTCAAAATGAGTATAAAGAAAACGGCGAGGAAATTTCCCTGCCGTTTTCTTTGCCATCCCATTTTTTCTCATTACCTTTGCCGATGGTTACAAACTGATAGATATTCTATCCGGCCGAGCTCCGTCATGCTCACGCCTTGCGATGGGCTTTTTTATTGCCGTCACGGCCACGGGTGTCAGTATCCGTATCTTTGTGGGTAATTAGGCAATGCCACGATATAGCGGCTGCCATCTCGAAATTGAGAATGCTCTCCGGAGAAGTCTTCAGTTTGTAACCAACGGGATGTGCAGCCGTTTTCTGTATCTCCGTGCCGGCGGTTCCGGCGATGGTTACAAACTGAAGCTATATGCGACAAAAAGAAATTTCCATCGGTTGGGCAATGACCCAGCCCGATGTGTCCGCGGCTCTCGACCGCGTGCTTGCGAACATCCGTTCGCTCAGTGACAAATCAAGGACATGGCTCGATGCCCGGAGTGAGACATTCACCGCCCTCTGCGGTACCGAGGGCGACACGTTCACCCGTCGTGACGTCGTGCGTGCCCACCTCTATCTTATGGCCTTGTTCGCAATCGCATGCGTGGCCAACTGGCTGGAAGGAGGTGCCGCATGATTTTCTTTTCTTCATTATTTGTGGCAGCAAATGCGCCACAATATTTCAGAGGAACCATAGACCTGCTGACCAAGGCAGAGAATAGTCTCTTTGTTTATGACAGTGATCTGAGGGTCTTCGTTAACATGCTCAAAACCCGTCTGCATGCAGACGCGCCCCGAAAGAGCACGGCATATATAGATTTGCATTTCTCCTATAGAAAGAGAGGATGTTTTATATATGTTTTCCCCAAAAAGAATACTGAAAATATCGTGGCTCGCTTGTCTTTTAATACGGTCAATACCATTCTTGAATATGATGTCGAGGCCGGAGACATGTTTGATATCAGTGATCGATTTGTTGATCTCATGGAGAAAGGAGGTGCGTCATGAGCGCAACCATCAATCCTGAAGCCTTGGCCGCCGTTCTCGAACTCTGCGACGACGACACTCTCGATACCAACATCCGGTTGATGGAGGATTCCATCGATGCCATCATCGACGAAGACAGTATTCCGGCCGACAATCGTCTCGACCTCATTTCAGCTTACCGACGCCTCGGCAAGCAGTTCCGGACAATCCAATCATTAATAACCCAATAAACTCCGTATAATCATGGCAACCAATATAACAGACAAAGACAATCGTGATAACAGTTTCGTTACTGACCTGCTCGACGCCTACTTCACCCACCGGCGCAATCTTCCCGGCGAATTCGCCGGCCGTGCGCTCATGGAGGAGCCCAAGAGCACATACGACATAATCGACGACCTTGCGCCTATGGCTAACCTGTATGATGCCAAGGATGCCGTCGTTGGCTACATGCAGAGCCACGGCTACGGCTTTACGACGTTGGCCGACGGCAGCGTCAAGTGGGCTATCTGGCGAATCGTCGAAGGTGACTTCTGATACGACAAATTCATTTTTTTAATCATTCATTTTTTTCTGCCCGGCCCGCTGTCTGCGAAGATGGCGGGCCGTTGACGAAGTGATTGAAATAACAGTCAAAAGATTTGTTTATCACAAAATTAATCGTTAAATTTGTAACAAAAAGAAAGGGAGGCGCGTATGTTAGCAACGTTAGCATTTTTATATACAATCTTCGGTATCTGCTTGGTCATATACTTTTTTATTCTGGAGCCTATCGGCAAAGGGCTCAAGAAGATAGTGGAGGTTGACAACCAAAAACTTGCCGAAAACCGTAGGAGGGAGGCTGAAAACCGTAAGCGTGAGGCAGCAAAGAAGCAAGAGTTTGATGCGAAGAAGTTCATAGAGACGCGCGTTCCCGCATGTCCAAAGAAGCCATATGCCGATTGGACAGAGGAAGAGTTTACCAGATTAAGAAAAAGGTATCTGCAATTATATAAGAAATATTATTTTGAACAAGGCAAAGGTGCTGATTGGGAAAGAGGAATGAATCATGTAAATCAGATTCTCAGCAAATACGACAAGTAATATTATAGTATGATACGTTATCATGGAGGACATGATGGCGTATTTTTAGAATAAAATGAGGTTATATACTTTTGAGCAGTTTTTCAAATGTATATAGCCAATGGCAAATAATGAGATATTCACAACCACCATCAAGCTCAATTCTGAAGAAGCCAGAAATAAGCTTGAGGAATTGAAGAAAAAAGTCGACGACCTTAAAGCAAAACGTCAGGAAGCATTTTCTTCCGGTGATGATAGCGTAATTGACAAATGGAGCAAAGACCTGAAGAAAGCTGAGAGCGAACTGCGCCTGTTCAAGCAGGAGACCATGTCCATCAAGGACACGCTCGAAAATATCGGCAGCGCCAACATCGGTCAAGTCGAAAAGGCCATGCGCTCGCTCAACCGTCAGCTGAAGACAGCTTCAGATCCGGAGGAAGTTCAGCGTCTGCAGACACAACTGCAGCAGTGCCGGGACCGTATCAACGAAATCACCGGCGCACACAATAGAGCGACGACGGCAGCCGAGCGGTATAATGAAGAGCTGAAAAAGGCGGGCAGCGAGGCTATGGCCGTTCGCAACAACACTGAGCTGATAAATCGCACGCTCGACAACCTGAAGGAGTCATCCGTGAGAGACCTCGAGTTTGCTTTTAGAGCCGTCAACGAAGAACTGCGCGGTGTCAAGCGCGGCACTCCTGAATGGAAGCTGCTCAACAACCAACTCAAGCAATGCAAGAGTGCACTCCGGGATGTGAGGGACGAGTCGAAGGAATCCACCAGCTTATTGTCGCGTGCCACTAATTTCCTCAATAAAAACTGGGGAGCGATAACGCAGGTGTTCGCTCTTGCCTCCGGCGCTACATTCACCATGCGCAAAGCTACCGAAGAG
>CABUXJ010000003.1 GCA_902495455.1 uncultured Prevotella sp.
CTTCTCATAATAGGAACTCATAGAAATAGGTCATACATATTTTATAGAGGGCAATGTTGCCCAATAATACAATATTAATATGACAGAAAACACTTTTGAAAACGTCTTGCGTCAGGCAAATATGGCGCAGAACACAATTACAGCATACCTTTATGCTGTGAAGGAGTTCAACTCGAAGTTTAGAGAGCTGAACAAGAAGAACCTGTTGGTCTATAAGACCTTCTTGATTGAAACGTACAAGCCCAAGACGGTGAACCTACGTATTCAAGCTATCAACAAGTATCTCGACTTTATGGGAAAGTCCAAACTCCGCCTGAAATCGGTGAAGGTACAGCAACGTACCTACTTGGAAAATGTTATCAGCAATGCCGATTACCTCTTTCTGAAGAAGAAACTGAAACAGGAGGAGAACAAGGAATGGTATTTCGTTGTTCGTTTCTTAGCTGCTACAGGTGCACGTGTTAGTGAACTTGTGCAAATAAAAATTGAACATGTACAAGTGGGATACTATGACATCTATACCAAAGGGGGCAAGATACGTCGTATCTATATCCCCAAAGCTTTACGAGACGAAACGTCAAAATGGTTTGAAGAAGCGAAACGCAATACCGGGTATCTGTTCTTGAATCGCTTCGGACAGCGTATCACAACAAGAGGCATAGCACAGCAGTTGAAGAACTATGCTGTAAAATACGGTCTGAATGAAAAAGTAGTCTATCCACACTCCTTCCGCCATCGCTTCGCAAAGAATTTCTTGGAGAAGTTCAATGACATTTCGCTCCTTGCCGATTTGATGGGACACGAGAGTATTGAAACAACTCGTATCTATCTGAGACGTAGCAGTACAGAACAGCAGGAAATTGTTGATAAGGTTATCACTTGGTAATACAATAAAAATATACTCAGCCAAATTTAACACGTGGCTGAGTATATTCAACTATTATTTCTTTACCTGCAGACAATCTCAATAATACTGGTTTTATAGAAAATCCATATAACTAACGTACTAACAATCTTGTACTATGTATAAAATGTTTCTTTGGAATAGTTTTCTATTTTCTAAATCCTCTTTGTTTATGCCTACTGATTACCATTTCCACTGCCGCCATCATACACCTGCGCCTATAGTTCTGCTCATCTTCATCGGGATTACGTCCGTCCCAGCGAAGGTCGGACGTATCGCCTCCACCACCGGATGATGTCGGAATGGGACAACCGCCAATCAGCGCATCAGCAATGGCGAAGAACTTCTCCCGAAAATCCGGAATTGATAGAACATCCAATAATCCGCAGAGTGTTTCATTGAGTTTGCTGTTCTCTTCGGTTATGCCCCGAATATGTTGACGCAGTTGCCCGTTCTCATTTTTATATTGGTGAAGTTCCTTGTAGTCCACCAGCTGATTCTGCCCGGCTGCTTTCACTTGCTCTTCCGCTTCCGCCATATACAGCCTTTCAATTTCAGCAACAGCCTTGCTGAACTCGGTCTCTATCCGTTTGTTCTGTTTCTCAATCCACTTCTCACGACCAAATGTCGGAGGCACTTCCGTGATTTGTGGAGCGTTAAAGCCAATGCGGTGATTTCTGAATGGGGTGATAATCTGATGTACATTGCTGACATCCTTCATCAAGCGGTTTAGCTCACGTTGCTTTTCCTGCAACTTGCCTGCCTTGTCAAATAGCTTTTCTTGCAAGGCTGATATTTCATTTCCCAGTCTATGCACCTTGCTGTCAGCCTCATGCAGCGTTATCTTACGGTCAGAAAGACGGCAACGGACAATCTGAATCTCATTCTGGAGCCGGACAATGGAGCTTTCAAGATTCTCTTTCATTGTTGTCAGTCCCTTGATGGCTTTCTCCAATTTCTGTTGCTCACGGTAGAACTCATGCTTGTCCAAATGGCGTACATTGCGGCCTTCCACACTGTCGCCACGCTCAAGCCCGTACTTCCTGCTTACGGTCTCATACAGCGAGGTGTGCATGGCATGGAGGATAGCCTTGTATTCATTCCCGTTCTTCCCGAACTTGGCAGACCACATCACCCGTTCCTTCTTCTCCTTGCCTTTTCTACCTACGGGGATGACAAGCGCATGGCAATGGGGTGACTTCTCATCCAGATGCACCTGAAATCCGATGACATTCTCCTTGCCGAACTGTTCGCAACACCATCGGTATGAATCCATCGCCCAGTCCTCCACCTCACGGCAACGGTACAAGTGGCTGTTGTCCGCTCCCTTGTTCAGGTTCACGGTCTGGTTCCCGAACGCCATTTCAAGCGTCCGCTCATGATTTCCTCCGATGATGAGCTTGGCACAGATGTTCGGCTGTATCTTGCTGTCAGCCTTGAACGGATGATACTCCAGTTCGTCCAGCCGTTCCTGTATTCGCTCATCCAGCCGCTTGTCCATATAACCTAACGGATGAATCTTTCCGTCACTGCCAATCTCGAAGTTCAGGTGCATCCGTGTCCTGTCGTAATTGTTGGCAGGGTCTCTGTTGAGCTGGTCTATCTTACGGTCATCCCAACGTCTTTCATTCTCGTTGGCCTCACTCCGGCTGAATGATTTTCCGTTCTCTATATGCAGGGCTTGTTTCTGTTCTTGTATCATAATCTTTTTCTGTATTTTTTAATTTCTGTTATCTGTATAATTGGTAATGGAAGAGCTTGCTCGTTATCGAGGTGCAGGGACAATGTGCGGTATAGCTAATCCCTGCCTCATGGGACTTTCTTGCTCTCTGGCAAAAAGTCCTTATTGAGTTTAGGACTTTTGCAAAGTCTGTATAAGAGCAAGCTCACGAAGTGGACGATACTGTTATGGTGGAGCTGTTGAATAAGGAGTTTCAGGTGAATCTTTCCGCACCTTCTCATACTTGGAGTGCCCGCAATGCCGTAGGCGGTTTTCTTCTATATACCGGTCAATCCATTTATTGCAGGTACTCTCGCTGTACTCCAACCGTCTGACAACAGACAGGTACTCCTGTTTGGTAAAACTGTCGGGCAACATATTGTACAGGATTTCCATTCTGTCATTCCTGTTGGATGCAGATGCGGGGGAGGAAGGCTTCTCCAACTGACGGAACATATATGCGGAATGATACAGCATTGTCTTGGCAATAGTGAGTGAAGTGTGGTAATCCTCATCAGTACATTCCAGCCTCAAAGGTTGCCCTTCCGGCATCGGATGGTAGCACTCATCTGTCAGATGCCGGACAATCGTCAGCACCATCATGATGCGGAATGCCATCAGTCCGTTTCTTCTCACCACACCCTGCATCCTGTTGCCAATGGCTTCGCAGCATTCGTTGTTCAGCTGGTTGTAGTGGTCCATGAAATGACCGTGCAGGAGCGATGGGATACTCACTTCGTATGCCGATGCCTCCCGCTGGATCTTTCCTAACTGTTCCTTGTATTGCTCACCCAACAGACGAAATACCTCAGTCTTGGACTTCTTGGAATCAGTTACGACAAACACGTTGCGGATGTTCCTCTCGAACTTTATATTGAAGAACATGAAACGGCTGAACAACCCGTTCTCAGAATCCTGTATAAGGTTACGGACCTGTCCAGGTGTCCCGGCAAGCACGACACTCAGTTTGGGACAGTCCAGTTCAAGGAACTCTCTGTCCTTACGGCGGCACAGTGACACTGGCTCATGATGGAACGCCTTGCGCAACGTGTCGGAATAGTTCCCATAGTCGGACTTCAGTGTCTGGCTGAGCGTGTCACCCTCCGTCTCGAACATCAGCCCAGTGCCATTGTTGTCCGCCAATGTCTTGATGAACGCACTGGTACTGCTGTTGGCTGGAATGATAAGGGCGAGCATGGGTATATCCTTTTCTTTACTGCTGTCCGCTTCTGCCGATTGCAGTCTGGCTACGGCACGCAATTCGGCATTGATGGGCGCAACCAACTCACGGCATAAAGTCAACGCCCCTTTGCCCATGCCAGCATCTGCGGAAACAAACAGATACAGGTTGGGATAGACAATGCGCTCGTCATAGACTCCGCTCACCTTATCCAGTGTAGAAGAGAGAACTGTAATTGCCCCTATCAGCAACATATCCCTGTCCGACGGTGATATGGCACTTCTCATCACGCTGTCAAGAAAAGGAGGGAGATGGGAATATACCTCTTCCGGGAAAAGCGGCAGCTCTTCTTCCTCAAATATCCATTTGTCCGAAATGTCCGTTTTACCGTTCTGGCAATATGGATATTTGGTATTTTGGATATTTACTGCCTCTTTTTCCTCCGATATTTCCATATTACCAGCTTGGCAATTTGGACTTTTGGATATTTCTGCACCGTTTTGTGTATCCGAATGGTCTTTCAAATTACCATTTTGCCAAATTGCCATTTTACCATTCGGCATGGAAATGGATATTCCAGCCTGTTTTGCCAGATGGAAGAAAGTAGATATGGTGATTCCCGAATTACCGGAGCGGAGGCATTTGTCATATTGGGATTCTGCCGCTTCCTGGGTACACCCTGCATGAAGGGAACTTAGGCGCATGAAGTAGTCACGTCCGTTCTCACTATAGCCATCCACCAATGCAAATCCAAGTCTTACCCATTCCTCATAGGATGGTGCGATGTCTGTGCCATGTTGTTCACACAAGGAAACGAGACACTCCACATCATTGTCTCTATCGTTACCGCAATCGCCAGAATACACCTTATTGCAGATAGGAATACAATTCTCATCTGAGCATGCTTCCCACTGCTGGGGTATAAAATGTTTCTTTGGCATAGTCTTGAAATTTTGGATGGATATAAACATTTGGATCGTATGGGAGGAAACAGGCTCTGGCTACATCACTGCCCGAAATATCAACAGGTGGAAGTCCAGTCGCTTTCAGACAGTTTGCCATGGACTTGAAGAAACGGGAGTGTTCCCAGCCTTGCAGGTCAACCTCAACGACCCATTTCACTCCGTTTCCCGAAGGTGAGGTGAACATCAGGATTGTATCAAAATACTCATGCTCCAGCAACTGCTGTTTTAGCGCAGGGACATCCTCCACATGGTCAAAGTCCACACAGACCAACCCTGAATGTTGTATGAGCTGTGAAGAGGAACGGGATTTGAACAGTCCTGAGAAAGTGCAGTAGTCAAAGTGCTGTGCTTTGAACAGTTTGGCTTCATCATGTGAGGTCATGCCACGCAACTGTTCCGTCCGTTCTTTGGCTATCGGTTCCGAGATGTAACGGTAGGCATCAAGGATGCTGAAGGCTACATTAGGAACCGTGTTCTGGATTGGAGCACGGAAAAACGAGAAATTGTAGCAGTTTTCCATACTCACCTCCAGTCCGCCTTGTTGGGTTTACGTCTGTTTGCAGCAAGGATGGCTGCGTTCTGTTCCTCATCTGTAAGCGGTACAGGATTCTTGCGGTTGCACTCCAGCCATTTGTCAAGTTCGTCCTGATAGAGGACATACCGTTTGCCGGGCTTTGTGGCAGGAATGATGCCATTACCAAGTTTCATGTAGAGTGTGCGCAGCGGTATCTTTAGGTATTCCGCCGCTTCCTCCACCGACATTGGGCGGTGGGTGTTCTCCTTGCGTTGTCCCTTCTCCTTTTGCAGACTGGTGAGCATCTGCCTCATGCCGATTACCTCATCCCGAAGCTCGGCCACGACCTGTGGGAGGTCGTTGAATGTAAGTTCGTTTGTCATACTTCTGAAAATTAAGTTGCGGCAAAGGAACTGAATGATATACCTGTGATACAGATTATTGATGATAATCGGCGGATAATCCTAAGATAACCGTACTATCAAGGAATAAGGGGTAAAATGGAGGGGAAAGAAAAGGAAGACGGGAATAAGAAAAGTGTTATTTAGCAAGCAACGGATAACAATATGGTTCTATGGCATATAATAAAAAAGGAAGCCCAGATGAGCCTCCTTATATATAAATGTACATCAAAATAAAAAGTCAATGGTCAGAAGTGGAACGCATAGTTGTCCGTATGCTTTGGCCTGTCAAGTTTGATGTGCCCTTCATCAGGTGAACTGGTCAGACTTCTTTCCAGCGATTTAGACTCTACGTCTTTCAGTTCATTGGGGAACAGTGACTTGATGAAATCGGCCTGTATCTTTCCGAAATATCCGTTGTCAAAGCCGAGCCTCGCGGCGATGTTCCAGATGAAATGTTTGAAGGAGACAGTCTTCAACTTGTCTCTGTTGTCATGAACAGGTTTCAATCTGACAGGTTGTGGCTTATGGTTCGGGTTGTCACACCATGCCCGAATTTCATTGCGGAGCAGGTCAAGTTCGTTTTCCTCCATAAACGGTGCCATCACTCTACCCACATAGTCTATGATGGGACTGACGAGGTTCTGGTGTTCTTCCTGCTTTTTACGCTCAAACTCGGCACAGTGGGCTTTGTATTCTTCGGCGGTCATAGGATGAACGGTGCTAACAGGAGTGGCAACAATCCCTATATCCGTACTTTGTTCCGTTACTTCAATGCTAACGAGATTCTTCCTTGACAGCCAAATCCTCATCAAGTCAACTGGCAGGTATTGGAACAATATTAAGTACAACAGCCATAACAGGGTATTGCAGCCAAAGAAAGAAACAGTGTTTACAAACATGCTTCCTCCGAAGTCGTTACCGATTTTGCAGGACAGGACGAGCGACACGGCAAGGATGCCCGTGCCGGGAAGACCATAGAAAAGACAAGTCTCTTTGCTGATAATCGTACTCAAATTTCTCATGTGTTATATTTGTTTTATTGTTCAATATTACGTCTCGTTGACGGTTATTTACAGCAAAGTTACTATGGCAGTTTGGGTATATGCGAAAATAGTCGCAGATAAACGCAGTGATTTAGGACAAATTAATATTGGAGTATGATTTCATACTCGGAATCATACTCCAATCGTTGAAAATGTGTGCTTTACACTCTTATAAACTATTATTCCGTCTTACGTTTCAATGTGATTCGGTTTGCCGCCTCCTTCTTCCTGCTGTCAACGCTGTCAAGATACTGCTGCGTGGTGGTGAGGTTCTTGTGACCGACAAGTTCCTTTACGGTATTGGGGTCTGTCCCTGCCTGAAGTTGCAGAGAGCAGAATGTGTGGCGGGTCGAATGGTAGGTGATATGCTTAGTGATGCCCGCTGCCTTCACCCATTGCTTGAGTGCTGTCTGTGTCATGCTGTCCTTGAAGCTGGGAAATACAAGTCCCTCCCTTTTACCGTTGTCTATCAATGCCAGCGCCTCGTCTCCTATCGGGTTGTGGACTATCTGCTTTGTCTTCTGCATACGGTCGGTGATATAGAGTGTGCCGTCGGCTTCGGGCTGTATCATTTCCCATGTGAATGGCTTGACATCGCTTTTTCTCAGTCCTGTAAGGCAGGAGAAAAGGAAGGCGGTCTTTAGTATAGGAACTTCACACGGAGTTTCTGCCAGCCGTATGAGTTCTTCCGCTGACAGTCCCACCTTGTCGGTCGGGATTGTTTCGGCACGTTCCAGATAGGGACAGGGATTTTCCTTTATCTTTCTGTCGCGGTGGGCGACATGGAGCGTGCCGAGAAACGCAGACCAATAGCTGGCTATGGTATTAGTGTGCAGCTTGCGCTTGGTGTGGATTACCTGATGTGTGGTGCGCAGATATTCAAGGAACTTGTTGCACAGTTCTACAGTTATTTCGGCAAAGGTGCATTTGCCACCCGTAAACTGGCTAAAGTGCAGGAAGGCATGTTCATAGCGTGAGTTTTTCTTTCCGGCATACTTCTTGAAGTAATCAATGAAACTGCCGTTTAGCTTGTTCTTGTCGAAAAACTCGTAACGCTCGTTTACAATCTCCTCGTATCTACGGCAGCGCAGTGCCTCTGCTTTCTCCGACAGCCGGGCATTGTAGTTCTTCTCACGCTGTGTCTTCGGGTGTGCATAGATGTAGATGCCGAGCGATTCATGGCGCAGCACCTTGTTGGTGGTCTCGTCACGGTAGCCGGGATAATAGTCGAGAAAGTAGGACAGCATCCTGCCGCCTTTGATTTTCCGTGTGTAAAGGTTCACGGTCTTACAGATATTACTCATAGTCTTTTCTTTGTTATTTATGAATGTTACTTGGTGGAGACTATCTCCACGCCACAAAGGAACTGAATGATATGCCGTTGATGGCAGTTAATGATGATAATTGATGGATAATCGTGTTATAATTCTCATTCATAGTCCTTTGGCGGCTCTTTCCGCCATCGCACGCTCCACATCGGCACGTAAAAGCAAGTTTCTTACACCAACTTTTTTCTTTTCTATGCAATAAACTTTGGTGACATGGTGGATGTTTGCTTTGGACAGTCCGTATTTCTCTGACACCTCATCAACGGTGCAATACCGTTCATCTGCCATCAAGTCCATCTGCCGCAGTTCCGCAAGGTGTGTCTTTGAATAATAGGTGATGCCGTATTCCTTCTTAGTGGGAATACTGTGGCGGTATGCGTAGGCACGAATGGCGGTCGGCTTCATGCCGAATTCCTCGAACACCTGTTCCGTGGTGAGCCATTCGGTGATAGTAGAGGTGTCAACGGTCAGCCCGAGACATTCCTCCACATGGCTTTTGCTGTAATAGTTCTTTCCAGCAATGCGACACATGGGTATCTGGTTACGCTTGGCGGTTGTGTAAAGCCACATCTGCTTTACTTTATAAATAGACATCACCTCCTCGCCAGAAAGGTAAGTCAAAGGCTCGTCAGAAACAGGTGCGGTTTCCTGCTTCTTCTGATGCTGCTTAAGAATTGTTGGCTTCGGTCGGTTGCCGAACACTACCTTATTATAAGGGTTACCCTCCAGCATGGATTCAATTTCAGCACGGCGGACTATTGCCATGCGGCTGCTGATGCGTGAGGCTTTCAGCTTGCCTTGTGCAACGAGCTTATAAATGTACTGGCGCGAGCAGCCCATTAGGATTGCCGCCTTGGAGAAGGTGAGGTACTCCTGCTGCCCCAGTCCTATAACTGGTTCTACTGCCTTGAGGAAATCTTCATTCCTTTTCTTTCTCTCTTTCTTGGCTTCGTCGGCACAACTGACGGAGCAATACTTCTGCTTTCCGCTGTTGGCGGTGAACTCCCTGCCGCAAAATGCGCATCTTCTTGTCTTCTTCATTCTTCCCTTATTTTAATGTTTTACACTCTTTTCTGTGTATTCCATCGGGAAGTGAACGGAAGTCAATTATTGTCACCTGTCGTCAACCTGTTTAACCTTTGTGACAACTTTCGCATTTTGCCCAGCCTTTTGTCTCTGTATGTGAACCGTTGTCAACCATTGTCGTCAGACTTGAATTTTGTGGCAAAAATAAAGCCCCGTATATTCACCGCGATAGAAATACGTCACAAAATTATACGGAAAATGTCGAAGCACCAAAAACTGACTGCGAAGTGTTAAAATCTAAACAATGTTGATAGTCAATGGTTTATTTACAAGTATTTCTCATTGTGTGCAGTTGGTTACACCCTTCTAAATACAATCAGAAAATGCATAACTACTGATGCTTGTCACAGAATTAGGTATAGTGATTGATGTAAGACTGCTACAACCATGAAAAGCATAATGACCGATGCTTGTCACAGAATTAGGTATAGTGATTGATGCAAGACTGCTACAATTCTCAAAAGCATAACTACTAATGCTTGTCACAGAATTAGGTATAGTGATTGATGCAAGACTGCTACAATTCTTAAAAGCATAACTACTAATGCTTGTCACAGAATTAGGTATAGTGATAGAAGTAAGGCTATTACAACCTTTAAATGCACCACTACCGATGCTTGTCACAGTATTCGGAATAGTAAATGACGTCATTCTATTGTAGGAGAAAGCATACATTCCAATACTTGTCACTGTATTAGGAATAGTAAATGAAGATTCGGCCTTTCCACAAGGACAATATATTATAGTCGTTATATCTATGTCATAAACAACGCCATCAATGGATGTATAATGCTTATCACTTGCATATAGTAACCCATCTGTATTAACATTCACATCTTTTAAATTGGGGCAATCTCCAAAAACAGAGCCATCCATATTTTTTAACGACTTGGGGATTGTGATTGACGTCAAACTAGAGCAGCCATCAAAAACAGAACGGCCAAAGCTCCTTATTGTATTTGGTATTGTGATTGATGTCATATTCGCGCAACCAGCAAATGATTCATCACCTATACTTTTAACAGTATAATTAATTTTTTTATTAGAACCTATAGTCCCATAAAGAAAATTTTCTGGTATTACGATATTACCTTCATACTTATTGGGTCCAGACACGACCTCTGCTGTTCCTTTTTCTTCATTGAGATTATAATATATCCCATTAATTTCAGTTTTTGCCCCAACTCCTGTCGTAAGACACGAGAGCAATAATAAAACAAGTAATTTAATTTTCATTTTTCTTTTTGGTTATGAAAAAGGCGTGCACCATTCTTTTTGCTTGCCTTTATCTTAGGTACCGCCAAGTGACCTTCACGTATAACAAGCACAGAATAGTCCACGCCTAATCAGCGTGAACTTCCAGTCTGCTTGTCCTCATACGTTTGAATTTTGGCGGTTTCAAGATAAAGAGAACAAGAGCTAAAAGCTCAATATCGTATTTAAATATATGTTCGTTTCAAGTAAAACAGAATGGAAACGCTTTCTCGGTTATTTTTTTATTGTTTTGTTTTTTTGTTGTAGGTTTGAAGATTTCCTCTCCCCAACTTTCTACCGACAGCAGATGCGCCACCGGTATCCGCGTTCGCGTCTCTATCCTTTGTCGTTTTCCGTTTGTTACCTCCTTTTTAAATGGTTATACTACTTAATTGTCAATTTATCACGTCAGGGGCCTTTCACTTATCTTAGTGTGTAGTTCTAAAGATAATAAAAACGCAACTGACATGGCAAAGGTAGCAATAAAATCCGATAATTTCACTCCTTGGGGAGGTATATTTTCAATAATGAAAGTATTTGCCCCATTCGTTTTACGATAGCAAGAGGAATGTAGGTTGCGTAATGACGGTCTTTTGTGTGTCATGTCCGGTTGAATATCAATATTGATTTTACCCTCACGAAATCGTCACTTTATGATGACGGATGCAGAATTCAGGACAACAAAAAACCGACTGCTGTCAGGAAAATTCCGAATTCAAGGGCAAAAATCCGGGGGACTTTTGAAAAATTTTCGGACGTGGGCGCAAATTTTAAAATCTCGCGGACATAAAAATCGGGGGATTTTTGAGGAGTTTTTAGTGCATATTTTTCGGGATTTTTGCATAATGCTATGTTTCAGACACTTACGAAAAGCGGTGGTCGTATTGCCGTGGAGTGGAGGTGACGTCGGGGGCAGATTGGTCTGCCGTAAGGCCCTTACGGGGTTGCAACGAGGGCCTCGTTGTGTTGCAACGGGACCGCCGTTGCAATGCCGGGAGCACGCCGTTGTGACCCAACGGGGCCCTTACGGCAAGACAAGGGGTGCTCTTTTGCTCTTTTTCGGGCATCAAAAAGTCGTGAAGTTTTGAGAAATTGAGAAGTCGTAAGGGCCTTACGGGGGCGCGGCGGTGTGCGGTCGAGGATTTTTTTGCATGCCGGACAGAGACGCCGGCATGCAATGAGGGCCTTGTTGGGGTGTGGAATATTGAATTTCGGAGGTTTTTCAAAAGCATGTTTTGTAAAGAATGATGACAGCAGAAGACGTTTGAAACAAACGCAGACGGGGTTAAGACAGGCACAAACGCGGCAGAGACATACGCCACGGACGGGCGTGTGTCTCTGCCGCGTTTGTCATGAGAAGAGTCTATCAAAATGCGCACGAAACGCATGGCAACACCCTCTCAACGTCTTTATGCCACCGTGTCACTGTCATTCCGTCAAGTCGCGCTCGCCGTCGGCGGCCGGAGCGGACGTGATAGACGTCTGTGTGCGGCCGATGTAGCTCTTTGAGGCGTCGATGGCGATGAGCACTCCGTCGGGCACGCCGGACGGTGAGGCGTGATAGCGGAAGGTCGTCACGCGACTGGGGTGACGGCCGAGATAGGTTAGCCGGCCGTCGGTCGGGTCCATCCACCACACATCCTTCTCGCCGCCGCTGATTTTCGTAAGGTCGACGGTCATGTCGCGGCCCGTATGGTTGTAGACAAGGAGATAGTCGCTGCCTCGCGTGGCCAGGAGGCGGTCGTAGCGCACGCCGTTGTTGCGGACCGCGGTCTGGTCGGGGATACGGTCGAAATAGGGCAACGAGAGCATGAGATGCCGCAGATATTTCATCTGATTGTAGCCCGGATCGTCCAATGCCCGATACCACGGGTGGCTGTCGCCGTCGGCAAAATAGGCGCCGGTGACGCCCGGACGGGCAAACTGCATGATGGAGTTGTTGCCGTAGGTATGGCCGCAGGAGCCGGCGAAGACTGACCAGTAGGCATAACGGCGTACGTCGAGGGCCGTCCAACGCGGTTCGCTGCCGTCGTGGAGTCCCTGCGGGATGCCTTCATAGGACGGTTCGCCGTCGAGAACGGGTTTCAGCGGACGGTGCTGCCATGCCGAATCGACATACATCCAGGAGTCCTCTTCGGTCCCGTCGGGTATGGGATAATGCTTGTTGCCCATGCGCTGGCCGTAGCGACGATGACCGCTCTGGAACATGTTGAAGTCCAGCCAAGGGCGGTCATTGAACCATTTGGCCGACGTCGTGCGTCCCCGCGGATGGAAAGTCATCAGGTGGTTGGGGTCGAGAGACTTTATCGTCGTGGCCAGCGTGTCCCACACCGCCGTGCGCACGCTGCCCTCGATGTCGCCTCCGATGATCCATACGATGTTCTTCTTGCGGCCGTAGCGTTCGGCAAGGAAACGACCGTAGCGGACGGCCTTGGCCTCATCCATGTGGCCGGCCTTGACCAGCCCGCCCCAGATACAGACCATACCGACATATATGCCGTGGCGGGCGGCGCAGTCGACGATGTAGTCCATGTGGTCCCAATAGCCGTAGGACAGGTTCGGGGAGGGAGGAGGGAGGAGCGTGGAGGGAGAAATGTCCCCTGCACTTGAAGCATTTCTCCCTCCTCCCTCCACACTCCTCCCTCCTCCCTCCACACTCCTCCCTCCACGAACCTGTCCTCCGAACTCAAAATCCGGCGTCATGGACATCTGTCCGTAGGCGTTGAAGGCGGGCACGCCGTTGACGACCTGCACCTGCACGACGTTATATCCGGCCTCGGCACATCGCGCGAGATAGTGCTCAGCCTCATCGCGATTCAGGCGCTCAGGCAACAGCCAACCCGTGTCGGCCAGCCAGAAGAAGGGTGTGCCGTCGGCATGGCACAGAAAGCGGCCGTTGTCCGACACTTCAAGACGGCCGTTGTCCCACGGTCTCGTAGCACCGAAGGCGACCGACGTCACGGACATGAAGGACATGATGAGAATAAGATATCGCTGTTTCATAATTTTTCGATTGTATTGCGGTAAATAAATGAACACTGTTAATTGATATGACGTAAACGCTAAAACGCTGAAACGCAAAATTATAAGGTAAGGATGGATAATTCAACGCAAAGAGCGCAAAGACGCAATGATAATCTCCCGTTACAGCAGATTTAAAATCATCTTTGCGTCTTTGCGCTCTTTGCGTTGAATTAAGGATCGGTTCGTGATACCTTAGTCCCTCTTTCCAAAGATGCGAAGCAGATAGAGGAACAGGTTGACGAAGTCCAGATAGAGCGACAGCGCGCCCAGCAGAGCTATCTTCTGAGCTGTCTCGCCCGTGTCCTCGGCCATCATGAGCATCTGCTTGATCTTCTGAGTGTCGTATGCGGTCAGTCCGACGAACACCAGGACACCGATGTAGCTGACGATGAGCTGCAGACCGGTGCTACGCAGGAAGAGGTTGACCACGGTGGCTATGATCAGACCGATGAGTGCCATCATCAGCATCTTGCCCATGCCTGAAAGGTCCTTCTTGGTCGTATAACCGACGAAAGCCATCGCGGCAAACGTGCCTGCGGTAATGAAGAACACGTTGGCGATGGACGACATCGTGTATGCAAGGAATATCACCGACAGCGTGGCACCGTTGATGACAGAGTATAGCACAAACATCAGCGTCGCCACGGACAACGACAGACGGTTGATGGCGGCACTAAGGCCGATGACAAGGGCAAACTCTCCGATGATAAGACCGAAGAAGAGCATCTTGTTCATCAGTATGGCGGACAATATCGCCGGGCTGGTGGCCACGCCATAAGCCGTGAAACCGGTTATCACAAGGGCCATCGTCATCCACAGATATACCTTTCTCATCAGTGCCGGAAATGCGGCGGACAGATAGAGTTCTCTGTCTCTTGAGGCGCTTTCAACGCCAAAATCACTGTAATTCATATTCTTTTATGTTTTATACGTTCGTCTTCGTGCAACAACCGTGCCAGCAATGGCGTCACCGTCAGACGCATCGGCCGCACGCAGGCACTTCTTTGCAAAGATAGGGATTATTTCCCGACTTCACGGGAAAGCATGTCATAAAAAACAATAAAAGCCTCCGTAAAAGCCCACTTATCAGATTATTCGGAATAAATTGGCTATCTTTGCATAATGTAAGCATTTTCTTTGCAACAAATGATTAAGTAACAATTGTCTAATAACAACAGAACATGAACGAAAATATCACTCTGCGCCCCGGCAGACCGGAGGATGCGCCCGAGATTGCACGACTGATCATCATGGCTATGACCGACGAATGTTGCCGCCATTTCTATGGCCCGAGCCACACGCTCGACGATTTCCACCGTCTCATAACGCGCCTCGCCGCCGACAGCGACACGCAATACAGCTACGAAAACACCATCTGCGCCGTCGACACACGTGAGGACCGCATCGCCGGCATCAGCGTCAGCTACGACGGCGCACGGCTGATGGAGCTGCGACAGAGGTTCATCGAGGGCGCCATCCGCGACTTCGGCATCGACCACAGCACTATGGAACCGGAGACCCAGGCGGGCGAACTCTATCTCGACTCACTCGCCGTGTGGCCCGCCTATCGCGGACACGGCATCGCAACGCTGCTCCTCAAGGCGACAGCGGAGAAGGCGCGACAGATGGGTTGCGGCCCGCTCGGTCTGCTCGTCGACGAGGGGAACCCGCGCGCGGAGCGACTATATAATAATGTGGGATTCAGATACGTGAACGACAGCACGTGGGGCGGTCATCGAATGAGGCATCTGCAGATGGGGTGATAAGAGACCGAAAAACCACCCCAACCCCAACAAAAACCCACCCCAGCCCAACTAAAACCCACCCCAATCCTCCCGAAGGGAGGGAGCTTAGTATGCTTACAAGTGAAGTAGCAGTCATTTATTGGATATATAAATGTCTGATACGCGACAATACTTACGCAAAAGCATACCAAGCCCCCTCCCTTTGGGAGGGCTGGGGTGGGTTTTAGTTGGGCGGGGGTGGTTTTTGGGAGGGTTTTAGTTATACCGTCATTTCGTCAGAGAAGTGAAGTTTCACCCCTGTTGCTTTAAGAAACTTCACCGACAGATTTTTCCTGAGAGCGTCATTGCGCGGTACGCTGCGATTGAAGACGGCACAAGCATCCACACTGACTACATCCGTTATCTCAACTCCGACCCGGCGACATCGGTCGCGCACCTCCTCAAAAGTGAGCTGCAACTGGCGGCTCGCTTTCTCATAATTATCCTTTATGGCCTGCGGAGTCTTGTTGGCGGCATTTGACTTAAACTCTACGAAATGCACATTGACAGTTGTCAGCAGGGCACAATCGCACTTGCTGTCCTTGGCGAAAAGCACGCCGTCAATATGCCAAAGGAAGGTTTCGCGACCGCCGGAGTTCTTGATGCACAACACTTTGTCACTTCCGATACCGTCGGTGTCATGCAAAAAGACCGAATGGCCGGCCACACTGTCGTCATACACATACAGTCTGCCCCGACTGTCGCACTCAAACAGTTCGTTGAGCAAATCCTCATCATACTTGACTGCCTTGAACTTCTCGTTGTCATCAAATGCCCTACGCAACCGAAGTTGCACAACCGGAGTGAAGTCCATAGGCCCCGCTATTTGCACTTAAAGCGGATATAGACGTCCTGCAACGCATCAAACTCGCTGTCCATGAGGCCCGACGCGCTGTCCAAGGCATTGAAGTCGACCATGCCCGTAGCCTCATCAAGCAACGACTTACAGTATGTGCCGTCACCATTGACGCTCTCGCCGAGTGAATATACGGCACACTCGCCCGGCATCAGCAGACAGTCGGCCGGCAATATCTCAGCCACAGCATTTCGGACGTCATCGCCGTTGTCGGCCACCATCTTGCCGGCAAACAGATAGTTGTTCATGGCCGACAGGAGATAGGGACTGTGGGTCGTAATGGTCAGCGTGCGGTGGCCACCCTTCACCTTGGCAAGAATGTATTTCAGCAGTTCCACCTGTTTCTCCGGAAAGAGGTTACATTCAGGTTCTTCTACCACAAACGTGGAATATTCGCGTTCCTGAATAGCATAGTCAAGCACCATCATCAAGGGCATCGTCGACTGTATGCCTGACGAAGCCGCCGCAATCGGCAAACGCTTTTGATTGTCGTCGAGCACTATATAATCGTCCGTGCCCTCATGGGTATATGATATGCCGAACATCGGGATGGCGTAATCGGGATATTTCGACTTCGCATTTTGCAGGTCGACCATGAAGCGCAACAAGTTTCGGGACACGGTCGAGTCAGCAAGTGACAATGCCGCAAACAGGTTGGAAATCACCGAATAGATGATACGCTCGGCAGGAATGTAGAGCGACGTGCTCATGACAGACAGGAAGTGCTTTATTGTCTCTTGTGTACCCTTTGCCTCTTTATAGCTCAGCATGGCAGGAACGATTTTGTCATACCTTCGCAATGGCATAAGGTCCATTATCTCATTCATCCGTTCCTTCTTGTCTGTAAGTTCTTTCCCATCCTTTTTCAGATATGAAGACCACTCTCCGTGGCTGATGCCTGTGTGCAGCTCCACGTTTCCGACCGCCATGTCGTATGCCACTGTATAGTCGGTATCGGCATACACATCCAACCCGTATTCCTTGAGTTGGCGCTGCCACCATTTGTCGTCGCGTGCCATCAGACCGCAGAGACTGACCCTGTCCGTGAATATTGTGATGAGCTTGGCCAGCGTGCTCTTGCCTACCGACTGTTCGCCGATAAACATATTGACGTCACGCAACTCCACTTCCGCCTTCTTCACAGGGCCGAAGTTCTCGACATACAGTTTCTTCATATCATTTGCTTTTGGTCTACAAAAATAACAAGTTTTTTCCGAATAGCAACCGAAAAGGACAAAAAAGCCCATCACGACGCACTTGAGGTTCCTTAAGTCTTACTGTCGAGCAGGCTCAGGCGGGCCTTTACTGAAATGTTAAAAACTCGGAATTATTCTGACAAAAGGTCTTCATTTTAACACAAATTCTCCGCGAAGTCGTCCTTCGGGCGCAAATTCTTCAAAATTTCGCGTGTTTTCTTTATCAACTGACAGTCAGTACTTTACGTTCGGAAAGCATAAAAATGCGCAATAATTCCGATAAAAAAGTTTTGCCGTAAGGCCCTTACGGGGTTGCAACGGGGCCGCCGTTGCATCACGACGGGGCCGCCGTCATCACCTGACAGCGTGCTTATTGCAACCCAACGGGGCCCTTACGGCAAGACCGCGGAATTTTTTTCGCCGGAAAACGGAGCAGAAATGGCAAAATCAGGGCGATGCCGCCGTTTTTTTGAGCGATTCTCAAGTGTTAAAATTCGGAATGTTTTTATTACACGATTTTCATTCGGTTACCGTGTCGTTCGGCGCAGTTTCTTCTTCCATTCCCATCACCCGCGGTTCGTCGGGCACGTGGGTGCTCTTTATCTTCCACTCCGCCGGATAGAGATTGTTGGCCCGCGAGCCGATGTTCTTGACGAAACCGAGCGGTGCTCCGCGGAATGTGACGAGCACAAAACCACGCGGTGTGTCCGACGGGAGGGTCACGGTCTCCTTGCGCAGATAGGCCACGGCTTGGGCGTAAGTCAGCCCGGCGGTCGGAAAGGCATCCCGACGGAGGGCTGTCGAGAGGGCGAGCGACTGGTCGGGGGTGACGTCCCGGCCCTTGACGCGGCCGACGGTGACACCGGCCGAGAGTATGCGCAGCGAGCGGGCGGCTGTCTCATACAGCGGCACGAGGCGCGGAGGAAGAGCTATCAGGGTCGGCTCAGACGACCGGGACGGACGGGACGGGTCGGCGTCGAGAGTGGCGGCAGTGAGCCGGTAGTCCTCCGGGAGAATGGCCCCGAGTGCGGATGGGCGGGTGGCTGACGTTTTGTCATGTCCGGTGGCAGTATTGTCGCGGCCGGCGACGAGCGAGGAGACCAGCGACTGCAGTCGTACGGTGTCGTCACCGCCATGCCGGCTGCTCCGTTTGCCGTTCTTCTGAGGCTGGGAGACAGACGATGTGACCGAGAGACAGGGCTCCCCTTCCCCACCCTTGCGAAGCGCGGCACAGAAGAGTCCTTCGCCCCGCGTACGGCCGGGGATAAAGCGACAGACGGGCGCGGTGAAACCGGGGAGGAGCGAGGGAGTGATGCCCCACTCGTCGTCCGTATCTACGGGCAGCACAGTGGCACCAAGTTCGTCGCACGCCCAACGTACGTTCTCTTCGTTTTCGGCCGTGTTGAACGTGCACGTGGAGTATATCATCAGGCCTCCGGGGCGCAGACAGTGCCACGCGTCCGCCACTATCTCACGCTGCAGCCGGCTGCAGGCGTCCACATTCTGCGGGCTCCACTCGCCGATTGCGCCGCTGTCCTTGCGGAACATGCCCTCTCCAGAGCACGGCACGTCGCAGAGTATGACGTCAAACATCAGCCCCGAACGGGCATAGTCCCGCGGGTAACTGTTGGTCACGATGACGTCCGGACAGCCCCACTTCTGCATGTTCTCCATCAATATCTGCGCCCGCTGCCGTATCGGTTCGTTGGTCATGAGGATGCTTCCGTGCGGCAGGGCGTCCACCGCAGCCGTCGACTTGCCTCCCGGAGCGGCACACAGGTCGAGCATCAGCACGGGCGACTCTCCGCAATAGCGGTCGAGGACGCGACGGACAAACATCGACGAGGCCTCCTGAACGTAGTAGTGGCCGGCATGCAGGAGCGGGTCGAACGTGAAGTCGGGACGCGACGTCAGATGATAGCCGCCGTCGCACCACGCCACGCGGCCGTCCGTGACGTCATCGGCGGGCACAGACGAGGTCTTCCGGCGGTTGACACGGATGCTCACGGGGGGATCCTCAGACAGGGCGCCGAGGAAGTTTTCAAACATGGTCTCGCCCATCATGCGGCGCGTCGAGTCGGCAAATGCGGCGGGCAGAGCCACCGACCGGGCCTCACCGGAAGTCTGTTCACTTGGCTTTTTCATTCTTTTTCGCTTTAACAATGCGCAAAGATAAAAATTTTTTCGCACCTTTGCAACTTATCAACAGGCTGTTACGTCAAACATACAGACGCAACGGAAAACGTCGGACGCAGACGGAGACATCCCGAACGGGCCGCCCGGACATCCCGACAACCGACCGCGAACAAAACCAATAAACATCAGAAAAGACATATAAGACATGAAAAAGTACCTCATAACACTCGTTCTGACAACACTCATCGCCGGTCTGACCACAGCCTCGGCACAGTCACACCGCCACACTCCGCGCACCCAGACGGAGGCCGCGACGGTCAACAACGACAACACGACGACCTCAAAGGACAACGCGACGACCGTCAAGAGCGACAGAAAAGGCGCCGCCAAAACCGGCAAGCAGCCAACGAAGACGACGACGGCGGCCAAAGCCACGCGGAACAACACGCCGACCGGCAGTCTGACGGCCACAGCCGCACAGACGTCAGACAGCGACGACGAGTTGGAAGCATATTCCGACACGACCGAAGTCTATGACACGGACTCCGCCACGACCCAATCCTATCAGTTCAACATCGACGAAGACGGCATGGACCGCATGACCCGAGGCTTCAGCTGGCTGGCCGACGGACTGATCGGGACACTGCTCATTCTCCTCATCATCTTCGTCTTTTCGCCCGTGGCCGTCATCGCCGTCATCTGCTACTTCATCTACAAGAACCGCAAACAGAAGATGCAACTGGCCGAAATTGCCATGAAGAACGGTCAGAAGATACCCGAAGACATCATGTCACGGCGGCATCAGACCGACGACGAACTGTGGGGCAAGGGCGTGAAGAACATCTTCACGGGTCTCGGACTGGTCTGCCTGTTCGCCTTCATGGGCTTCGACACGGGCATAGGCATCGCCTGTCTCGTCATCTGTTACGGCGTCGGACAGGCCGTCATCGCCCGCACGTCGGCACGACGGCACGACAAATACGACGGAAGAGAGTTCCCTAAAGACAACGACGACATCTCCGAGGCATGACCTGTGGCGACAGACACATAACTGACTGACTACGGAAGACATAATATGGAGGCTTTCAGCGACACATATCTTGCCACCCTTGCGGCCCGGGGCCATGACCGGCAGGCGTTCGGCCGGCTCGTCATGCGCCACCAGTCGACGGTGAGACGGTTCTTCAGGAACCACACCTTGGGTGACGTCCAGTTGAGCGACGACCTCGCGCAGGACACCTTTGTCAAGGCATATCTGCACATCGGCGACTTCAAAGGCACGGCGGCGTTCTCCACGTGGTTGCTCCGCATCGCCTACAATGTCTTCTACGACTACATCCGCGCCCACCGCCCGACGGACGACATCGACACCGCCGTCGCCTCCCGGCCTTCTCACGACAATGACGGCGGCACGCTGCGGATGGACATCTACGACTCCCTGGCACGACTGAAGCCCGTCGAACGCTCGTGCATAACGCTCCAGCTCGTCGACGGACTGCCCATCGACAAGATAGCGGAGATCACCGGGATGCCGCAAGGCACAATCAAATCACACTTGGCCAGAGGCAAAGAGAAGCTGGCGGAATACTTGAAAAGAAACGGATATGACAGAAAATGAAGACAAACTGATAACGCAACTGTTCGCCGAAGCAGCCCGACAGGAGATTGCCGACGACGGTTTTACGGAGCATCTGATGGCCTGTCTGCCGGCAGAAGAACCGGCCGTGGTTGTTGCCGCACGGCCCGTGCCGGCAGACAGCAGCTGGACGGCAGCACAAGCACGCCGCGACAACATCCGCCGCCGGCGGCTGACGCATCTGTGGACGGCGGTGTGTGTCGTCGCCGGCATCGTCATGGTCGTCACGGGACATGGCTGGGAACAGCCTGCCACCTATCTGTATGTGCTCATGCGCACGCTCCCGACATTCGACATCGACGCCATCAACCACCTGATTCTGCTCTCCACGGGCGTCACTTTGGGTGCCCTTTGGTTCTGCCACCGATTGGACAGCATGCCGATAGAACTGAAAAACAAAGATTACAACAGGAAAATCTCTTAATACTCTCTCCGCCGCGAGGCGCTTAAAACAACTGTCCGCATCCATTCTGCCACCGCGGTGGCGAAATGGATGCGGACTCTTTTGTATCCAACAATCCCTCAAAACAGATCTTCAAACATGTCTCCCTCGGGTTCGTCCTTCTCCTTCGGTTTCGGCGGGGCGGTCAGGTTGCCCTCCTTGTCGAACATGCCGTAGGTCGTGCGGAGCACGATGAACTCGGTGCGGCGGTTGAGCTGGTTGCATATCTCCTGTTCCTCGGGCTTCAGCGTGAGGATAAATTCCTCCGTGAGCACGTCGCCCTCCTTGAGGAACGGGTAACGTTCGGTCAACTTCTTCTTTATCGTCTTCGGCTTCTCCTTGCCGTAACCGACGGGCGAAAGGCGGTCGGCGGCAATGCCATGCTCCGTCAGATAGGCCACGACAGCCTCGGCACGACGCTGGGAGAGGAGCTTGTTGTAGGCCGCCGGACCGCGGTAGTCGCAGTGGGCGCTCAGCTCGATGGTCACGTTGGGGTTTTCGTTGAGGAGCTTTATCAGTTCGTCGAGCGCCACGGTGGACTCCGGCCGCAGCGTGGCCTTGTCGAAATCATAGAATATGTTGTCTATCAGGACGGGCGCGGTGATGCTCGCCAAGGGAAACTGGAGGACATATTCGGTCGACTCCGTGACCAGTTCGACGCGCAGCTGCTCCTTGTGATTGAGATAACCCTTGCACGTTCCCAGCAGGACATAGTCGACATTGGGACGTATCTGCTGCGTGAAAGAGCCGTCGCCCTTGACGCTCAGCTTCAGGTTCGTACCGTCGTTGCCGACCATATAGACCAGAGCGTTCGTCAGTTCGTATCCCTCCTGCTCGTAGACCCAGCCCTTGACGGTCTGGACAATCTCCGGATTGACGAAACTGTAGATGTGGTCCCAGCCCTTGCCGTCGCCGCGGTTGGATGAGAAATATCCGCGGTTGAGCAGTCCCTCGAATGTCATGCCGAAGTCGTCGCCCTGAGAGTTGAGCGGATATCCGGGATGTTCGATCGTCCAACCGCCGGCCGTCGTGTCCGGACGGGCGATGTATATGTCGAGTCCTCCCATGCTGGGATGGCCGTCGGAGGAGAAGTAGAGGTCGCCGTTGGGTCGGAACGTGGGGAACATCTCGTCGCCCTCGGTGTTGATCGGCGCACCGAGATTTTCCACGCCACCCAGTCCGCTGGTCGTCAGCCGCACGCGCCAGAGGTCCAGACCGCCCAGTCCGCCGGGCATGTCGCTCGTGAAGTAGAGCCACAGTCCGTCGGGCGAGACCGCCGGATGGGCGTAGCTCGAGAGCGTGTCGCGCGTGACCTGAAGCGGCGTGGCCTTGCCCCATGCGGCGTCGGCACGCGAGGACGTGCATATCTGGGCATATCGGGGATAGGTCGGGTCGGTCACACACTGCGTCAGATACATCGTCTTGCCGTCGGGCGTAAACGAGCAGACACCCTCGTCGAAAGCGGAGTTGAGCTCGGTGTCGATGTCCTCGGGCTTTGTCCACTTGCCTTTCTCGTCTTTTGTCGAAACGAATATGTCGCCGTTTTTCGTGCCCGTGATACCGCTCAGTTCGTCGCCCTTGACGTCATTGCGCGTGGAGGTGAAATAGAGTTGGTCGTTGTTGTCACCGGCGAGCATGGGCGAATAGTCGGCGCGCCGCGAATTGAAGAAGTTTTCGCGCTTCACGGTATATTGCGATCCGGCCTCCTTCCACTTCGGCGCCATCTCGGCCGAGCGCAGCCCGACCTCGGCCATGCGGCATCCGGGCACGCTGTCGAGCATCGTCCGGAAGTGGCGTGCGGCCTCCTTGTAGCTGCCGTTCTTCATCAGTTGCTGCGCCAGATAGAGGTGAGTGAGGCTGTCGGCCTGACCGTAGCGCAGGACGTTGTTGTAGGCGGCAATGGCCCGCTGGGCGTAATTGATGCGGCGGTAACAGTCGGCGAGCTTCAGCGCACGCTTTCCGCGCGTGGCACGCTCCTTGGCGGGCGTGGCCGAATAGGCTTTCTTATACTGCACGGAAGCGTCATAATATTCCCCGAGGGCATAAAACTTATCCCCTTTCTTCATGGCCGCGTCGGCCCCGCACGACACGATGACGGCCGTGATGACGGATAGATATATTATGGAACGTATGATGCGCATACCTTTAATATAACGCCAAAGCGTCGGTTTTATTATTATGCGCAGTCTATAAATTTAGCTGTCAAGCACGCTACCCGATCACGACTCTTTATTCAAACGCAAAGACGCGAAGCCGCAAAGAAGGCGCCGCCGCACATACGGAAGAACGCAAAGGCACGGCCGGCACGCCGCCCGACTCGCAGGCATCGCCGCCGCGGAGTAATCGCAGCAGTTTCCGGAGGATTGGGCGTTTTCTCACAACCGACTGAAAATCAAGACGATGAGCGAGAAAAATTACGGTGATTCCGCGACGACCAACCGAAAATGTGCCGAAAACGGGGAAGAACGGGTGTCGGAAAGTCGCACGACACGTTAAGAACAGTTAAACGCAAGCGACAAAAACACCACCAAAGGGTGCCGGGAGGCCCTTACGGCATCATTTCGGCGAGATATGGGGAGGGATTATGTAATGATAATATCACGGAATTTAACACTTCGCAATTGCTCAAAAAAACGACGGCGTGGCCCCGATTTTGAATTTTGCACGCCGTTTTCGGACAAAAAAAATCCCGCGGCCGAGCCGTAAGGGCCCCGCGGGGTCGCAACAAGCACGCCGTTGCATGATGGCGGCGGCCCCGTCGCGATGCAACGGGGGCCCCGTTGCAAAGCAATAAGGCCCTTACGGCAAAACTTTTTGGCCGAAATTATTGCACACTTTCATGATTTTCTCCGTAAGATATTGTTACTCAGTGACTAAAAGATGCACGCGAAATTTTGAAGAATTTCGGGCCGCGGGAGATTTATTTCCAAATTCTTCAAAAACAGAGAGGCATTTGTCAAGTTTCTTCCGATTTTTAACAATAACGACAGCCTCACCCCGGCCCTCCCCAAGGGGAGGGTGCCTACGAGATGAAAGCCCAAGCGTCTAACATCCGCTCATGTATATCACACACTCTCAATGAGTTGAAGTGGTTGGCATAGAGGCGGGCGCGACGGGTCGAGGCCCTATTTGCGGGAGTTATGTGGCGCCAAATTCAAATGAGCTTGTTATGTCGGAATTATCCCTCCTGCTTTCCATCAAACGTATCGGTATGTATATATTCCGCTCCCTCAGCCGTAATATATTTGCATTTCAGCGCTATATGGAAATAGCGGTTCTTTCCCGTCGTGTTCGGCCGGACGGTTATCTTGATTTCCTTGCCTTTGTTTTCCAGCCGAACCCATTCAAACTCAGCCTCACATTCCTGCCTTGCCACTCTGTCGTCTTTCTCCTCCTGCGAGAATGTGCGTATGTCGGTAGGATAATCATTGCTGGTCGAAACAGAGATACTCTCAACCCACCATGTCGTTCTTTTTGTCGTTACGTCAAATATTCCGCCACCGGCAGGAAAGATACAACTCTCCGGGTATAAATCTATCGGACCGACAAAATCAATGGATGGGACAGGCACTGGCATTGTGCCTTTCGTAACTATTATGCTGTCTCTATAATCATCTTTATGAAGATATACCGTTGCCCTCCGATCGAGCCACGATGTTGGTGTCGCCGCAAAAGTCAGCTTCTGCCTTTCGGTTTTCAATGCCAGCCATCTGAAAGGCTTCTCGAAAGGCTTTCCCTTTGCTATACGCCGCTTGTCTTTACGGGACAGGTAGAACATCCTTGCGCCAACGGGATATACCTGAGAACTGTAAGTCCTTTCGTATGCCATGATGCTGTCCACCGTCCACCCGTCATAACGGGTCGTCACTGTCAACGTGTCGTTACATCCCCGCAAATGACGTTCATGGAACGCAAGCCCGATATTGTCATCAACGCCGCTTGTTCCTGTCAACGGAGCCGTACATCTGAAAAAGGAAATGAAAAAGTCCCATTTCTGTCCGTCAGCAGACGGACAGGATATGGCGAAGAGACAGAGGAGGATCAGGAGTTTCTGTTTCATATATTGCTCAATCAATACAAAGAAATGTACTGTTTATGTGATAAATATTTTAACTTTGACATTGCAAAGATAAATATAATTCATGATATTACAGCAATCCAAACATATTTAGCACACTCCACCACCAAACAAAATTCTTCATCCATCGGTAGCAGGAAAGTAAAGATTTTTATGTATCTTTGCCACTACGATATACAAATCAAACGGTATCAACAGAGATATAAAAGAATGAAGAGAATGTCAATTTGCAAAATCATGACTGCCGCCATTCTGCTGGCCGGCGGATGCGGCACAGCCGCGGCTCAGGACGTCGCGGAGGTCGACGCACGGACAGCCGCCACACAAGTGGTGGAAAAGCAAAACAAAGTGAAGCAAAACAAGGTGAAACAAGCCAAGGTGGTGACGTTGCAAACCGCGCACGATGGACAGCCGGTGGAGCTGAACCCGGACAAGATGCCGGAGTTCCACGGTGGGAACAAAGGATTGGCCGAATGGTTGTCGAAGAACACAAAATATCCGAAGGAGGCAAAAGACAACAATGAGCAGGGACGGGTTGTCGTGAGCTTTGTCGTCGACAAGGACGGTAAGGCGACGGATGCCAAAGTCGTGAGAAGCATAAGCCCGACCATAGACAAGGAGGCCATGCGACTGATAGAAGTCATGCCGCGATGGACACCCGGAGAGAAGGACGGGCAGCCTGTCGCAGTGAGATTTACGCTTCCCATGACATTCAAGCTCTGATGCTATTCGCAATCACAGCTGTTAGGAAGACCCCGTCATATTGTACGACACGCGTAGGGGCATAATCTTGTTTTTGCCCGCTCATATCGTTATCTCATGCAGTCGTTTGACAAGACATGAACCATAGAGCGGGCAAAAACAAGATTATGCCCCTACGATGTGCTTCAACCTTCAGCCGCCAACATCCAGCGCCATGCCGGCACGACACGGATACACTTGCCATCCATCGTCAGTTCGTCCTCTTCATCGTCTGTTATGACAAGGAGATTGTCACAACCCGTCACGGCCGATGCTTCAAGCAATCCTCTCAGCTCACGTTCACGTGTCTCTGCGTCCGCCATGCTCCATGTCACCTGTATGAGCTGCGTCACTACGTCCTCGCTCTGTATGACAAAGTCACATTCGGCTTTGCCCATGTAGTAGGAAATCTTCTCGTATGGCTGGCGCATACGGTTGAGATGGAGGAACACGGCGTTCTCCAGATGCTTGCCGTTGTCACTGCTCTGCGGCATGAGCACCGCGCCGCGCAGTCCGTTGTCGATGCAATAGTATTTGTCCAGCGACTTCTGTTCCTTGATGAGCGAACGGTTGTATTTGGATATGCGCATGAACATGAATATGCTGCAAGCATAGTCAGCCCACAGATAAAGGTCGTCCTTTGATAACCGATGTCCTTGGGACTTTATGTCCTTATAGATGGCATTGATGGAGGTGGGCTTTGTCAGGTTCGCCATGATGCGCTTTATGAAGTAGCGGAGCACGCTGATATTGGCGATACTGTAGTGTTCCACGAGGTCACGGAGTATCATGGTGTCAAAATATCCATGAAGCAGCTTTGTCTGTTCCGAGCGTGATGTCGAGAGCACAACCTCCGGGAAAGCTCCCTCTTGACAGAATTTCCCGAAAGCGGTCTTCAGCCGCGCCCGGTCCTGCTCCAAATAGCTGTCAACGTGGATGCCGCGGAAACGGCAGTACTCCCTGAAAGACAGCGGGTAGGTCTCATACTCCAACGGATAGCCTCGCAGGGCGGAGGCAAGTTCAGTGGAAAGCATGGTGGCATTGCTTCCGCAGACATAGATATTCTTACAGTAGGACTTGTAGACGCGCAGCACAAAATATTCCCAGTCCTTTATGAGCTGTATCTCGTCAAAGAAGATATGAACGTCGGATATCGGCACATCCGGAAACATCTCCATATACGACACTATGACCTCGTCCAGCTCATCGGAGGACATGTTCTTCAGACGTTCGTCGTCAAATCCCAGCCAAAGAATGTTCTGCCGGGGCAGGCCGCCGTCCAGCAGTCTGTTGATGGCTATCTCCATCATGGTCGACTTGCCGCACCGTCTGACGCCCGGCACCGTTATAATCTTCTTCCGCCCTAACGGCAACTCAACGTCTCGCGCTATCACATCAAACGGCATTTCGTTCTGCTTTATCGCGATAAGCGATTTTATGACATCCTTCTTCATACTCATTTCATGTATATTTGCATGCTCCTTGGGTGCAAATATACAAACATTTCCGGTAATTTAGGAAAGAAATAGCATATCTTTCATTTAAAAACGGAAAGATTTTCAGATAGTTTCCTCAAATTTCGGAAACTATCGAAAAATCATTCTGCTTTTTAATGAAACAAAGAACGACGGCTACACATAAATATATAGTGTAGTCGCCGTTCATGTTTTCTGCATCCGGGTCTTATCAACCTTTAGCTTCTCTCAATTTCCATTACTTTCAACCTTCAACTTTCGCTATGAGCACCGTTGCATACGCGCTGATGCCCTCTTCGCGTCCTGTGAAACCGAGACGTTCTGTCGTGGTGGCCTTGATGGAGATGTTGTCTTCGTCGGTGCCGATGACTTCGGCCAGACAAGCCTTCATGGCCGGTATGTGGGGATTCATCTTGGGACGTTCGGCGCAGATTGTGGCGTCGATGTTGCCGACGGCATATCCCTTTGTGGCTATGAGGTCGACGGTCTTGCAGAGAAGTATCTTGCTGTCGATGTCGAGGGTGTCGGCCGAGGTGTCGGGAAAGTGATAACCGATGTCCCGCATGTTGGCCGCTCCGAGAAGCGCGTCGCAGATGGCGTGGATGAGCACGTCGGCGTCACTGTGGCCCAGCAGGCCGAGGCAGTGGTCTATCTTTATGCCGCCCATCCAAAGGTCGCGGCCGGAGACGAGGCGGTGGACGTCGAAGCCGAAGCCAACCCTTATATTCATTTTTTTATATTGATTCTTAGTTCTGAATTATTAATTACTGCTTCCTTTATCCCAATTTATCTCCTCCTGAACAGATCCTTTATGCCGTCCATGTCGAACGCCAAGGAGAAACGCAGGGTCTGGTCGAGCGGATTGCTCTGGGCTGTGGAGATGACGTAACCGACGTCGAGCGAGAAGACGTTCATACGGAAACCGCCGCCGACGGTGAAGTATTTGCGGTTGCCCTTGTTCTCACTCTCGTGGTGATAGCCGGCACGGATGGAGAACTGGTCATGATAGACATATTCCGCTCCGACGCTCCACTGGATTTCCTGAAGCTCTTCCTTGAAACCGCCGGGGGCATCGCTGAAACTCTTGAATATGCCGGAAAAGGCTCCGACGTCGCTGTATTCGCGGATGACGCGGTCCTGATAGTCGGCGGCACTCTCTCCTTCGTTCTGCTTCGGAACGGTGGGCACAAGCAGTTTGTTGGCATCGGCGGCAATGGAGAAACGGTTGTATTCGTCCACGGGAACCATCAGCGAGACTCCAAGACGCATGTTGGCCGGCAGGAACTGGCTGCGGTCGTCGCCGTAATAGGAAATCTTGCTGCCGATATTGCTGAAGTTCAGTCCGAGTCCGAGCTGACACTCGCGGCTGCCGATGTTGAGATACTTGTTGTAGTACATGGCCAGATCGGCGGCAAAGGCTGATGCCGGGGCGGAGTCTTCGGTATAGTCGTAACGCAGGTCGGAATAGATCCAACGGATGCCGGCGGCAAGAGAGAACGACTCACTGAGCATGAGCGAATAGGCCGCGTCGATGGACATCTCGTAGGGTTTGACCGTCATGGCGTTTTCGTCAAGCGAGGTCATCACCTCTCCGAGCGAGAAGTAGCGTATTGAACCGGACACGGCGCTATAATCACCGATGCGGTAGTAGCCGGCTACGTATGCGAGGTCGATGTCGTTGACCAGCTGGCGGAGCCACGGGGTGTAGTTGAGTGCCACGCCGGCACGGCTGATGCAGAACGGATATTTGGCCGGGTTCCAGAACTGGGAGTTGACGTCAGGGTCTGTGGCCGCTCCCACGTCACCCATACCGGCGGCACGGGCATCGGGGGCGATGGTCTGGGATATGACAGCGTGGTCGACGGGGTTGAACTGGCTCTTCTTGTCCTGGGCCGACACGCCAAGAGCGACAAGGAGGCAGACGACTATCGTTGCTAATCTGATGTTATTCTTCATTGGCTATGTAATATATATACGGTTATATTTGCGGTATAATTACTTGATGGTCACAAATCTTTAAACGGCGCAACAGCGCTATTTATTGCTTAAGATGATGAGTTTCTTTGCTTTTGACACATAGCTGCCGCCCTCGCAGTTGAGCCGCACGCGGTAGAGATAGACTCCGGTCCCGAGGCGACGGCCGTCTCCCATAGTGAGGTCCCAGCCGATGGTCATGGTGTTGTCCGACGGTATGGCCTCGGCATCCTGAGACCACAGATGGCGGCCGGACATGTCGTAGATGTCGAGCACGGCACCGACGGAACTGCCGATACGGTCGTGGATGATGCGGAAGGTGGTGTGGGTGGTCGCAGGGTTGGGATAGCAGTCGACGTCGACGATGGTCGGCTCCTTGCCTTCAACAACGGTAAAGGCAAGTTCGGCCGTGGACGAATAGTTGAGCACGTCCCACGCGCGGAACAGCAGTTTGTGGTCGCCGGGGGCAAGACGCGGGATGCTGAAACCGATACTGCCGCTGCGATAGGATCCGAAGTCGAACGTGAAATAGTCGTTGAGCGTATAGGTGGTCTGCATGTCACCGTCGACAATCAGCTGAAGGTCGTGTCCGATGCTGCCTCCGGCGGCATTGATGCCGTCGTCGTCGTTGAGCTCGGCATAGAAATAAGGAGTCGTGTTGACCGTACCTCCGTTGGTGAACGACGGGGTGTTAAGATAACAGTATATCGACGGGCCCTTCTCGTCGGGATTGAAATCGGCCGAACCGTTGAGAATGAAGTTATCGGTATAGCCGTGGGCAGTCAGGGAATGATCGTCGGTGACGGCAAAGACTATCATCTGGCCGGCGTCATCGCTGTAACTGATGTCCTTGGGAACGACGAAGGTGAAGGAGAAATTGCCGTCATGCACGGCATCGCTGCCCTTGAAAATGCTGTTGGGACGATCATGATAGACAAACTTTTCCGATGCGCCTTCATCGGATGTGTTGTTCAGACGGCATTCTATGGTCTGAATGGCATCACGCACATTGGTGGATATGACTCCGTTGAAACCCGTGGCTTTCTGTCCGTCCTGCTCCACATGACCTTCTACCTTGACCTGCATGCCGGCCTTCAACTGCATCGGGGTGTCAGCATCGACAGGAGTGTCGTTGATACGGTCTATCACGGTGGTCAGCGTAGGAATGGCAAGACGCAGGGCCGGATCGCCCAAAAGGTTGTAGTTGAGTTTGTTGACAGTGGCATCCGGATAACTGCTTGACGTCCCCGGTATGAGTGCGACAAGAGCGTTTTTGGCCAGCCGCGCCGCCTCTCCGATGGTATTGTGAAGGCCGTCTGCCGCTGTATTGAACAACTCTTTGGTGAAAGCGGTGTTGATGCGCTCGTTGCGATCTGTATATACGGTGCGGGTCGTACCGAAAAATGCTACGGCACCACCGTTCTTGTTGAACAGCGCAGCCTCGCCGATGTTGTCCTCATGGCTGTCAAAGGGCATGATGTCACATGAGGCCGTAATCCAAAACGGGAGACCGGCCGACGCAATGGAACGGAAATCATTGATACCGATGACTTTCTCATGGGAAATCATATCGGCCGCACCGTGGCCGCTGTAATTCATAATCAGCGCGCCACTCGTCATGTACTGTCTGACAAGACGTGAGACGTCGGGATAGGTATTGCCCGTGGCTGACGACGTACGTTCATAAGCATCCCACATGATGCGCTTGACATCAAAGGCGGGATTTGTCTCTTCAAGCATCTTTGCGATATCGTCGGCCGCCCTCATGTGGATGTTATTATTGCCGTCGTCTCCCATCATGACTATGGTGTTCTGCCACGCACCGGCATTCTTTTTGGTCAGATATGTCTCTATCTTGTCGACCATCGTACGGGCGTCTTCTTCATTACGCACAGGAAAACGACCCACGGCAATGTCCGGTTTGCCAAGATAATTGCCGTTTGTCTCTTGCATTCTCTCTCCGTCATCCAACAGACAGAAGAAGTCTTCGGCCACATAACTGTCTGTTGCGCTGAACGAGTTTTCGCTCTCAAAACACAAGAGGAAATCATCGGGCGACAGTCCTTGGCTGGCGGCGATGCGCATACGGTTGTCCCACACGCCGTCACCGAAAAGCACCAAATAGCGCGGCATGTCCTCGTCGGTCGCAGCACGGTCATAGAGCATCTTCAGATAACGGCGATAGGCCGTTGCGTCGGGTGTGCCGCTGGAGAACTCGTTATACAATTCGTCGGCCGGAACGATGCGCACTCTCAGTCCGTCGTGCTTTTCGTGCAAGTCCTTGAGACGCTCAGCCTGCGCACGCAGTTTCTGACCGGTGGGCAACAGGATTATCATGTCGGCGGGTCCGTCGGCATGGTGGTCCTGATTGGTTATGCGATAGACAAACTCCGGCGAGGCGTAATCGGCTACGCGCAGATCGGGCCTTCCGCATGGATTGGCACAGTGGATTACTATGTAGTCCAGACGCATTGTCCCTCCGGATGTCTGCGATATGGTAACGGTGTTTGAAGAAGAGATATTGCTGACGCTGAACGTGGCACGCGCTCCCAACGCCTTGATATACTCTGTTGTCTTGCCGGTCACTGCCACCGTACCCACATTGACGCCATTGAGGCTTATCTGTGCGGTGGAAGCCGCGTCAGCCGTCATCGCTACAATAATCTGACCGCTGCCCGGAGAACCTGCTGCCGGGATGTCATAGCTACGCGACACGCCGGGAGTGAATGGTTGCGCGTCATAGAGATTGCGGCCGCTGTGATACCACGCGAAGTCATCAACCTCGTAAAGAGAATTATAATGTATGCCGTCAGGATAAAAGCCGTCAATGAAAGTCTGTTCATCGACAGTGAGTGGGGAACCATCGCTCTCCGTGAGAAAATAATAACCGTAATCCGAATAGGGATTGCGCGTACGATTGTTGGATGTCGTCCATGACACCGGTCCACGGGCGTAAAACAGGTGGCGCCCGTCAACAATACATTGGGGGACTTCCTGCAAGTCGTCCGTAGAACGCAGATAGCTGTCTGTAAGTATTTCCGGCTGAAGCGCTCCGCCATAGCCATAGACTTTCACACGCGACAGATCGGAAAATCCGGCCTGCCTCACCAATTCGTCCGTAATCCGGTAGACGCCGCTGACGGGCACTCTTATCTTCGCCCAGCTGCCGCTACGCAGCACAGAATGGGCCGCATATCTTTCGGTCCGTTCCTGTCGACGCGGCGCTCTGGACGACATGATGTCACGTGGCGCGTCTGATGCCAGTCCGTCGTGAGAAGCCAGCGGTGTCGACGTGACCGTCAGTTTGAAACTGACGAGCTTCATATATTTACCGTCACGAAAGACGAGCGGCATTAACGCTATGTCCAACGAACCTTTCTTGCGCGATACCGTGACGGCACTGAGGACTTCCGGCATGGGCGGCAACGTGTCTGACGTAATCAAATGATAACGCTCGATGTCGGCCCTGGTCATGGGGATGAACTCCGGATAGTCTATCGACACGGTGTAAGTGGAATCGGCATAATTGCCCTCCAACGCATGAATGTAAGTAAAATATGGTAAAAGAGAATCTATCCTGACCTGCTCGGAAGTCAGATTGAAGAAGCCTTGTGCTGCTGTTTTCAACGTGCCGCCAATCAATGCGGCTATCATCAGGATACGTAATCTCATCATTTGCAATTGAATTCTAATACTTTTCTGTCCTCGATATATCCTTCCAAATGGTCGTCTATCGCTACCGGGCCTATGCCTGACGGCGTTCCGGTGAAGAGCAGGTCGCCCGTTTTCAATGTGAAGAAGCGGCTCACGTAAGATATTATCTCATCCACTCGGAAGAGCATATCGCTCGAACACCCTTCCTGCACTGTACGACCGTTGATGTCAAGATGGAAATGGAGGGCCTGTATGTCGCGGAACTTGTCCACGCTGATCCATTCGCCGATGACCGCCGAACCGTCAAAGCCTTTGCAGAGATCCCACGACAGACGTGCCTCACGCAGTTTCTTCTGCAAATCACGTGCCGTAAAATCGATGCCAACGGTCACAGCGTCATAATAACGATGGGCAAATCGCTCCGGCACACTCTTCCCCAAACGGCAAATCCGCACGACGAGTTCCGTCTCGTAGTCAATCTGTCCCATCCAGTCTGGGATAAAGAACGGTTTCCCATCCTTCAACAGTGCGGAGTCCGGTTTAATGAAAATCACGGGACTCTCTGGTTTATATAACGCGCCATCCAGCTCTTTATTGTGCTGGATATAGTTCATTCCTGTTGCAAATATCTTCATATAGTGTGTATTTGTTTTTCCGAGGAGGGAGGAAAGAGGAGAGAGGAGGGAGAATGGTCTTCCGCGCTTGTTTCCGCATTAAAAGCATTTCTCACTCCTCACTTCACACTCCTCCCTCCTCGAAGAATTCCTCCCCTCCCAGAAATAGAAAAGTCAGGAAGTGAAGCCCTGCGGCTGTCTTCCCGACTTTTCTGTCTATCCGGTTATGCCTCCG
Source organism: uncultured Prevotella sp. (assembly GCA_902495455.1). Lineage (GTDB taxonomy): Bacteria > Bacteroidota > Bacteroidia > Bacteroidales > Bacteroidaceae > Prevotella. The sequence goes on from CABUXJ010000003.1 coordinate 34,244, forward strand.
CAGCAACGAAGACATAAACATCTCCTATTTACTCAGCCACGAGAGTGAAGCGCTTGAAATTTACAATCTTCAACTCGCTGTCCTGCTGCTTAAGCCATGTGGCAACATTAATCTTGTCACCATCGCTGAACTGGAACTCCTGATCAACGAGGCAGTTCTCCTTCAGGAACTTTGCGACACGGCCCTTGGCAATGTTCTCTATCATCTGAGCGGGCAAATTGGCAGCTTTCTCGGCTGCGGTCTTCTCGCGGATTTCCTTAGCCTTGTCAGCCTCCTCACGTGTGAGCCAGCCCTTATTGATGTTAGACTCTACGTGCTCGTCAGAGTCAACGAGGTTCGGATTGATACCGGCCTTCTTGATGGCTGCGACGACAGCCTTCTCAACCTGCTCTTCCTTTGTCTTCTGAACAGCGACGTTGTACTCCTCGTCGATGATGTTCTGGGGAACAGAAGCCTCATCCAGAGCAACCGGCTTCATGGCAGCCACCTGCATGGCAACCTTGTGACCGGCTTCGGCATTAGACTTGTTCGTCTGAACCATCGTAGCAAGAGTGTGCTTGCCCATGTGGTCGTAAGCCTCAATGTTCTCACCCTCGAGATAGCTGTAGCCGTCCAGCTCCATCTTCTCACCGGTGACACCTGAGCGCTGTGCCACTGCGTCCAGCACGTTCTGTCCGTCAGCAAGTGTGAGAGTCTTCACTTCCTCGATTGTCTTGCACTTGTTTGCGACAGCGGCATCCAGAATAGCCTGTGTGAGGGCGATGAAATCAGCTCCGTTGGCAACGAAGTCTGTCTCGCACTTCAAGGCGATGATGGCACCGAAGTTGTCTGCGACCTTCACGAGTACGCAACCATTTGATGTGACGCGGTCGCTACGCTTTGCTGCGATGGCGAGTCCACGCTCACGAAGTATTTCTTTAGCCTTGTCGAAGTCTCCATCAGCCTCTGTCAGAGCGTTCTTCACGTCTGCGAGACCGGCGCCTGTCATAGCACGGAGCTTCTTGATATCAGCCATTGATACTGCCATAGTCTTATCTTTGAAATTAATAATTAATAATTAAGAATTTTACTCAGCGTCCTTACGGGCTCTGCGAGCACGCTTGGGCTTCTCCTCGCCTGCCTCAGCAGCCTCGGCTTCAGCCTGAGCCTGAGCGGCGTTCTCGTCAGCCTTCTCTACCTTGCGCTCCTCCAGACCTTCGGCGATAGCACCGCAGCAAGCAGCGAGAATTGTCTCTACGCTGTCTTTAGCGTCATCGTTGGCCGGGATGATGAAGTCGATGTTCTTCGGATCAGAGTTGGTGTCGACAATACCGAATACGGGAATACCCAGACGATTTGCCTCCTTAACAGCGATGCCTTCCTTCATTACGTCAACGACGAAGAGGGCAGAGGGCAGACGGGTCAGGTCGGCGATAGAACCGAGGTTCTTCTCCAACTTGGCGCGCTGACGTGTCACCTGAAGCAACTCGCGCTTTGAGAGGTTAGAGTAAGTACCGTCAGCCATGAGCTTGTCGATGTTTGCCATTTTCTTCACAGCCTTGCGGATTGTGGGGAAGTTGGTGAGCATACCGCCCGGCCAACGCTCGATAACGTAAGGCATGTTTACGCTTGCTGCCTTCTCGGCAACAATTTCCTTTGTCTGTTTTTTAGTAGCGACGAACAGGACTTTCTTTCCTGACTTTGCAATCTGCTTGAGAGCTTCAGCTGCTTCGTCTATTTTGGCTACGGTCTTGTGGAGATCGATGATGTGGATTCCGTTACGCTCTGTGTAGATGTAGGGAGCCATTGCGGGGTTCCACTTGCGGCGCAGGTGGCCAAAGTGGCAGCCGGCCTGCAGCAACATATCAAAATTTGTTCTTGACATTGTTTTCTTTTTTAATTTGTTGTTTACTTTCTTTTTTATTCTTTTCTTAGAATCAACCACACGGTAATCGGGTTACGAATGTTGAATTAGGAATGTTGAATGTTGAGTTGTCGGCCTGCGGCCGATGAAGAGTTATCCAATTACGAATTGCCTCTGTGCATCAAATTGCCTTTGCACATCAACGTGCGAACGGCGGAGCCTATTCACCACTCGCCATTCACCACTCACCATTCTTATCCGGGTCCCTGCGGTTTAGATGCTAAACTTATGCGTGCTTCGTCTCAGCCTGTGTTGTCCACGGCGATACATACACACTATATATATAATTATGGTATATATATAATAATGTATTAACGCTTGCTGAACTGGAAGCGACGACGAGCCTTCGGCTGACCCGGCTTCTTACGCTCGACAGCGCGTGCGTCACGTGTGAGGAAGCCATGATCCTTCAGGTTCTTCTTGTCTTCGGCGTTGATCTTGACCAGTGCACGGGCGATGGCCAGACGCAGAGCCTGGCTCTGTCCTGTAAAGCCGCCACCATCGAGATTGGCCTTGATGTCATACTTCTCCAAAACCTCGAGCAGTTCCAGCGGCTGCTTAACCACATACTGCAGGATGGCTGAAGGGAAATATTCCGTTACGTCCTTCTTGTTTATCGTAATCTTGCCTGTTCCTTCGCTTACGTAAACACGTGCCACGGCACTCTTACGGCGACCTATTGCATTAACTACTTCCATCGTTTCTATCGTTTATTTATACTGGTTAATATCAATTGACTTCGGCTGCTGTGCCTCGTGGTTGTGCTCTGTACCCTCATAGATGTAGAGGTTGTTCATCAGGCTGCGACCGAGCGGGCCTTTGGGCAGCATACCCTTAACGGCATGACGAATGATTCTCTCTGCGCCGTCCTTCTTCGTACGGAGCTGTGCGGGCGTGTTGAAACGCTGACCACCGGGATAACCAGTATAGCGGGTGTACACCTTGTCTGTCTCCTTCTTACCGGAGAACACCACCTTCTGTGCGTTGATGATGATGACATTGTCTCCGCAATCCACGTGCGGAGTGAAAGTAGGCTTGTACTTTCCGCGGAGCAGTTTAGCGACCTTTGAGCAGAGGCGACCCACAATCTGATCGCTTGCGTCAATGACAACCCACTCCTTCTTAGCTGTTTCCTTGTTGACGGAAATAGTCTTGTAACTTAAAGTGTTCATTACTAATTTTTAAATTTTTACTACTAAAAAACATTCTCAATTCTTTCTCACGACATTCCGCCCGAAAGGTCGTCCCTCTCCGGCTGTCTGTCGTCCGGATGCGGATTCACTAACCGTCATGCCCGGCCAAAGACACAACTATTAACACCACAATCCATAGGGGATCTAAGAGTTCCCCGAAATAATCGGACTGCAAAGTTACGGCTTTTCTCATTATTTAATATACGCGCGACACATTTTGTTTCATCTTTTACGTATTTTTAACATCGGCCGGCGCATCGTTCCCTCACAAGACGACATCGAGATAGTTGTCCGGAGTGACCACTGTCATATCCTCCACGTCATAGGCTTTTGTGAAAGCGGACGGCATTGTGGAGTTAGCCCGCCGCGGGTTCCATTTCATCTCAAACGCCCGAAACCGTCCGTCACATTCCTCCACATAGTCAATCTCCTGCTGCTGCGTGGTGCGCCAGAAGTAGCCTTTTGCGTATGTCCGCCCGTAGTGGTTGCGCTTCAGTCGCTCACTGATGATGAAGTTCTCCCACAAGGCTCCCGTGTCCTGACGAAGATTGAGCGGCGCAAAATTCTGTATGATGGCATTGCGCACGCCGTTGTCATAGAAATAGACCTTCTTCCCCTTCTTCAGTTCGTTGCGCAGATTGCGGCTCAGCGCTCCGAGCCGGAAGATGACATAACATTTCTCCAGCAGGTCAACATATTTTTCCACCGTCTTGTTGTCCGAACCGACCGTCTGGGCCAGCTCGCTGTATGACACTTCGCTTCCCACCTGCAGGGCCAAGGCCACGAGTAACTTTTCCAGCAGGACCGGTTTGCGGATGTCGTTCAGCGAGAGCAAGTCCTTATAGAGATAGCTTGACGCGATGTTCATCAGCAGTTCACGTGCGTCTTCTGCGTGATTGAGCACATCCGGATAGGAACCGTAGATGAGTCTCTGCTCCAGCATCTGCTCTACAGAAAGCAGTCCACCGGTATCCATCAGCTCTGCTGACGAGACGGGATAGAGATGATATTCAAACTTTCGACCGGTCAGCGGCTCGTTCAATCTGTCGTGCAACTCAAATGCCAACGAACCGGTCACCAGCAGCTGGACGTCCGGCATGCCGTCGGCAATCCGTTTGAGCGTCATGCCAATCTGTGAGACACGCTGCGCCTCGTCCACCACCACGATTTTGCTGTCGGCTATCAGTTGTCTCAGCCTGTCGTTGTTGGCCTGTGTCAGCATCACTTGCACCTCGGGCTCATCACAGTTGAGCATCAGTGTCTTTTCCGTCCTCCCAGCTATGATTTGTCGCAGCAGCGTGCTTTTGCCCACCTGCCGCGCTCCTGTCACGATGATGGCCTTGCCGCAGAACATCCGTCGCTCTATGGTTTGCTGTAATTTGCGTATAATCATGTCTTCAGTGTCATCCGGCTTTGTCCGGACGATGGTTGCAAATATACGAAAAAAACGGCCTAATCCCAAAAATCAGTATAACTTTTAGGATTATAATCCCAAAAATCACTATGAATTTTGGGATTAGGCCGTTTCGGCGTCATCGCCATGCGACCACAAAAGGATGGTTCGGCGCGGGCGGCTTAACGCCAGATCTTTTGTTCAAATCAAGACTGCCAACTTTATTTAACCACTCCTTTACGCATCAATCCGAATAACTTTCGTATCTTTGTGGCTGCCGGACATTCCGGCAAACGACAAATAACGACCACAATAATCAACGACAACGATGATCCAACAAGACTATTTCATGCGCCTGTTGCGCGAATTTGCCGAAGCCCTCGAGCTTCTTCTTCACAAGAAAGACCATGACCGACAGATGGAGGAGATGCAGGCCATGTACAGCCGCTACATCGGCCCATCCTCCGAATTCTTCCACACGTCATCCATTGACGACGTTATGTCGTCGTTCGAGCGTTTCCGCGAAGACGAGCGCATCGGCCGTATGGAAATGCTCGCCGACCTCTATTATGCCGAAGCCTCCATCACGACAGCCCCGTCCCGCAACGTTCTTCTCGAGCGGGCCTTGGCCATCTATCTCCACGTCGACGCCAACGGCCGGACATACAGTGCGGAACGTCTGAACAAGATTGACGACATCCGACGGCAGATACAAACCACATCGTAACCAACAACGTCCAACACGAAAAGACCGGAGCGAGCACCATTTCCGATGCCGCCCCGGTCTTTTTTGTGCCACTATCCGCCGGTTGAACGATGTCAGCGGCAGACGCGGACTTCTACTATATTACTACTACAATTAGTCTTCTTCGTCGTCGGCCCAAAGGTCGAAAGAATGACCTTTGCCCAAGCCCCCATTAAGTTCCTCGTCATCATAGATACCACCACTTCCCGTGTTACCATCGGTAGTTATCGTTGCTGCCATCAGGCTTTCTGCCTCTATGTCAATTACGCTTATTGCCGGTTTTGAATATGTCTTTTTCATTTCGTTTTCAGTCTTTTTGATTATTATTTGATTACTACTTTCTTTCCGTTCTGTATGTAGAGGCCCTTCGCCGGCTTCTCCACGCGCACACCGCTCAGAGTATAGAATGTGCCGTCGGCTTTAGCCGTAGCGACAACCTCGTTGATTCCGGTTGTGTCTCCGCCAAACGCGATGCTATAGCTCTTTGCACCCGATGCGTTATCAAGCAAGAGATAAGCCTTGCCCGCAGCAAGTGTTCCGCCGTTTGCAGCCTTATAGAAGCCAAGACCTTTGCTACCATTTCCGAAGAAGTATACAGTGCCGTAGTTTTCCTCCGTTACGGTCATGTCCTCCAGTGTACCGACAAAAGCGTTGTTCGCATCCTTCTCGATAGGAGCGATGATATTCACTTCCTCTGTTGCTGCTCCGCCGTCCTTTGCATGTATCAGCACACCTTCACCTTCTGCAACCTGATAAGTTCTTGTCAGGTTCACCACGCTGTTCATTTCATCCACCGATGCCTTGTATGCCTCGATAGCGCCATCTGCTGCAAATTCGACAGGATATGCGGGGCAGTATGTGGCGTAAGAGAGTTCGGGGACAGTGACGGTTGTCGTCGCCTCACCGGTCTTCTCAATAAGAATATAATCAAATGATACTTGAGTATCTGACGGCTTTACATTTATTACATCATTCGCAAACAGTGTCACATCATTTATCACTCTTATACCTGATGAGGTTGCAGAATTCACCGACCAGTTTATGTCTATACTTTCCAATATATCATCATTTCGCAATACATCTAATGTTCTCGTAGCATTTAAATTATTAGAAAATACTACACATGTCACCTTATAAATACCGGATTCTACAACATCCAAGAATTTAATTGTTTTGTTTCCACCACGAACAGCTACGCCACTTGAAAGTTTACTATTTGCAACAGTAGCAGTCAAAGACAACGCATTTTCTGCCTCTGCAAAATAGGCAGTTCCGTTATAAGCAGAATATTTTATATCTATAGAACCCTCACTTGTCGGACTTACACGTCCACTATAGGTTGCAACAGAGCACACATGTGTCACCTTACCGTTTTCATCTGTCAAATATTTGGGATAAGCATAATCTATCTGTGTCCCGACAGTCACCTCTGCGTTAGAATAAACACTTTTCAACACATTGTCATCTTCATCTACCAAATTTACAGAATAAGAAAAAGGCGGATTTGCGACCATCTCAAATTCAACGGTTACATCCGTTTCTCCTACTTCAAATTCACCTTTGTAATCTTCATAACCAGCGAGGGTTGCTGTATAATAATATTTGGTATTGGCAGAAAGAAGATCTGCTGAAATAGTAGTTGTACGTTCTGCATCTGAATAAACCGTCACATTAGGATTGAGTCCTTTCTTCTCTGTGAACGTTGCTTTATAAAAGGTTGCCAATGAATATGTCAATTTAAGAACAGGGGCTTTCTCAGATGCTTTACCTGCCAAATCACCACCTCTATTATTACCCGTCCATTGGAAAATAATTGTTTTTTCTCCACTTTCTATGATAGCCTTTATAGCGTCCAATACATTTTCCGTATAAGAGCCTCCTGTTTTAGGTATATCACTAGTAGAATAACTTTTAATAAGAGTCTTTACTCCATTAAATCGTAAAAGCGCCGGAGTACTGCTACTTATTTGGTCATAATCCAAAGTTAAACCCGAATTTAAATAGTATATATTTGTACTATAAGTACCCTTATTATTAGAAGATGTCACTGTCCAATCCAATGACGCTGCTGTTATTGTTGCATTTTCTGGTAAATCATCAAATGTAAATTCAGCGAAAGCATATCCTTGCCATTGGTTAGAACCTTCATTATTATAATGCTCTTTGTCAGAATCGACAGTACCTGTGATAACAGTTTTATCAGTACCACAACTCGTAGCTGCCGTATGCACCAATGTAGCTGTAATTTCGTCGGCCCACGCGCCACTCATTCCCGCGACCAAACCCACGGCCACGAGCATTGTTTTAAGTAAGTTTCTTTTCATTTTGTTTAAGTTATTAGTTAATTTATTAGTTTCATTCAAGGATACTGCCACGCGGGAATACGATGGTAGGGACAAATTTTTCGCTACGCTCAACAAATTCGTCTTGTATCTGTCCGCCACGGCATAAGCACAGGTACTATTTTTCCACGTGAATATATGTCCGACACATGCGGACAAAAACAAGATTATGTCCCTACGGACGGATGTCACAGGCGACAACATCGCAGAAGAGGATGTCGCAGACGATAATGTCGCAGAAACGGGTGTCACTGGTGACAACATCGCAGATGCGGATGTCACAGGCAGGGAATTCACCGACGGAGACACCACACATGACGGCGTCACGTGCAGACATGACAAATGGCTGCGGCGCACGGCGGCAGTCATGATGGAGCAAATAAGATTGATGATAAACGAAACGAATGAAACTACACGGACGGCAGGACGCAAAACGCGCGTGGCGCGACGAAAATCATCGACATGCGTTTTTACCCCCCCAATAAGGTATTAATGAGGTGGAGAACCGTATAGCGGCTCATAGAGGGTCTGTCGTTTGGTTTCATTAGTAGTAATTCTATCAGTAGTCAGATGTAATCTTAATGGCCGCAAAGATAATAAAATTTACTTTACGGCAAACAAAAAGCAAAGGAAAAATGCAAAAACTACACTTATTTTCCAATAATCCTCTACTTTCCAGACCACAAAGCCGCCGTTTTTCAACGCTTTTTCAACGCAAAGACGCGGAGACACAAAGATGGCGCAGACGCACATACGGAAGTACGCAAAGAAAAATGTCCTTACGTTCTGCGGCGCCATCGCACCACCGCAGGAAACCGGCCGTCAGTCCCGAAGACATCCAATAGGAATGATGTAGACACCATCGTCAGGCCGGCGATAGGCATATTCTCCCGTTGCAGTCAATACCATCTTGAACGATGGCGCTTTCATTGACGTTGTGTCAATCTGACCGGCCAGCGCGTTTAGAGTCCTTACGCCGTCGTTTATGAGAGATTCGCCTCCGAGTTTTATTTCTATCAACCCATATTGTCCGTTGCGGAGATGTATCACCGCGTCACACTCCAACCCATTCTTATCACGATAATGATATATCTGACCATTCAATGCCTCTGCAAACACCCGCAAGTCCCTTACGCACATTGTCTCGAACAGAAGCCCCATCGTGTTCAGGTCGTTCATCAGATCCTCCGGCCCTAATCCCAATGCGGCAGTAGCTATGGACGGGTCGACAAAATAGCGTGTGTCGGCCGTGCGGATTGCCGTCTTTGAGCGGAGATTCGGATTCCAAGCCGGCATATCCTCCACCACAAATATTTTCCGCAGGGTATCAAGATAGGAATTTATGGTGTTATCATCAAGCGTGGTGACATCATTGTTCTTCAGATCCTCCTTCAACGTACCGATTGATACCTGTGTTCCTTGGTGGCGAGCATACGCTCTCATAAGACGCTGCACTCTCGCAGACGCGCGTTTCACTCCATCTACTTTCGTGATGTCTTCCTTTGTCACGGCATCATAATAATCGAAAGCCTGTTCAAGAGCCGCCTCTTCCGGCAGCCCGACAGCCATAGGCCATCCTCCACGGCAGATAAGAAAAGCGATGTCTCTCAGTTTCAGCCCATTCTTCGCCAATATCTTTTCCGGCGCAGTGAACAGTCGGGCGAGACTGACACTTCCATTCGACTCTCCGGACTCAAACAGCGACATCGGCCGCATAGTAAGCCATGCGAAACGTCCAGTCCCGGAATGTTCCCTTTCGGCTTCTGCCGCCCGGTCAGGTACGGCCGAACCGGTCAGGATGAACTGCCCCATCTTCCGGCGATGGTCAACGGTATATCTCACAGCGTCCCATAATTTCGGGACCGTCTGCCACTCGTCAATAAGCATTGGCGGTTCACCGGCCAACGCCTCATCCGTGTCTATCTCCAGCAAACTCCTGAAGCTGTCCTTCACGTCCGTTCTCGCCAGCATAATCTTGCTGGCGGCTATTTCTTCTGCCGTGGTAGTCTTTCCACACCATTTGGGCCCTTCTATCAGTACGGCACCCTTGGCCTGCAGTTTTTTCTCCAGCAGGCCGTCTATCACTCTATGTCTGTAACCGTCCATAAATCAAAGCGTTTGCTTCGGCAAAAGTAATCAAATAAATCGAAATTCAGTAATTTGGCGCGATATTTTTCAGTAATTTGGCGCCAATTCGTTCGGTAATTTGGCGTTTTGATACGCTTCAAGTAGGGTAGCGACCCGTCGCGACCCTACTTGTGGATGGCTGCGGCGCCATTGGCTACACCACCCACATATTTCAACGCAAAGACACAAAAAGGGCGCACATGCGCATGAAACCCAAGGCATTGCATATATCACCTGTCGTCTTTGCGTTGAAAAGGTTACTCGCCGTATTCCTTCACCTCGATGCTTCCCCTGAGAGCGCAGAGGGCGTTGTAGGCCAAGGACGCAATCTCGTTTTCACCCGGCAGGACGACGACCGGGGCGAGGAAGTCGATCTGCGGACGGAGGCGGTCCATACAGTAGGTGCTGTGGGCTATGCCTCCGGTGAGGATGACGGCGTGTTCCTCGCCGTGGAGCGTGACGTGCATGGCGCCTATCTGTTTGGCCACGGTGTAGAGCATGGCGTCGAGGATTGTGCGGCAGGGTTCTTCACCGTCTTCCGCCCGACGCGCGATGGTGATCATGTCGTTTGTCCCGAGATAGGCCACCAGTCCGCCGCGGCCGTGGATCATCTTCTTCATCTGCCGCTGGTCGTAGCGTCCGCTGAAACACATCTCGACGAGTGCTCCCGAGGGAATGGTTCCGGCGCGCTCGGTCGAGAACGGGCCTTCGCCGTCGAGGGCGTTGTTGACGTCGACGACGCGTCCGTGGCGGTGGGCGCTGACGGAGATACCGCCTCCCATGTGGGCGACGATGACGGATATGTCCTCGTATGCTTTTCCGGTCGAGGCTGCATATCGGCGGGCCATCGCCTTGCTGTTGAGGGCGTGGAAGACGGACTTGCGTTCAATGCCGGGTATGCCGGTGTAGCGTGCCACGGGCTGCATCTCGTCGACGACGACGGGGTCGGCGATAAATGCCGGACAGCCGCACTCCTCGGCCAGCTCGGCGGCCAGCAGTCCTCCGAGATTGCAGACATGGTCCATCGCGGCGTTGCGCAGGTCGTCCTTCATCCGCTCGTTGACGCGATAGATGCCTCCCTCGAGCGGCCGGAGCAGTCCTCCGCGACCGATGACGGCGTCAAAACGGATGGGTATGCCGTCGGCGGCGAGCCGCTGACGGATGAAGCGCATGCGGTAGTCATACTGTTCGATGCTGCTGTGGAATTGCGACAGCTCCGCCGGTGCGTGATGTGCGCCGGACTGCCAGACGGGGCGCTCGTCCTCGTAGACGGCGAGCTTGGTGGAGGTCGCACCGGGGTTGATGATGAGGATGGAGGAGGCTCCTCCCGACCGAGCCGAGGGGGAGGCTGAGGGAGAGGATATGGGAGATTTGGGAGTCATGGGAGATATGGGAAGTATGGGATTAATAGTAATAATAAAGTAAGGTAAAGCTCATCCCGCAGGTCTCTCCCCCTTGGGGGAGTCGGAGGGGGCCACGCACGCCAGCGCCAGACTGTAGAACTTCGACACCTGCGAGTCGGCCCGTGAGGCCACGACGACGGGCACGGTCGTGCCGGCGAGCCATCCCGCCGTGGTGGCGGAGGCAAGGAGGGTGATGGTCTTGTAGAACGTGTTGCCGGACTCGATGTTGGGGAAGATGAGGACATCGGCATGCCCGGCGACAGCCGAGCGTATGCCTTTGATGGCTCCGCTGTGGGCGTCGAGTGCCGTCTTGACGTCCATCGGACCGCCGATGACGACGGGACCATAGTCGCCACGGTCGGCGCGTCGGATGATCTCGGCGTAGGAGAGCGTATGGGGGAAGCGTTCGTTGACTTTCTCCGTGCAGTGGGTCATGGCTATGTGCGGCGTGTCGATGCCGAAGCGGCGGCAGGCGTCGACGCAGGCGCGGACGATGGCGTCAAACTGGTCCGTGGTCGGGCGCGGGATGACGGCGGCGTCGGAGAAGAGGAGCAGACGGTCGACGGCGGGCATGCTCGCGGCGGTGATGTGGGTCATGACGCGGCCCGGTTCGAGCAGCCCGTTCTGTTTGTCCAGTACGGCGTGCAACAGGACGTCGGTGTTGACCGTCCCTTTCATGAGCACCTCCGCCTCGCCTCGCCTCACGACGGCGACAGCCTCACGCGAGGCTTCGGCCGGATCGGCACAGGCGATGACGCGGACATAGTCGCGGTGGGCGTCGATGGTGTCCATCAGCGCAGGACTGAGTTCGCCGGTTGTGGTCAGCACAAAGCGGGCGAAACCTTCGCTAAGGGCACGGGCGATGACATACTCCGTGTGGGAGTCGTGGGGACAGGCGAGAGCCACGCTGCGGCGGCACGACTGCTGCGACAAAAGGCGGCTGAGCGAAGTGAGGTCTCTAAGGGGTTTCATAGGCTTTTCTATTTTTTGCAAACTTAAAGAAAATTTGTGGAACAAACGAGAAAAAAGGGAGAAAAATTCACGAAGAAATAACAACCCATAAACCCCACAAACCCACCCCTGACACCCACCCCAACCCTCCCAAAGGGAGGGAGCTGGATATGCTTTAAGGTATTCAAGCTCCCTCCCTTTGGGAGGGTTGGGGTGGGTGTCAGGGGGTTTGTGGGTTGTTTATATTTACAAAATCGTGTTCTGGAAAATGCTCAAAGATTTGCGTTTTTGTGAGCAATAAGGGCCTTAAAGCCTACCGACGGCCTCCTCCGGCTCCCACTCGGGGGAGAGACCTGCGGCTTCAAACTGCCCTTTAAGGGCCTTACGGCTCTTCATTTTTGAAGAAGTCGGCGAGTTTTTGATGGTTTTTTGGGGGTCAAAAAACGGGTTTCGTTGAGCAACGGGGCCGCCGCGGGGTTACAACGGCGTGCTCGTTGGGTTACAACGGGGCCGCCGTTGCAAGGCAATAGCAGCCCCGTTGCAGAGCAATAAGGCCCTTACGGGAGGGCCCCACCCCGCCATCCCCAAGGGGAGGGAGACCTGTGTGATTGTAAGTGGTTGTATGATAACCGGTTGCAAAATAGGGTGGTTTTTCGTCTGAAAAACCGCGCGATTCTGACCTTCGCGAGATTTGAATATTCGAGAGCGTGGCGGAATTTTTTTGGAAAGTGAGGCCGGATTTCGGCCTTAAACTCAGAATTAATTTGACAAAGGATGTTTATTTTAAACGTTTTTTAAACGCAAAGACGCAAAGACACAAAGAAAGCGCCGCCGCGCATACGGAAGCACGCAAAGGCATGACTGACGTCATGAGCTACGCCGTCCGATATTATATATATACTACACTTCTTGTTATATTTTCCACACCTCATTATTATATGTACTACACCTATTATTATATATACTACACTCCATTATTATATATACACCATGCCCTTCACCTCGTAGGCACCCCCTTGGGGAGGGCCGGGGTGGGGCCCCGGGGTAGGCCGCCCTTATGCAAAAATATGCGTTTTTGCTTGTTTGTTTGCATAAATATGTATATCTTTGCAGTCTTATTTGAATAAATATTCACGGAATGAAAGAAAAGAAGAACAGACTGGAGACGCTGCGGATGATTATCTCGAGCTGCGAACTGGGCAGTCAGGACGAACTGCTGGAGGCGCTGCAGAACGAGGGGTTCAAGCTGACTCAGGCCACGCTGAGCCGCGACCTGAAGCAGCTCAAGGTGGCAAAAGCCGCGACCATGAACGGCAACTACGTCTATGTGCTGCCGAACGCAACCATGTATAAACGTGTGAGCACGCCCATGCAGGTCAAGGAGATGATGCAGGTCCCGGGCTTCCGGTCCATCAACTTCTCGGGAAACATGGGCGTGATAAAGACGCGGCCGGGATATGCCAGCAGCATCGCATACAACATCGACAACAGCGACATACCGCAGATCATCGGGACCATAGCCGGCGACGACACCATCTTCATCGTCATCCGACAGGGAGTGACCGAGCAGGAGGTCATCAAGGCGCTGAACGAGGTCGTGCCGAACATGGGCGCCGAATAAAGGATACAGACTGAAAGAAAGAAATAAAAACGAAAGATGGAAAACATGGACGACATGTCATCCGCCCACACCGCAGAGACGGCAGACAAGGGCACGGCCATCGAGGTGATGGTGGCCAACAAAGAGCATGAACGCTACGTGGACATCATCCTGGACACCATAGCAGCAGCTGCTGCCGTGCGCGGGACGGGCATAGCAAAGCGCTCTCCGGAATATATCATAACGAAAATGCGTGAGGCCAAGGCGGTCATCGCCCTGCAAGGGGAGAAGTTTGCCGGCTTCAGCTATATTGAGACGTGGGGCAACCGGCAGTATGTGACGACGTCGGGACTCATCGTGCACCCGGACTTCCGCGGTCTGCACTTGGCCAAACGCATCAAGGACATGACCTTCACGCTGGCACGTCTGCGCTGGCCGAAAGCGAAGATTTTCTCGCTGACGAGCGGTGCGGCGGTGATGCAGATGAACACGCAGCTGGGATATAAGCCTGTGACATTCGCCGACCTGACGGACGACGAGGCGTTCTGGCGCGGCTGCGAGGGCTGCGTCAACGTGGACGTGCTCAAGCGCACGGGCCGGAAATACTGCATCTGCACGGGCATGCTCTTCGACCCCGAGGAACATCTGCCGGCAAAGATACCGACCGAGGTATTAGAGAGGATAAGGAGGATTGACGGAAGCCCCTCCTGACCGGAGGGAAAGTCTTTTGGGGCTTTAGAGTCTTTAAGGTCTTTAAAGTCCTTAAAGTCCCTAAAGTCCCTAAAGTCCCTAAAGACCTTAAAGACTTTAAAGACCTTAAAAGCCCTTTAATTTAAAAAGATTTCAACAAAACAACAACAATATGGCAAAAAAGAAAGTAGTGGTAGCCTTCAGTGGCGGACTCGACACGAGCTACAACGTGATGTATCTCACAAAGGAGATGGGATATGAAGTTTATGCCGCCTGCGCCAACACGGGCGGCTTCAGCGCCGAACAGCTGAAAAAGAACGAAGAGAACGCCTACAAGCTGGGCGCCGTGAAGTATGTCACGCTCGACGTGACGCAGGAATACTACGAGAAATCGCTGAAATACATGATATACGGCAACGTGATGCGCAACAACTGCTACCCCATCTCGGTCAGCTCTGAGCGCATCTTTCAGGCCATCGCCATCGCACGCTATGCCAACGAGATCGGCGCCGACGCCATCGCACACGGCTCTACCGGTGCGGGCAACGACCAGATCCGCTTCGACATGACGTTCCTCGTCATGGCCCCGGGCGTGGAGATCATCACGCTGACGCGCGACCGCAACCTGACACGCAAGGAGGAGGTCGACTATCTCAACGCCAACGGCTTCTTCGCCGACTTCACCAAGCTGAAGTATTCCTACAACGTGGGCATCTGGGGCACGAGCATCTGCGGCGGCGAACTGCTTGACCCGACGCAGGGACTGCCCGAGGAGGCTTATCTGAAGCACGTGACGGCCAAGGAAGAGGAGACCACGCTGAAGATTACGTTCGAGAAGGGCGAAATCACGGCGGTCAACGGCGAGGCGTTTGACGACAAGATCAAGGCCATACAGAAGATTGAGGAGATTGGCGCGTCCTACGCCATCGGCCGCGACTGCAACGTCGGCGACACCATCATCGGCATCAAGGGCCGCGTGGGCTTTGAGGCAGCCGCCCCGAAGCTCATCATCGAGGCTCACCGTCTGCTGGAGAAGTCGACGCTGAGCAAGTGGCAGCAGTACTGGAAGGATCAGGTGGCCAACTGGTACGGCATGTTCCTCCACGAGAGCCAGTATCTCGAACCGGTCATGCCCGACATCGAGGCCATGCTGACATCATCGCAGCGCAACGTCAACGGCACGGCCATCCTGCGCCTCCGCCCCTACGGCTTCTCAACCGTCGGCGTCGACTCTCCCGACGACCTGACGAAGTCGAAGCTCGGCGAATACGGCGAGACGCAGACGGGATGGACCGCCGACGAGGCCAAGGGCTTCATCAAGGTGTCGAGCACCGCGCTCCGCTCATATTACTCCATCCACAAAGAAGAAAAAAGATAAGATGATAAACGTTGGAATACTCGGCGCCGCCGGCTACACCGGCGGTGAGCTCATCCGTCTGCTGACAAACCATCCGGAGGCAAAGATTGTCTTCGCCAACAGCGAGAGCAACGCGGGCAATCCCGTTGCCGACGTGCACGAAGGACTTGTGGGCGAGACGGATTTGATATTTACAGACGAGATGCCGTTCGACAAGGTCGACGTCGTCTTCTTCTGCTTCGGCCACGGCAAGAGCGAGGCTTTTCTTAAAGAGCACAGCATACCGGAGGGCGTAAATATAATTGACCTCGCACAGGACTTCCGCCTTGCGGCTCCCGGCAACGACTATGTCTACGGTCTACCGGAGATAAACAAGGAGCGCATCGCAACGGCGCAGCATGTCGCCAACCCCGGATGCTTCGCCACGTGCATACAGCTCGCCCTGCTGCCGGCGGCAAAAATGGGCCTGCTGAAGGACGACGTGGCTGTCAACGCCATCACGGGAAGCACCGGCGCGGGACAGAAGCCCGCCGCGACGACCCACTTCTCGTGGCGCACGGGCAACATGAGCATATACAAGGCGTTCACCCACCAACACGTACCGGAGATTCGCCAGAGCCTCACGCAGGTGCAGGGCACGCTTGACGCCGCCATCGACTTCATCCCCTATCGCGGCGACTTCGCCCGCGGCATCTTCGCCACCTGCGTTGTCAGGACCGCGGCACCGGCTGAGGACATCGTGGCGGCATACAAGGAGTTCTACCGCGACGCCGCCTTCACCCACTACTCCGACCGCTCCATCGACCTGAAGCAGGTGGTGAACACCAACAAGGCGCTCGTCCACTGCGACAAGTTCGGCGACAAGCTGCTCGTCACGGCGTGCATCGACAACCTCCTGAAAGGCGCCGTGGGACAGGCCGTACAGAACATGAACATAATGTTCGGAATAGAAGAAAAGACTGGTTTGAACTTAAAAGCATCGGCATTCTGATTATGAAATTATTCGACGTATATCCTTTATTCGACGTAAACATCGTCAAGGGCGAGGGCTGCCGCGTGTGGGACGACCGTGGGCAGGAATATCTCGACCTCTACGGCGGCCATGCCGTGATAAGCATCGGCCACTGTCATCCACATTATATTAATAAGGTGTCGGAGCAGTTGCAGAAGTTAGGCTTCTACAGCAACTCCGTAGTGAACACATTGCAGGCAGAACTGGCTGAGCGGCTGGGCCGCGCGAGCGGTTATGAGGACTATCAGCTGTTCCTCATCAACAGCGGTGCCGAGGCCAATGAGAACGCGCTGAAGCTGGCGTCGTTCACCAACGGCCGCACCCGCGTGCTGTCGGCAGAGAAGGCCTTCCACGGCCGCACGTCGCTGGCTGTCGAGGCCACGGCTAATCCGAACATCATCGCACCCATCAACGCCAACGGCCACGTGACATACCTGCCGCTCAACGACCTCGCCGCATGGGAGGCCGAGCTGGCGAAAGGCGACGTCTGCGCCGTGATAATAGAGTGCATACAGGGCGTCGGCGGCATCCGTATGGTGACCGAGGAGTTCGCCCAGGGGCTGCAAGCGGCATGCAAGAAACACGGCACGGTGCTCATCTGCGACGAGATACAGTGTGGCTACGGCCGCTCGGGCAAGTTCTTTGCCCACCAGTGGCTCGGCATACGCCCCGACATCATCACCGTGGCCAAAGGCATCGCCAACGGCTTCCCGATGGGCGGCGTGCTCATCTCACCTGAGTTCACGCCCAAATACGGCCAGCTCGGCACGACTTTCGGCGGCAACCATTTGGCCTGTGCTGCAGCATTGGCCGTGCTCGACGTCATGGAGAGCGAGAACCTCGTGGACAACGCCCGGCAGACTGGTGAATATCTCATGGCCCGTCTCAACGAGCTGAAGCAGTCGGAACCGCACATCACCGACATCCGCGGCCGCGGACTAATGATCGGCATCGAACTTGACATCCCCCACAAGGACGTGCGCCAACCGCTCATCTACGATCAGCACTGCTTCACCGGATGCAGCGGCACGAACACGCTGCGCCTCCTCCCGCCGCTGTGCCTGACGAAGGACGAGGCCGAGGAGTTTATCACACGATTGAAAAAATCTTTTAGGAGTTAAAGGAGTTAAAGGAGTTATCGCTCCCTGCGGTCGCTCAGGAGTTAAAGACAATACTCACATAAAGTATAATTATCAAGTCTTGAAGACATTTGTCTTTAACTCCTGAGCGACCGCAGGGAGCGATAACTCCTTTTAACTCCTTAACTCCTTTTTTAAACAAAACTATATGAAAATATCAGTGATAGGCGCCGGAGCAATGGGCGGCGCAATGGTTAACGGATTTCTGAAGGGCGACATTTTCCGTCCGTCGGACATCACAGTGGCAAACAGGACGCAGGGCGCGCTCGACCGTTTTGCCGACAGCGGCGTGAGTCTTACGACCGACAACAGCGTGGCGGCAGCCGAGGCTGACATCGTCTGCGTGGCCGTGAAGCCGTGGGTGGCAGAGAGCGTGCTCCGCGAAATCAGACCCGTGATGGACTACGGCCGACAGATGCTCGTCGTGGTTGTGGCCGGTCTGCCGTCGGCGACGATACAGGAATGGATGAGGAAGGACGACGGCACGGTGCCGACGCTGTTTCTCGTCATCCCCAACATCGCCATAGCCGAGCGCAGTTCGATGACATTCATCGTTCCCGTCGGCGCGAGCGACGAACAGACGAAGACGATAAAAGCCATATTCGACGACACCGGCTCTTCACTCGTCACCGAAGAGCGTCTGCTCGGAGCCGGCACGACACTCGCCTCCTGCGGCATAGCCTACGCCATGCGATATGTCCGGGCTGCCTCGGAGGGCGGTGTGGAGTTAGGCTTCCGCGCCGATGACGCCAAGCATATCGTCCTGCAGACGGTCAAAGGGGCCGTCGACCTGCTCCTCGCCAACGGCAATCATCCAGAGGCGGAGATCGACAAGGTCACCACACCCGGTGGACTGACCATTCGCGGACTCAACGAGATGGAGCACGCGGGATTTACGAGCGCGGTGATAAGAGGTCTGAAAGCAGGAACACATACATAGTCTCTGTCACTCCGGACATCAGATGAACCGGAAAGACGAATATCGCATGATATCAAGAAAAAGTTCTCATCCGATTAAACCATTGACTACGACATACGTCAGACCTTCTGTTATGAATCGATTTATACTGACATGTTTGATTCTTTTCACCGCTTTGACTGCCTTTGCGCAGGGTTCGGTGAAAGGACGAGTTCTCGACCGGCAGAGCAACGAGGCCCTGCCGTATGTTAATGTACGCGTGAGTCAGGCCGGAACGGACAAGACCGTCAAGGCCGCCATCACCGACGAGAAAGGCCATTTCGCCGTCACGGGACTTTCCGATGGCAGCTATGTGCTGACGGTGTCAATGGTGGGATATAAGAATACGACCCGCTCGTTCACCCTGGCGCCACGCAACCGCGCCGTCTCCTACGGCGCCCTCTACATCGGCGAAGACCACAAGGCACTCAAGGAAGTGACCGTCACGGGCCAGCGCTCGCAGATGAAACTCGAGGTCGACCGCAAGACGTTCACCGTCGACCAGGTGCTCGCCGCAGCGGGAGGCTCGGCCAGTGACCTGCTGGAAAACATCCCTTCGGTCGAAGTGACCACCGACGGCGAAATCTCGCTGCGCGGCAATACCAGCGTCGAAGTGTGGATCAACGGCAAGGCCAGCGGACTGACCTCGGACAACCGTGCCGAAATACTCCAGCAGATACCCGCCGAGAGCATTGAACGGGTGGAGGTCATCGACAATCCGAGCGCGAAATACAGCCCCGAAGGCTCCGCCGGTATCATCAATATCATCCTCAAGCGCGACCGCAAGGCCGGCTATTACGGCTCCGTGCGTGCCGGAGTGAATACCGCCGGAGGTTGGAACACGAGCGGCAACATCAACTACTCGAGCGGAGCGCTCGACGCCTACGCCAACATCGGCTATCGCCGCCGCAAGAACACGGGCGGCGCGCTGAGCGAACAGACATATCTCGGCACCAATACCTACCAGAACTATGAGAGCGACAACGACCGCAAGGGCGGCAATCTCTTCGCCCGTGCCGGTCTGACATGGCATCTGACCAAGAGCGACGAACTGTCTCTCTCGGGCATGACCATGCTGGGCGAGCGCGACAATCTGAGCACAACGCCCTACCGCTACGGCACCGTCGGCGCTCCGACTGACAGCCGCATCATGTTCCGACGCAACTCGGGCGAGGGCGACATGCGTATGTATCACGCCGAACTCGGCTATACCCACAGCTTCGCCGACAACCACAAGCTCGACCTCAACATCTCCTTCGACCGCTGGAAGAACGATGACGACAACTACTATCAGGACAGCACGGTCTTCTACGACCAGCCCCTGCCCGTGGAGTACAGCTGGCAATACCGCCCGATGTTCATCAACAACCGTTCGTGGGAAGTCAAGGCCGACTATGAGAACCAGCTGACGGAGCGGCTGAAGCTCGAGGCCGGCTACAACGGCCGCTTCTCTCACGAGAACACGCCGCAGGAGTCGTGGACCGATCCGACGTCATGGGACGGTGTGGCAAGAGCAGAAGACCGCGACTACTTCAACCGCTTCATCTACGACATGGACGTACATGCCGTCTACGCCACGCTCAACGCCAAGCTGGGACGCTTCGGTGTCATGGCCGGACTGCGCGGAGAATACTGGAAAGTCAACACCAAAAGCTACTCATGGGAACAGGAACATGACGCCACGCTGCGCGACCCGGCGTTCTCAAAAGACTATTTCCAGCTCTTTCCGAGCCTCTTCCTCAACTACGCATTGACCGAGACGTCGCAGCTGCAACTCAACTACACCCGCCGTCTGCGCCGTCCGTGGGGCGGTCAGCTCAACAGTTTCAAGAACACTCGCGACGCCTCGATGGTCTCGTTCGGTAATCCCGAGCTGACGCCGGAATACACCAACTCCTTCTCACTCAACTATCTCAAGACGTGGACCGACCACACTCTCTCCTTCGGCACATACTACCGGCCGACGACCGACGTCATCCAGTCCATCCGCTACATGGAGGACGGTATCGTCTATTCGACCCACGAGAACGTAGCCAAGAGCCAGAGTGCCGGTGTGGAGCTCATCCTTAAGGACAAACTGTGGCGCATACTCGACCTGACCACGACCGTCAACGCCTATTACTACAAGCTCGACGGCTTCAGCTATGTCATCAACGACCAGATTGTCACGGGCCGTTCGGACGAAAACTTCTCGTGGAACGCACGCCTTTTGGCCAGCGTCATCCTCCCCTACGACATCTCTTTCCAGGCTACGGGCAACTACCGCTCGCGCAGCGTCATCACCCAGGGCTACCGCAAACCTAACGCCAGCCTCGACCTCGGACTGCGGAAGACATTCTTCAACAAGCTCTTCTCGCTCTCGGTCAACTGGCGCGACGTCCTCGGAACACGCAAATGGGAGAACTACACGTCAACGGAGAGCTTCACCCGCCATCAAAAGAACTGGCAAGACCCGCGCGTCAATTTCACCCTTACATGGAATTTCGGAAACATGACGTCAAAGAAGAAACGGCAGGAAGACATGAGCGGCAGCACTGACGAGGACATGCAGAGCTACGGCGGTTATGAATGACAAGCCTCAAAGCATCTCTTTCAAAAGCCGAAAGCATATTTATCGCAAATCAGGAATATATTTTCTATAAGTGAAAAGTGTAAGGACGCAGGGCAGCAGAGAATGTTTCTTCTCTGTTTCTCTGCGCCTTTGCGTTTGGGCAGGTGTCCAAACCGACCATGACAAGACTTTCGTTTTTCACAAATCGCACGCCCGTTACACTTCTTTTAAATTTCAGCCGGATTTCTTTCTGATTGTAATCATATCATAAGTCAACGCTTCCAAATTGTTATTTAATCGCCAAAAGTAGATAAAAAGCGTCACCGTTTTTATACGATTTGTTTCAGAACATTGTATCTTTGCAACGAGATTATTACAAAAAGAAAACGACAGAGGCAAAAGATTGGCAATATGACACAAACCATTCACTTCACCAAGATGCACGGGGCAGGCAATGACTACATCTACGTAGACACCTCACTGTATGCCATCCCCGACCCTTCGGCCGCCGCCATAGCGTGGAGCGACCGCCACACGGGCATCGGAAGTGACGGTCTGGTGCTCATCGGCAAGTCCACGATACCCGAGGCCGACTACACCATGCGCATCTTCAACGCCGACGGTTCGGAAGCCATGATGTGCGGCAACGCCTCCCGCTGCATCGGCAAGTACCTCCATGACCGCGGTCTGACCGACCGGACGGAGATACGTCTGCTGACGCTTTCGGGCGTCAAGACGTTGCGTCTCCATCTCGACGGGGGCGGCATGACGGAGCGCGTGACCGTCGACATGGGAACTCCGGCGCTGTCGTGTCCGGCCCAGATGGCCACACCCTACGGCTCAATGACCGACGGTGAGGTGGCAGTCGACGGCCGGACGATGCACGGGACATTCGTCTCGATGGGCAATCCCCACTTTGTCATATTCACGGATAACATCGACGCCGTGGACGTGGCCCGCTTAGGGGCCACCCTCGAGCGTCACCCGCTGTTTCCCGAGCGCTGCAACATCGAGTTTGCGGCAATGCTTGACGACGGCCGCATCCGCACCCGCGTCTGGGAACGAGGCAGCGGCATAACCCTGGCTTGCGGCACGGGGGCCTGTGCGACGGCCGTGGCAGCGGCAGTGACGGGACGTGCCGGGCGGCGGACGACGGTCGCGATGGACGGCGGCGAACTGGAGATAGAATGGAGCGAGGCCGACGGGCATGTCTACAAGACTGGGCCGTCGGCCTTTGTCTTTGACGGAGCAATAGCTCTCCCATGCCTCCCATAATCCCCATCCCTCCCATAAAGAAAGACCAAACTTCAATCAACAACATAGAAAAGAAACACCAATAAGAATTATGGCATTAGTAAACGACCATTTCCTAAAGCTGCCGAACAACTATCTGTTCGCAGACATAGCCAAGCGAGTCAACGCCTTCCGGGTCTCCCACCCGCAGGCCCGGCTCATCAGTCTCGGCATCGGTGACGTCACACAGCCGCTCTGTCCGGCCGTTACGGAAGCCATGCACAAGGCCGTCGACGAAATGGCGGCCAAGTCGACGTTCCGCGGCTACGGTCCGGAACATGGATACCAGTTCCTCCGTGAGGCCATCGTCAAAAACGACTTTCTGCCCCGCGGCATACACCTCGACACCAGCGAAATCTTCATCAACGACGGCGCAAAGAGCGACACGGGCAACATTCAGGAGCTCGTGCGCTGGGACAACAGCATCGGTGTGACCGATCCGATCTATCCCGTCTATATCGACTCCAACGTGATGATAGGCCGTGCCGGCGTGTTGGAGAACGGACGGTGGAGCAACGTGGTCTATATGCCATGCACGGCGGAAAACAATTTCGTCCCGCAGTTGCCCGACCGCCGCGTCGACATCATCTATCTCTGTTATCCCAACAATCCGACGGGAACGGTGATAACCAAGGAGGAGCTCCGCAAGTGGGTCAACTACGCCATCCACAACGACGCCATCATCTTCTATGACGCCGCCTACGAGGCTTACATCCGCAACCCCGAGATACCCCATTCCATCTATGAGATACGCGGGGCGCGCAAGGTGGCCGTCGAGTTCCACAGCTATTCCAAGACGGCCGGCTTCACCGGAGTGCGCTGCGGCTATACCGTCGTGCCCAAGGAGCTGACCGTCGGCACACTGGACGGACGTGAGCGCATATCGCTCAACATGCTCTGGAACCGCCGCCAGTGCACCAAGTTCAACGGCACGAGCTATATCAGCCAGCGCGCGGCGGAAGCGACATACAGTCCCGAGGGACGCCGGCAGGTGCGCGAGACCATCGACTACTACATGGCCAATGCCGCCATGATGCGCGAGACACTCACCGCGTTGGGCCTCTCGGTCTACGGCGGAGAAGACGCGCCCTATCTCTGGGTCAAGACCCCGGACGGCGCGGGCAGCTGGCAGTTTTTCGACAGTCTCCTGCGAGGAGCCAACATCGTCTGCACCCCGGGCGTGGGCTTCGGACCGAGCGGCGAGGGATATGTGCGGCTGACGGCCTTCGGAGAGCGCGAGGACTGCGAGGAGGCGATGGAGAGACTGAGGCGGTGGCTATGAAAGGCGGCCGAACAACATTCTGACAACGCCCGCATAACGTTCTGACAACGACCACATATAAACACAAAATAAAACAACGCGAGGGTCCGGCGGCAGCGCCAGGCATGCCGCCGGACTTTCCACAACGACAGAAGTAACCACAAAATAGGAACAGCAATGACTAATTTAAGATTTCAGGTAGTAGCGGAGGCATTCAAGAAGAAGCCTCTCGACGTGAGCGTACCGGCCGGACGCCCCTACGAGTACTTCGGAAAGAACGTCTTCAACCGCGAGAAGATGTACAAGTATCTGCCCAAGGATGTCTATGAGAAGCTCATCGACGTCATCGACAACGGGACGCGCCTCGACCGTTCCATCGCCGACGCCGTGGCGGCAGGCATCAAGCAGTGGGCCGTGGAGAACGGTGTGACCCACTACACCCACTGGTTTCAGCCGCTGACCGAGGGCACGGCCGAGAAGCACGACTCCTTCATCGAGCACGACCACAAGGGCGGCATGGTCGAGGAGTTCAGCGGCAAGCTCCTCGTCCAGCAGGAGCCGGACGCCTCGTCGTTCCCCAGCGGCGGCATACGCAACACGTTCGAGGCCCGCGGATATTCCGCGTGGGACCCCACGTCGCCCGTCTTCATCATCGACGACACGCTCTGCATACCGACAATCTTCATCTCCTATACGGGCGAGGCTCTCGACTATAAGGCACCGCTGCTGCGCACGCTCCACGCCGTCAGCGTGGCCGCGACCGACGTCTGCCGCTACTTCTATCCCGACGTAAAGAAGGTTCAGAGCAATCTCGGATGGGAACAGGAGTATTTTCTCGTCGACGAGGGACTCTACTCCGCCCGTCCCGACCTGCTGCTGACGGGCCGCACGCTCATGGGCCACGACTCGGCCAAGAACCAGCAGATGGACGACCACTACTTCGGCACCATCCCCGACCGCGTCCAGGCATTCATGAAAGACCTTGAGGTGAAGGCGCTCGAACTGGCAATACCATGCAAGACGCGCCACAACGAGGTCGCTCCCAACCAGTTTGAGCTGGCCCCGATCTTCGAGGAGACCAACCTCGCCGTCGACCACAACATGCTCCTGATGTCGCTCATGAAGCGCGTGGCCCGCAAACACGGTTTCCGCGTGCTGCTCCACGAGAAGCCCTTCGCCGGCATCAACGGCTCCGGCAAGCACAACAACTGGAGTCTGTCGACCGACACGGGCATACTGCTCCACGGTCCGGGCAAGACTCCGATGGACAACCTGCGCTTCGTCGTCTTCATCGTCGAGACGCTCATGGGCGTCTACCGCCACAACGGACTTCTGAAGGCAAGCATCATGAGCGCCACCAACGCCCACCGTCTGGGCGCCAACGAGGCACCGCCCGCAATCATATCGTCGTTCCTCGGCAAACAGCTCAGCGAACTGCTCGACCACATCGAGAGGTCCGACAAGGACGAACTCTTCAACATCGTCGGCAAGCAGAGCATGAAGCTCGAAATACCCGAAATCCCCGAACTGCTCATCGACAACACCGACCGCAACCGCACCAGCCCCTTCGCCTTCACCGGCAACCGCTTTGAGTTCCGCGCCGTGGGCTCCGAGGCCAACTGCGCGTCGGCCATGATAGCCCTCAACTCGGCCGTGGCCGAAGCCCTTGTCGACTTCAAGGCGCGTGTCGACGCACTCATCGCCAAGGGTGAGGACAAGACCGGAGCCATCATCGATGTCGTCCGCGAGGACATCAAGACCTGCCGTCCCATCCGCTTCGACGGCAACGGCTACAGCGATGAATGGGTCGAGGAGGCCAAGAAACGCGGTCTCGACTGCGAGACGAGCTGTCCGGTCATCTTCGAGCGCTACCTCGACGAGGCGAGTGTCCGCATGTTTGAGCGCCTCAACGTCATGTCGCGCAAGGAACTGGAGGCGCGCAACGAGGTGAAGTGGGAGACGTACACGAAAAAGATACAGATCGAGGCGCGCGTCATGGGTGATCTCTCGATGAACCACATCATCCCCGTGGCAACCCACTACCAGAGCAAACTGCTCAAGAACGTGGAGAACATGCACAGCATCTTCCCTTCCGAAAAGGCGGACAAGCTGTCGGCACGCAACATCAAGATCATCGAGGAAATCGCCGAGCGCACCGCCGCCATCGAACACGGTGTGGAGGAACTCGTCGCAGCGCGCAAGGTGGCAAACAAGATTGACAACGAGCATGACAAGGCCATAGCCTATCACGACAATGTCGCGCCGAAGATGGAGACAATCCGCTATCAGATCGACAAACTGGAGCTCATCGTCGAAGACCAGCTCTGGACGCTGCCGAAATATCGTGAACTGCTGTTCATCAGATAGCCACATCAATTTTCCCAAGAGACAAAGCAGACAATCTATTTCTTTTTTTGGTTGTTTGAAGTTTGCTGCGGGGCGACACCGGGAGGTGTCGCCCCGCTTTTTCATTCTGTCTAAGGAGTTTTTACGTTCTCCCTACGAAACTTTTTCATTCTGCTTCCGGCCGTCAATGACACGCCAAGACGCCTTCTTTCATACAGAGCGCCATGTCTGTCAATAAAATTCTGAATTTAACGCCGTTTTTCTGGCCCACTTTCCAAAATTTTTCGGCCACGCTCCCAAATTTTCAAGTCTCGCGAAGATCAAAATCGGGCCGTTTTTTCGGTGAAAAAATCACTGTTTTTGCAAACTGCTGGCAGACAGGTATTTATGAGTGGCGTCAGCTCTCCCTCCCCTTGGGGAGGGCCGGGGTGGGGCCCCGTAAGGCCCTCCTTGCTCTGCCGCGGGGCTGCTATTGCATCGCAACGGGGCCGCCGTTGCAACATGACGGCGTGCTCGTTGCAACCCCGCGGGGGCCCCGTTGCTCGCCGAACTCCGTTTTTTTGCCCTTTTTCGGTAATCAAAAACTCGCGAAGTTTTGTAAAAATGAAGAGCCGCGGGGCCCTTACGGGGATGTTTGAAGCCGCAGGTCTCTCCCCCTTGGGGGAGCCGGAGGGGGCCGTCGGTAGGCTTTAAGGCCCTTATTGCTCATGAAAACGCAAATCTTCAAGCATTTTTCCAAACACGGTTTTGTAAACATTTATCAAACATCCACCTACAATCCACCTACACCCCACTCCAACGAAGGTGTTGCAGAACGCACACGGTAGGGACATATTCTTGTATTTGTCCGCAAGTAACGTATTGATATTAATATTAATCATTTTTCTTGCGGACAAATACAAGAATATGTCCCTACCGTGTGCGTTCTGCAACACCTTCGGGTCTGATATGCTTTAAGGTATTCAAGCTCCCTCCCTTTGGGAGGGTTGGGGTGGGTTGTAGGTGGGTGTGTAGATGGGTGTGTAGGTGGGTGTGTAGGTGGGTGTGTAGGTGGGTGTGTAGGTGGGTTGGGGTGGGTTGTTGAAAAAACAAACGGGTTTTGTTTTGTTATTCCCACGGTTTGAAGTATCTTTGCAGAACATAAAACAACAAATCGCTATGGCTCAAAGTCAGGTTCAGGTCGAAAAGCAGGAACAGGCGCTCAGGCAGACGCAGAACTTCTCGCAACAACAGTTGTTGCAGGCACAGCTCATCGAACTGCCGCTCAACCAGCTCGTGGACCGCATCAACGCCGAAATGGACGACAATCCGGCTCTCGAAGCCGCATCGCCCGACGACGGCATTGACGCGGAACATGACATCTATGACGACGGCAGAAGCAGCACGGACGACAGCAGTGACGATGATTTCGACGCACGCACGGAGCGTGAGGAACGCATGTCGGCACTGGACGAGGCTCTCAGCAGCATCGGACGCGACGACGAGGAATTGCCCGTATATAGCGGCGGCCACAACCAGACGGACGAACGCGAAGACATGGTCTATGGCGACAGCATCTCTTTCTACGACCAACTGAAGCAGCAGATGGCCGAGACAGACATCGACGACCGCCGGCGCGAAATCATGGAATACCTGATCGGGTCGCTTGACGACGACGGACTGTTGCGCAAGACGTCCGACTCCATCGCCGACGAACTGACCATCTATCACGGCATGGATGTCACCGAGGCTGATGTCGAGGAGGTCGTCGGCATGCTCCAGGACTTCGACCCGCCGGGCATAGGTGCGCGCACGCTTCAGGAGTGCCTCCTGTTGCAGATCGGCCGTCGCCCGCCGTCACGTCTGAAGGACTTGATGGAGGAGGTGATAAACCACCATTTTGACGCTTTCACGAAGAAACATTGGGACCGTCTGCAATCGGCACTGTCGCTGACAGAACTCCAGACGGAGACGCTGATAGCCGAACTGCGGCGGCTCAACCCTAAACCCGGAGCGGCAATGGGCGAGACGGTGGGACGCGGGATGCACCAGATCACGCCCGACTTCATCGTCGACACCAACGACGACGGCTCGGTGACATTTGCGCTCAACACGGGAGACATCCCCGAGCTTCACGTCTCGCAGTCGTTTGCCGACACACTCAAGGAGTATCAGGACAACCGCGCCGGCATGAGCCGACAGATGAAGGAAGCCCTGCTGTACACGAAGAAGAAGGTCGAGGCCGCACAGGGATTTATCGAGGCCATCAAGGTCCGCAGACGGACGCTCACCACGACGATGGAGGCCATCATCCACTGGCAGCACCGCTTCTTTGAAGACGGCGACGAAGCGTCGCTCCGCCCGATGATTCTCAAGGACATCGCCGAGCGGACGGGGCTTGACATATCGACAATATCGCGCGTGAGCAACAGCAAGTATGCACAGACGCGCTGGGGCACGTTCCCCCTGCGCCACTTCTTCAGCGACAGCTATGTCACTGAGAGCGGCGAGGAACTGTCGACGCGCAGCATAAAGGCGGCGCTGAAGGATATCATCGACGCCGAAGACAAACGCAAGCCGCTCAACGACGACGCCATCCGCGAACAGTTGGCGGCAAAGGGCTATCCGATAGCGCGGCGCACGGTGGCGAAATATCGCGAGCAGTTGGGCATACCGATTGCGCGACTCAGAAAATAGTTTCGGGTGCGAAAACCCAAAGACAAAGATGCAGAACAATAATAATGCCAGGCGGCTCCCACACCTGAGAGTTCCGAGACGTTCACGGACCAAGACCATGATAGCGTCAGCCAAGATGCTCAGTCTGCTGTTCATACCTTTCTATCTGCCGTTAGTGGGGCTGATAGCATTGTTCGTGTTCAGCTATCTGAGCCTCCTGCCGTTGGCATACAAGGCGGTGGTGCTGGCGATAGTCGGCTTCTTCACCGTGGTGATGCCCACGGCACTCATCCGTCTCTACCGCCGCTGTCAGGGATGGCGGCTCGCGGAACTGGAGCATAAGGAGCGGCGCATGGTGCCCTACGTGATCTCCATCATGTGCTATTTCTCCTGCGTCTACTTCATGGAGCGCATGCACATCCCCCACTTCATGGGCAGCATCGTCATCGCGGCACTGGTCATCCAGATAGTCTGTGCGGTGGTCAACGCGTGGTGGAAGATAAGCATACACACGGCATCCATCGGTGGCGTGGCGGGAGCGCTGTTCTCGTTTGCCGAGATATTCGGCTTCAATCCGGTCTGGTGGCTCTGCATCGTCTTCCTCTTGGCCGGCGTGCTCGGCACCAGCCGAATGATGCTGCGCCAGAACTCGCTGTCACAGGTCGTCGGCGGCTTCTGCATCGGCGCCGTATGCTCGGCCGTGACGATATTGGTGAATTAGAATATAACTAAGGTCCTTAAGATCCTTAATGACTTTAAAGTCCTTAAAGACCTTAAAGACCTTAAAGTCATTAAAAGCAAAAAAAGAATATGAACCCATCAGTAAGTATAATCATGGGCAGCACAAGCGACCTGCCCGTCATGGAAAAAGCCTGCAAATTCCTCAACGACATGCAGGTGCCGTTTGAAGTTAATGCCCTTTCAGCCCATCGCACCCCCGACGCCGTCGAGGAGTTTGCACGTGGCGCAAAGGAGCGCGGTGTGAAAGTGATCATTGCCGGAGCCGGCATGGCTGCCGCATTGCCCGGTGTCATAGCCGCCTCGACGACACTGCCGGTCATCGGTGTGCCCATCAAGGGGATGCTCGACGGACTGGACGCCATGCTCAGCATCATCCAGATGCCTCCCGGAATACCCGTCGCAACAGTCGGTGTCAACGGTGCGCAGAACGCCGCAATCCTGGCCGTGGAGATGATGGCGCTGGCTGACGAAGCGCTCGCCGCCCGCCTCGCAGAGTTCAAAAACGGACTGAAAGAGAAGATAGAGAAGGCCAACAAGGAACTGGCCGAAGTGAAATATGATTTTAAAACAAACTAAGAGTTTGTTAAATGAAGAGTGAAGAATGAAGAGTGAAGAATTTGCTACCTCCGTTCCAACGTTGCTTCATAATGTTAGCAATGCGGGAAAGGCGGCAGCAAATTCTTCACTCTTCATTCTTCACTCTTCATTTAATTAATTCTTCCCTCTTCATTTTTATTATGACCGACCTGTTCAACTATACCCGCCGCCAATCGTCCGTCGTCCGGATTGGCACCACACCGCTCGGCGGTGACAACCCGATACGCATACAGTCGATGACGACCACACCGACGAGCGACACCGACAGTTCCGTGGCACAGGCGGAGCGCATCATCGACGCCGGCGGTGAATATGTGCGGCTCACCACGCAGGGCGTCCGGGAAGCCGAGAACCTGAAGAACATCAGCAGCCGGCTGCGTGCCGAGGGTTATGACGCCCCCATCGTGGCCGACGTCCACTTCAATCCCAACGTGGCCGACGTGGCCGCGCTCTACGCCGGAAAGGTGCGCATCAATCCCGGCAACTACGTCGACCCCGCCCGGACATTCCGCCAGCTGGAATATACGGATGAGGAATATGCCGCCGAACTGAAGAAGATAGAGGAGCGGTTTGTCCCGTTCCTGCAGATATGCCGCGAGCATGGCACGGCCATTCGCATCGGAGTCAACCACGGTTCGCTCTCCGACCGCATCATGTCGCGCTATGGCGACACGCCGGAGGGCATCGTGGAGAGCTGCATGGAATTCCTGCGCATCTGCCGCCGCGAGCGGTTTGACGACGTCGTCATCTCCATCAAGGCCAGCAACACCGTCGTCATGGTACGCTCGGTGCGTCTGCTCGTCGACACAATGGAGCGCGAGGGCATGAGCTATCCGCTCCATCTCGGTGTCACGGAGGCCGGCGAAGGAGAGGACGGACGCATCAAGAGTGCCGTGGGCATCGGTGCGTTGCTCGCCGACGGCATCGGAGACACCATCCGCGTGTCGCTCAGCGAGGAGCCCGAGGCCGAGATTCCCGTCGCCCGTCACCTCGTCGACTACGTCACGCAGCGTGCCGGGCACACCGTCATTCCGGCCGAGCCATACTCCGGTTTTGACTGGCTTCGCCCCGAACGCCGCGTGACCAAAGCCGTGGCGAACATCGGCGGCAACAATGTGCCGGTCGTTGTGGGAGCCCCCCTCAATCCCCCCAAGGGGGGAAGCCCTGCGGATGAAGCAGAAAAGGTTATTGCTTCTGAGGCAGCAAAGGAGACGACGAGCGTCACGCCCGACTATATATATATAGGTGGAAAACTGCCCGACAATCCCGAGGCCGGCCGCAAATATATCGTGGACTTCGATACTTTTGTCAATATGACGAGGAGTGAGGAGTGTGGAGTGAGGAGTGAGAATATCAGCTGCGTTGTTACGTCAGCTGCCGGCATGTCAGATGGCGTGTCAGACAATTCTCCCTCCTCCCTCCTCCCTCCTCCCTCCTCGTCCCTCTACCCCATCTTCCCCCATACCGCCATGCCGTTCATAGGCAGCGTCAAGGCCGACGTGAAGTTCCTCGTGCTCCAATATGGTGTTCCGGCGGAGGAATATGTGGCTTGTCTGAAAGCCCATCCGGAGGTCGTTGTGGTCTGCATGAGCAACCACAAGAACCGTCTCGGAGAACAGCGCGCACTCATCCACGAGATGACGGCGGCGGGACTGACCAACCCCGTGATAGTCTGTCAGATGTACCGGCACGGCACCGGGGAGAAGAATAACGGTGCCGAGGGTAATAAGACGAACGGCGCCGAAGACAAAAAGAACTACGCCGAGGCCAAGAGCGACTTCCAGTTGGAGGCCGCCGCCGACATGGGAGCGCTGATGTTTGACGGTCTTTGCGACGGCATCTGGCTGATGAACGACGGCGATCTCGACGCACAGGACATCTGCGACACAGCCTTCGGCATACTTCAGGCCGCACGCTTGCGCACGTCCAAGACCGAATATATCAGCTGTCCGGGCTGCGGCCGCACGCTCTACGACCTGCGCTCGACCATCGCCCGCATCAAGGCGGCGACGTCCCACATGAAGGGATTGAAGATCGGCATCATGGGATGTATCGTCAACGGGCCGGGCGAGATGGCCGATGCCGACTACGGTTACGTCGGTGCGGGACGCGGACGGATATCCTTATACCGCAGGAAAGAATGTGTGGCGAAGAACATTCCCGAGGCGGAAGCCGTCGAACGGTTGCTCGAACTGATTGCCGCCGACGCCAAATAAAGATTTTAAGGACTTCCATTGGGATTCATGAGGACTCCCGATGGAAGTCTTTGTGTTATATAAGACTACCGTTATAAACAACTGAGACAATCGTAACAACCAACTTTATGGAATCGAAGAAGATTGATTATAGCGACCGCGTGCGCCGCTCCGAGGAGCTTTTCATGGCCGGCTACAACTGTTCCCAATCTGTCGTGGCGGCCTTTGCGGACCTCTACGGCTACACCGAGGAGCAGGCGTTGAAGGTCAGTGCGGGTCTGGGCGGCGGCATCGGCCGCATGAGAATGACCTGCGGGGCGGCCTGTGGCATGGCCGTACTGGCCGGAATGGACTGCGGTTCGGCCGTGGCGGGCGACCGCGAGGGCAAATCGGCCAACTATCGGGTAGTCCAGCAGCTGATGGGCGCGTTCCGCGAGCAATACGGGACGCTCGTCTGCGCGGAACTGCTGAAGCTCAAACGCGACACTCCGCTGAGCTACGAGGCCAGCGAGCGCACGGCCGAATACTACCGCACGCGGCCTTGTGTCAAGCAGGTTGTGGCGGCGGCGAGGATATTCGCCGGCTATTTGGAGCAGAAACAGAACGGTCAAAAGGAGCAGACCACCGTCGGATGAAGCGACCTTAAAGACTTTAAGGACCTTAAAGACCTTAAGGACCTTAAAGCAAAAAAGCAGAAACAAAACAACAACAGATAATGAAAAAAGACGAAAAAGACATGATGCAGCTGCCGGAGAACGCTTTCCGCGAGTTGCACGAAGGAGAGAGTTATGAGCCGATGATGAGTCCGCGGGAACAGTATCCCGAGGTCAACGCATGGTCGGTGACGTGGGGAGTGCTGATGGCCATGCTGTTCTCGGCCGCCGCAGCCTACCTCGGACTGAAGGTGGGACAGGTCTTCGAGGCCGCCATTCCCATCGCAATCATCGCCGTCGGTGTTTCGGCGGCCGCCAAGCGCAACCGTGCGTTGGGCGAGAATGTCATCATCCAGAGCATCGGCGCCTGCTCCGGTGCGGTCGTGGCTGGTGCCATATTCACCCTGCCGGCCATCTACATCCTGCAGGCCAAGTATCCCGAGATGAGCGCGTCGTTCATCAAGATATTCATCTCGTCGCTACTGGGCGGTATCATCGGCATACTGTTCCTCATTCCGTTCCGCAAGTATTTCGTCAGCGACATGCACGGAAAATATCCCTTCCCCGAGGCGACGGCCACCACTCAGGTGCTCGTCAGTGGCGCCAAGGGCGGCAATAAGGCCAAGCCTCTGCTGCTGGCCGGACTTGTCGGAGGACTCTACGACTTCATCGTGGCCACCTTCGGATGGTGGAACGAGAACGTGACGTCGCGCATGGTGGGCGTCGGTGAGACGCTGGCCGAGCGTGCCAAGCTCGTCTTCAAGGTCAACACGGGAGCCGCCGTGCTCGGTCTGGGCTATATCGTCGGCCTCAAATATGCGCTCATCATCTGCCTCGGCTCGCTGGCCGTGTGGTGGCTGGTCGTTCCGGGCATGTCGATCGTGTTCCACGACACCGTGCTCAACGCATGGGACCCGACAATCACCCAAACCGTCGGTGAGATGAGCCCGGAGGACATCTTCCGCGCCTACGGCAAGTCGATAGGCATCGGTGCCATCGCTATGGCCGGCATCATCGGCATCATCAAGTCGTGGGGCATCATCAAGGGCGCCGTCAGTCTGGCCGCACGCGAGATGAAGGGCGGCAACGCCGGCGACGAGAAAGCGCAGCTGCGCACACAGCGTGACATCTCGTTCCGCTTCATAGCCATCGCTTCCATCGCCACCATCATCATCACGTTCCTTTTCTTCTGGTTTGGCGTCATGGACGGCAACATGCTCTTCGCCCTCGTGGCCATCGTACTTGTGGCCGTGATAGCGTTCCTCTTCACGACCGTGGCAGCCAACGCCATCGCCATCGTCGGCAGCAATCCCGTGTCGGGCATGACGCTGATGACGCTCATCCTTGCTTCGGTCGTCATGGTGGGCGTCGAACTGAAGGGTACGGGCGGCATGGTGGCCGCGCTGATCATGGGCGGTGTCGTCTGCACGGCACTGTCGATGGCCGGCTCGTTCATCACCGACCTTAAGATAGGCTACTGGCTCGGCACGACCCCACGCAAGCAGGAGTCATGGAAATTCCTCGGCACGCTCGTCTCGGCGGCTACCGTCGGCGGCGTGATGATGCTGCTGAACGAGACCTACGGTTTCGCCAGCGGTCAGCTCGCAGCGCCGCAGGCCAACGCAATGGCCGCCGTCATCGACCCGCTGATGAACGGTATCGGCGCCCCGTGGGTGCTCTACGGCATCGGCGCCGTGCTGGCCATCGTACTCACGTGGTGCAAGATTCCGGCCCTGGCCTTTGCCCTCGGCATGTTCATCCCGATGGAGCTCAACGTCCCGCTCGTCGTCGGCGGTGCCATCAACTGGTATGTCACGACCCGCACGAAGGACGAGAAAGCGAACAAGGAGCGCGGCGAGATGGGCAACCTGATTGCGTCGGGCTTCATCGCCGGCGGTGCACTGATGGGCGTCGTGAGCGCCATCCTGCGCTTCGGCGGTGTCACCTTCGAGTATGAAGCATGGTGGGCCAATCCGCTGTCCGAACTGTGCTCGCTCGCAGCCTACATCCTGCTGATAGCATATTTCATCAGAGCAACGAAAACAAAATAACCGGAAAGCCCCCAACCTTCCCAAGGAAGGGAGCCTATATTACTCTTTATCAATATCAACGCAAAGGCCGCAAAGACGCGAAGAAACTCTCTTCATGTCTTTGCGGCCTTGCTTTTTCAATGAATAATCTGCTGTTTTATTACTGGCGGAAGTATGTCTCTTCTTCGCCTTCGGTGATTATGGTTATCGAATTGCCATCAAACTTTTTTATTATCCACCTTTCTTCATAGGTTCCATCTTCATCGGCATAAAACATCTTTATAGTTTTTGTACTTGAATTATACGTCCAATCAAAGGGATCTTTATCCCAAAGATGCCCTTCGTCATATTCCTGATAATATCCACTTCCATCCCTATTGAAAACATAAATCAAAAAACCGCTTCCGTCAGATAAGTAGCGTTTCCATGCGCCTACAATACTATTCGAAGTGCTGCTACCATCATTGATCCCAGTGATATTTTCGGTGTTGTCCTTCTTGTCATCGTCATCATCACTGCTGCATGCCGCAAATCCAACACACGTTACTACCAAGGCTAATACAGCCAGTAAATTCAAATAAAACTTTTTCATTGTTCTTTTTTGTTTTTAATTAGAAAATTGGTTTATTGTTTTGTTAATTCGCCATAACTTGAATATGGTGATTGTGTTGTAAGCTTACCATTTTTAAATTCAAAAGATGCTTTCCAATTATAGTCAACATCGGATTCTCCATCATTGCTTGTTGTATAGCAGATTCCATTGCATGTGATTTGACTGCCTGAAACGCTGTAAGTAAAGGCTGCCGCAGCATAAAAACTTTTTGCTTCAATGCTGAAACGACCGGTCATATCATTATCAAAAGTAAAATAGATGTGTCGTGTCCCTACTATATTTCCAAAATTGTGGGAGCCATGCCAAGTTCCTGCCAAACCGGAAAGTGTACCTTTTCCGCCGCCGGTCCATTCGGTATCGTCACCATTATCATCGTCACCACCACTGCTGCAGGCCGTGAACGAGAACATGCACACCATTGCCAAAAGCAATGCGTCGAGTAACTTCTTTCTCTTCATAATTTTTACTTATTTGTTTATCATTATCCCGATACTTGAATGTATATCGGGCTAAATAATAAGAAAAGGCGTGTCTACCCGCTACTTGTCTTCCAAGCAGGTCAACCGCCAAGTAAACCTCACAAAACAAACAAGTATGAGCAGTCCACGCCGCAACTGGCGCAGACCTTGTCATCGCTTGTTCCTGTTTTGTGAATAGTTTGGCGGTTATTCGCTTGGAGAGAACAAGGACTTAAAGTCCGTTATATATATAAAGTAGGGAAACGCTTTTCCTAATGTTGTCTTGGCCGATGTGTCCGGCCGCCGGTGGAGGGCCACATCATGATATGGCCTCATCCTGCGTTTTTTCCACTGTCTATGTCTGTTTCTTAAATCTTTATTTAGGGGTTAATATCTGCAAAGATACAATATCTTTTGAAATATCCGACAGATTGTGCGTGGAAAATCCGACAAAGACGGAACAAATATGATTTCAGCCCCGGCATGTCACAATAATATCAAGAATTTAACACTTCAGATTCTGAATTCCGAAGAGCAAAAATGCTGAAATCTTGACAAAAAGGCGCCGTTTTTTGTCATCGAAAATGTCGGGGACGACCAAGGAGGGCCTCCCGGGGGCGCAACGAGCACGCCGTTGGAGGACAACGAGCACGCCGCCGTAATGCAACGGGCGCCCCGTTGCAATGCCGTAAGGGCCTTACGGCAAAAAGGAAACGAACGAACAGATTGCACACTTCGAGCGAAAACATCATAACACACTGATGCTCAGGCGACAAGAAATGCACGCCGAAAAATCGCAAATTTACGCCCGTTGGGAAATAATTTCAGAATATCGCAAAAATCTCAAGGCTTTTGTCAGAATAATTCCGAGTTTTTAACACTTCGGTTTTTTCACTTGATGCGGCTTGCCCAAAAAGCGACAGGAAGCGGATAATACAGTTCCGCCGCATCAACGGATATATGACTCCATTCATGCGGCGGAACAGTTTTTATTATGGTCGCGTGTAACAACAGTATGAATCGCGGCGGCGAAACACAATTTCAACACTATTTTAATGGTTCTTGTAAACTTTTTGAGTTTTCCTTCCCTCAATTTAGATTTTTTACTACCTTTGTATTTGATTTCCTTTGTCGTATCTAAATGGAAGGTGTACCACCCCAGTGAGACAACCCAACAGCAAAGGTTCGATAGAAGTCCACGCCATGCATGAAACATGTGATGGTTACATCACATGTTGAAGCGGGTTTTGGGCGGGAGATCACCATAATAATGGAAAGGCGTTTGCATGCGCTTCTCTTTCTACACTCCAAACTTCGAACACTTGGATTATTCAGTGGAAAGATTAGCAACAGCAGGTGTCCCGGGATGTGATTACTCGCATCCCCTTATGTGTATACAATATCTTTCTTCTTCGAAAGAAGGACTTGTTATTGAGTTTATGCATTTAGGGGAGCATATCATATCTGGCGTGGGCTTCGGCGTTGCTTATCTTACTGAATAGGCAAGTTCGAAGGCCCGGAGTGTGAGATAGGCAAATGTACGGATCTCACGCTTCTTTTGTTTTTTTATGGCAAACCATATTACGAATAATTCTTGTAGGAGATCGCAAGAAATAGATTTGATAAACTTTTAATATTCATAATATGGCAGACAAAATTTCCAAGGAGGAACTTCTTAGCAGACGAGAATTCTTCAAAAGAGGTGCAAAAAAGACACTTCCCATTCTTGCATGTTTAACAATACCTTCGGTATTTCTGAGCTGTGACAAGGAGGATGATTTGGTAAATGAAGGCACAAGTGGTTGCACAAGTTGCAGCAATGGATGCGGTGCTTCATGTAGCAATAATTCGACTTCATCTTCATGTTCGACATGCGGCAATGGGTGTGGTGCTTCATGTAGCAATAATTCAACTTCATCTTCATGTTCGACATGCGGCAATGGGTGCGGTGCTTCATGTAGCAATAATTCAACTTCGTCTTCATGTTCGACATGCGGTAATGGGTGTGGCAGTGCTTGTAGTAATAACTCTACGAATTCCTGTTCCGATTGCTCCACTCAATGTGCATCGGTTTGTAAAGGTCAGTCCTCCCAAACATGTTCAAATTGTTCTACGGGATGCAGTGCTGGTTGTGGCAATGATTGTGATCATTCATGTTCCGGGTTGTGTGGAAGAGAATGCCGAACATCCTGCGGCGGAGAATGTAGAGGGAAATGCGGTCGTAGTTGCCAAGTAGAATGCATCGGATATGGAAAGTTAACATATTGTGCATCATGTGGTAATACATGTAGAAGCTCATGCAATGAGAACTGCACTTATGATTGCTACACCACATGTAAGAGTCATGGTTATAAATGAAATTGTTTCTTATGATTAAAATCAAAGAAAGAGATAATGGTTGGCAGTCTGGAAGAGCAAAGTCAATAACATTCATTGTTACAAAGGACTGCCAACTTGCCTGCAAATATTGCTATTTAGTGGGCAAGAATGCAAAAGAGCGTATGACTTGGGAGGTCGCCAAAACTGCGATTGACTACATATTAAGTCATGAAGATGATTTCAAAGAAGAAAGCGTAATATGGGATTTTATTGGTGGGGAACCTTTCCTTGAGATAGACCTAATAGACAAAATATGTGATTACCTTAAAACAGAAATGTTTTTGAGAGATCACCATTGGTTTAATTCTTACAGATTCTCATTCTCCACCAATGGCATCAACTATCATACAGATAAAGTACAACACTTTATAGAAAAAAATAGTGACCATTTAAGTATCGGCATCACTATTGATGGTACAAAGCAAAAACATGATCTTAATCGTGTCTGGAAAGATGGGAAAACTGGTTCATATGAAGATGTAGTTAAAAATATCCCATTGTGGCTGAAACAGTTTCCCGGTGCAGCCACAAAAGTAACAATTTCCTCTGCCGATTTACCATATGTAAAAGACAGCGTGCTACACCTGTACGAACTTGGAATCAAAGAGATTAATATTAATTGTGTGTTTGAGGATGTATGGAATGATGGTGATGACATTATCTTTGAAAATCAATTGATAGAGTTGGCTGATGTTATAATTGAACAAAAACTTTATATAGATCATACTTGCTCTTTTTTTGCTGATTTTATAGGCAAACCTATGTCTCCTAATCGAGACAATCAAAATTGGTGTGGTGCGGGGATGATGCTTGCGGTAGATGCTGTAGGAAATTTTTATCCATGTACTAGATTCGCAGGATATTCACTTAGATCGAAGATGCCTTTCATCATTGGCAATATCATTGAAGGCATTGACAAAAACAAGTTGAGGCCATTCTTGACTCTTGACCGTACCACTCAATCGCCTCAGAAATGTATTGATTGTGAGGTTGCCAGTGGCTGTGCTTGGTGTCAAGGTGAAAACTATGATGCAGCAGATACTTCAACGATTTATCAGCGCAGTACAGCTATTTGCAAGATGCATAAAGCTCGCGTAAGAGCCAATAACTATTATTGGAACAAACTCTACCGGAAACTTGAGCTTGAAGGCAAACGTGAGGAATTCGAAGCAAACAAACCAAAGTCGAACGATAATATAAATTGCTATTAGTATGTTACAGTATCTTGTTATACTTCTTGACAATACAAGCACTTCGTATTGTCTTTATGAGAATAAATATTCGGAACGCTACCTTATGCCACTTGATGTTTTGCATGAAGCAATCCTCTTTGGTATGAAGGAGAACTTGATGATACAGTTTGTTTATCCCGATTACGAACTTCCTCAAGAATATAAGGATGAGATAGAGTCAATCGACCATTCAAAAATAGTTCCTTACACATTGATGGAGAAAGGCGCAGATGTTGTGGTTTTTAATGATATCTCATCACTTAAATCTCAGGATGAAATTCATTCTCAATCTATTGTCTTGCGTGTTCCCAAGAATCAGTTATTTGAACATGCAAATGATATAGACACAATCATGGGTAAAGTCCTTCGTTTGAATCTTGTCATTACCGATATCGAGTCTTTTAACGATGACGATTTAAGTAAATACAAGAATATCCTGACAGATTGGAGCAAAACATTGTTTGCTCTTTATGCAAAAGGCAAGCAGCCTCAGTTTAATCTGTTGACAGACAGGATGATGCTTGAATCAATGAATGATTGTCGTGCAGGTGGCAACAGCTTGACTCTTGCTCCTGATGGAAACTTCTATGTCTGCCCTGCATTCTACCATGTGGACGAAAACGAGAACTACGGATTAGGAAAGAGCAAGTTTAATGTAGGTTCACTAAAAGGTGGATTGAACATAAAAAATCCACAACTTTACAAATTGGAATTCGCCCCTGTTTGTAGAGAATGTGATGCCTTTCATTGCAAACGATGTGTGTGGCTGAACCGTAAACTAACATACGAAGTTAATACTCCCGGTAGGCAGCAATGCGTCATTACGCATATTGAAAGAAATGCCAGTAGAAATCTCTTGGTTCGTTTGCAGCAGACTGAAATCAATTTAATGTCGTCCAAATCAATCAAAGAGATTGATTATCTCGATCCTTTTGAAAAAATAATCAATAAAAAACACTAATATGGAAAAGAAAATTGTCGGTAAAGTAACAGTAGAAGAGAAAAATGAGATACTCGCTCTACTCGAACGCAAAAATGGCTTAAATGAATTGGCAAAGATTTTGACTGCAGATAACTCTGATCTATACGAAAAACTTGTCAAAGACATGGGTGCTACTGGAACCAAGTTTCAGCAGTGGTGGGACAATATGTCTCAGAAGTACCAATGGGAAAGTGCGCCTAATGGAAGTTGGGAAATAAACTTTGCTACATGTGAAATTTTACTTGTAAAATAATGTTGGCAATAGTACCTTTATTCATAGGCACAACAGAGCTGATGCTGATTGCAGGCATTGCTCTGTTGCTCTTCGGAGGTAAGAAATTACCTGAAATGATGCGTGGGTTAGGTCAGGGAGTCCGTGAATTCAAAAAAGGCACACAAGACTTTACCGAACCTATCAACGATGTAAAAGAAGAAGTAAAAGAAACCATTGACGATTCGTTCAAATCTGTTACTTCCAAGGATAAAGATGACCGTACAGAACGATAAAATGACTTTTGGCGGTCATCTTAAGGAACTCCGTCAAATGCTATTCCGCATACTATTCGTGGTATGTGGAATAGCTATTGTCATTTTCTGTGCCAAAGACTTCACATGGAAAATTCTATTAGCTCCAAGTGAATGGGATTTCTGCACTTATCGTTGGATTGAAAGTACTGCTGCAAAAATAGGACTTACAGACTTTCATTTCACATACTTCTCTGTTGATCTTATCACAACGGATCTGTCATCACAATTCAAACTTCACATAACTACAGCAATATATCTCGGTTTGTTGGGCGCTTCGCCATTCGTTATATACGAATTATTTCGGTTCATTTCTCCTGCGTTGTATGAATCAGAGAAGAAATACTCTGTTCAAATTACAGTAATAATCTATTTACTTTTTATTGTAGGGGTATTGATGACATATTTTGTCTTGTTTCCAATATCTTTTCGATTTTTGGGAACTTACAGTGTCGCAGATAAAGTTCATTCAACTATAACATTGGATAGCTATATAGATACATTTACAACGCTGACATTAGTCATGGGTGTTGTTTTTCAGTTGCCGGTTATATCCTACACCTTAGGCAAAATGGGATTTATAAATGCAAGTATGCTATCAGAATACCGAAAACATTCTTTTATAATAATAATGTTGATAGCAGCAATAATTACCCCTCCAGATCTGATAACTTTGGTTCTTGTAACTATTCCTCTGTATTTGCTATATGAAGTCAGTATACGTGTTGTCAGACATATAGATTAGAGATCTTAAAAAATACACATAAAAAGATGAAGAAAATTTGTTATTTATTTGTGCTTGTTGCAATTCTTCTTTCAGGATGTAAAGGAGAGACTGTAGATGTCTTAGGAATCGTCGCTGAACGCGATTCTATCAAAAAGGCTAGTATTAGACAGCAACAAGAGTTAGATAATCTTAATGCTTTTGTTAGCGCAGTTTCCAATGGACTTGATAGCATTGCAATGCAAGAAGGCTTTATAAGAATTCAAAACCCAGAAAGCCCCGGTATGACTCGTGAACAGATGAAAAAGAGTCTTGCTGAACTATCAGATATGTTGGTTAGACAAAGAACTCGTATTGCACAACTTGAAGATTCATTAAAAGTTAAAGGTACAGGCGCAAAAGGGCTACATAAAATTGTAGAATATCTTAACGAACAATTAGAAACAAAAGAGAAGGTAATTAACCAATTACGCGCAGAAGTCAATAACAAAAATACGAATATAGCAAGATTACAATCAAGAATCACCACCTTAAATGAAAACGTGGAAAGACTTGATAAGAAAAACCAAATTCAACAACAGGCACTTGTTACTCAAAGTGATATGATGAATGAGTGTTATATGAAGATTGGCACAAAGAAACAGTTAAAACAAGCTGGTATCATGGATGGAAAGAAACTTAACGCTGGCTGTTTGACTCCAGATAAATTTGTCAGGGTTGATATACGCCATTTAAGAGAATTACCATTGAAATCTAAGAAACCTAAGATTCTCACAACAATGCCACAAAGCTCATATAGCATAGTCAGAAAATCTGATGGTACCTCAATGTTGACCATCAATGATCCTACACTTTTCTGGAGTTCGTCAAACTATTTGGTTATTTTACTTGATTAGTTGCAAAATGAAACATTTAGTTCTATGTGTTCTGGTTCTGATTTTGCCTTTCTATGCGAAGGCCCAATCAGTAAGTGAACATACTGTGTCTACAGGAGAATCATTGCAAGCAATAGCTTCAAAATATGGTGTGTCCATATCGGAGCTAAGAAATGTGAACTCTGGTCTTGACGATTATGTATTTGCTGGTATGGTTTTAAAAATACCATCAAAGCAAGATAATATCATTGATAATGCTGTAATACTTCTTGATGACTTAAAGGATATAATTTATTTAAAGGATGGCAGTGAGTTAGTTGCCAAGATATTAAGTATTGGAACCAACGAAGTAAAGTTTGAACAATACGACACAGATGATCCTTTTACGATTTATAAAAATGATATATCATCAATTAGATTTGAAGATGGTAGGGTTTCGGATTTTACTATTCAACAAAAGAAAAAGAGAACCACAGCAAAAAGATCGTCCACCGTAAAAAAAACTACACGATGAAAAAGAAGTTTCTTGTAATAATTGGATTATCAATGTCGTTTTGTGCAAATGCCCAAGATATGATGTTGCTACGCAATGGGGATGAGATTCAATGCAAAGTTGACATGATAAGTAATGGAACTGTTTCTTTCCAAGAAAATGGTACAAGATTACAACTACCTACAACTCAACTTTATATGATAAAGTATAAGAAAAGAGGAAATGCTTTTTTTAACTCTGATGGAGAATCTAATTACAACTCGGAATCACCCTCTGCTAAATTGTCAAAGAAGAATATAGCCATCTACTTATGTGATGGTGGTGAAGTTATAGCCTCGGAGGTAAAAGTGACTAACGAAAATGTTGATTACAGAGCATCAAACAAGAAAACGCGGAATGATATTACCGGCTTTTTACCAATCAAGAAGTCTGGAGATTGGAATTCATTACCAAAAGAAAAAGTTTTCTTAATCAGATACTTTGATGGATCAAGAGAAGTAATTAATGATTTGCAGAAAAAGGAAGAACAGGCTAGAATTGATGCTCTTCCTAAAGTGAAACACCCCTTTATTCCAATTAACAAAGATAGAAAATTCCCATGTCCTGCTGAGTTCGAATTGAACGATGGGAAGAATATTTCTGTTATCGTTTATGACATGGAGCGAGAATATGTTCATTATAGAAAGAAAGAGTGGCAAGATGGACCAATTTTCAGAATGAAAAAATCAAAGATCAAAAATATAACAATAAAATAGAAAATACAATGAAGAAATTATTCTTTTCATTTGCTTTGATGCTTGCATCATTGAGTATGTCAGCACAGACAAATCAGTCTCACATAGTACTACGTGGAGAGACCATTGAGCGTGTCGCTAAGAAGTATGGTATTAGTGTAAGTGATTTGCAGCAAGCAAATCCTTCAACAAAAGATTACTTTTATGCTGGAATGAAACTTATTATTCCGCGTAAAACGAATACGCAAAATACCACTCAGACACAAAATCCGAATAGTTCTAACACGGCGGCAATTATAACTCCTTCTTCAGCAAAGACAAAGAACAACCAGATTAATACCATAAAAAAGAATGTTCAATTGCCGACTTCCCATAGCGAACTTAATGGAAGTGATTTTACTTCGGTTGCTTTAACCCTTGGGTCTGATTTCACAGACCTTGTTGGCATGACTTATGGTATTCAAGGTCAGTACTTTCTTGACAACGGATTTGGTGCGACTCTTACAGTTGGGGCTAATTATGGTATGGAGGATGATGCAGATATAATGTTCCGGTTAGGTCCTAGTTATGTTTATCCATTAACAAATATATTTTATGTAATGGGTACAGCATGTTACACATTAACAATGGGTGACTATAATGGTAATACAGGTACGGTTAGCGGAGTTTCTGTAATCCCAACAATTGGTTTGTCTTTCAACCGTATT
The DNA here is from genome assembly GCA_902495455.1 of uncultured Prevotella sp. GTDB lineage: Bacteria > Bacteroidota > Bacteroidia > Bacteroidales > Bacteroidaceae > Prevotella. The sequence goes on from CABUXJ010000003.1 coordinate 79,101, forward strand.
AAAGTAGGCATTAATAGCGATCTCAATTGGCGTAATGGCGGTGATTTTGGCATAGGTGCTTTTTTAAGTGTTGGATATTCATTCTAAAAGCAAGATAATTGTATCTTTAAAAAGCTATATTTGTCATGTGGCGGAACAGTCTGTCGGTGAAAAAACTGTGAAACTTCGCGGAATTACGATTATTATGAGTAAATTTGCGGATGCGGACCGTCCGGAGTGACAATGGGCGGTCAGCGGACAAAAGAAAGACAGACACGGATGGAATATACGATAAATGTTCACGGGCGGTTGATAGACCTCAGCCGGCCGCAGGTGATGGGCATACTCAACGTGACGCCCGACTCGTTTTATGCCGGCAGCCGCAAACAGACGGAACGCGAGATTGCCGAACGGGCCGGGCAGATATTGGCCGAGGGTGGAACGATGATCGACGTGGGGGCGTTTTCGACCCGCCCCGGTGCACCACAGGTCAGCGAGGAGGAGGAGATGGCGCGGTTGCGTCATGGTCTGGCCATCGTGCGACGGGTCGCTCCGGATGCTGTCGTTAGTGTGGACACGTTTCGGCCGGATGTGGCACGGATGGCGGTCGAAGAATATGGCGCGGGCATCATCAACGATGTGTCGGAGGGTGACGTGCGCGGCGCGTTCGGCGGTACGTCGGCCCAGACTCGGCCGGAGGTCGGGGCTGGTTCTGACGACAGGAAGGAGGCTGAGGAAGTGCCGGAGATGTTTCGCATGGTGGCCCGTCTGGGCGTGCCGTACATTCTCATGTCGGTCAAACCGACTGTCGGGGAGATGATGAAGGCGTTTGCCCGTGAGGTACAGCAGCTGCGCGACCTCGGGGCAAAGGACATCATTCTCGACCCGGGATTCGGTTTCGGCAAGACGCTGGAGCAGAATTATGAGTTGATGGCGGGGTTGCCGTTGCTCTCGGAATTGGGGCTGCCGCTGTTGGTGGGCGTCTCGCGCAAGTCGATGATATTCCGTCTGTTGGGTACGACACCCGACGAGGCTCTCAACGGCACGACTGTGCTGAACACGCTGGCGCTGGAGCGCGGGGCATCGATACTGCGTGTGCATGACGTCAGAGAGGCCGTCGAGGCGGTGAGAATTATAAGTGAAGAACGAAGAGTGAAGAATGAAAAATTTGCTGCCGCCGTTCCGATGGGTGAGTAGGGAATAAAAAATTAATAATTAAGATAACATCATTATGTTTTTCGAATTTGGAATAAAGGATGTGATAGACATCTTTCTCGTAGCGCTGATGCTCTACTATATCTATCGTCTGATGAAGGAGTCGCGGTCGCTCAACGTCTTCATCGGCATAATGATGTTTGTCGTCCTGTGGCTCTTCGTGTCGCAGGTGCTGGAGATGCGGTTGCTCGGCTCGATCATGGACAAACTGGTCAGCGTGGGTGTCATCGGCCTCATCGTCCTGTTTCAGGAGGACATACGCAAATTTCTCTACAACATGGGCGCGCATCAGCGTTTCAAGATGGTCATGCGTCTCTTTACGTCCGAAAAGACGACGACGGAAGAGAAAGACAAGGAGACCATCATGCAGATCGTGCTGGCCTGTCTGAGCATGAGCAAACGGAAGGTGGGCGCGCTGATTGTCATGGAACGGGCGACGCCGCTGGATGACATCGTCGAGACGGGCGACCTGATTGACGCCAACATCAACCAACGACTCATCGAAAACATATTTTTCAAGAACTCCCCGTTGCACGACGGTGCAATGGTCATCTCGGAAAAACGCATCAAGGCGGCGGGGTGTATCCTGCCCGTGGCCCACAACTACGACATTCCGAAAGAACTCGGACTGCGCCACCGCGCCGCTATGGGCATCTCGCAGGAGAGTGACGCCATCGCCATCGTCGTGTCGGAAGAGACCGGCGGTATCTCCGTCGCTATCAAAGGTAACTTCCAGCTGCGCCTCTCAGCCGAAAAGCTGGAAAGCATACTGACGAAGGAGATGTGATTTTTTAATACGGAATAATCGCGGGCCGAGCCCGCTAAGGAGTTAAAGGGATTTATCAAAACATGGTAGGGACATATTCTTGTATTTGTCCGCTTCACATTGCCACTCACGGGTTTGTTTGACGGACAAATACAAGAATATGTCCCTACCATGTTTTGATAAATACCCGAACGAAATGAGACATTTGTCCTTTAACTCCCGAGCGACCGCAGGGAGCGATAACTCCCTTTAATTCCTTATAACTCCCGAATAAAAAAATGAGCGGGCTGAGCCCGCTCATTTTTTTTATTCGTATGGTACCATTGCCAGCGCGTCGGCTATCTTTTCGACGCCATCCTGCAGCGGTCCGGAGACCATGCCGCGGATGAACATGTTCAGTTCGGCCTCGACCGTCACCTTCATCTTGCACGTCGTCTCGGTGACGGGCAGGACCTGTATCCACAGGTAGAAGGGTATGGGCGACTGCTCGGTCTCAAACTTGACACATTTCGGCTCCTCGCGGTTGATGATGCGCAGGCGCAACTCGCCTACGGGCGGAACGTTGACGCTGACGGAGTCGTGGTCGAAATGGAAGTCTTTCACTTTGTCCTCGGGGATGCGGTCACGCACACGCTCAAGGTTTTCCAGATTGCTGATCTTGTCGTAGACGGCAGCCTGGGAATAGGGAATCTGCTTTATGCTACTTTCAAACTTGCTCATATTTGAATGGTGAATGGTGAGTGGTGAATGGTGAGTTGATCGGCCTACGGCCGATGTTGAATTATCGAATTACGAATGGTGAGTGGTGAATGGTGAATGGTGAGTTAGTGAATGGTGAGTTGGTCGGCCTGCGGCCGATGTTGAATTATTAAATTACGAATTGCCACGGGAACAACAAGCCCCTACATGTACAGGGAGCACCAGCGTAAATTCGTAATTCAATAATTCAACATCGGTCGCAGGCCGACCAACTCACCATTCACCACTCAACACTCACCATTCAAATACTCAACATTCTACTGTTTCCACTCCGACGGATTGGCGCGCCACTCGTTGAGTACGGCCACATCCTCCTTGGTGATATAACCGGTCTCGACAGCCTGTTCGACGACAGCCTCATAGTCGGTCAACGTTATCAGGCGCACACCGGCCTTCTCGAAGGCCTCTGCGGCAATGGGGAAGCCGTAGGTGTAGGACGCCACCATGCCGACAACCTCGCAACCGTGGTTGCGGAGTGCCTCGACGGCCTTGAGACTGCTGCCTCCGGTGGAGATGAGGTCCTCCACGACAACAACCTTGGCGCCCGGGCGGAGCTCACCCTCGATGAGATTTGCCAGACCGTGGTCTTTGGGTTTGCTGCGTACGTAAGCAAACGGCAGCGACAGCTCGTCGGCAACAAGCGCGCCCTGAGCTATCGCGCCCGTAGCCACACCGGCCACAGCCTCAGCCTCGGGAAAGTTTTCCAGAATGGCGTGGCAGAGCGAGAGCTTGACGAAATCACGCAGTCCGGGGAAAGAAAGAGTCTTACGATTGTCACAATAGAAAGGCGACTTCCAGCCCGAAGCCCATGTGAAAGGGTCCTGCGGCTGCAACTTTATTGCCTTGACGTCGAGCAGTCTCGACGCGAATGTTTTGCTGATTGGTGTCATTGTTACCTTGATTTTGCGGTTTATAACTGACCGCAAAGGTAAGAATTGTTTATCAAATGCCTGTCGCCCTTATGGTTAAAAGTCTTTAACCGTCGCTCATACCTATCGACATAATGCTCACACGGGCCGTTCCGGCGGCCATGAGTGCCTCTCCACAGGCCGTCATGGTGGCTCCGGACGTGACCACATCGTCCACAAGCAGGACATGACGGCCACGCAACCGGGCGGCATCCGTCACCCGAAAGGCATCGGCAACATTGGCATAGCGCTCCTGTCGGTGCAGACCGGTCTGCGGACGGACAAACGTCGTGCGCTCCAGAACATCACGGCCGACGGCAATGCCCGTACGCTCAGAGACGGCACAGGCCAAGAGCAGACTTTGATTGTACCCACGCTGTCGCTCACGCTCACGGGCCAGCGGCACGGGGACGATGATGTCGATGCCGGAGAAGAAGCCGTCGGCTGCCAGTTCGTCGGCTGCCAACCGACCGACGGCACGCGCAGCGGATTTGCTCCCGCCATACTTGATGGCATAGATGAGCATGGCGCAGTCGGAATGGGGATGGTGGCGGATGAAAGCGGCGGCACGTTCAGGAGTGAGACGCCCCCAGAAGAGACGGGTCATGGCGTTATCTTCCGGCGTGAGGGAGTGGCGGGTGCGCGGCAGGTGCATGTTGCAGACGGAACAGACGACACTGTCGTAGGGTCCGAGGCGGGTGCCGCAGATGAGACAACGGTGGGGAAACAGGGTGTCGTGAAGGCGTGTAAACAACGGTATTCTCACTCTTTCATAGGTTAGATTAAGGCTAAGTCTGTCGGCCGTGTCACATCATGTCGTCATCATCAGCGTCGATACAGTCGTCCGAAACGTCGCAGTCGCAGTCGAGACAGGCCCTTATCTCATCCATGCCGAAGCCCCGCCCCACGGCAAAACGCATCAGTTTCATGTTTCGCTCGCGGTCATTGGCTGCACGCACACTGCGCCGCTTGCTCTTCAAGAGAGGACGGAGGACAGCCAGATATTCCTCCTCGTCGATGTCGTCAAGCACGCGGCGGCGTATGTCGGCGTCGATGCGCTTGAGCCACAGAGCCTGTTCGACCTTGCGGCGGCCCCACTTGTTGTATCTGATTTTGTCCAACGCGAAGACGCGGGCAAAGCGCTCGTCGTCCACAAACTTGTCCTTCACGAGGCGCTCGAGGATCCGCACCTGCTCCTCGTCGCTCAGTTCCCAGCGCCGCATCTTCTCCGTCATTTCGTAGGAGCAGTGTTCGGCTTGTGAGCAGAGAGCGGAAAGACGCAGCAGGGCCTCGCGTTCGGTAATCTTGGTTGACGGCATAAGTGTTCTGATTGATGGTTAACTATTGGTCGCTTTCATCATCCTTTCCTTGCCGAAGCAGTCGTGGCGGGTTTCGACACGGTCGAAACCGACTTCACGAAGCATGGCAAGCATGTCAGCGGAATAAAGCGGATTGATTTCAAAATAAAGCGCACCGTGGGGGCGAAGGGCCTCACGGGCATAACCGGCGATGACGCGATAGAACAGGAGAGGGTCGTCGTCGGGCACGAAAAGAGCTGTCGGCGGTTCGTATTCCAATACATTGCGCTCCATTGCGGCACTTTCGCGGTGGCATATATACGGAGGATTGCTCACGATGATGTCCCACTTACGCTCGTCGCGTGGCGGCTGCAGCGCGTCTTGAACAAGCATGTCGACGCTTACTCCGAGTTCCGCGGCATTGCGGCGGGCCACAGCAAGGGCAGCTTCGGACACGTCCCATGCCGTGACAGCAGCGCCGAGGATGTTCAGCGACAGCGTTATGGCGATGCAACCGCTGCCCGTCCCGATGTCGAGAACGCTCTGCCGCTCTCCTCCCCCACCCGCGTCGGCCGCCACCCAGTCGCAAAGTTCCTCTGTCTCGGGCCGCGGGATGAGCACGCCGGGGGCCACACGAAACGACCGTCCGCAAAAATCGGCACGTCCGAGAACATATTGCACCGGCTCAGCGGCAGCCAAACGGCGCATAATTTCCTCCAATCGGATGCACTCGTCTGCCGCTAATTGTGTAACTTTGCCGCAATAAACGTCCGTCGCCGACATGCCGAAACGCACGTCGAGCACATAACGGACGATGGCCTTAGCCTCGCCGACGTCGTAGACCGGAGTGAGCCGGCGCCACAATTCCTCGTAGGTCATAACATTGCAAAGGTACGAAATAATCGTTTGCAGGCCAAGTTTAGACGTCAATAATTGGACTACGGGACATATATAATAAGGTAACAGGAATATATACAGCATCAGAATGGAACACAACTCAGAAGACGAAAGATACATGCGGCGTTGCTTGCAGCTGGCAGCCAACGGCTTGCAGAACGCCCGTCCCAACCCTATGGTGGGCGCGGTGATAGTCTGCGACGGCCGCATAATCGGCGAAGGATACCACGTCCGCTGCGGCGAAGGTCACGCGGAGGTCAACGCTTTCGCTTCCGTCCGGCCGGAAGACGAGCATCTGCTCAGCCGCGCGACAATCTACGTGAGCCTCGAACCGTGCGCCCACTACGGCAAGACGCCGCCTTGTGCCGAACTGATCATCAGGAAAGGAGTGCGCCGCGTCGTTGTCGGATGCGTCGATCCGTTTGCAAAGGTGCAGGGACGGGGCATCGGAATGATACGCGATGCGGGCATCGAAGTATGTGTCGGTGTGCTGGAAGCGGAATGTATGGAACTCAACCGGCGCTTCATGACATTCCACAGCCGCCGCCGTCCCTACATCATCCTGAAGTGGGCGCAGAGCGCGGACGGCTTCATAGACAACCATTTCCATCCTGCCGCAATCTCAAATGAGGCGACGCGGATGGTAAGCCATAAGCTACGGGCGGAAAACGACGCCATCCTCGTGGGCCGTGTGACCGCCGAACGCGACCGGCCGAAGCTCAACGTGCGCCACTGGAGCGGCCCCGATCCGATAAAAATCACACTCGGCCACAACACGGATCTGGAGCAACTCATGGCCGACCTCCATGCCAAAACCGTCCAGTCGCTCGTCGTCGAGGGCGGCGCGAAGACCCACCAATCGTTCATCGAGGCCGGACTTTGGGACGAGATACGTGTGGAAACGGCACCGATGACATTCGGTGCCGGTACCCGGGCACCACAATTGCCACCGGATATCGTCATAAAAGAAAACAATACATACGACGGTAATACAATAAAAGTTTATCGGAAGCCAGCGTTCTGACTTCCGATAAACTTTCTTTTTTGACTTATTCTCTTACGATAAACTTTCCTTTCTCAGCTCATTTTCGTCCGAGAAACTTTCTTTTTCGACTTATTTGCGTCCAAAATCAGCCGGCACTTCGCCCCACTTCTGCGTCTCCCACTTTATGATGGGCGTGGTGTAGCGGTGTGTTGCAAGCCAGCGTTCGGCCCGGGCGATGACGTTATAGAGTTCCGCAGTCTGCGGAGTGCGCTCCAGTTTGGTCTTGCACTGCCGCTTGTTGACCCACAATATGGCGTTGTAGCTGTCGGAATAGATAGCCTTTTTGATGCCGCGCTGCTCCATAAGGGCCAGTGCGTGGACGATGGCGAGAAACTCGCCGATGTTGTTTGTGCCGCGGACGGGACCGTAGTGGAACACCTGCTCGCCCGTCGCGAGGTCTATTCCGCGATATTCCATCGGTCCTGGATTGCCCGAACAGGCCGCATCCACGGCCCAGGCGTCGGCCCTCACATCGGGATGGAGGGGCAGAACGGTGTCATTGCGATAGTCCGGTGGAGACTGTAACATGCTTAATTTTGAGTTTTGAATGTTGAATGTTGAGTTGTCGGCCTGCGGCCGATTAAGAATTATAAATTATGAATTAACCTTTGTGCTTGTTCCGGCGGTACAGAAAGGCGCAAGCCATAATTCATAATTCAATAATTCAACATCGGCTGCAGGCCGACCAACTCAACATTCAACATTCACCATTCGTAATTCCTACATGCGCTCCGGCACCTCAATTCCGAGCAGCGACATGCCGTTGCGGATTATCTTGGCGACGTTGCGGGCCAGCACGAGGCGCATCTGCTTCTTCTGCTCGTCCTCCTCACGCAGTATGCTGTAATCGTGATAGAACTGGTTGAACTCCTTCGTCAGCTCGTAGCAGTAGTTTGCGATGCCGCTCGGACTGTAGTCCTTGCCGGCCTGTTCCACGGCTGCGCCATACTCATTCATCTTCTGGATGAGCGCGATCTCCTTGTCGTTGAGCTGCGTTCCGGCCACGATAGCGCCGTCCGTCTCAGCCTTGCGCAGGATACTGCGGATGCGGGCGTGAGTATATTGGATAAACGGACCCGTATTACCATTGAAGTCGATGGACTCCTCGGGGTTGAAGAGCATATTTTTGCGGGCGTCAACTTTAAGAATAAAATATTTCAACGCGCCCATACCCACGATACGGGCGATTTCCGAGCGCTCCTCTTCCGTCATGTCGTCGAACTTACCGGCTTCCTCGCTCGTGCGGCGGGCGTCAGCCACCATGAGCGCCATCAGGTCGTCGGCGTCGACCACCGTGCCCTCGCGGCTCTTCATCTTGCCGTTCGGCAGTTCGACCATACCGTAGGAGAAGTGGACAAGCTCGCGTCCCCACTTGAATCCCAGACGGTCAAGCAGGATGGAAAGCACCTGGAAGTGATAGTTCTGCTCGTTGCCGACGACATATATCATCTTGTCGATGGGGAAATCCTTGAAGCGCATTTCGGCCGTACCGATGTCCTGCGTCATATATACCGACGTACCGTCGGAGCGCAGCAGCAGCTTCTGGTCCAGTCCCTCATCGGTCAGGTCGGCCCACACACTGTTGTCGTCCTTACGGAAGAAGAGTCCTTTCGCCAGTCCCTCCTCCACCTTGGCCTTGCCGCGGAGATACGTCTCGCTCTCATAGTATATCTTGTCGAAGCCGACACCCATCGCCTTGTATGTCTCGTCGAAACCGGCGTAGACCCAGTCGTTCATGCGTTTCCACAGGGCGCGCACCTCGGGGTCGTTCTGTTCCCACTTGACGAGCATGTCGTGGGCCTCCTTTATCAGCGGTGCCTCTTCCTTGGCTTTCTTCTCCGCCGCCTCTTCGTCCATGCCGCCGGCGACATATTCGGCCGTGAGAGCCTTGACCTCCTCGCGGTAGTGCTTGTCGAAAGCGACATAGTAATCGCCGATCAGATGGTCGCCCTTCTTGCCGCTGGTCTCGGGTGTCTCGCCGTTGCCATATTTCAACCAAGCCAGCATCGACTTGCAGATGTGTATTCCGCGGTCGTTGACAATGTTCGTCTTGACCACACGGTTGCCGTTGGCCTCCATGATTTGCGCCAGCGACCAACCGAGCAGGTTGTTGCGGACGTGTCCGAGGTGGAGCGGTTTGTTGGTGTTGGGCGACGAATATTCGATCATCACCAGCGGACTGTCGGCCGTCGCCTGACGGTGGCCGAAGTGCTCGTCGGCGTCGATGTCAGCCAGCAGGGAGATCCATGCGGCCGGTGCAACGACTATGTTAAGGAAGCCTTTCACCACATTGAACGCCGCCACGGCCTCACAGTGGGTTGCGAGATATTCGCCAATCTCCTGCGCCGTGTCCTCCGGCTTCTTCCGTGACATCTTCAGGAAGGGGAACACGACGAGCGTCAAATTGCCCTCAAACTCGCGCTTGGTCTTTTGCAGCTGCACCATCTTCTCCGGCACATCGACACCGTAGAGAGCCTTGACGCCCTCCATCACGGCACTGCAAATCACGTTTTCTATCTTCATATCGTTTGGTATATACCTTATTATATATAATTGCTTAGCGGATGCAAAGATACAGCAAACCGCGGGAAGAACAAAACAAACACGTTTGTTTTTTCACCTCTGCCCCGGCAAAACGCAAAACACGGAGAAGGCGTGGGCACCGCACCCGTCCGCTTCTCCGTGTCTTGCAATATTTTCCGTTTCGTCACCGTGGGAGCGCCCGCGGCTGTTTTTTCACTTCAATCCGTCATCGCCATTCTTCCTGTACTCTTCGGAAAGTTCCGCAAAAAAGTCATGTTCCAACACGCGGGATATGCTCATCAACAACTGGGAACTGATGTCCGACCGCTTGAATATGTGATATATATTCGAACGTTCGCACGCTATTCTTTCGGCGAGCCAAGTCGCACTTTTTCCACGCGCAAAGAGTACTTCTTTAATTCTGTTGCCTATATTCATTCGGTTAGATACTTTATAATCTTCGCCCACAAAGATAATAAATTTATATAACTTTCATTTTTACCCCCCCCCGAATTAATATATATTAACAGAACAACTGCTATTAAGCGGAATAAACACCGGGAGGGCCACTGGAAGCCTGCCCTTCCTGTGGCCCTCTCGGTGTTCATTCCGCTTGTAGGTTGGCTCTTTCACGCATCACCGCACCTCTTATGCCAGGTCTTGAAGTACATTTAACATGTCGCTGAACAGTTACCGTTATTCCGCAATCATCCGGGCCATGCGACACGAACGGATTGCGGAACCACGGTGTCGTCAATGTTCGGCCACTCACGCGGCCACTGTCATTGCACCGTGTCGAGTATGACTCCGCCCGACGGCTGGATGGTCACCTTGACCCGGTTCTTCTTGTTCGTCTTCACCTTGGCGACCTCCGTGACAGTCGCTCCGTCCTTCGTGTTGACGTCGGTCAGTGCGGTCAGCTGCCGGCCGGCGACGAAGGGGAGGTCGAGCGTCAGCGTCAGCGGCGCGCCGGTGGCGTTGAGTCCGGCGATGAGCCAGCGGTCGCCGCATCGGCGGGCGATGACGGCGTAGCGTCCGGGATAGCCGTCGATGAAGCGTGTCTCGTCCCACTCGGTCGGTACGGAGCGCAAGAAAGTGAGTTCGTCGGCCGTCAACTCCTTCAGATTGTTGGGCTGGATGGCTATACACTGTATGGACGTCTGGATGACTACGGCCGCCGCCATTTCAAAGACATTGGTCGTATAGCGCCGGTGGCGGCGCTTGTTGTCGCGCGACATGCGGGTGTTCATGATCGTTCCGCCCCAGTCCATCGACGCCACGGTGTTGCGGCAGAAGGGGTGCATCGTCAGATCGAAGGCCTCGCGGCGGGCCGCCTCCTCCGTGAAGTAAACGTTCTCAGAGGCCAGCACGGCTTCCGATGCCACGAAGTTGGGGAACATGCGTTCCCATCCGCGCGGCAGCGTACAGCCGTGGAAGACGACCTGCAGTCCGAAATCGTTGGCGTCGGTGAGGATGTCCTCATAGAGCTGCATCGTCATCTGCTTGTCGCCGCCGAAGAAGTCGACCTTAATGCCCTTGACGCCGATAGACTTCATCCACGCCATCTCCCTGCGGCGCTCACCGACCGTGTTCATCTTCTGCTTCGGTGTCTGCAGCGCGTCGTTCCAATAGCCGTTGGAGTTGTACCAGAGCATGAGGCTGACGCCCTTCGACCGGGCGTAGCGGCTCAGTTCGGCCATGCGCTCACGGCCGATGTTGGTGTCCCAGCATCCGTCCACGAGGCAGTATTCATAGCCCATCTCGGCCGCAAGGTCGATGAAAGCCACCTGATCCTTATAGTTGATAGAGTTGTCCTGCCATATCAGCCAGCTCCACGTGTAGCGTCCCGGACGGTATGTCTCCGACGCCGCATAGCGCTCCTCGACAACGTCGTATGCCACGGTGGTCTCGACTATCGGCGCCAGCGTGCGGCCGACGGTGATGGTGCGCCACGGCGTGAGGGCGGGAAGAGCCATGCCGGGAGTCGACTGACCGATGCCGTTGTTCTCTCCCTCCATCGGCAGACCGATGGCGTAGCCCGTCTCGGGGTTGTAGTCCAAAAGGCGGCAGCCGGCATAACGTCCGTCCGTTCCGGTTTCGCTGACGAGCACCCAGCCGTCGTCACCGACACGAAACAGTGCCGGAAACGTGTAGCCGCGGCCGTACTGCGATCTGGACGTCATGGGGGCGTCAGCACTGTACACCTCCTCGTAGCTCGGTTTGGTCCGTTTCCACCCAATCATGGGGTCCGACTGGGGCGTTATGAATGTCGTCGTCTTCTCCGGCAGACGGAAAGAAGTCATCTCCTGAAAGACCTTCAGCGCCGACTCGTCGCCCTTTTTGTGTATCAGATAGCGGAAGGCCACGTCGTTGTTGCTGACGCGGAAGCACACCGTGACGGAGTGTTTGTCGGCCGTCGTCATGTCTACCGAAAGTTCGTTGGCACGGTAGTGGACCTCGGAGGCCTTCGTTCCGCGCATGGTGTAGACCGTGTCTATCTTACCGGCCTCGTGTCCCGTGATGGTCATCCCGCGCGTAAAGTCGGCCCGGTCCGTCACAAGACCCAGCGCCGACGGTTCCAACATGGTCAGTCCGTCGTAGCTGACGGAATAGACCGGGCGTCCCTCGCTGACGTCGACGGCCACGGCCAGACGTCCGTCAGGTGACTCCACAATCACGTCGGCAGCCCGCACGGCTGAGACGAGCGCAAGCAACATCGTCGTTGCAGCAAGTAGTTTTCTCATAAATGTAATAATTTGATATGGTTAGATTGTTATTAGTCACACAGCCCCCGAAAGAGGGTGTATCAAAATGCAATGGAAGCAACTTGTAGGGGCATATTTTTCGCTACGCTCAACAACTCGTCTTGTATTTGTCCGCTCGTAACATTCAGCTCTTGTTTTACGGACAAATACAAGACGAGTTGTTGAGCGTAGCGAAAAATATGTCCCTACCAAGCACCATGTAGCCATTTTGACATACCCGCTTTTGGGGCTTTATAGGGCTTTCGTCACTGCGGAACGGTGAAGACGAAACGTGCGCCGTAGATGTATTCCGGGTCTATCCATATGCGGCCGCCGAGTTTTTCGACAACGGCCTGACAGATGGACAGGCCGAGACCTGTGCCCTGGGTGAAGTCGTTCAGCTTGACGAAACGCTCGAAGACCTTCTTGTGCATGTCCGGCGGGATGCCGGGTCCGGTGTCCGTGACGGAGAAGATGATGCAGTCGTCGCCCTGCTCGACGCGCAACGTGACAGTCCCCTTGTCGGTGAATTTCACTCCGTTGTTGAGCAGGTTGATGATGGCCTGCTGGAGATAGCGGCGGTCCGTGACACAACTGAGCCGGTCGTGAGGGCAGTCGAAGAGCACTTTGAGATTCGGTTTGCAGTTGCGTCCGATGCTCTCGGTGCTGACGAGCGAGTGTCCGAGCTCGATGAGGTCAATGTCTTCGGGCGTCATGAAGACGCTGCGGGACTCGATCCGGGAGAGATCGAGGACGTCGTCGATGAGTTTGAGGAGCAGGTCTGTGTTCTGATTGATGATGGACGCTATCTCGGAGAACTCGGCGTCAGAGAGTTCGCCCCGCTGTTCGATCAGCAGATTGGCAAATCCCACGATGGCGTTGAGCGGCGTGCGGACCTCGTGGCTCATGTTCGCGAGGAAGTTGGACTTCAGCCGGTTGGCCTCTTCGGCCTTTTCCTTGGCGGCGGACAGCTGTGTCATCATCTCGCTCTGGCGTCTCATGTAGCGACGGTTCTGCAGGGTGTAGATGACAAAGAACGCCACGCAGATGACGAGTATGACGATGACGGAGGTCACGATGACAGTCAGCTGCGGATGGGACTCATAGAAAGTGTGCGGACGGTTGCTTATCTCGGCATTGTCAGGCAATGCCGTCGACGGGATGCGCCACGCGCGGAGTTGGCCGTAGTCGAATGTCGTCACGTTGTCGACGGTCACGACCGGCTGTGTCCGCCCCGTGTGCAGCCATCGGTTGATCATGCGCCCCATGAGCCGTCCCTGCCGCTCGCCGCGCGGGATGACACCGCCGAGGCTGACGTCTCCGATGCCGGTGGATGTCACCGAAAATCCCGGCACGTTGCGGTTGTAGTCCAGTAGTCGCCGCGTGGCACTCATGATGAGATAGTTTTCGGTGCTGTCGACGCGCCATGTGGTAAATATGGCTATGTCCCAATCGCCCTTCAACCGACGGTAGACATCGCCGGCTTCGTCGAAAGTGCAGTTGCGGCCGTCCACGACGCGCAGCACAAGCTGTGAGGCGTCGAAGCGGCAACTGTCCACGTAGTCGTTGATGAGTCCCAAGTGGTTGAGACCTTCGAAAGTGTTGTCGGTGAAGAAGTTGGCGCAGCGCGTCTTTGGGAAAAGCCGCCGGGCCAGTTCGACATTGGCCTCGACGTCATGATGATAAGCTATCGCGCCCTTGAGCCGGCATCCGGGCATGTCCGTCGTGTAGCCGCGCATCTTCGGATGCCACTTCCTGACGTCGACGGCGGAGTCCGGCAGTTGGACAATGCGGTCGTTGACAAACATCGCGAAACACGGCACGGAGCGCGTGAAGTCATTGTCCAAAGACAGGTAGGCCGCCCAGGCCTCGTTGCCCAACAGCAGGACACAGTCGGGGCGGTCGTCATCATATTTGGCAACAAATCCGGCCATTCGTCCCCGCCATTCGTTCATCTCGCTGAGCGAACGGCAGTTCATGTTTTCCACGACATAACGCATGCCGGGATTTTTGCGGTTGAGTTCCGTACAGAACTCGCTGATATTGGTCTGATAGTTGTTGAGTTCGATCTGAAAAGAAGTGACGATGAGCACAAAGTCATCCTTCTGTGCTTTCACGACAATAGTGCTTAACAAGATGAGCAGGAGTGTAAATATGCTTTTCCGTTTCATGCCTTTTTATCCAGTGCGCCTTTTTAGTTACTACCAAATTCCGCCACCACTACGGTCTCTTGATACGACCGCCGTTGTGTTTCACAGTTATAGCAACTGCAAAATTACTCATTTTTTATATAACGGCAAATTTTTGTCTGACAAACAGGAGTCTAACTTTAGTTAATTATTTGCAACAAAAGACAATATATATGATATAAGAGGAGAAAACAGCCCCCCGAAAGGCCCTCCCGAGAGGGTGTTGCAGAACTCACATAAAAGCCTTTAAGTGGGGTAATCGCAGTCCCCTCCTTTCAAAGGAGGGGTTAGGGGTGGTTAGACAACAACTCATTGACAATCATTGTTTTAGATGGTAACGAATGACTAACCACCCCTAACCCCTCCTTCGGAAGGAGGGGACTGAGATTACCCCACTTAAAGGCTTCCATGTGAGTTCTGCAACACCTTCAGCCGGCGACTTCGGGTCACCCTCATTATTGATATATGTTTACAAAATCGTGTTCAAGAAAATGCTCAAAGATTTGCATTTTAATGAGCAATAAGGGCCTTAGAGGATCTGAAGGCCCCCTCTGACAGCCCTCTCTGACTCCCCCAAAGGGGGAGCTTGGGATGCGTTAAGGGCCCCGCGGCTCTTTATTTTTGCAAAAGTCGGCGAGTTTTTGATTGCTATTTTGAGGCCAAAAAGAAGGTTTCGTCGAGCAACGGGGCCCCCGCGGGGTTGCAACGAGCACGCCGTTATGTCGCAACGGGGCCGCCGTTGCAATGCAATAGCAGCCCCGTTGCAGAGCCGTAAGGGCCTTACGGGGCCCCACCCCACCCCTCCCCAAGGGGAGGGAGAGCTGCCGCCATTCGTAAACAACTGAGTATTAGCGGCTTGCAAATCTTGCGATTTTTTCGTCGAAAAAACGGCCGGATTTTGACCTTCGCGAGATTTGAAAATTCGTGAGCGAGGCCGAAAAATTTTGGAAAGTGGGGCTTAATAACGGCTTTAAATTCAGAAAAAAGAGGACAAAACCCGCTACACCCTCTTAGGATGGCCCTCGAAACTTATCCGTAACTTAACGCGGGAGCCTTAAATAGAGCCTTAAAATTATGAAAAATAGTGATTTTTCGCTAAATAAATATCACCATCAGATAAAAATACGTAACTTTGCACGTTCAAAAAGCAATAATATAACATTATATAATATAACGACAACAACGAATATGGATAAACTCAGCTATGCCTTAGGATTGGGCATCGGACGCCAACTGGCACAAATGGGAGCCAACAATCTCAACATCGACGACTTCGCACTGGCCATCAAAGACGTTCTCGCAGGCAACGACCTGAAAGTGTCCAACCGCGAGGCACAGACCATCGTACAGGACTATTTCGCAGAACAGGAGAAGAAACTCCAGGCTGAACGCGCCGAGAGCGGAAAGGCCGCACGCGAGGCCGGAGAAAAGTATCTCGCCGAAAACGCCAAGAAGGAGGGCGTGGTCACTCTGCCCAGCGGACTGCAATATCAGGTCATCAAGGAGGGCGAGGGCCGCAAACCCAAGGCCACGGACAGCGTCAAGTGCCACTATGAGGGTTTCCTCACCGACGGCACGCTCTTCGACAGTAGCATACAGCGCGGCGAACCAGCCGTATTCGGACTCCAGCAGGTAATCGCCGGATGGACCGAAGGTCTGCAGCTCATGAGCGAAGGCGCAAAATATCGCTTCTTCATCCCCTACATGCTCGGCTACGGAGAGTCCGGCGCAGGACAGTCGATACCGCCATACTCCGCACTGGTATTCGACGTGGAGCTGATAAAGGTGATGTAATTTAAGGGAAGAATGAAGAGGGAAGAGTGAAGAGGGAAGAGTGAAGAATTTGCTGCCGCCATTCTGTGCGGCTCCCATTATTCCCAAATCTCCCATCACTCCCATCTGACAATAAAATAACATAAACATATCCGGCTCCCTCCCTTTGGGAGGGTTGGGGTGGGTCTCACCCTTTCCTTCTGGAGGGTAGAGCCGGGTCTCAAAACATTAATAAAGCAATGAAAAAACTTACAGTAGTAGCCGCTATGGCTATCGCTGCCGCAACAATCACATCGTGCGGCAACTCTACACCCAAGGCAAACCTGAAGAACGACGTCGACACCCTGAGCTATGCCTTCGGTATGGCACAGACTGACGGTCTAAAGGACTATCTCGTACGCCAGGGCGTCGACACAACCTACATCAAGGAGTTCATCAAGGGTCTCAACGAGGGCGCTAACGCCGGTGACAACAAGAAGAAGACTGCCTATTATGCCGGTATCCAGATCGGCCAGATGATCAGCACACAGTGGGTCAAGGGCCTCAACTACCAGATCTTCGGCGAGGACTCGACACAGACGGTATCACTGAAGAACATCATGGCCGGATTTGTCAGCGGTGCGACAGGCAAGAAAGGCCTCATGACAATGGATCAGGCACAGATGCTCTTCCAGACAAAACAGCAGCAGGTGAAAGCCAAGGCTATGGAGGAACAGTATGGTGAGAACAAGAAGGCCGGCGAGAAATTCCTCGCAGAGAATGCGAAGAAGGAAGGCGTGAAGACTCTGCCCAGCGGCGTTCAGTATAAGGTCATCAAGGAAGGCAAGGGCGCCATCCCGGCCGACACTTCGCTGGTCAAGGTACACTATGAGGGACGCACCATCGACGGAACCGTATTCGACAGCTCAAAGAAGCACGGCGACAAGCCTGTCACATTCCGCGCCAACCAGGTCATCAAGGGATGGACGGACGCTCTCGTACACATGCCCGCAGGTTCCGAGTGGGAAGTCTACATCCCGCAGGAGCTGGCTTACGGCGAGCGTGCACAGAAGGACTTCAAGCCGTTCTCCACTCTCATCTTCAAAATCGAGTTGGTCTCTGTCAACGAAAAGTAAATCATGATGAAGAAGATATTCACACTTGCACTCGCCGTTCTGGCGAGTGCATCTTTTAATGTGGCAACGGCCGCAAAGAAGAACAAGAAGAACGCCAAAAAGGTCGCCGCCGTCCAGCCCGTGAAGCTCGTTACAGGCTCCGACACGCTGAGCTATGCGGCCGGAATGGCACTCACCGAAGGACTTCTCGACTATCTTCGCCAGTCTCAGGGCATTGATACGACCAACATCGCCGACTTCATACGCGGATTCGATGAGATGATTGCCGCCGGCGAAGACCCGAAGAAGAAGGCATACGCCGCCGGAATGGACATCGCTTCACGCCTCAAGGGCCAGATGCTCACCGGCATGAAAGGCGAGTTTGAGAACACGCCCGACTCCGTGGTCGACGCACTCGTCTTCCGCGGATTCTCCGACGCGCTCAAGCAGGACACCACGACATTCGACCAGAAGCAGGCTTCGGAGATATTCCGGACACGCCGCGAGGCTGACAAGAAGGCCAAGAAGGAGAAACTCTACGGCGAGAACCGCCGGGCCGGCGAACGCTTTCTGGCCGAAAACGCCAAGAAAGACAGCATCGTGACACTGCCCAGCGGACTCCAGTATAAGGTGCTCGTGAAGGGCGAAGGCGACATACCGCAGCGCACGGACAGGGTGCTCGTCAACTACGAGGGCCGGCTCGTCGACGGAACGGTGTTCGACAGTTCAAAGAAGCACGGCGACAAACCGGCCTCTTTCCGCGCCGACCAGGTCATCAAGGGATGGACCGAAGCTCTCACCATAATGCCCGTCGGCAGCAAGTGGCAGCTCTTCATACCCTACCAGATGGCCTACGGCGAACGCAACGCCGGACAGATCAAACCGTTCTCGGCACTCATATTTGACGTCGAACTGGTCGGCATCGACCGCCCGCAGACCGAACCCGTCGTCTCTCACGACGACATGGGAAAGGCCGCAAAACCCGCTCCGGCCAAAAAGGCTGCGAAGAGGGTGGCAAAGAAGAAGTAACTGCAACAATCGGTCGATTCTCACCGAACGAACGGAATACGAAATCCGCCCGTCCGCATTTAGGTCTGATGGCCAAATCGGGACGGGCGGATTTCGTTTGTCTTCAGCCGGACTGCCCTTGGACTTTCGGCTGAGAACCGCCGGGCAAGAAAAATACATGCCACAAACCGGTCACACTCGTTTTTTTTCCTTACCTTTGCCGGAGTTAAGACATTCCACGACAGCTTCACGACACTTATGCGACTGATTACCCACGACGAACTTTTTGACCGTTGTCTCGAGATCGCCACCGCCACGGACGGCAGCCCGACACGCAACCGGCTGATGCACGAGACGCTGCTCCTGGCCTGCGAGGCTGCCACGGACGGCGGACGGACGGGCTTCGGCAACCTGTTTTCGCAGGTGGACCGCATCTGTCGCAGATGTGGAGTGAGCGAACGGGACCGTCTCGAGATACAACTCATGCGGCGGCACTCCAACCGCAGGGACCAACTGACACACCGGGAGCTGATGTATGACATCCGTGCGCTCTGTCTATTCATATCTGCAGTCTTTGCCGTCGATATCCCGCCGCGGCTCTCCCGCATCATCCCGCACACCGCACGACCGATCGGGGACAGTGTCCGGATAGACGCGAGATGCATCCGCTGCGTCGTCGGACGGGTGGAAGAGGACCTATTTTACGTCACGGCCGACCTTGAGACAGGCAGCCGTGTCATGCGCTCCGACTACGGACAGGCGGACCACGGATATGACCTCAGTTCGCTGCGGCCGTTGCTTCACGAGGGCATGCAGCTCAATCTGCTGGACTGTCACATCGAGGGTGACACCATCAGCCCGCAACTGATCGTCATTGAACCGGACTTCCTCGTCGACATCAGTTCGTTGGCGGCATGCTTCACCGACTACGGCCACCACGCAATGGCATACACAGTCAACCGCCTCAGACCGCGGGCCAACAGCCAGGCCATACTTTTGGGAAACTTCGCAGGCCGCGCTCTCGACGGCATCATCAACAACGCGCAACGCTTCAACCTCAACGAGACCGTCATGGAGTCCTTCCGAAACGAGGCATTGCAGTTTTGCACGTGCCCCAATTTCAGCCCGGAGGTGTTCAAGAAGGACGCCCGACAACAGGCGGAAAACATCCGGGAGGCAGTCGACGTGCTGTTCGGAAGCGGCGAGTTTGACATTGCCAAAGCCGTCGTCGAACCGTCGTTCGTCTGCGAGCAGCTCGGACTGCAAGGCCGCGCCGACCTCATGACGACCGATTTCCGACTCCTCGTGGAGCAAAAATCGGGCAAGGCGAAGTGGGACAACATGCGGAAGGCGGCGGCACCGGGCGATGGCGGCAATGCGAAAGGTGCATACACTGAGGCCCACTAC
Organism: uncultured Prevotella sp.; assembly: GCA_902495455.1. Taxonomy (GTDB): domain Bacteria; phylum Bacteroidota; class Bacteroidia; order Bacteroidales; family Bacteroidaceae; genus Prevotella. The sequence continues at coordinate 98,706 of CABUXJ010000003.1, forward strand.
GTCCAGCTGCTGCTATACTACGGCGTACTGCAACACAATTTCGGATTCAGCCACCGCCACACGGACATGCGGTTGCTGTACTCCCGCTATCCGGCCGTCAACGGACTGATGGCCGTCAGCTTCTACCGGACGCTCTTCGCCGAGGCTGTCATGCTCCGCAACCGCATCGTCGCATTGGAATTTGCCATCGCCCGCAACGGTTTCGGCAGCATAACGGACCTTCTTTCGGCAGACGTCATCAACGAACGACACCTCTCCGGCACTTTCTTCGATAACTACATACGACCTCAGCTCGAGGCAGTCACGGCTCCGCTACATTCTCTTTCGCCCCTGGAACGGAGTTACTTTGAGCACATGATGACCTTCGTCTATCGCGAACAGCTGGCCTCCCGCGTCGGCACAGGCAACAGCTCGGCCGGTTCTGTGGCCGACCTTTGGAATATGCCGCTGCATGAGAAGATTGAGACGGGAGCCATTCTGTTTGGGGAGGAAGACCCCGAGCCCACCCTCTCGTCCAGCCCCCCTCTTATCCCCCCAAGGGGGGAAGACCTGCGGCTTGACACAGGAGAGGCCCCCCTTGCATCCCCCCAAGGGGGGAATTGCCTGCGGCTTGACACAGAAGAAAACATATATAATGATGATGGTGACATTATCTGCCTCCACCTCACGCCCTACTCCTCACCCACATCAAACCACGGGGCTTCCCCCCTTGGGGGGATAAGAGGGGGGCTCTCCCTTAGGGGGACGGGAGGGGGGCCGCAGGGGGTCTCGGCTGCCTCCACTTTCCGCCGCGGCGACATGGTCTTCCTCTACACCTATCGCGACACGCCGGACCTGCGGCACAGTCTGTTACACAAAGCGACCATCGAAGATATTGACAACGACAGGGTCGTCCTGCGGCTGAGCAATCCGCAACGCAATCCGGAGATATTCAGCGGCCGGCGCTTTGCCATTGAACATGCGGCCGGCGACGTTGGAACGACAAGCCACTTGCGCAGCCTCCACACGCTCATCACATCCCCGCAAAGCCGCCGTGACCTGCTCCTCGGACAGCGACCGCCGCTCACCGACACGTCCATAAGACTCTCGCGGAGTTACCACCCGCACTATGACGACATAGTCCTTGAAGCCCGTCAGGCGTGCGACTACTACCTTATCGTCGGCCCGCCGGGCACGGGCAAGACGTCGATGGCCCTGCGGTTCATGATTGAGGAGGAGCTGACAGTGCCCCAATCGTCCATCCTCCTGCTGTCCTACACCAACCGCGCCGTCGATGAGATCTGCGCCATGCTGACCGAAGCAGCCATACCATTCCTGCGCATCGGCAACGAGGCTTCATGCGACCCGCGCTTCCGCGACAGCCTCTTGGAAGCATCGCTCGGGGACAAACCGCGCCTCAACGACATCAGCCGGCGCATCAGCGGGACCCGCGTCATCGTCGGAACGACATCGACCATGCAGTCGCGGCCGTTCATCTTCGGCCTCAAACACTTCTCCCTCGCCATCGTCGACGAGGCTTCCCAAATCCTCGAACCGGCCGTAATAGGCCTTCTCGCGGCCCACGACGGTATGGGACGGTGCCACATCGACCGCTTCATCCTCGTCGGAGACCACAAGCAACTGCCCGCCGTCGTCCAGCAGTCGGAGGACGACTCGCGTGTCGACGACCCGCAGCTGCACGCCATCGGCCTGACGGACTGCCGACGTTCGCTTTTCGAGCGGCTCATCGACATCGAACGGCGCTCCGGCCGCAACCACACCGTGGGCATACTGCGGCGTCACGGCCGCATGCACCCCGACGTCGCCGCCTTTGCCTGTGAGATGTTCTACGCAGACGAACACCTCACGGCCGTGCCCTGTCCACATCAGGAGGAAGACACGCTGGACTACGACCTGCCGTCGCGTGACGCCGCGGACGACATGCTCAAGCGCCACCGCATGATGTTCATACCGTCGGCCCCGTGCCGCGACGAATCGTCATCGGACAAGGTGAACATGAGCGAGGCCCGCATCGTGGCCGACCTCGTGGCCCGCATCCGCCGCTTCTACGGCGAACGGTTTGACGCTGAGCGCACCGTCGGCATCATCGTGCTCTACCGCAATCAGATTGCGGCCATACGCGGCGAGCTCATCAAGGCGGGCGTGGCCGAGGCCGACTGCATCTCCATCGATACCGTGGAGCGCTATCAGGGCAGCCAGCGCGACGTCATCATCTATTCCTTCTCCGTTCAGCGCCGCAGCCAGCTGGCCTTCCTGACGGCCAACTGCTTCACCGAAAACGGCCGTACGATAGACCGCAAGCTCAACGTTGCGCTCACGCGGGCCCGCCGCCAGATGATCATGACGGGCAACGTGGATGTGCTGAAGGAGAACGCGCTGTTCGCCGAACTGATAAGGAGATACCAAATTACAAAGACTTGATTAAACGCAAAGACGCGAAAACGCAAAGGATTATATTGCAAGATAATAGACTTTGCACCTTCGCGTCTTTGCGTTTACATTATATTATATAATACAAAAGAAACAAGGACAATATGAAGAAAGCGAAGGAAACGATACGGCTGGACCATCTCACGATCGGATATAGGACGAACGGCAACGACGCCGTGGTGGCCACGGACATCTGCGCGGCCGTCCGCGAGGGTGAGCTGACGTGTCTGCTCGGGGCAAACGGCGTCGGCAAGAGCACGCTTCTGCGCACGATGACGGCGTTTCAGCCCCGGCTTTCCGGCCATATATATGTCGCCGAGACGGAACTGGACGACTACAGCGACAGCCGGCTGGCCCGTACCGTCGGCGTCGTACTGACCGACAAACCCGACGTCCACAACATGACCGTCCGCCAGATGGTGGCTATGGGCCGTTCGCCGTACACCGGATTTTGGGGCCGCTGTTCCGCCGCCGACATGGAGATTGTCGACGAAGCCATCGCGCTGGCCGGCATCACGGCGATTGCCAGCCGCATGGTCGGAACGCTGAGCGACGGCGAGCGCCAGAAGGTCATGATTGCAAAAGCTCTCGCACAACAGACACCGGTCATCATCCTCGACGAGCCGACCGCCTTCCTCGACTATCCGAGCAAGATAGAGACCATGCAGCTCCTCCACCGCATCAGCCACGAGATGGGAAAGACAATATTCCTTTCCACCCACGACGTCGAGCTGGCCCTTCAGATTGCGGACACGGTGTGGCTCATGTCGCGCAGTGGTGTCGCCACGGGAACGCCCGAGGACCTTGCCCTCAACGGTCTGTTGCCGGCTTTCTTCGAGAACAGCAACATCACGTTCGACGCGACGACAGGACTTTTCGCGCTCAACCACACCCCCGACCGCCGTGCCCTCCTGTCCGTCGCTGCCGGTGTCGACGGCCGCCGCGTGGCAATGGTACGAAAAGCGCTTCTGCGCAACGGAATAAGCACGGAGGAGGAGTGTTCTCATCAGAATGAACCGGCGGACATACATATCACGATTACCGCGGACGCATATTCATTCAACGGCGTGTCAGTTCAAACGATAGAGGAAATTATATACTTGGCTCACTGAAGCGCAGAGAGGAAAGTGGTTGTTGATACTTTAAGTATGTTATAACAAGTTTATACTTTGAACACAGAGACACGGAGACACAGAGTTATATAGCCCTCTGTGTCTCCGTGTCTCTGTGTTCAAAGTATAAACTTATTATAAAGTAATAATGAATACTTACTTATAATCAAACCTCCCCCGTCTTCAGAATTGCTATCAGTTCCTTCATTCCCTCCGATGCGCCCTTTATTATCTGCTTTACCTCGTGACTACCAGACGTCTTGACCGGCTTGGGGTCTATCAGATAGACGGGGACACCGGGACGCACGTAGTGGAGCAGTCCCGCGGCGGGATAGACATTGAGCGACGTACCGATGATGATGAAGATGTCGGCCTCGGCGGCATGGTCCGCAGCGATGCTGATGTTGGGCACCGCCTCGCCGAAGAACACGATGTAGGGCCGCAGCAGCGAGCCGTCGCCGGCTTTCGCTCCCGGCTCAACGCGGCAGTTGTCCGCCGTCAGCGTCTGCCAGTAGCGCGGGTCCTCCGTGTCGCGACTGGAGCAGACCTTCATCAGTTCGCCGTGGAGATGGATGACGCGCGACGACCCGGCCTGCTCGTGGAGATTATCCACGTTTTGCGTCACCACCGTCACGTCATAGTCTTTCTCTAACGCCGCCACCAGACGGTGGCCGTCGTTCGGGGCGGTCTTGACCAGCTCGCTGCGCCGCGCGTTGTAGAACTCCGTGACCAGCGTCGGGTCGGCCAGCCAGCCGTCGTGTGAAGCGACCTGCCCCACAGGATAGTTTTCCCACAGGCCGTCAGAGTCGCGAAATGTCTTTATGCCGCTTTCGGCCGACATACCGGCTCCGGTGAGTAATACGATTTTTTTCATACTTTCTTTTGGTTTTTGAATGGAATTGGGAGAGATGGGAATAATGAGAATAATGGGAGAGATGGGAACGCTGCATCAAACCGAGATGTGCGGCATCAAACCAAAATGTAGCGGACCGGCAGCCCGCTTGACTAATCTTCAGACTACATAATCCGCTACATTGTGTTTCCCTTAAAGCATATTCAGCTCCCTCCCTTCGGGAGGGTTGGGGTGGGTCTTAATATATCAAGTTCTCGCCCGTCATGTCCTTCGGCTGCTCCAATCCCATGATATGGAGTATTGAGGGAGCCACGTCGGCCAGACGGCCGTTCTTGACCTTGGCCGAGTTGTTGTCGGTCACGTAGATGAACGGCACGGGGTTGAGCGAGTGGGCCGTGTTGGGGCTTCCGTCCTCGTTGACAGCGTTGTCGGCGTTGCCGTGGTCAGCGATGATGATGGCCTCGTAGTCGTTGGCCTTGGCGGCCTCGATGACCTCGCGGACACAGTTGTCGACAGCGTGAACGGCCTTGGCGATGGCGTTGTAGACACCGGTGTGGCCGACCATGTCACCGTTGGCGAAGTTGACCACGATGAAGTCATACTCCTGAGTGTTGATTGCGCCGACGAGCTTGTCCTTCACCTCGTATGCGCTCATCTCCGGCTTCAGGTCGTAGGTGGCGACTTTGGGTGAGGGCACGAGGATGCGGTCCTCGCCCTCGTAGGGCTGCTCACGTCCGCCGTTGAAGAAGAATGTCACGTGAGCATACTTCTCCGTCTCGGCCGTGTGGAGCTGGCGCTTGCCCTGTGAGCTGAGATATTCGCCCAGCGTGTTCTCCACGTTCTCCTTCGGGAAGAGTATCTCCACGCCGGTGAACGAAGCGTCGTAGGGCGTCATGCAATAGTAGCGCAGTCCGGATATGGTCTTCATGCCCTCTTCCGGCATGTCCTGCTGTGTGAGCACCTGTGTGAGCTCCTTTGCGCGGTCGTTGCGGAAGTTGAAGAAAATGACGACGTCGCCCTCCGAGATTGTTCCGTCGACGGTGGCGTTGCTGATAGGCTTGATGAACTCGTCGGTCACGCCCTCGGCATAACTTGCCTCAACGGCCTTGACCATGTCGTCGGCCTTCACGCCCGTACCGTTGACGATGAGGTCGTAGGCCTCCTTGACACGGTTCCAGCGCTTGTCGCGGTCCATAGCATAGAAGCGGCCGACGATGCTGGCAATGTGTGCGCCGTTCTCGCGGCATACGGTGTCAATCTCGCTGATAAATCCCGCACCGCTCTTCGGGTCGGTGTCGCGACCGTCCATGAAGCAGTGGACGTAGGTCTCAGTAAGTCCATACTCCTTGCCGATCTCGATGAGCTTCTTCAGGTGGTCGAGCGACGAGTGGACGCCGCCGTTGCTGGTCAGACCCATCAGGTGGAGCTTCTTGCCGTTGTCACGGGCGTAGCTATATGCAGCGACGATGCCGGGGTTCTGGAGTATGGAGCCGTCCTTGCATGCACGGTTTATCTTCACGAGGTCCTGATAGACGACGCGTCCGGCGCCGATGTTGAGGTGTCCCACCTCCGAATTGCCCATCTGTCCGTCGGGCAGACCGACGTTTTCGCCCGAAGCCTCGAGCTGTGAGTGGGCGCTGACGGCCGTGAGATAGTCGAGGTAAGGTGTGGGCGTGTTGTAGATGACGTCACCGCAACCATGTTTTCCGATTCCCCATCCGTCGAGAATCATGAGTAATGCTTTCTTTGCCATTGTCTTTATTTATATTTAATAATGTATGAATTGTCCGTTGCAAAATTACTAATATTTGGGCGAAGGGCAAAATAAATGCAAGCAAAACCCAACTCTGCCCATATCATTGTCCACATTATCCGCGACAGGCCGCATACGCACGAATGAACAAACCATGCAGCGATACATCACCCGCCCCTACCGCCCACGATTGTCCGCAGTCAGTACAGTCCTTCTACCGTCACCACTATGCTACTCTCTGCATACATCTTTATCGCAGCTTCATTCAACGTAACAAACTCATTTGGACGTCTTTACGTGAGGTAATCTCACTCCCCTCCTTCGAAGGAGGATGTATCAAAATGAAAAGGAAGCACACAGTAGGGACATATTTTTCGCTACCAAGTAGCATGTAGCCATTTTGATACGTCCTCATTCATTTAAAGCATATTGAAATGTTAAAAACTCAGAACAATCTTTACAAACATCTCGCAAAATGCGCGTCATTCGGAAAAATCCTGCTCTCAGGTCAAAAATCGCGATTTTTCGGCGATTTTTATAACACGTTGACAGCCAGTAGAATACATCATATTGAAAGATTTTTGCATATTCCGCGTCTTGCCGTAAGGGCCTTATTGCATCGCAACGGGGCGCTCGTTGCATTGCGACGGCGTGCCCGTTGCAGACCAACGGCATGCCCGCCAGGATGCAATAAGGCCCTTACGGCTCGGCCGCAAAAATTTTTCGGCTGGAAAATGACATGGTAATGTTAAAATCGTGGCGTTTTTGTCTCGATTTTGAAGGAAAACAAAATGTTAAAAATTTGATATTATTCTGACGTTTTTGCCGTATTAAATGATGAGTTCGTATTTTGATACCGAATTTTGATACACCTTCTTCATTTAAACTTGTGCCTTCCTGTCCACTTGTCGATCCTTTGGCCCAAGGCGGTGGTGATAACCGAGAAGCGGCCGCGGCGCAGGTTGTTCCACAGCTCCTCGATGGAATATTGCACCTTGCGCCACGGATGGTTCCAGGCGTTGACGAGATAGAGCCGTTCGCCGTATTCGACGTTCTCTATGACATATCGCGGGTGGCGCAAGGGGAAGTCCGTCTCGTGACGCGGCATGGTGAAGATGCGGCGCAGGCGGCGCGGCATGGTCTCTAATGAGGCCGCGAAATGGGTCGAGTCGGCCGTCAGTCCGACGTTGTTGATCATATTTTGGGTCGGCATGACGGCCAGTCCGGAATTGAAGAGCATGTCGGTCCAGAAGATGCTCTCAAAATATTGCTTGCCTGAGGCGCGGTGGTCACGGCACATCCTAAGCAGGTCGCGGCGATAGCCGCGGCGGCGTATCAGCGCGCTGAGCTGGCGCATGTTGTATTCGTCGTCCATGAACGTATAGTCACCGTCCCATCGTTCCACCACACGGCGCCACGAGGCCCATCCCCAGATGGAAAACGCCGAGGTGAAGAAATAGCTGTCGGGAATGTCGGGACTGATCTCGTCGGTGTTGAATCCGGCCACCATCGTGATGCGCTCGTCGTGCTCATAGCGGTCGAGCATCTCCTTGCAGAACGGAAAGAACGACTGCGACGGGACAACGTCGTCCTCAAGCACCATGCACTTGTCTGCCAGCGAAAACGCCCATCTGTGGGCAATAAATCCCGAAGGGTCGCAGCCGTAGTTGCGCTCCTGATATTTGCGGTGGACGTCACACTCCCAGTCGATGTCTTCGGCGATGCGTCGGCAATCCTCCACACCGGCCATGTCGTGCTCGCCACGCGGGCCGTCCTGATAGAGGAAGAGGCGTGAGGGACGCGCCTTCTTGACCTCGGCGAACACGAGGCGGAAGGTCTCGGGACGGTTGAAGAAGACCATCAGCACGGCGATGTCTGTCTTTGCGGGATGTTTTGTCATGGCAGGGTAATGATTTATGCTATTGTCTTATGAGATACAAATGTACGAAATAAGAATCAGAAACAGGAATAATGGCCGTATTTTCATTTGCCGACCCTCACACTCCCCTCTCTGCCCAGTCGCCGCGATCGAGGTTGCGGTAACCGATGGCTTCGGCGAGATGGTGTGACAGCACGTTGTCGCTGCCGTCGAGGTCGGCGATAGTGCGGGCGACTTTGAGAATACGGTTGTAGGCACGGGCGGAGAGGGAAAGACGTTCCATCGCCGTGCGCAGCATGTCGAGCGAAGAGGCGTCGGGCCGGGCATATTGGTGGATCATGCTCTCGGTCATCTGCGCGTTGCAGTGGATGCCCTTGTGCTCCTTGAAACGTTCCTCTTGACGGCGGCGGGCGGCGATGACGCGCTCGCGGATGGCCGACGAGGGTTCGCCGGGTTCGGCCTTGGAGATGTCACTGAAGGGGAGGGCGGAAATCTCAATCTGCAGGTCGATGCGGTCGAGCAGCGGTCCGCTGATTTTGTTCATGTACCGCTGTATCTGGCCGGGGCTGCACACGCATTGGTGTGTCGGGTCGCCATAGTAGCCGCAGGGGCATGGGTTCATCGAGGCGACAAACATGAACGAGCACGGATATTCGATGGTGTATTTCGCCCGGGCGATGGTTATCTTGCGGTCTTCCAACGGTTGGCGCATCACCTCGAGGACGCTGCGGCTGAACTCCGGCAGTTCGTCGGCAAAGAGCACACCGTTGTGAGCGAGCGACATCTCACCCGGCTGCGGATTGGCACCGCCGCCACAAAGGGCGACTTGAGATATCGTGTGATGGGGCGCACGAAACGGCCGCTGCGTAATGAGCGACGTGTCACGGCTCAGTTTGCCCGCGACACTGTGTATCTGGGTTGTCTCCAGACTTTCGGCAAGCGACAGCGGCGGCAGAATGGACGGCAGACGCTTGGCCATCATCGACTTGCCGCTGCCCGGCGGGCCTATCATGATGAGGTTGTGACCGCCTGCGGCTGCTACTTCGAGGGCCCGCTTGACGCTCTCCTGACCGCGCACGTCGGCGAAATCGAAGTCGAAATGCGCTTGATGCTCATAAAATTCGCGCCGCGTGTCTATCACCGTGGGTTCGAAAGAGGTGTCTCCGTTGAAGAAGCGGATGACGTCGGCAAGGGTGTCCATGCCGTAGACGTCGATGTTGTTGACCACGGCGGCCTCGCGGATGTTCTGCCGAGGCACGATGAGTCCCTTGAAGTGTTCGGCCCGCGCCTTGATGGCGATGGGCAGGGCGCCGCGCACGGGCAACAGACGACCGTCCAGACCCAACTCTCCAATCATCATATAGTCAGACAACATGGAGCTTTCGACCTTGCTGTCGGCCGCCAATATGGCCACGGCAAGCGGCAGGTCGTAGCCGCTTCCCTCCTTGCGGATGTCGGCAGGAGCCATGTTGACCGTCACGTCGGCCACGGGAAAGCGGTAGCCGTTGTTCTGCATCGCGGCCACAATGCGGTCGCGGCTCTCACGCACGGCAGTGTCGGCAAGTCCTGTCAGGTGAAATTGCACACCGCGTGAGATGCTCACTTCCACCGTTACGACGGTGGCTTCAAGTCCTGTCACGGCTGCACAGAATGTCTTTACAAGCATGATGGGTTGGGGTTAGTGGGAGTTTAATGGGAGATTATGGGAGGCTATGGGAATTGATGGGAGTTGATGGGGATTTATGGGAATATTGAAGAGATGGGAATAATGGGGCAGCCGGCGTCACTTCAGCATGGTCTTGATCTTCTCTTCCATCCGCTGGCTGTCGAGATTGCGGGCTACGACACGCCCCTTTCCGTCGACAACGATGTTGCCCGGAACCGTGGCGAGGCCTAATGTCGAGAGCAACGGGGTCGCCCACATCTTTTCATCGCATACGTTAGGCCAGTCGATGGAGTCTCGTTCGAGCCGTTTCGTACAGTCACCGCGACGTCCGTCGACACAGATGCTCACCAAGGCGAGGTCGTCTCCATACTTCTTTTTCATCGTCCGCAGCCGCCGTTGCATGATCTGACTGTCGTAGCTCCACGTCGCCCACGTCGAGACGATGTTGACCTTGGCGCCGAGTTGGGCTTTGGTCACGCGCCGTCCTTCGGTGTCAGCAGCCGTGAACGACGGCAGTGTGGTACCGACGGCAGCCGCCCGAAGTCCGGCCAATTGCTTCCGCATGTTCTTCAGCCATACGTTTTGCGTGTCTTTCGCAATCATGATGCCCAACAGTTCGTAGGCCTTGGCATAATCGGGAGAAGGCGACATCACGAGATGACGGTCCACGAGATACTGCGCCACCGGCGAGTCCGGATGCTCGCGGACAAACGCCTCGACGGCCTCACGCACTTCCGGAGGCGACATCTTGTTGGCGTTCATGCGGAAATTGGTCATCAGTTTGTTATCATCCGTGCCTTTGATTTCCATCTCTTTCAGGTGGGAAGCGTCGCCGCTGATCTTTGCCGTGGCTCCCGGCCGGCCGAAGACGACTTGTTCGGAATAGTTGGGGAAGATGATGACAAATGTCGTCGGCTCCTCTATCGCCACCTCGTAAGCGAACCGTCCGTCCGCCACCTTGATGGTGTCGGTGCCTGTCGGGCCTCCGTATGGGCTGTAGATGTAGAATTCTCCCTGATTGAAACTGCGGAAACGTCCTTCTATACGGAAGTGTCCACCCTTGCTTCCACACGCCGAGAGCATCGTCGTGATGATGACGAAAGCAAAAACGACAAGCCCCATCATCCCTGCGGCGAGGGGTGATGGGTGCTTGCTATAAGTTGAATGACGGAACTTGTCCTTCATTGTTGCATTTCGGTTTACTTGCTTATTTTGGCCAGTTCAAGGTCATTGGCGGCGTATGCGGCCAGCGACGGATCCTTGCTGATGGCGTTGCGCAGAGCTGTCTGGGCGGCACCGTTGTTGCCCTGACGTGCGTTGAGCACGGCCTTGAGATATTCCGTCATTGCGTCAGCGTTCTTGACGTTGCTGAGAGTGTTGGCAGCGGCGGCATAGTTCTTGTTGATAATCTGCGCGAGAGCGGCACTGTTGGAGTTTGTCTTGCCGAAAGCCTGTTCAGCCTGAGCGTACTTGCCCTGTGCCAGATAGAGGTTGCCCTGCACTTCGGCCAGCCCCTCAGCCTCCGAAGCTTTGGCGATGTAAGTCTCTGCCGTCTTGGTGTCGCCGGCCTTCAGAGCCAGCAGACCGAGGTTGGCGTTGGTCTCGCCGTTGTTCGGGTTGATGGCAGCGGCACGCTGTGCGTACTTTTTGGCCTCATCATAGTTGCCCTTTGCATATTCCAAAGCGGCCACGTTGTTGTATGCGCGGCAGTCGTTGGGATAGACCTCGATGGTCTTCTTGTAGCGTGCCTCCTGCTCGGCGGCGTTGTCGGTCAGCGTTGCGGCATAGAGCATCTCCTCCACGCTGAGCTTCGTTGCGTCGGAAGCGAGCTGAGCCTCAATCTGCTCGTCGTCGCGGCCGATAACCTCATAGTTGATTGTCAGACGGGCACGGCGCAACTGCGGCAGTATGCCGTCGGCCAGTTCCTTGAATCCGGCGCTCATGTTCTTAATCTGCTGCTCGCGCTCCTCGGGGTCCTTGTACATCGAGAGGACGCGAATGATGACGTCCTTGTCCTGTATGTCGGATGCTGCGACAAGCTGCTGGAAGCCTTCCCAGTCCTGAGCGGTGTATTTGGCGTCGACCTCTGCGTCGACCTTAGCCTTCTTGAGCTGCTGCTCCACAAACTTCTCCGAGTTCTGCTGACGCTGGTTGGCGAGCTTGTCGTTGAGTTTGAAACCACCGTCCGGCGATGCGTAAGCCGATACCTCCACGTTGTTGAGGTTCAGTCCCTCGCGGTCGGCGTTAATCTTCTGGAGCAGATTGACAAATTCGGTGACGGAGTTGTTCTGCAGTTCGCTCTTGCGGAGGTTGGCCTGCTGAATGAGGAACTTGATGTTGGCCTCCTGCTTCTGCTCGGTGACGCGCTGGAAAGCGTCGGGTGCGATGCAACCCTGTGCTCCCGTGAGCGTACGTCCGTAGAGTTCGGATGTGGCGATGACGCCTGTGGCCACCTTCACGGCCGGCACCTCAACGCTCTTGTTGCCCACACGTGCGTCGAAGGTGAGGTACATGTCGCTCTTCTGCATCTCGGGAACGTAGTCAAACGAGGTCTTCATCGTGTAGTTGCCGCCCACGAGATAGGATATCGTCTGGTCGTTGCCTTCCACCTTTTCGCCCTGGAATGTGGCGCTTGTTCCGCGTGCCACCTTACCGCCGGCATAGCGGAGTTCGGGTGTGACTGTGACGACAGCCTTCTTCTTCATATACTTCTCGGGGAACATGCCGTTGATGGTGGCGGGCACCTTTCCGACTTCGGTCTCGAGCGGATTGGGAACGACGTTGAAATTGTCGGCTGAGAGTGAGCCGAGCTTTGACGAACATGATGTCAGGATCAGTGCCGATGCAGCTGACAACAATAAGAACTTGTTTGTTTGCATATAAATAATGTAGTATAGGTTTTACTTTACCATTCCGTACCGACGAGGCCGGACGCAACATGAATTTATGCAAAGTTATGTTATTAATATTGTACTGCGGACAAAACGCCGCGAAATTTATGTTTTATTAATCATTATCCGGGCCGAGGCCGGCTTCCGGCGCCAATCCCGCGACAACGCGAAAGCCCCGCCATCATGTCCTGTTGACATTGTGGCGGGGCTTCGGATGCCGATGTGCCGCGAGCGGGACTCGAACCCGCACGGCCATCACTGGCCAAGGGATTTTAAGTCCCTCGTGTCTACCAATTCCACCATTGCGGCATCCGTATGCGTCTGTGGAGCGGAAAACGGGACTCGAACCCGCGACCCCGACCTTGGCAAGGTCGTGCTCTACCAACTGAGCTATTTCCGCATGGTGTTGCGGGTGCAAAGGTATGATTATTTCCCGTAACGGCCAAACAATTTAAAAAAAATGTTGAATGGTGAATGGTGAATGGTGAGTTGGTCGGCCTGCGGCCGATGTTGAATTATTGAATGATGAATTTACGTTAGTGCTTCCGACATAGTTGGGAATTGTTGTTCCCGCAGGCATAATTCAACATTCAATAATTCAACATCGGCCGCAGGCCGACCAACTCACCATTCACCACTCACCATTCACCACTCCTAATTGTACACCGACAGCGTGGTGGCGTTGCGTCCCACCTTATACTGCAACAGAGGCACGCCATTGTCCGCCCGTCCGTCGTAGTTGAGTTCATATCGCCGACTGCATGTGGCACACTCCACAGCCTGACCGTTGGCAGTCCAGGTCAGGGGAAACGCGTTGCCCGTGCGCTCCTTCAGGCAGTTGGGACACTGACTGTCGTAGGCACGCAGTCCGTTGAACGTCGAACAGCCCACGATGATGGAACCGTTTGCCCCCATCGTTCCGACGAGATAGTTCTCCTTGTCCGTCGTGAGTGGCAGCCGTTCCGTGTCACGTCCGTTGTTGCTGCTCATCGTGAGATATGTCAGATTGCCATCGCGGACGGCATCCACGCGGACAAACGCCCCCGGATTGTCCAGCGCGAGCGTCAGCAGGCTCGTCGGATGGAGCCGCGTGTCGAACGTGAACCGGCAGGGATATTCCGTGCTGTACTGGTCCTGCACGTCGTCGCTGCATGCTCCCGCCACGGCCATCATGACGACCATGAGCGCGGCGGTAAAACCGTGTTTCAGTCGTCGCGTCATGAGAGCAACCTCCTTTCGGCCTCGTCGACCCGCGAGAAGTCAAAGCCGGCCGTGATTGAGTCCATCAGCGCCGTGATGCGGTCGTTGCAAAGCCGGCCGATGCTGCCCTCGTGGGTATGACGGATGTTCTTGTCCGGTGTGAAGCGGCCGGCCTCGATATCCAGTCCCACCTTCTTATAGGCGTCGCGGAAGGGCATGCCCTCGGCGGCGAGACGGTTCACCTCCTCGACGGAGAACATCGGGTCGTATATCTTGTTGTCCAGTATGTGCTCGTTGACCTCGATGCGGCTGACTATCCATGTCGCCATCGCCAGACAGTCCTTCAGCTCGGCGAAGGCCGGGAGGAACACCTCTTTTATTATCTGAAGGTCGCGGAAATAGCCCGTCGGCAGGTTATTCATTATCATAGCTATCTGCTGCGGCAGAGCCTGGAGCTTGTTGCTCTTGGCGCGTATCAGTTCGAAGACGTCGGGGTTCTTCTTGTGCGGCATGATCGAACTGCCCGTCGTGCACTCCTTCGGCAGCCGTACGAAGGCGAAGTTCTGACTGTTGAACATACAGGCGTCGTAGGCCAGCTTGGCCAGTGTGCCCGCCACGGAAGCCATCGCGAAGGCCACGTTGCGCTCTGTCTTGCCTCGTCCCATTTGGGCGTAGACGACGTTGTAGTCCATCGAGTCAAATCCGAGCAGGTCTGTCGTCATCTGACGGTTGAGCGGGAACGACGAACCATAGCCGGCGGCCGAGCCGAGCGGGTTGCGGTTGGTCATGCGCCATGCCGCCTGGAGGAAGAGCATGTCGTCCGTGAGGCTCTCGGCGTGGGCGCCGAACCACAGTCCGAAGGAACTGGGCATGGCCACCTGCAGATGTGTATAACCGGGCATGAGCACGTCCTTGTGCTCCTCGCTCTTGGCTATCAGGGCGCGGAACAACTCCTCCACGCCGTCGACCACCTCGCGCAGCTCGTGGCGGATGAAGAGTTTGAGGTCGACGAGCACCTGATCGTTGCGCGAGCGTCCGCTGTGAATCTTCTTTCCCATGTCGCCCAACCTTCGGGTGAGCATCAGTTCGACCTGCGAGTGGACATCCTCGACGCCCTCCTCGATGACAAATTCGCCGCGTTCGCACATGGCGTAAATATCTTTCAGCGCGTCCAGCAGCGGAGGCAGTTCGTCCCGCCCGAGCAGTCCGATGCTTTCCAGCATGGTGATGTGGGCCATCGAGCCCATCACGTCGTATGGTGCGAGATAGAGGTCCATCTCGCGGTCGCGGCCGACGGTGAAGCGCTCTATCTCGGCGTTCACCTCAAAGTTCTTCTCCCAAAGTTTGTTTGCCATTGATTCGTATGTCTTGTTTTCTTATGCCGGTGTGGTGATACATGCACGTCGCCGTCAGTCCGCAAATGATGCGCGGGCGTGGACGCGATACATCATCGCCGGCGGTTTGAATTGCAAAAATACGTATTTTTCCCATCATTGCACACTGTTTAACAGGATTTATGATGAAATTAGGAAGTCATGTGTCCGTCGTCTGCGGCCCGTTCACACGGCGTGAAATTCCGCCACCGTTTTCCTCATACTCTCAAACACCGCCGTCGCTTCCGCCTCATCTATCCCGACCTTTGCCGCCACGGCAAACAGGTCGGACGCAGTCGGTTCTATGCTGTCATTTACGGACGTTGTCCGGTATCCGTTGATTCCGTCACTTGGCAACAGGTCGTATGCCGGTGCGAAGTGCCATTCGCCGTCACGACGGATGAAAGCAAAGTTTTTGGCATGATCATCCTTGTTGCCTATCAGCCAATTGAATACCATCAGGCGATAGACTTTCCTTGTTTCTGCCACGCTATGTGTCAGAGCGGCACACAGGCGAAAGATATGGTCATAGTCTATGCTCGGCAGACGATAGTCCGCACCGACAAGTCCGGCGACACTCACAACGTGCAATTTGCCGTTTGGCGTACGGTCAAAGCGTTCCACACCAAAGTATTTGCCCTCGAACAAGCGGGTTTCCGGCATTTCGACTTTACACTTTCTTGCAAGGAGCGAACAGTTATATTCATCGACACCGATGTGTCCGGGGTCTCTCTTCGCACGAAACTTCACCAGCCACTCCTTTCCGTCATGACGGGTGAAAATCTTCGGTCGGGCACCGCCGGGGGAGCCTCCTCTATACAGAAATTCCTCTATTCCTTCGCCTGTGTAGTCATCACTGTCAAGAATCAGTTCCGCCTCCAATGCCAGTTTCTCAAAATCCGCATAGTCGCGCTTTGAGACGACACTCCTGTCCGGCCGGAACTCCAGTGCGCCACGCCCCGTAGAACCGACCAGCGCAAGGCGGTCAAGCAACAACAATGTGTGCGGATTGATGCCGTTCTGCTGCAAATATCTGTCAAGAACCAGCGACCCCCAGCCATCCGGCAGACTATCGTCAAAAACGCCGAATCCGCCTTCAAATGGTTGGATCCTCGCCAAGAAAACACCGTTGCGCAAAGGCAATTCAAACGGAGATATGGAAAATCCCGCTTTGAGCCACTCTGACGAATATTCAAATGCGCACAGTCTCTCTTTGGTCAGAGCCAGACGCCCGACCAAACTGCCGTCACATACGACCTCTATCTGCTTTATGCCATTCATTTTTTCTTTCCTCTCTTGCGTGTGACACTTTGCTCATTGAGCACATCGTCAATGGATTGGTATTGTCTTTTTGCGAAAAGAGCGTCAAACTCCGAAAGTTCATTCAGGGCAAATCCGACCTGCAGCAATCCCTTCAAGGAAATTTCTCCCGTCTGTTCAAATCTGCGATAGGTGGCAAACTTGACTCCGGCTCTCGTGGCCAGGCCTTCCTGAGTCAGGTCCAGTTCCAGACGGCGGGCTTTCACCCTCGCCGCAATCTGAGAAGCGACTTCTTTGGGATTTGAGATATCAAATGCTATCATATTGTTTTTATTTACAGAAAATACCACCAAACAAACAACATATTGTTTGATGCAAAGATACGAAATTATCCGCAAACGTAGCCTGCTCTTTCCATTTTTTGTTGTTGTCCATCCGGGATTTGAAGTGATATGGCTCATTTGACAAATATATGCTGACTGCTCCTCCGCTTGTTGGGACTTATCGGGATTGGTAGGGACATAGTCTTGTTTTTGTCCGTATCGTCGCGTGCGGACAAATACAAGACGAGTTGTTGAGCGTAGCGAAAAATATGTCCCTATCAATCCCGACAAGTGGAGGAGCAGACAGATGTATCACTCCAAATGTCGGATAAACCAACTTTTTTCGTACCTTTGCGCCATCATGCAGACAACATCCTTTCGTGACCGCATCGACGTGATAGCGTTTGACGCGGACGACACGCTTTGGGACTGCCAGTCCCATTTTGCCGACGTCGAGCGGCGCTACTGTGAACTGTTGGCCGCCTATGGCGACGCCGACAGCATTGCCGGCGAACTGTTCCGTACAGAGGCCCGCAACATGGCGCTGCTCGGCTACGGGACCAAGGCGTTCACGCTGTCGCTCGTCGAAAATGCCGTCGGTGTGAGCCACGGGCGTGTCACGGGCGACGAGATCGGGCGCATCGTCGACATGGGCAAGGAGTTGCTTGCCCTGCCGGCCACCCCTCTGCCCGGCGTTCGGGAGACGCTCCGGGCGCTCGGCGGTATCCGCAAAGTGGTGTTCACCAAGGGCGAGCTGCTCGACCAGCAGAGCAAACTGCAGCGCTCGGGGCTTGCGCCGCTGTTCGACCACGTGGAGATAGTCTCCGACAAGACCGGTGAGGCCTATCGCGCCCTGTGCCGCCGGCTCCGCATCACGCCCGACCGGCTGCTCATGGTGGGCAACTCCTTCCGCAGCGACATCGCTCCGGCACTGGCTGTGGGCGCGTGGGCGGCGCACATACCGTTTCACGTGACGTGGCAGCTCGAAGTGACGGAGGAGTTTGAGCACGAGCGGTTGGTGAGACTGAAGGAAATGTCGGAACTGAGGGAAATCGTCGGTCATAATTGACGACCGGCATTAGCAAGGCTTTCCCAACATTCGGAGGGTGTATCAAAATGCAAGCTCATTTGGACGTCTTTAAGTGGGGTTGGTGTAAATGAGATAAAGATGCGTAGTTCATCACTCCGGATGTCAGATAAGCCGGATTTTTATTATCTTTGCAACCGACAAGCTGCATCCCGGCAATCTGTGAATTCATTCACATTGCGTCCGGCCGTGCACCATCGCTACAATAATATAATCATACAATAATATAATACAGACCTGATGACACTGCTGACAATCATCCTCCTGCTGCTGGCCGTAGTTCCGGCATACTCGCAACCGGCCAATCCCATCATCCTCGACGCCTACTCAGCCGACCCCTCGGCCCATGTCTTCGGCGACACACTGTGGGTCTATCCCAGCCACGACCGGGACGACGCCGTCTCGTTCTCGATGGAGGACTATCATGCTTACAGCACCACCGACATGGTGACATGGCGCGACCACGGCGTCATCTTCAACCCGCTCCGCCAGACCTCATGGGCGAAGAGCGCGGCGTGGGCCCCCGACTGCGTCTTCCGCAACGGCCGCTACTACCTCTATTACCCCACCGACCGGCGCCACATCGGCGTGGCCGTGGGCGACACCCCCTGCGGACCGTTTCGTGACCCGCTCGGCCGGCCGCTTCTTTCGATAGACTCTCCCGGTGTGGTCTGCGACAGAGACTTCATCGACCCCGCCGTCTTCATCGACGACGACGGCCAGGCCTACCTCTTCGTCGGGCAGAACACGGTCTGCTGCGTCCGGCTCAATGACGACATGGTGTCCTACGACGGCAAGGTGCACGTCGTCGAGGGTGTCAAGGACTTCTTTGAAGCCGTGTGGGTCCACAAGCGTGACGGTATATACTATATGTCCTATTCCGACGGCCCCTTCCGCGGTCACGAGCCGCGCATAGCCTACTGCACGGCCACGTCGCCGATGGGACCATATACATACAGGGGCGTCATACTCGACCCGGTCAACAGCGGCACCAACCATCATTCCATCGTCAACTACCGCGGCCAGGACTATCTCTTCTACCATACGGCCGACATCTCGCGCCGTCTCGCACCCGACTACCACTGCGGCGTGCGCCGTTCGGTCTGCGTCGACTCGCTCTTCTACAATCCCGACGGCACCATCCGCAAGGTGCGTCCCACGCTCGATGCGTCGCGGCTCAGCCTTGACGGCATCGACGACCGGCGCAAGGCGTCGCTCATCGCCGGCAGCGTCAGACAGCCGTCGATAGCCAAGCGCACGTTCATGTTCGCCCCGAAACAAGCCGTCTCGGGCCATGCCGCCCCGGAGCAGACGCTTCGCCGCCGTCTGCAGACGCTCGTCGACAGCGTCTCGGCCGTGGGCGGGGGTACGGTCATGATGCCGGCGGGCGACCACTTCATGGACGGACCGCTGGAGCTGAAGAGCGGCGTGCGTCTTCATCTGAAGGACGGCGCCATGTTGCGGTTCACGTCGGAGCCGGATGCCTATTTGCCCGCGGTGCTCACGCGCTGGGAAGGCACGGAGCTCTACGGCCGTTCGTCGATGATCCGCGCCTGCGGACAGACCGATGTCGCCGTGACCGGCGAGGGTTCGGCCACCATCGACTGCGGTGGCAGGGTGATGGCACGGTGGGGCATGCCGACAGATGTGGACGAGTTTGAGGAAAACGTCCACGGCACCCACGGCGAGACACCGGAGATGCCGGATGTCCGTCGGCTGCGGCAGATGGGCGACGACCTGACGCCGGTGGCCGACCGCGTGTTCGGCGAGGGCACCCGGCTGCGCCCCTGCGGCATCGAGTTCAACGCCTGCCGCCGCGTGCTCATCGACGGTGTGCGGCTGAAGGACAGTCCCTTCTGGTGCATCCATCCGCTCTATTGCGAGGACGTGACGGTCCGCCGCGTCACCATCGACTCCCACTTCCCCAACAACGACGGCTGCGACCCCGAGTCGAGCCGCCGCGTGCTCATCGAGGACTGCACCTTCCGCACCGGCGACGATGCCGTGGCCATCAAGTCCGGACGTGACGCCGACGGCCGCCGTGTGGGCCGCCCGTCCGAGGACATCGTCATCCGCCGCTGCCGTTTCTTCAGCCGGTGCAACGGACTGTGCATCGGGTCGGAGATGTCCGGCGGCGTCCGCGGTGTCTATATGACCGACATCGAGGTGGGCGACGTCAAGAACGCTCTGCTCTTCAAGTCCAATCTCGACCGCGGCGGCTATATAGAAGATGTGTTTGTCGACTCCATCACCATCGGCGATGTGGCCGGCGCCGTGCTGCGTTTCGAGACCAACTATTTCGGCTATCGCGGCGGCAACTATCCCGCACGCTATTCCGACTTCCGCATCAGCAACGTCTCGGCGCGTTCCTCCGCGGCCTACGCCATCTATTTCGACGGCAACGAGGCCGAGCCCATCCGTGACATCCGTGTCCGCAACTTCTCCGTGGCCGACGCGCCCCATCCCCACTATCTCTTCCACACCCGCCGCTGCACGTTCGAGGACTGCACCGTCGGCGGCGTCGCGTTGCCGGTGACGCTGCCGGAGAGCGCCGCGAGACAGCAGTGTGACGTGTGGTGAGAGGCCGCGCGCGGAGCGACTGCGTCCGGAAACAAATCTACTAATCTAAAATATTGCTGTCCGGTAACACTGATTTCCGTACGACACGCTCAATCTGCCGTAGGGACATAGTCTTGTCTTTGTCCGCAAATATCATATTGACATCCAGTCTTTTGCTTGCGGACAAAGACAAGACTATGTCCCTACCAAGTTGCTTCCGTTGTATTTTGATACACCCTCTTGATGCTGTGGAAAAACAGATGAAGGAATGAGTTTTGGCAGGCTGGAAGCCTGCCCTCCCGGTTATTGATATCACCAAATAGTTGAACATATTACAGGGATATCCCTAATTTCCATATTCATCACTTCAAAAACCGGAAGAGCCTCAATTATTTGATATTCAGCCCTTTTATACATCGTCTTACATTTTACGCAGTGGACTGCGTATTTTTACGCATTGCAAAGATAATAAATAATCCTCAATACAATACGAAAACAAAAGATAAAAGTTATCTCTGCCCCGACTGCTCTCTACACACATTTTGCATTAGTGAAAACAACACGACGTCCAAATGAGCTTGTTACGTTGTTTCCAATAAGACAAAGATGCGTGCAGAGAGTAGCATTGGGAGGGTTGGAGTGGGTGTCAGGGAGGGGCTTTCGGGGCGTCTGCGCCTCTGGGAACGTCAGAATAATATCAAATTTTTAACATTTCGTTTTCTCTCAAAATCGAGACAAAAATGCCGCGATTTTAACATCGCCACGTCGTTTTCCGACCGAAAAATTCCGGCGGCCGAGCCGTAAGGGCCTTATTGCATCGCAATAAGCACGCCGTTGTCCGACAACGGGCACGCCGTTGCAACACAACGAGCGCCCCGTTGCAATGCAATAAGGCCCTTACGGCAAGACGCGGAATATGTAAAAATCTTTCTGTACGACGTATTCGATTGATTGTCAACGCGTTATAAAAACCGTCAAAAAATCGCGATTTTTGGCCCGAGAGCAGGATTCTTCCGAATGATTCGCGTTTTGCGAGGCGTTTGTAAAGATTGTTCTGAGTTTTTAACACTTCGTCCCAATGCCTGTTTTTTGATTCATCCGACATTTGGAGTGATATTTCAAATAAAACCAATATACCAACCTCATTTGGAAGTCTTTATGTGGGCTAATCTCAGTCCCCTCCTTCGAAAGCTACTCTCTGCACACATCTTTATCCCCGGCTTATACTAACATAGCATGCTCATTTGGACGTCTTTAAGTGGGGTAATCTCACTCCCCTCCTTTCCAAGCTACTCTCTGCACACATTTTCTCTTATCATTTTCATCATCCATGTCATCTTCTCTAAGTCTTTGAGTCCTTCCAGAACCTTGATGTATCCGAACTTCTTCCTCCCTTCGTCCGTC
>CABUXJ010000004.1 GCA_902495455.1 uncultured Prevotella sp.
CAGTAGATCCCAGCGACAGGACTCAAATAGAGACGAACAAAAAGAGATTAGCAAAACTCGAAGAGTTAAGGGTGCAGAAAGAAGCCGAGACCAACGCAATAAAGGAATTGGCCGTGCAGAACAAACGCTATGACGCTCTTTTGGCCCAGATGAACAAAGACGGCATCGTTGATGACCGAACAAAGACCAAGCCGGGCAATGGTAATGGGGAAAATACTGAAGGCGGTGGAGGCAGCACCAAGACCGACAAGCAGCTGGAGAAGGAGGAGAAAGCCCGCAAAAAGGCAGAGGCCGAAGCGCTCAAGCGCAAGCGTGAGGCGGCAGCTACCGCCAAGGCGGAGACCAACGAAGAGCTGGCCGTATTGACGGAGCAATACGCCGAAGGCAAAAAGGAATACATCGACTTCCTCGACGAACGTCTCGAGATCCAGCAGCGGGGTCTCGAAAAGCAGAAGGAGATTTGGGGCAGGGAGTCCAACGAGTATAAGATGCTGCTCGACGATCAGCAGAAGAAAAAAGAGCAGCATGACTCTGCCATGCGCAAACTCACCGAAAAGGAGATCGAGAGAGAACGACGCAAGAAGGCCGCGCTCATCGAGGCGCAGTATTACGACAGCAACGACGCGCTCTACATGAACAACGACGCTCTCAACGAAGCGCTCTTCCAAAACGACATGGAGGCCATGCAGAAACGGCTCGATCTGCTCAAAAAGGGGACTGAGGAGTGGCAGAACCTGAAGGCCGAGATGGAAGAAGCGTCTGAGGACCACCGCTTCGAACTCGAACAACAGTACATGGAGCGTCTGCAGCAATATCGTGAGCAAGCCGGCAAGATGAACTATGACCGGCTGATGGAGATTGAGCTTCAGGGTGTCGAGAGTTTATACAGTTCGATGGTTAAGTCCGGCAAGATGACGCAAGAGGAGTATGACACTATCGTGCAGAGCATTAAAATGAAATATGCAGAGCTGGCCGCCACACAGACAGAGAATACCGGTGTAAAGGCGAAGGCGTCCACGGCTCTCGATACGGCGAAGAAGATGGCCGGAACCGAAGGCCCGATAAGTGGTAATGATGCTGCTACCGGTATATATTCAATAACTCAAGCCATCACACAGCAACAGACGGTCAATGCTAAGTTGAAAGAGCTATACGGCGAGGACTATGCGAACAATAAGGAATACCAGGAGGCGAAACGGCAACTCGACTCAGAGACAATGCAGACTATTGTGGCCGGCGCACAGGCGGCATATTCAACTATCAGCACGTTCATGTCTGGGGCTTCCTCATACGCCAAGGCTTGCTCGGATCTCGAGGTGGCGCAGATTACCAAAAACTATGACAAGCAGATTGACGCAGCAGGAAACAACACCAAGAAGAAAGAAAAATTAGAACAAGAGAGAGACAAAAAGATTGCGGAGGCAAAAAATAAAGCCAATAAAAAGGCAATGAAAATAGAGTTGGCGCAAGCAGTAGCGTCCACTGCGTTAGCGGCAATCAACGCATACGCGTCGACGGCAGAAATACCGATTGTGGGTCCAACTCTTGCGCCAATAGCAGCCGGTATCGCATTGGCAGCCGGAGCGCTGCAGATTGCCACCATCAAGAAACAGCATCAGGCAGAGGAGGCAGGATATTATGAGGGCGGTTTCACCGGTGGTTCTAACTACCGACGACGTGCCGGCATCGTTCATGAGGGCGAGTTTGTGGCCAACCATCAGGCGGTAAACAACGCCTCCATACTTCCCGCCCTACAACTCATTGATATGGCACAGCGCAACAACACAGTCGGCAGCCTGACGGCAGCCGATGTCAGCCGTGCCGTCGGAGGCAGCAGCGCGGCAGTGGTTGCACCGGTGGTCAACGTCACTACCGACAACGAAGAGCTGAGGACAACAATCACCGCGCTGAACGAGGTTATTGACACTCTTAATGTACAACTCTATGATGGCATCCGCGCAGAAGTCAGTATCGACGGGCCGAAAGGTGTATATAAACAACTGAAACATTTCGAACGATTAAGAAATAACGCATGATAAACTGTTATGTCAATGGTAAGGAGGTCTTTCCCAAACTGACCGATAAAATAAAAATTACCAAAGAAAATATCACAATCAAGGAAAAGGACTCGTACACTTATGAGATTACTTTCCCCATGAATATAGCAGCCAACCGCAAGGTTTTTGGCAATATGCACCGTCTTGAAGTCAAAAAGGGGGTAGCTACTTATAATGATTGCAAGCTATATGCAGATAACATATTAATAATAAGTGGTGTTGGCACAGTCACGTCTATTACGAATATAGAAATAAAATTGCAAATCGTATCAGAGAAAGGAACGCTTAAATATGATGAGTCGTTTTACGGGGAATATATAGACAAAATGTTTTTCGGCTTCGCCGAATGGAACCGTGATTATCTTTTTAACAAAAATGTTTGCATCGAATATATAAATACTTTATCCCAAAATGGAGTCATTTATAAATTCGGTGAGACAAAGCAATGGCGGAGACAGTCGTATCTCGGATATGAAGGTGTTTATGTTCTCATGCCAATATATGATGCTGTTCATGGCCTTTACTGTAATATTCAGGGCAAAATTCGTAACGATGATACCACCGATATTGTCATGAATCCGAGGTTTCAGCCGAATTTGTTCTATATATTTAGCGAGATAATGCGTCATATAGGTTTCTCTGTTGATTTATCTATAATAGATAAAGACCCATGGAACCGTTTGTACATTGCTAACGCACGCGATACAACTGCTTACAACGAGATGCTGCCTCATTGGACGGTAAAAACATTTCTGGATGAATTCGGCAAGCTGTTCAATATCTCATATAAGTTTGATTATCAACGCAAAGAAATAATAGTTATATCAAATAATGAGACGTTGCCGGACTCAACTGTTTCTTATGAGCCGCTTGATGAATTCTCAACGGACTACGACGAGGACGGCATGAATTATATTGGCGCATCTAATATAGAATATAATATTGAGAATGGTGATTATCGTGTCGGTGAGGTGATTACCAAGGAGATGTATGACTCATTCGACGTCAAGGAGTATGACAGCGATTTCGATATGCGTGAAGATTACAGAGGGCTATCAGCTAAGGAGAAATATACGCATATATTCCATTGTCCTAAAGGTTTCTACTATGCACGCAAAAAGGATAAGGGCCCAGTCCTCACACGTTTTGGGCTATTTACCGGAATTGTCCGTAATAAGGAGACGACTGACTCTGTCAGACTTCTGATGTGTCCGGTTGAATCTACAGAAGACGAATTTGTTGAATCTTTCTTATACTACAGAAACGAGAAAGGCGGGATAATGAACTACAAGGTCACAGCCCCTTGTCATATAGCTGTGGTAAGCGAGAATACAGACTATGAGCCGTCTGGAGAATATGTCAGCGTTGCTGACGTTGTCGATGAAGGAGCTGACGCCCCATCCCGTGACTCGGAATCATCTGAAAACATGTATTTAATGTTTGCCAATTTTAAAAGAAAAAGTAATATTACATCTTATGAGATGACAAGGTTGCGCGCTATACCCCAAGACAACGCCGGATATATCCCGGTGAAATCAATGACCTTTGAATATAATTTCGCATATCCTGACAGTGACCGATTTTGGTTGGGCTTGAATGAATCATTGTCTCTTACGTCGACCCCGGCGACTCATTTCATTGGCCAGTTCCATCAGTCTAGTAACAAAAACGAGTTGGACAAGACCATTGAGAACCAAAACAAAGTGGTCATTAAGTTCTTGTCTGATGACATTCCGGATCCGACAAAAACTTTTATCTTCTACAACAAAAAGTTTGTGTGCGAGAAGATAGAGATTACGGTCGGGACAGGAGGTGTAGACAAACTGAAAACTGGATATTTCTACGAAATTATATGAGGAGATATCATAATATTCCCTCATAATTCAGTAGCGCCTTATTTGCGTTCTGGATGTCCTTTGGCGTATAGGTGTCGGTAATCAGTATCGAGGAATGGCGCGCCTGGTCTCTTACTGTCAAAACATCATGGTTCGCCTTCAGCATATTAGTTATGCCAGTGTCCTTCAGACTATAGAGTTTATACTGAGAGGGGAAATCGAGGTCTTTGCGCACATGGCGATGCCAGTAGTCACGGAAGAACTTCTCACTCTGTCTCTCAGATCCGGGCATAAAGCCGGTGCTGAAGAGGTAGTGCCGGCCCGGACTGTTGAAGATGCCGAGGTCAACCATCAGATGGATAACCTTTGCCGGCATCGTCAGAACCGCGTCGTTGTGGTTCTTGGTGTTCTCGCCGTGCAGCTCTAACGTTTGCGCGGCCGGATGGATGTCACATATCTTTATATATGTCATCTCGTGCGGCCGGATAAACATATAGTGCAATAGATAGCAAGCAAGGAGAAAGTGTTTATTGGTCCGCTCGAGATGGTCATGTAGCTTCTGCAGAGCTTCGTCAGGGAGTACGTCGCGGTTCTTTTTCTTTGCCCGCCGCTGTACGGCCGTCATACCTTCGGTCGGGTTGGCGCTCAGATAGGCACGCTGCAGCAGCCAATTGCAGAATGTACGGAGCCATGCCAAATAATTGTTACGGGTCTGAAGGGTGTTGTTGCGCTCGATGAAGACGTAGTCCAAGAACTCGCAGACTTTGCGGCGATTCAACTGATAGATATAAACAATGGCTTCACGCTCACCCCATTTCTGCAGCATGCGCAAGCTACTCAGATAGCTGGCCAAAGTCTCCTCACGCATGTCGTTGTCCTCAACCATCTTGTACAGATATTGAGAATACCGGTCGCAGACTTCCGTGAAGTAAGTGTATTCCATTGGTGCCGACGCCTCAATCCACGGGTTCCAGCCGTCGAGAAGTTTCTCTGTCAGCCGGTGGATGACGCCCTGAGCGTACTTCCTTTGCGCCATCTTACCCTTTATCTTGCCAAGCATGATCTTCTTGCGTTTCATTCTTCCTGTAGTAGGATCAAAAGCATAGAAACTCACATAACACTCCTTGCCCTGGCTAAAGGTTGGCGGAGTCCATCCCTTAACTTCGTTGATTACGTCTCGAGAAGAAAAATTCATTTTTTTGCCCTCTTCATTTTCAGAAAAGAGCTACGGTTAATAAATAATGTCGTTACGGCGCTGTCCGACTTCTGTCCGACCATTTTGCCGCGACCAAAAGTAAAGGGGCTGAAAATCAGCCCCTTGCTTTTGATTTGGTCGGGATGAGGCGACTCGAACGCCCGACCCCTACGTCCCGAACGTAGTGCGCTACCAACTGCGCTACATCCCGATGCCTTAAAAGCGAGTGCAAAGGTACTGCATTTTTTTGAAACACGTGCAAATTTAATAAGAAAAATTTGCTGATATGCAAAAAAAAACCTACCTTTGCATCCGCAAACAGCAAACAAGGCGTTGGTGCCATAGCTCAGTTGGTAGAGCAAAGGACTGAAAATCCTTGTGTCCCCGGTTCGATTCCTGGTGGCACCACTTAGAAGAAAAGCAAAAGACAGTAAAATCCTGATTTCTAAACGAAATCGGGATTTTTTTATTTTCCGGCGGAACGCAAAAAAACGGCAGAATATTACAGTTGCCGGTGTTCCAAAAGGTGGAGCAAAATAGGTGGAGCGTAAATCTCCACCGAATAAGGTTACTTCTCTCTGATTTGTAATATTTTGCGTATCAAGAAAGCGTGCATGGTTTCCTACTTTTGTCCAACGAAAAAACTGTAGGAACATGAAAAGAGACTCATTCAACGTGCTTTTCTTCATCAAGAAAGCAAAACTACTGAAAAACGGAGAAGCCTCCGTGTGTATGCGCATTACGGTAAACGGTGCGCGAGTGGAAAACAACATTCGCAAGAGCATTGAACCTGCCTTGTGGAATCAGGCGAAGGAGTGCGCCAAAGGGAAAAGCCGCAAATCTTGCGACCTTAATACGTACATAGAAAATGCCCGAATTAAACTCCACCAGACTTTCAATGAACTGGAGGAATAAGGGCAGTTCATCACCGCTCGCCTGTTGCAGGAAAAATTCTTCGGACAAGACCAAGCACCGGAAGTTGCCCGTACACTTATTCAAACTATCCAACAACATAACGACCAATGCCGTGAACTTGTCGGAAAGGACTATGCCCTGATTACTGTCCGCCGTTATGAAAGTTGTAAGCGTTATCTTGCGGAACTTATCAAACTGAAATACGGCAAGGAGGATTTGCCTTTGTCGGAAGTCAATGGTGAACTGGTACGTGCTTTTGAATTCTACCTCAAAACAGAGAAGGAGTGCCAGCAGAATACGGTTATCCGCTACATGAAGTGCTTGAAGAAGATAACCAATCTTGCGCTTGCTAACGAATGGATTACCAAAGATCCGTTCATCGGCATCAAGTTTCATGAGAAAGAGGTTATCCGTGAGTTCTTGACAATGGATGAACTACTCACTATCTATCACAAGGAGTTCCCGTTAGAGCGTATCACCATTGTCCGTGATGTCTTTATCTTTGCAGCGTTCACTGGGTTAGCCTTCATAGACGCGCAACAACTGGCACCGGAACATATCGTAGAAGACTCCAATGGCAACCTATGGATTCGCAAGCCTCGCCAAAAGACGAAGAACATGTGTAACATTCCTTTGCTTGATATTCCATTGGAGATTCTCCGCAGATATGCGGAACATCCGACTTGCCAAAAGAAAAACAGGCTGCTGCCAGTTCCCTGCAATCAGAAAATGAACAGCTATCTGAAAGAAATCGCAGACTTATGTCTGATAAACAAGACCTTGACCACACACGTAGCTCGCCACTCGTATGCGACCTCTGTATGTCTCGCCAACGGTGTGAGTATTGAGAATGTAGCGAAAATGCTCGGCCATTCCAATATAAAAATGACGCAACACTATGCACGTGTGTTGGATTCCTCTATTCTGCGCGATATGAATAATGTAAAGAACGTGATGTCTAAAGTAATGCGATAGATATGCCTCGAGGAATAATAACAATCAGTGAAACAGGTGTAGTCACCATACCGACTGCACCCGTGTGGATGACCAAGTTCGAGATAGCCGACCTGTTCGGGGTGTTCTCATGCGATGTCCGCAAGGCGATTCATACCATTTACAAGAATAAGAAACTGAACGAATTTGACACGATAAAGTATGTCAGGCAATCAGATGGTATCAGTTATGATATCTATAACATTGAAGTGATTATAACCGTTGCATTCAGGATATGCAGTAAAGAGAGTGTCTTGTTCAGACGGTTTATAATAAATGAAATTAGCACCATTAAGAAAGCTACACCGATTACACTGTTTGTTGCCAGCGTCAGAGGTAATAACCGATGGTATAGTTGAGGTTCATTCCGTCAGCCACTCGTTCCCGATGCACGGATGCAAAGGTAGCGTACAGCTTAATGGCAGCGGCAAGGTCGGGCGGCAAGCCGTTTCTGGCAGAATCTTCCTCAAACGAGTTTTAGCGTATTCAGCCCGAAAACCTTGCCCCTGCCTGCCATACGCTTGAAGAGCATCCGGCAACGGAAACAAGCGACTGACGGGAAATCAGAAGAAAGAAGAGAGGAACGGCTTACAGACGAAGCAGGATTTTGATGCTCCGTCCGTAAGCCGTTCCTTTCTCTTTTTGCCGAAAGTCCGTTGCTGACGCAATCACTGGGCAGACGGTAAACTGCGCTCCTTCAAGAAAATCAGATTTCCAATCAGATTACCGTCTGTCGGTAAGCGGAACGATAGCCGTTAGCAAGCATCCTTTCAATGTCCGATTCACGATAGAGGATTTTGCCGCCCAACTGGATATAGGCTATCCGTCCTTCGTTGCGGTAGTCCTGAAGCGTTCTTCGGCTCACCTTCAGCCGTGCAGATACTTCCTTGTCGGTGAAGAAACGTTCTCCGCCCAATGTCGGGCGATAGTTGGCGGTCAGATGCTCGAAGCCGTCCAGCAGACGGTCGAGGCTGCCCATGAAGTGGATTATCCACTCGCTGTCCTTGTTAATCAGTTCGTTCATACATTTTTGGATTTAGTGGGTATCATTATTTTACTTCGTTCATTTCATCAAGTTTATAGCGTTCTTCCCTTGAACTTTGCTTCCTTCCATCTATCCTCCACAACGGAAACAATACGCTGTACGTCATCGGGACGGTAATACGTCTTGTGGTTTATCTGCGAGTAAGCCAGTGTGCCGTTGTCACGCAGGGTCTGCAACGTGCGCGGGCTGATGTTGAGCATGCGACACACGTCTTGATTGTCCATCCACTCGCCCATTGTCTTCTCTCCGTGCCGATGACAGATGGCATCCATGCGACTGACGAAACGGTCAAACTTGGCGACCATCGCCTCAAAAGTCTTTCTTTCAATTGATACGATTTCCATATACATACTTTTTTATTGTTACTGTTTCTTTTGCCACAAAGGAATACATAATCTGCTGCCTTGCAATGGATTTCCAGAAAGTGGCAGCGTGTTGCGCCGATACGGTAGCCATTGTCCGGGGACATCATACAGAAACGGTTCTTTTTGCATGAGTGTTCCCAAAAACGGAAAGACCAGCTATTTCACGATTCGCTTATATGGAATATTATCTATATAATTGTATCCAAAAACAAAGTTATAGTAGTTTAGGAAGTGACAACATTACGTCATGAAATCATTAAATCAATGTATCATCAAATTGCCGGACAACCATTGTTTTATTTTCTTCAATACTAGTTTTGGCAGGTATTTGATAAATCCTTTTGATAAGTGTTTGAATTTCTCGTTTTTCATGTATTCCGGTTTTTCATTTTTTTGAATTATTGTCCACTTGAATAAGGAAATGATTGAACCTGCATTTCGACAAGTGGTAGCATATTGCGCTGATAGGCAGCCATTGTCCGATTCAAACCTCTGTCCGATACTGTATTAAGAGCGTAACTTTGCATCCAAACGGTAAGGGTCTCGCAGATGGAGCAATCCGGAGTTTGAAAAGTATTCTTCCAATCCGACAAGCGGAGGATTCTTGTGTCCTCAAAGACACAGCAAGGTATGTTTTGAGCTGCTCAAAGTACTTCTAGCAGCTCAAAACGCCTTACCCTTGCAGGAGGCTGAGTTTTCCTCCGAAGTCGGAAAACTTTTCAAACCTGCGGTACTATTTTTACGATTTAGATGAATCGGTATTATTCGTTAACCATTCTTTAGCCGTTTCCGTGAGACTATATTTTTGCTTTGGATGCTTTGGCTGTTTTGGATATTATAGTTCAATTGCTCCATCCTCTAATGCTGGAAGAAAATAATTTTCTCGGAATGATGTAGATGTTAGAATCCCATATTGGACATTATTTCATTCATCGTCATATAGCCTTCACTCATTGAAAGAATTATTTCTTGAACTTGAGCGGTGTTTGTCCTGTTTACTTGCCTTGTTATCCTCTCTGTCTGTTTCAATAGTGCTTGTCTTGAAGTAAGGTCGTTTGAAGATGACGGTCACGAAACCGCCATCAGAAGACCATGTGGGTGTGTCCACTCCTTGTGCCTGGCAAGCACCCATAATGCGTTTTGCGCCACTACCCCAATTTTCCAAATAAGTCATTCGATAGAGTGCTTCCGCTACCTTTAAGTTATGAGAGAATGACTCATGCGTTTCCTTGATATTTTCGGGTGTTATCTGCGGAGGAAACGTGCCGGGACTTGCTATCTCGATGCGGTCATCATAGATAGCGAGACTAATCGTAAGTTTCCCCAATACCGATAGCATACAATTGATTAGAGCTTCGCACAACACATGATGAGGCACTTCAAGTTGCTCTTTACATTCTAAACTATGGTTGGAATTTCATTTTTAACGATTTCCATTTGGCGACAAAACCAACTTTAGGATGCGTCCGCCATCAATACCTCGACAGATGCTATTACGAATAAAATTTTCATTAAGATCCGTCATTGTTACACCATCAATAGCAAGTCTTTCCTATGTGTACAGTTGAGGCTGACTGGCACGAATACGATCAACATACATATTTTGTAGCATGACCTTGGTTGTACTTTCAACTTTACAGACAGAATAACCGTGGAAAGTATGCAAACAATCAGCCCACACTAAATCGACTATGACTTTGTTGTCCGGGAATTTCGGCACTTCAATATACGCAACTCGTGCATCTACTGCAAGTTTCAATCCTATTAGTACCTGAGCCCAAAATAATAAGCCCAGTGCAAATATACACACAGATTTGCAGGATTTGCTATAAAATTGATGTTTTCTGCCAAAATTTTAGGCCTGTTAATGTTACATCTATATGTAATTTTGTAACTTTGCATTCAGACTTTAAATAACAGCCGGATTATGAGCAAACAACTTAATAGGATAAAAGTCATACTCGCTGAGAAACAGCTTACAAACAAGTGGCTGGCAGATGAATTACATCGGGACCAAACCACTGTTTCCAGGTGGGTGACAAATACCTGTCAGCCAAGTTTTAAGACAATGATAAAAATCGCCAATGTCCTTAATGTTACACTTGATGATTTGGCAAGAAGAGACATAATTTAGTCATGATACAGAAACAAAGAACTTTGCTCATTGAGCAAACAAACAAATTAAGCGAGATGTTGGATGTTTTGAATAAAAACATTCAACCCTTGAAAATTAATGATGAAGGAAAATTCCTTGCCATACTAAAATAGTATTAGATTGACAATATGACCAAAAGGAAGGACAATGTAACGCAACTTAAAATAGGGCTAGATATATTTTCAGGTGCTGGTGGTTTGAGTCTCGGTGCGGAAATGGCTGGGATTGATGTTAAGTATGCTATTGAAATTAACAAAAGCGCAGCTCAAACCTTCCGAAGAAATCATAAAGGAACTCATGTTATCTGTGACGATATTACCAAATTATCGCCAAAAGAAATCGTAGGTGATAATCAAGTCTTTATCATTATGGGGGGACCTCCGTGCCAAGGCTTTTCTTTGTCAAATACCATGAATCGAAATATGAATAATCCTAAGAATTTATTGTTCAGGGAATTTGTTCGTTTTGTGGATGAATTACATCCTACTTGGTTTGTTTTTGAGAATGTATCAGGACTTACAAGCATGAATCATGGAGAAACTCAAAAAATGATTGAGAAATGTTTTGAAAATCTTGGATATACTGTTTCTCCAGCGGTACTATGGGCTTCCGATTATGGTGTTCCACAACATCGGAACCGATTTTTCTTGATTGGTAATGCTTATGGTGTCAAGTTCGAGTTTCCCGAAAAGCACGAGAAACAAATCAGTGTAGAAGAAGCTATAGGTGATTTGCCAATACTTGATAATGGAGATAGTTACAATATCCTACCATATCGTGTTCCATTGGAAGAAGCAAGCGGATATGCTCAGCAAATGCGTAAATGTTCGGAAAATGCAACTCAAAATTTTGTTTCTAAAAATAACGACCTTGTTATTGAAAGATACAAGCACATAAAACAGGGGCAAAATTGGCGTGCAATTCCTGACAGTCTAATGGAGAACTATACAGATAAAAAACGTACACACAGCGGTATCTACAGGCGTTTATTAGCAGACAAGCCTTCTGTTGTAATATCAAATTATCGCAAAAGTATGCTTATTCATCCATTTCAAGATAGAGGATTGTCTGTAAGAGAAGCTGCGCGTATTCAGAGTTTTCCTGATGATTTTATCTTTGAAGGTCCCATTTCCCATATACAGCAACAAATAGGGAATGCTGTTCCCCCTCTGCTTGCAAAAGCAGTCGTAAAAAAAATCCTTTCTTATAGAGAATAAAATCTAATGAGTAAAGATAGAGAGAACATACCGAGAGCAAATATGTTAATGGGCTCAATGCGCTCAATGGGCTACTCCTTTGAGTCAGCAGTGGCAGACATTATAGACAACAGCATCAGTGCCAATTGCAAAAATGTCATCTTATACTTCCCACTTAGAAGTTACGACACTCTTGCTGTCGGTATTTTGGATGATGGAAAAGGTATGTCTTCTGACGAATTGTTTGAGGCAATGAGATATGGAAGTGACTCCGAAGAAGAACGGCAGGAAACTGACCTAGGACGTTTTGGACTTGGAATGAAATCCGCATCTATGTCACAGTGTCGTATATTAACTGTTATTAGTAAACAAGCTAATGAGGTACATGCTTTCAGATGGGATTATAACTATATCCTTGAAAAGAAAGCATGGATTCTTCAAGAACTCAACAAGGATGAAGTTGCATCAATACCTTATGTGAAGAATTTATTAGAGTCATCGCAAGATGGCACATTAGTAGTCTGGCAAGACTTTGATGTACTTGAAAAATCTTCCGATGGGCAAATCTTTGATGCGCTTACTGAACTACAAAACAAGACATCAGACTATCTGTCTTTAATCTATCATAGATTTCTTGACGACAAGTCTATTAAAATTAAAATAAACAATCACGCGTTAAAGCCCAGAGACCCTTTCCTTGAAAAGAATAAAAAGACCACTCAAAAGAAAGAGGTTTTCATAAGCAATCGTGATTCTTCAAACATAGAACGACAGATTAAAGTCAAGGCTTTTGTGTTGCCGTTTGCTACGGACATGACAGCTGAAGATATGAAAAATGCAGGAGGGGCGGAGAATTTTCGTTCCCTTCAGGGTTTTTACATATACCGAAACAAGAGACTTATCATTTGGGGCACTTGGTTTGGTATGCGTTTAGGCGAACTTACTAAGAATGCAAGAATTAGAGTTGATATTCCCAACAGTCTTGATGATATTTGGGGTATTGATATTACAAAAAGAATTGCAACGATTCCCAAAAACATCCTTAACCAGTTAAGAAAAACGGTTAAGGACGCTATGGATATTGCAACAAGAAAGCAGACTCATCGAGGAAGAAAAGAAAATGTGGATGCCAATATCAGCTATATTTGGAACCGTATGCAAGGACGCAACAACAACTTCTATTATGAGTTAAACAAGGAAAATCCACTTTTCAAAAATGTAAAAGACCATATACCTGCTGACTACCATTCATACATTGATATTATGTTGGATGAAATCCAGTTAAGCATACCCATTCAGCAGATATATATAGACAGGTGCAACGAAGCTATCGAAATCCCGGAAAAAGACGACCGCCTTGACGATTTGTATCAACAAGGTATAACTCTTGTAGAAGCCGTTATGAAATTTGGGAAATCCAAAGAAGAGGCTATAGAATACGTTATGACCTCCGAACCTTTCTGCACCAAGAGCGAATTAAAAGGAATGTTGAACAACTATTGCATCGAAAAATATGGAAAATGAACTCCTACAAAGTTTTCTGATTATTACGAACCAGAATGTAAAGGCAGACATAAATCGAGGTATAGAAGTCAATTATAATAACATTGACAAATACATTAAGAGCACCAAAAAATTTCTTAATGTTACACTCACTGAGGACGAGTACAAACTGGTATTCCATGATATAGAACAACGTTTCTCTATCAAACATAGTAAAGGGTGTGCCATTTTTGATGATTACGACCAGTTGAGAGATTGGTATCATGAAGAAAACATTGAAGACTCTTACTTTTGGACGAGATACAAAAGGTATCTTGAAGAGTTTTCTTCGCTGAATCCCAAAAGCATTGAACTCCTTGACAAAACAACTCTCCCTCAAATCATGAATTGCCTTGGCAACCCGACTGAAGAATTTGAGGGCATACGCCTTCGTAGAGGTCTTGTGATTGGTGATGTGCAATCAGGCAAAACCGCAACCTATTCAGGGTTGATATGCAAGGCTGTTGATGCGGGCTATAAAGTTGTGATTCTTTTGGCTGGAATTACAGAGAGCCTACGTCAACAGACTCAGCAGCGTATTGACGAAGGCATCGTTGGGTTAGCCCGCACCATGAATCCTATTCTTAAAACACCAGAAACGCATCGTGTCGGTGTCGGATTGGATATGAAGGAAGTACGGGCAACTTCGCTAACGACACAAGCGTATGACTTTATTGCGACCAATGACAACATTGTTACATCTTTGGCTTCGCACAAGACAGTTTTACTTGTCATAAAGAAGAATGTTTCGGTTCTTAACAAGCTATACAACTGGCTTAAAAACAATAACTACGATCCTTCTAAGGGATATATCGACTGCCCACTATTATTTATTGATGACGAGGCAGATAACGCTTCACTGAACACTAATAAGGACGAAACTAATCCGACAAAGACCAATGCAAAAATTAGGCAAATCTGCGCATTGTTCAAAAACGCAACGTATGTCGGTTTCACAGCAACTCCCTTTGCCAACTGTTTCATTGATCCTGATTCAGTTGACAGCATGAAGAATGCAGATCTTTTTCCTGAAAACTTCATGTATGTTTTACCGAGTCCATCCACATATATAGGAGCAAAGAAAATCTTTGATGAAGATGGAGCGTTTCATAGAAATGTGCGCTTCATTACAGATATTGAAGAGCCTGACTATGCAAGTGATGAATATAAAGATAGAGCATCTAATGATATAGATGGACTTAACAATGGTCCATTTTACTATAAGCACAGCAAGAACTGGGATGGCGTTTTTCCGAAATCACTAACTCATTCCATGTATTGCTTCTTCTTAGCTAATGCTATTAGAGACTTGCGCGGAGATAGCGGGAAACCACGTAGTATGCTTGTAAACATGTCACGCTTTGTAAAAGTCCAGAGGGTAATCAAGGAACATGTTGAGAAAATCTATAATGATTTCAAATCAAAAATAGAATTTTCTTTCAGTGGAACAGATGCCGACAAGAACCTTCCTTTATATAAGACTTTGGAAGAATTATGGAATAAGCACTATTCTTTTATTGGTAACATTTCTATTGACAGAGTCCTTCATAAAGAGAATCTTATCAAAGCAATCAAAGACATTAAAATTGTCGTGGTCAATGGGTCTAAGAATAGTAATAAATTAGACTATAAAAAAAATCCATCATTACGTGTTATTGCAGTTGGTGGTATTGCTCTTTCACGAGGCTTGACATTGGAAGGTCTACTTACCAGTTATTTCTATCGAAACACAGCGACCTTTGATGTGTTAATGCAGATGGGAAGATGGTTTGGATATAGACCTAAATACGAGGACATATTTCAGATTTGGACCACCATGGCAAGCGCAAGATGGTACGATGAAATTTCAAAGGCTTCAGAAGATTTAAAAGAGCAGCTTCGTAAGATGTTTGACCAACACCTCACTCCAAAGGATTTTGGTATTAAGGTACGAGATAATTGCGAAGAGTTGCAAATCACTGCCTCTAACAAAATGCGAATGTCATTTGACCTGAATGAGCAAGTTTCATTCTATGGTAATTTACATGAAACCCCGTACATTAGTCTGAATACCGAACAAAACAAGAAGAATGTCGCACAGACAAAAGCCTTGGCTTTTCAACTGTGGAGCCAAGGCTATAATTTCAAGAAGTCTGGTAAGGGCGCATATATTGTTAGAGATGTACCCAAATCATTGATTTCAAGTTTTGTTGGTGGCATAGTGTGTTCCAAGATGAATCCAAGTTTCAACGAGGAGTATATCAAAGACTTCATAGATGACGTCAACACAATAGGTCTTGATTATTGGGATATCGTTTTCCAAGGAGGTGAATCTGAAACGCATTTTGATATAGAGGGATTAGAGGAATTGACCTGTGCAGGACGTGCTATCCACATTGAGCACAATGCTGTTGTCGTCAGCTCAAGACGGCGCCTTCTTAACACTAGTGCTGGTAAATTGGCATTGAGTGAGGAACAGATTGCTAAAGCCGTTAGTGCTTGCAAAGCAAAGTGGGAAGAAGAAGGTTCCAGCATAGACCGAACTATCCCCTCAAAGGCTTATTTTGAACATTTGCCAAATAGGAAGCCAATTCTGATTGTAATGTTGATTGTACCAAAACCGCCCAAAGAGAATGAGGATGAAGAGCAGAAACTCATCAAGTTCAGAAGTGATTTGGGACAATCATACATAGCGGCATTTGCAATGGGTTTTCCTGGTGTGAAAGGTGTAGATAAAGCCAAACACTATAAGGTGAATAAAGTTTACTATACACAAAACTTGATGGACGAACCTGAAGAACTGGACGATGAAGACGAATAACTCTATTTTCGACACCTTCAAGGAAGGTTTCGATGCAGGATTTTACAAAAGATTAAATGGCAACCCGGCATTAGATTTGTATGTCGGGAAAAACGATAGTGGACTCTATTCTTTTGAATACAGAGGTGCATTTACACCCATTAAGGTTAAATGTTCAGAGCTGATTTTAGTCGAGCAGTTTAAGCACGGCTCCTTCAACTCAATCTGTTTCTCATTAGAGAAAGATGAATTGCTCGAACGTTTTAGCATTTTCTGCCAAGACTTGGCTGACGCTGTAGATGGAATTACGGACGTAAACCAAGGTTACAAGGAAATTTGCAACCGCTTTTTCTCTTGGAAGAAGCTGTTTAAGCCATCAACTGGAAATCTTACAGAGCCAGAAATTATGGGTATCATTGGTGAATTGCTCTTCTTGAAAGACACAATGATTCCTACATTTGGTGTAGAAAAAGCTATTGAAAGTTGGATGGGTCCAGAAAAGACTCATAAGGACTTTTCCTTTGATGATAAATGGATTGAAATTAAAACAGTCTCTTCAGGAAAAGAGTTAGTTAAAATTTCTTCCATTGAACAGCTTGATGGAAATGAAAATGGTAGTCTTGTCGTTTTTGCTCTTGAAAAGATGAGTACCAACTACAAAGGCTTAAAGCTAAACAATATTGTCAATGCACTACTGATTAACATACACAATCAGTTTGTGAGAGACGTTTTCATGTCTAAACTTTCAACTTATGGATATGAGGGATCTCCAGAATACGACAACTATGTTTATGAGATAACAGACTGTTTGACGTTTGCTGTAACAGAGGACTTTCCGAGGTTGAGGAGAGATTTGCTTCCAAGGGCAATTGCAAAATCACAGTACGAAATAATTTTGTCTGAATTAGACACCTTCAAGTCAACGACCCCATGGAGATAGAAGATTATAGAAAACAATTCATGGAGCAACTTCGCTTCGATGCGGAGCATGAAGGAACGGCTCCAGAAACACAATTCATAGAAAAATCTCTCGAAATCCTAGAAGAAACGGGAGATGTTAGTGATGCCATGCCCATCTCTGTAGAGATTCGTGGCAAGAAGAACCGTCTAATGGCGTTTGATGCCTATACCTACGATGAAGCAGACGGTGCACTA
Source organism: uncultured Prevotella sp. (assembly GCA_902495455.1). Taxonomy (GTDB): domain Bacteria; phylum Bacteroidota; class Bacteroidia; order Bacteroidales; family Bacteroidaceae; genus Prevotella. The sequence continues at coordinate 17,233 of CABUXJ010000004.1, forward strand.
ATAATGATTGCCAGTGATTTTTCAAATGAGATTGATACCGTTCAAACTCTCACTAATACACGCATTGATGAACTTTATACAAGAATGCGCAATTTTATAGAGGAGAGCGTTACCGGTAAAATGTCTGATTATTGTGATGACTCTGACCCCGCATTAAATATTGCCAAGGAGATAAAGGAAAGAGCTGGCAAAGGCAGACTGAACTGGGATATTGTGCGATTCAAATTCGTTATAATCTCAAACTCTATCCTCAGTAAACAGGTTAAAAATATTAGTCGAGAAGATTTCTTAGACCGTCCAGTTGTATTAAACATTTGGACATTAGAACGGTTTTTCCAAACATACTCGTCTAATTCTTCTGAGATTATTGAATTTGATACCGAGGAGTTTGGATGTGACGGCATACAATGCTTGAAAGCACAGATTGGCGAAGAGGCTGACTATGATGCGTATTTGGGTATTGTTCCTGGTAGCTTCTTAGCAAATGCTTATCTAAAATATGGTAGCAAGTTGCTTCAAGGAAATGTCCGTGCATTTTTAAGTATACGAGGAAAAATTAATCGTGGAATACGAGAGACGATTATCAAATCCCCAGAAAACTTTTTTACCTATAACAATGGTATTGCCGTTGTAGCACGTTCTGTTCGTTTTTCAGCAGACGGCACAAAGATAGTTCACATGCGAGATCCACAAATCATAAATGGTGGTCAAACAACAGCGTCTTTGGCTAATGCCATTATCAAAAAAGAAAAGATGGCAGATGATATGAAAAACCTCTTTGTACCTATGAAATTGACCGTTCTCAATATCGAAAACGAAATGTCAGAAGATGAGGTAGAACGCTACAATGATATCACGAAGAGGATTTCTCAATGTGCTAATAGCCAAAATGCAGTATCCGACGCAGACTTCTTTTCTAATCATCCATTCCATGTGATGATGGAGAAACTATCTTTGAAGACAATGGCACCACCGGTAAATGGGAATCCATTTCAAACTATTTGGTATTATGAGCGTTCAAGGGGAAAATGGGAACAAGACCAAATGAAACTGACACCTGCACAGCGCCAGCAGTTCATAGCTAAACATCCTAAAAACCAAGTCCTCAAAAAAGAGAAACTGGCAAAGTGTTTGAATGCTTTTGCTATGAATCCTCATGAAGTGTGTCAAAGTTCTGCTATTAACTTTAAACGCTTTGCAGGCACCATTGACGATATATATGAGAAGTCAAGAGATAGCATAAACGAAGAGTATTTCAAGAAATGTGTTTGTTGTGTTATCGTATTTGACACCCTAGACCGTATGGTAAACAAAGCAGAGTGGTATCCTTCGGGTGGTAATAAGGCACAGATTGTGCCTTATTCTATTGCTAAGTTGATGTCAATGCTACCCAAAAACACAGACCTTGATTGGGTTTCCATGTGGAAAAACCAGACATTGTACCACCAACTTGCAACCGAATTGGAGCAAATCGCTCATGCTATCCATGAGTTTTTAATGAAAGAGGCTGATGGTGGATTGGTACGTTCTATGTCTCGTAAACTTGACACTTGGAAGAAATGCAAGGATTTGAAACTCCAACTTTCCGACCAGTTTATAGCCAGTCTTGTTTCACTACAAGAAACGAGGGATGCGGAAATGGTTGCCAAGCGAGCACACAAGTTCAATAGCAGTGTTGACTTATCTGTTGAAATCTTTAAGTTGGGTGCGACTTATTGGCATAAGGTTTATGCCGAGGTTGCGAAAGAAGCAATTCTTCCTTATGGTGAATTATCGTTCATTAATGGTATAGGCGACTATATCAATTTGGGAAAGTTGCCTTCTCCTAAACAATGTAAGCAACTGATGAAAATTATAGATAAAATAGAAAATAAAGGATTTGTAATGCCATAATCATGAGAGAGTTAACGGAAAAAGAAATACTCAACAGAAAGCACTTCTTGATGTTCATGGAGCTAATAGGTCTTAGTCCTACATCATGTAATGCTTATGCAACCACACTAATGAGTTGTTCTAATTTCATTAAGGATGAGTTGGAAAAAGATGGTTATGCCTCTCTTTATGAAGTGGACAACCAAAAGGACATAAAAAGGTATCAACAGATTCTTGACACTACGCCTGCCTATATAAGCAGGAACCATTCCGGTAATAATAGGCACTTGGCAAGCATAGTCAATTATGTTAAGTTCATAGATTTCTTATTTATCTTCAAAAAGAGATAACATATCAGTGTTTACATTTGCATCAGTTTAGAAAAGATAAAATATGGCAGAAGAAAATAAAATAATACTCTATCAGGACGATGACGAGATTACTCGTGTGTCTGTGCGTTTTGCTGATGAAGATTTGTGGCTGACACAAAATCAGTTGGCAGAAATATACTGTACGACGAAACAGAATATCAGTCAGCACATAGACAATCTATTAAATGATGGAGAATTAGACCCGAATCTAACTGTAAAGGATTTCTTGACAGTTCGGCAAGAGGGTAAACGTCAAGTGCAGCGCAGTGTTCTACACTACAACCTTGACATGGTCATCGCTTTGGGCTATCGTGTCCAGTCTCAGGTGGCGACTCGCTTTCGCCGTTGGGCCACCCAACGGCTTCATGAGTATATCCAGAAAGGATTTGCGATGGATGATGAGCGGTTAAAGCAAGGCGGTAATCGGTATTTCCGTGAGTTGCTGCAACGCATCAGGGATATTCGTAGTAGTGAACGCAACTTCTATCAACAGGTTACGGATATTTATGCAACTGCCACGGACTATGACCCACGCGATGAGATGACAAAGATGTTCTTTGCCACTGTGCAGAACAAATTGCATTATGCCGTTCACGAGAATACGGCAGCGGAAGTTATCTACAATCGCGTGGACAATGAAAAGCCATTTGTGGGCATGACGAACTTCAAGGGTAACTATGTGACCAAGGATGACGTGAAGATTGCCAAGAACTATCTGTCGGAGATTGAACTTCAACGTTTGAACTTGCTTGTCTCCGGCTTCTTGGACTTTGCAGAGTTCCAAGCATTGGAAATGAATCCCATGACCATGAAAGATTGGATAGAGGCACTTGACAATCAGATTATCGCTCACAAACGAAAGGTCTTAATTGGCAAGGGGAACATTTCGCATAAGCAAGCGGTTGAGAAGGCGGAAAAGGAGTTTGAAATCTATCGCAAGCGCGAAATGGAACTGCTTGAAAGCGATTTTGATAGAGAAATCAAGAAGCTGAAAGATAAATAGATTCAATACGCATATGGTTACCATATATTTTGACAAACAACTTTTTAGTCATCTGTTTAAATCGCAAGAAGAAAAATATCTTGCTTTGCGTAAGAAAATACTGTCTCATCGTGACGAGTTTATTTTCCTGTATTCAAATGCTCATTTACTCGACCTTCAGCAGGATACGACTGACATTAAGTATGACGAGATGGATTTCATGCAATCTATTGTGGATGGTAATCATATCTTTTATGAATCTCCTAATATTGGTGTCATAAAAGAGTCACCACGTTCCGCGTTTAATAATGTAGCGAAAGTTGATGATTTTTCTTGGCTTTACGAACTTGATTTGTCGCAGATTACAGAAGAACAATGTGATGCCATTAATAATATAATAGACATATCCATCAAAGATTTAAGAGGAGAATTGGAGTTTGATTGGTTGAAGAAAAGGACTCCGATACGTTCAAAAGAACTTGCAATAGATAAAGAAAATCTTATCTCATTCGTAAAACTTGTAAAGGACAATTTTTACGAGGATAAAAATTCATATAAGAACATCAGGGATAATGCTGTCAAAAGTTACAACCCAACGTTAATAACTTCGGACTGTGAAAATGTTTTCAATGAGCAACTGGAAGCGGCTCCATTAAGGTTATCTTTTATAGAAACGATTAAAGCTGTCATAAACCAATTTGGTCTTAAATCATCTGACGCGACTATTGTATATTATGTATCCTATATGCTCCTTGATTTACTTGAAGTTAGTAAGGAAACTCGAAGGAAAGTTAAGTTCCGTAATATGCAAACTGACTGTATGCATAGTTTCTTTGGTTCATATTGTGATTGTTTCGTAAGTGACGATGCGGGTATACTCAAAAAGAGTAAAACGTTATACAAGCTCTTTAATTTTGAGACCAAAATATATTCAATAGATGAGTTTATTAAGACATTTGATGAAGCGATAAATAACAATCAGAAACATGTATCTGAGTATTTTAAAGAAATCTGTACAGACTATGAGAAAAAAGAGGTGATATGGGCTGAATCGCTTACTCAATATACATTGACTCAATTACGCGCTTCCAACATCTATTTTGGCTATTTTAATTATATGTCGGAACGAACATCAAAAGATGATACGGTTATAATACTTCATAAAAACAAAAGAGCAAGCCAACTGTTACTTATTCAAGAAATAGAGATTGTTGTTAACAGGCTCGTGCGTTCTTTTAATGAAATAGGGGCAACTTTTTCTCTGTTCAATAAAGAAGTGGAATTTTCACAAATGCGGACAGGCAATTGGAATAGGATTCTAAAATTAAACGATGCGGATATTTACTTAACGAATGTCCAAGATCCTTTTATGCTTTATTTATGGATAAATGTTAGGCATCCTGTGTCTATCCAATCGTAAAAAGTGCAGTTCAATCTTCACATGACTTTCTAATTCGTCCAATTATTAAGTCATTGCATCATTTAAGTTCCCCAATCATGCCGATTTCTCAAACTAATTCACTATCTTTGCCATCAAGAAATCATCCGCATTCCACGACACGCAGAACGCAGAAGTCCAGCGGTGGAGCAATAGGAGGAGATTGCTGTTAGTGCGATTCTGAAAAGTAATGATATACAGCCACTTGAAGAAGGATTACGATTTCTGGTGGCACCACACAAGCGGCTCGGATGAAAATCTGGGCCGCTTTTTTGTTTTTTCTCATTCTCGTCCAACGTTAAAGGTAGGGCTTTGCGGTCCGAAAGAGTGTTTCGGTAAGGCTGTCGGTTTCCGAAAACTATGCCAAAGGCTACAGTGATGTAAACTTTCCGTCATAATAATTTGTCGTTTAGGAGAAAAATGTTACCTTTGCCTTACAAAGACTTCTAATTTAAAACATTATTAATATTATGAACGAAAACGAGAACAAGCAGCAGCAGGGACAGTTTCAGGTGGAACTGCCGCAGGACAAAGCACAGGGAGAATATGCAAACTTCGCTATAATAACACATTCAAGCAGTGATTTCGTACTCGATTTTGCCCGCGTACTTCCCGGAGTACCCAAGGCACAAGTGCGCAGCCGCGTCATTCTTGCACCTGAGCACGCCAAGCGTCTGCTCATGGCTTTGCAGGAGAATATAGTGCGCTATGAACGTGAGTTCGGTCAAATCACCATTCCCAACCAGTCGCCACGCACCATTGCGCCGTTCAATGTCGGCAAGGGTGAGGCGTAACCACCCAATGATTCTCTTGTGTTCCTGTTGTGTGAATGTCATGACGGGAATTGATACCTGATATTAATAGGTACGGAATTATAGTTCCTGCGTTGTCGATCTTTTTTATTCTGGCAAGTATGAGACTATATATCCGTACCTATTGTTTTCTAATGTTTTATAAATAAAGCCTATGAAACGAATCATTGCATCCTTGTTTTTCTTTTTAAGTGTCCTTTGTGCCCTCCCGCTTCTTGTCGGTTGCGGCAGCGACGGCTCTGATGCGCCGGAAGAGGACGAAAACGTAGTCCCGGGAGGAGGTGAAGACGCAGGCCGGGTCGACCGCGAGCTGACTGTCTATGTCTATCCCGGAGTGACGGAAGCCGACGGTGTCGTCCCCCGCATGACCGTTGTGGATGGTTGCGAGATGTGTACCGAACTGTATGATCCGACCGACCCCGGGGTCATGGTGTTTCACTACATGAACAGCCGCGAACGTGTCTCCGCCTTTATGTCGGCCTCGTCCAAAGGCATTACCATATTGGAGGACGACCCCTTCAGTCCTGTCCCGGAGCCTGTCGCCACATTGATAACTGCAGACGGCGCCGACATCGTCATCTCCACAGGCACCTATTCCAAGCAGCAAGACTCATACGCCATCACGTCTTCGCAGCGGGTGGCAAATGCGATGACGCGCGGCGGCATGCAGGCCGTCACTCGTGGTGACGATATGGACTTCGTGCGTGAACTTGTGATGAAAGACATTATCAGGCCGATGTCTTCCGCATTGAGTGATGCGAACAGTGTGATAAGTGTTCTACCGTTCTCTAAAGGTGCATCCGCAGTGCTAACGATATGGAGTGATTTCGGACTTGTCGCTGCCGAGGCACATCTCTATTCCAATGATGAGAAGGAGTTTGCCCAAAAGTATAATGAAATCATGGTCTCGAATTTGAAAAAGAAAATCAAAGCTACGGTCGAGGTGTTAGAGAATGCAATACCGCCCATATACATGTATCGTGCCTCTCTTGCCGCCTATAAGTACGTTCGGGACTATGACTACGAGAAATATGACGACGTGTCGGATGATTTTGTCATGACGACCACCAACTCCTATTCTTTCACATCCCGCCGGGCGCAGACCTCCTCATGGGAAGTCTATGACGAGTCGGCAAAATACAAACCTGCGGTGCGTCTCGTCTCGGTTGGCGACCGTTCGGCGACCGTGTGCGGAAGTTTCTCCGGCTTCGACGGCCGCTTCACTGTGACCGGCTACCGTCTCTACCGCAACCGCGTCATGGTGGAAAATGTCTCCGCCACACTTGACGGTTCGACAACCTATACCTTCGGCAATCTTCAGAAGGGCGAGACATATCAAGTGACGGCCACTGCCACGGTGATGGGCACGACATACGAATCCCCGTATGTCGAGTTCCGTATCGACGGAGACTTGGAGCTGTCCGAATCCTCGCTGACGTTCTCAGAGAGCGGTGGCAAGAAGACGGTCCAAGTGACTCTGCCCGCCGACGACTGGACGTGGACGGCCCGCAGTAGTGCAGGATGGTGTCGGGTGACGCCCGGCCGCGACAACACTTTGCAGATAGCCGTCTCCGCCGGTTCCGAAAGCAGGGAAGCGACTGTGACCGTCGAGGCAAAGTCACCGCGCGGTGACAGCCAGGCGAAAACCATCAGCGTGGCCCAACAGGCAATCGGAAACATGGCCTACTTCAGAGGCACATGCAAGTTGGTCTCCAAGACAGAATATCCGTCCAAACCATCCTATAACTTCACGCAGGAGCAAAACGTCGACCTGACTCTGTTCTTGATGAGAATGGGCGGGACGACCACCATCACGTCCACTCTGCCTTTGAGCGGTGTCTCGTTTGCCAACTGGGCTTTGTCAAGCACATCGACTTCGGGAGTTATTTTGTCGGACGGCTTCTCGCTGACAAGGTTCACTTGCTCATGGACAGACACATTCATCCGCATTGACGGTTCGTCCAAAGGTCCGGATAATTCCACCGGCGACTTCTCTCTTGCGATAGACCTGTCGGCGCTCAGTGTGAAGGTGCTTGAGTCGAGGAAAAGCAGCGGAACGGCATATCCCGGAGGCGGTGCGACGCAATATAAATCTCAGGAGACCTTGTCCGGCACACTCTCTTATACCGGCGAATATGTTCAATAGCCACCCGGAGACGACCCCCTGTGAAACAGACAGCGGTGGACATCCGGGTCTGCCGGACAGCGGCCGATGACGAGCCGCGTAGAATACGCATAACATCGTTGCAGATGTTATAGCCCCGATTCGGGCACGATGGTCAGATGCCGTCGTTCCGAATCGGGGCTTTCTTTTGTTTTCGGAGCTTAATGGTTGTGGAAGTTCTGTTCTTGTTTGATAAAAATCGGTTGCGGATTGGTTTGTCGTGACATTTGTCGTGACATCGCATGATGTTCCCCTGACGAGAACAATCAGTCTCCTCCTGTCGGTCGTGGACAATATTGTAAACATTGCTGCTAAAAAAATCAGGACAAACGAAAAAGTAAGTTTTGTGACCCCGAAAAACCGAAAAACCGTGTTTGTCATGCGATTGTTTTGCCGTGGAAAACCAATGGGGCTGCCGTTGGGTTGCAACGAGGGCCCCGTTGGATTGCGGCGAGGCCTCCGTCGCAGTCCAACGGGCACGCCGTTGTGGACCAACGGGGCCCTTACGGCAGCGAAAAAACAGCGTTTTGGGCTTCAAAAAGTTGCACAAATCGTGCTCTTTGCATGACAACAGTCTCGCTGTCAGTCGGTTGCGGTTGCACGCGCTATTTTGCGATATTTGCGACCGACGACAGTTTCCTGGAAAATAATGGCAAAATAGAGGCGTTTAGAGGCTGTTTTTAACACTTTTTGTCCGCTATTTTCCGACATTCCGTTTGTTCCGGAATAGGGTCGCACCCCCGCTTCGATATCCGCAGGGAGGGCGTCATGATGAGTCTGTGACGTCGGTGTGAGCTTAAGATATAGATGAAAAACGGTCGTTGTTATCACAAATACAGCTATCCGGAGGTAATTAAATTGTTAAAAAAGTATATATTAATTTAAAATCACCTGTATTTAATGATGTTTCTATATAATGTATATGGCTGTTTAAGATAAAATATGTACCTTTGCAGCCCAAATATGGGTATGTTATACCCGTATGGTATCAGTGTGACAATATACAAAATATATAATAATTAAAAAATAAACAAAATGCCTACAATTCAACAATTGGTAAGAAAGGGTAGAAAGGAACTTGTCGACAAGAGCAAGTCTCCCGCATTGGATTCATGCCCTCAGCGTCGCGGTGTATGCGTCCGTGTGTACACCACAACCCCTAAAAAGCCTAACTCGGCTATGCGTAAGGTCGCACGTGTGCGTCTGACAAATCAGAAGGAGGTCAACTCCTACATCCCCGGAGAGGGTCACAACCTGCAGGAGCACTCTATCGTGCTCGTTCGCGGCGGTCGTGTGAAGGACCTCCCCGGTGTACGCTATCACATCGTTCGCGGTACGCTGGATACAGCCGGTGTGGCCAACCGCACTCAGCGCCGCTCCAAGTACGGCGCAAAACGTCCTAAGGCAAAGAAGTAAGACAATAACCGGAGAAGGTTAGAAAAGCCGAGGACAGAAAAGTAAAAAAGACAAAACGTTTTGCTGGAGAAGTGTTACAAAGGTTGAGTAAATGCCCGGGTGAGGGCGTTGAAGAACGGAAAAGAAACAACCCCATGCAGAATTAAATCATTAAAAGAAATGAGAAAAGCAAAACCAAAGAAGCGTGTGATCCTGCCGGATCCCGTGTTCAACGACAAGAAAGTGTCGAAGTTCGTGAACCACTTGATGTATGACGGCAAGAAGACCAAGTCATACGAGATTTTCTACACAGCTCTCGAGGTGGTAAAGGCCAAGATGAGCAACGAGGAGAAGTCGTCTCTCGAAATCTGGAAGACAGCCCTCGATAACATCACTCCGCAGGTGGAGGTGAAGAGCCGCCGCATCGGTGGTGCCACATTCCAGGTGCCGACGGAAATCCGTCCCGACCGCAAGGAGAGCATCTCGATGAAAAACATGATCTCTTTCGCCCGCAAGCGCAGTGGCAAAACAATGGCCGACAAGCTGGCAGCAGAAATCATGGACGCCTTCAACAATCAGGGTGGCGCCTTCAAGCGTAAGGAAGACATGCACCGCATGGCTGAGGCTAACCGTGCATTCGCTCACTTCAGATTCTAATCTTCACGAATATCAATAATAAGGAAAGAATACAATGGCACATCGCGATTTACATTTGACCCGCAACATTGGTATTATGGCGCACATCGACGCCGGAAAGACAACGACTTCCGAGCGTATCCTGTTCTACACAGGTAAGACCCATAAGATTGGCGAGACCCACGAGGGTTCGGCAACTATGGACTGGATGGCTCAGGAGCAGGAGCGTGGTATCACCATTACTTCTGCCGCCACAACCTGTTTCTGGAACTACAAGGGCAACCAGTATAAGATTAACTTGATTGACACTCCGGGACACGTCGACTTCACGGCTGAGGTAGAGCGCTCGCTCCGCGTGCTGGACGGTGCCGTGGCTACATATTGCGCCGTCGGCGGTGTTGAACCGCAGTCGGAGACCGTATGGCGTCAGGCTGACAAATACAACGTGCCCCGCATCGGATACGTTAACAAGATGGACCGTTCGGGTGCCGACTATTATGACGTGCTCAAACAGATGAAGGAAGTGCTGGGTGCTAACCCCGTGAACCTCTGCTGCCCGATTGGTGCCGAAGAGAGATTCAAGGGTCTTGTCGACCTCATCAAGATGAAGGCCATCCTGTGGCACGACGAGACTATGGGCGCTGAGTATGACATTGAGGAAATACCGGCCGACATGGTTGACGAGTGCAACGAGTGGCGCAGCAAGCTCCTCGAGTCGGCAGCCGAGTTCGACGAGAACCTGATGGAGAAGTACTTTGAGGATCCCGAGTCTATCACGGAAGATGAGATTATCGCCGCCATCCGCAAGGGAACAATCGCTCTGCAGTGTACTCCTATGCTCTGCGGTTCTTCATTCAAGAACAAGGGCGTCCAGACAATGCTTGACTATGTCTGCGCTTTCTTGCCCTCACCTATGGACACCGAAAATATCGTTGGAACAAACCCCGATACCGAAGAGGAAGAGGACCGCAAGCCGTCAGAAGACGAACCGACATCGGCACTGGCGTTCAAGATTGCCACAGACCCGTATGTGGGTCGTCTGGTGTTCTTCCGCGTCTACTCCGGTAAGGTCACTGCCGGTTCATACGTCTACAATCCCCGTACGGGCAAGAAGGAGCGCGTGAGCCGTCTGTTCCAGATGCACTCAAACAAGCAGAACCCTGTTGAAGAAATCGCAGCAGGCGATATAGGTTCCGGCGTAGGTTTCAAGGATATCCGTACGGGTGATACACTCTGCGACGAGGAGAAGCCCATCGTGCTGGAGTCCATGTCGTTCCCCGACACCGTGATTTCAATCGCCGTAGAGCCGAAGAGCCAGGCTGACATTGCCAAGCTCGACAACGGTCTCGCCAAGCTGGCCGAGGAGGATCCGACATTCACCGTACATACAGACGAGCAGAGCGGCCAGACCGTCATCTCGGGTATGGGTGAGCTCCATCTCGACATCATCATCGACCGTCTGAAGCGTGAGTTCAAGGTTGAGTGTAATCAGGGCAAGCCTCAGGTTAACTACAAGGAGGCCATCACCAAGGAAGTCAACCTTCGTGAGGTCTACAAGAAGCAGTCCGGTGGTCGCGGTAAGTTCGCCGACATCATTGTCAATATCGGTCCGAAGGACGAAGACTACAAGGACGGCGACCTGCAGTTCATCAACGAGGTTAAGGGCGGTAACGTGCCCAAGGAGTTCATCCCCTCAGTACAGAAGGGATTCGAGGACTGCCTCAAGGCCGGTGTGCTCGGTGGCTATCCTGTCACAGGCCTGAAGGTGACGCTGCTCGACGGTTCGTTCCACCCGGTTGACTCCGACCAGCTCTCGTTTGAGCTCGCAGCCCGTAACGCATTCAAGAACGCCTGCCCGAAGGCCGGTCCCGTGCTGATGGAGCCGATCATGAAGGTAGAGGTCGTTACTCCGGAAGAGAACATGGGTGACGTCATCGGTGACTTGAACAAGCGTCGTGGTATGGTTCAGGGCATGGAAGAGGCCCGCAGCGGTGCACGCATCGTCAAGGCAATGGTTCCGCTGGCCGAGATGTTCGGCTATGTGACCGCCCTGCGTACCATCACTTCCGGTCGTGCAACAAGCTCAATGGAGTATGACCACCACGAGGCCGTGTCCAGCTCTATCGCCAAGACAATCCTCGAGGAGTGCAAAGGACGTGCAGATCTTGTATAATATCAGATAATGAAGAATAGAGGCGCCGCTTAGCGAATGACTCTTAAGCGGCGTACCTCTTTTCTCCTAAAGATTTAGTAACAACAATTTAAATCAATAACAATGAGTCAGAAAATCAGAATCAAGCTGAAGTCTTACGACCACAAATTGGTTGACAAGTCAGCAGAGAAAATCGTGAAGGCTGTCAAGGCTACAGGCGCAATCATCAGCGGCCCTATCCCATTGCCTACACACAAGCGTATCTACACCGTAAACCGCAGTACGTTCGTTAACAAGAAAGCACGTGAGCAGTTCCAGCTCTCAGACTACAAGCGTCTGATCGACATCTACAGCTCTACAGCCAAGACCGTCGACGCACTGATGAAGCTCGAGCTCCCCAGTGGTGTTGAAGTGGAAATCAAGGTATAGTACTACCGGAACGCTAAGATTAAAATCGTATAAATACATTATTCTTATAAATAATAATTGAAATGCCAGGATTAATTGGAAGAAAAATCGGAATGACATCCGTGTTCAGTGCCGACGGTAAGAACGTACCGTGCACTGTTATCGAAGCTGGTCCTTGTGTTGTTACACAGGTAAAGACCGTTGAGAAGGACGGTTACAAGGCTGTTCAGCTGGGTTTCGGCGAGGCTAAGGAGAAGAATACGACCAAGCCTATGCAGGGAATCTTCAAGAAAGCCGGTACAACACCGAAGAGCCACTTGGCCGAGTTCAAGTTTGACGAGGAGTACAACCTCGGTGACACCATCACTGTAGACATCTTCAGTGACACACAGTTCGTGGACGTTGTCGGAACATCCAAAGGTAAGGGATTCCAGGGCGTAATGAAGCGTCATGGTTTCGGCGGTGTCGGCCAGAGCACTCACGGTCAGGACGACCGCGCACGTAAGCCGGGTTCAATCGGTGCCTGCTCTTATCCCGCAAAGGTGTTCAAGGGCATGCGCATGGGCGGCCACATGGGTAATGAGAGAGTCACAACCCAGAACCTCAAAGTATTAAAGGTAATACCGGAGCACAACCTCATCCTTGTCAAAGGTAGCGTTGCCGGTTGCAATGGTTCAACTGTATTAATAGAGAAGTAATGGAAATCAACGTATTGAATATCAATGGTCAGGAGACCGGAAGAAAGGTAGAACTCAACGAGGCTATCTTCGGCATCGAGCCCAATGACCACGTTCTTTATCTGGACGTAAAGCAGTATCTCGCTAACCAGCGCCAGGGTACACACAAATCAAAGGAGAGAAGCGAGGTTTCCGGTTCTACGCGCAAGCTCGGCCGTCAGAAGGGCGGTGGCGGTGCACGCCGTGGTGACATCAACTCACCGGTGCTCGTAGGTGGAGGTCGCGTGTTCGGTCCCAAGCCCCGCGACTATCGCTTCAAGCTGAACAAGAAGGTGAAGGTCCTCGCCCGCAAGAGTGCCCTGTCATATAAGGCTCAAGAAAATGCAATCGTAGTAGTGGAAGACTTCACAATGGAGACTCCCAAGACTAAAGAATTTGTAAATATTGCTAAAAATCTTAAAGTCGAGGGTCGTAAGGCGCTTTTTGTTTTGCCGGAATCAAATAAAAACGTATATTTGTCGGCTCGTAATTTGCAGCGCACCGAGGTTATGCTCGCATCCGGCATCAATGCCTATAAGGTTTTGAATGCGGATGTGATTGTCGTAACCGAAAACTCGCTGAAGACTATCGACGGTATCTTAACAAAATAAAGGAGACAAAACGATATGGCATTTATAATAAAACCATTGGTCACTGAGAAGATGACCAAGATTACAGAAAAGTCTTCTGTTGACAGAACTTATCGGGTAAAGTCTAAGAAGGGCGAGGAGAGAACGAAGAAGGCTACTCCCAAGTACGGTTTCATCGTTAAGCCTGAGGCAAACAAGATCGAAATCAAGAATGAAATCGAAGCCTTGTATAATGTCACAGTTATCGCCGTAAATACGATTCGTTATGCCGGAAAACGTTCTTCGCGCTATACAAAGGCCGGTCTCGTCAAGGGACAGAAGAACGCATACAAGAAGGCAATCGTCACTCTCAAAGAGGGCGACACTATAGATTTTTATAGCAATATACAATAATAAAAAATGGCAGTACGTAAGTTTAAACCGGTAACTCCGGGTCAAAGACACAAAATTATTGGCACGTTCGAGGAAATTACTGCATCCGTGCCAGAAAAGTCTCTCGTTTACGGTAAACGTTCTACCGGTGGTCGAAACAACACCGGTAAGATGACAGTCCGCTATCGTGGCGGCGGTCACAAGAGGAAGTATCGTCTGATCGACTTCAAGCGAGAGAAAGATGGTGTTCCAGCAGTGGTAAAGACAATCGAATACGATCCGAACCGTTCGGCTCGTATTGCTTTGTTGTTTTACGCTGATGGTGAGAAACGTTATATTATTGCTCCCAATGGATTGCAAGTTGGTGCAACCGTGATGTCCGGAGCAGAGGCGGTGCCTGAGATTGGTAATACGCTTCCTTTGGCAAACATCCCCGTGGGTACCGTAATTCACAACATCGAATTACGCCCGGGCCAGGGTGCACTGCTCGTTCGTTCGGCAGGCAATTTCGCTCAGTTGACATCTCGTGAAGGAAACTATTGCGTAATCAAACTTCCTTCAGGAGAGACTCGCAAGATTCTTAGTGCTTGTAAGGCTACCGTAGGTAGTGTAGGAAACTCAGACCATGCTCTGGAGCAGTCAGGTAAGGCCGGACGCTCTCGCTGGCTCGGTCGTCGCCCGCACAACCGTGGTGTCGTTATGAACCCTGTTGATCACCCGATGGGTGGTGGTGAAGGCCGTCAGTCAGGAGGTCATCCGCGCTCACGTAAGGGCTTGTATGCAAAGGGTCTCAAGACACGCGCACCTAAGAAGCTTTCTAATAAGTATATTATCGAAAGAGCAAGTAAGTAATCAAGTTAACTAAGTGAAATTATGAGTCGTTCATTAAAAAAAGGTCCATATATCAACGTGTCGCTCGAGAAGAAAATTCTCGCCATGAATGAGAGCGGCAAGAAAACTGTTGTCAAGACTTGGGCCAGAGCTTCAATGATTTCCCCGGACTTCGTGGGACATACTGTTGCAGTTCATAACGGAAACAAATTTATCCCTGTCTACATTACCGAGAACATGGTGGGACACAAGCTCGGAGAGTTCTCTCCCACACGTCGTTTCGGTGGCCACGCAGGCAACAAGAAGTAAGACAGGTAAATTCACCAGAAATTAAAAGAATATAATAAATGGGAGCAAGAAAACATATTAAGGCTGAAGAAAGAAAGGCAGCTCTTAAAACACAGTATTTTGCTAAGCTGAAAGGCGTTCCTTCTTCTCCGCGCAAGATGCGTTATGTCGTGGACATGATTCGCGGCATGGAGGTGAACCGCGCACTTGGTGTGCTGAGATTCTCAAAGAAGGCCGCTTCTGCTGACGTAGAGAAACTTCTCCGTTCGGCTATCGCCAACTGGGAGGCTAAAAACGACCGTAAGGCCGAGGCCGGTGAACTTTATATCACAAAGGTCTTCGTAGACGAAGGCGTTACTTTGAAGCGTATGAGACCTGCACCTCAGGGACGTGGATATAGAATCCGCAAGCGTTCCAACCACGTGACTCTGTTTGTAGATGCTAAAACTAATGATAAATAACTAAGTAGAATGGGACAGAAAGTTAATCCGATAAGCAACCGTCTTGGAATAGTTAGAGGTTGGGATTCAAATTGGTTTGGAGGCAAGGACTTCGGAGAAAATCTGGTTGAAGACCAGAAGATCCGCAAGTACCTCAACGAGCGTCTGGCAAAAGCCAGTGTATCTCGTATTGTCATCGAACGTACGCTGAAGCTGGTTACCATTACTATTTGCACGGCTCGTCCGGGTATTGTCATTGGTAAAGGTGGACAGGATGTTGACAAACTGAAGGAAGAACTGAAGAAGCTCTACGACAAGGAAATTCAGATCAACATCTATGAGGTGAAGAAACCTGAACTCGACGCAACAATCGTAGCCAACAACATCGCACGCCAGGTGGAAGGCAAAATCGCTTACCGCCGCGCTATCAAGATGGCTGTTGCAAACACGATGCGTGCCGGTGCAGAGGGTGTTAAAATTCAAATTACAGGACGTCTGAACGGTGCCGAAATGGCCCGTAAGGAAATGTACAAGGAGGGACGTACTCCTCTGCATACATTCCGCGCAGACATCGATTTCTGTCAGGCAGAAGCCCTTACAAAGGTGGGACTGCTGGGTATCAAGGTGTGGATTTGCCGTGGCGAAGTCTACGGTAAGCGCGACCTCGCTCCCAACTTCACACAGGAGAAGGGCGGTAGCCGTCCTAACGGTGGCAACAATGGTGGCAGAAAGTTCCGTAATAAGAAGAATAAATAAACGTTTTAAAGTAAGAAGCTATCATGTTACAACCTAAGAGAGTAAAATATAGAAGACCTCAAGACGGTCGTGGCAACAAAGGCAACGCCCACAGAGGTACACAGCTGGCTTTCGGCTCATTCGGCATCAAGACTCTTGAGGCCAAATGGATTGACAGTCGCCAGATAGAGGCAGCCCGTGTGGCTGTGAACCGCTACATGCAGCGTGAGGGTCAGGTATGGATCCGCATATTCCCGGATAAACCTATCACCCGCAAGCCTGCTGACGTGCGAATGGGTAAGGGAAAAGGAGATCCCGCAGGATGGGTTGCACCTGTAACTCCCGGCCGCATCCTCTTTGAAGTGGAAGGTGTTTCGTTCGATATCGCAAAGGAGGCTCTCCGCCTCGCTGCGCAGAAACTGCCTGTAAAGACAAAGTTTGTTGTTAGACGTGATTACGATAAAAACGCTTAATTTATGAAGATTAAAGAAGTAAGAGAGCTCGAGACCAAGGATTTGGCCGAGAAGATAAGCGAAGAGGTTGCAAAGTACAACCAGATGAAGTTGAACCACTCAATCGCTCCGCTGGAAAATCCATCAGAGATTAAGGCTAAACGTCGTGATATAGCGCGCATGAAGACAGAACTCCGTCAAAGAGAACTTAACAAATAATAATGGGCCAGATGGAAACAAGAAATTTAAGAAAGACAAGACAGGGTGTTGTCGTGAGCAACAAAATGGATAAGACCATTGTTATTGCCGCTAAGTTCAAGGAGATGCACCCGATTTACGGTAAGTTCGTCCAGAAGACGAAGAAGTACCATGCCCATGATGAGAAGAACGAGGCTAATATCGGTGATACGGTACTCATTATGGAAACCCGTCCTTTGAGTAAGACAAAGAGATGGAGATTAGTTCAAATTGTTGAAAAAGCTAAGTAATTATGATACAAGCAGAATCAAGACTTACAGTATGTGATAACAGCGGCGCACGCGAAGCTCTCTGCATCCGTGTGTTGGGTGGAACCCGCCGCCGTTATGCAAGTGTCGGTGACGTGATTGTCGTTGCTGTCAAGAACGTTATCCCGTCAAGTGATTTGAAAAAGGGTGCAGTATCGAAGGCTCTGATTGTTCGCACAAAGAAGGAAATCCGTCGTGCTGACGGTTCTTATATCCGCTTTGACGACAATGCTTGTGTATTGCTGAACAACGCCGGCGAGCTCCGCGGCAGCCGTATCTTCGGCCCTGTGGCTCGTGAGTTGCGTGCCGTCAATATGAAGGTCGTTTCTTTGGCACCTGAGGTTCTTTAAATATTTAATGAAGAGACAAGAAGAAATGAGTAAGTTGAAAATAAAGAAAGACGATATGGTGCTTGTCGTTGCAGGAAACAGCAAGGACAGAAAAGGCCAGAACGGCAAGTATCCCGCACCCCACAAGGTGCTCAAGGTGCTTGTTGAAGAACAGCGTGCTATCGTTGAGGGAGTGAACATGGTGTCAAAGAGCGCCAAGCCCTCAGCAAAGAACCCGCAAGGTGGTATCGTGAAGCAGGAAGCCCCGATACATATATCCAATCTGAGTCTTGTGGACCCGAAGAGCGGTGAACCGACACGTGTGGCCATCAAGAAGACAGAAGACGGTAAGAAAGTTCGTATCGCTAAAAAATCAGGGGAGGAAATCAAATAATGAATACAGCACAACTCAAGAAAACCTATCTGGAGCAAATAGCTCCGGCATTGGAGAAGCAGTTTAACTATACTTCAAAAATGCAGGTTCCTGTATTGAAGAAGATTGTCATCAACCAAGGTCTGGGAGATGCTACACAGGACAAGAAGATTATTGATGTTGCCATCAATGAGATTTCTGCAATCACCGGCCAGAAGGCAGTGGCAACATATTCCAAGAAGGATATTGCCAATTTCAAACTCCGCAAGAAGATGCCTATCGGTGTTATGGTGACCCTGCGTCGTGAGCGTATGTATGAATTCCTCGAGAAGCTCGTGCGCATAGCTCTGCCCCGTATCCGTGACTTCAAGGGTATTGAGAGCAAGTTTGACGGACGCGGAAACTATACTCTTGGTATTCAGGAGCAAATCATTTTCCCGGAAATCAACATTGACGCTGTGGATCGTATACAGGGAATGAACATCACGTTTGTTACATCTGCTGCCACAGACGAAGAGGGATATGCACTGTTGAAGGCTTTCGGCCTGCCGTTTAAAAACGCTAAAAAGGATTAATAGATATGGCAAAGGAATCAATGAAGGCTCGCGAGGTAAAGCGTGCAAAGCTGGTAGCTCGTTACGCTGAGAAACGCGCAGCATTGAAGAAGGTTATCGCAACAACAGAGGATCCGGCAGAGGCTTATGAGGCAGCACGCAAGCTGCAGAGCATACCCAAGAATGCTAATCCTATCCGTCTGCACAACCGTTGCAAGATCACTGGCCGTCCAAAAGGATATATGCGTCAGTTCGGTCTTTCTCGTATCCAGTTCCGCGAGATGGCATCAAGCGGTCTGATACCAGGTGTAAAGAAGGCAAGCTGGTAACTGGCAGGAATCAGAAGAACATTATTTTTTAATATTGTCGGGGTAGTCCCGATTAATTAAACATTTATTTTTATGACAGATCCAATAGCAGATTATCTGACGAGGTTGAGAAACGCCATCATGGCTCATCACCGTGTTGTGGAGGTTCCGGCTTCAAACTTGAAGAAGGAAATTACAAAGATCCTCTTCGAGAAGGGATACATTCTGAACTACAAGTTCATCGAGGATGGTCCCCAGGGTTCAATCAAAGTCGCTTTGAAGTATGACCCGATCACAAAGGCTAACGCCATCAAGAGCCTTACGAGAGTGTCTACACCAGGTCTTCGCAAGTACACTGGTTACAAGGACATGCCGAGAGTAATTAACGGATTAGGTATCGCAATCTTATCTACATCCAAAGGTGTAATGACAGACAAAGAGGCTTCTGTGCTGAAGATTGGCGGCGAGGTCCTTTGCTATGTATATTAATTGGAGGATTTAAGTATGTCAAGAATAGGAAAATTGCCAATTAGTATTCCTGCGGGAGTTACAGTTACTCAGGGTGCTGATGGTGTTGTAACCGTAAAAGGCCCCAAGGGAGAACTTTCACAGAAGGTAGACTCTTCAATCATTGTTAAGATAGCTGACGGTCATATTGTATTTGAGGTAGACGAAAACAATCCTGTCAACTACAAGCAGAAGCAGGCTTTCCACGGTCTCTATCGTGCGCTTGTGAACAACATGGTTGTTGGCGTGAGCGAAGGTTATAAAAAAGTGCTTGAGCTCGTGGGTGTCGGTTACCGTGTTTCAAATACCGGTAATCTTATCGAATTCTCTCTCGGCTATACTCATCCCATTTTCATTCAGCTGCCTGCTGAAGTGAAGGTTGAGACAAAGTCTGAGAGAAATCAGAACCCCATCATTACCCTTGAGTCTTGCGACAAGGCGTTGCTGGGACTTATTTGTGCAAAAATTCGTTCTTTCCGTAAACCTGAACCTTATAAGGGCAAGGGCGTATTGTTCCAAGGCGAGGTTATTCGCAGAAAGTCTGGTAAGACAGCTTCAGCTAAGTAACTTTAATAATTTACGATTATGACAACAAAGAAAGTAGAAAGACGAATAAAAATCAAATACAGAATTCGTAAGAGCGTGTTCGGTACAGCCGAGCGTCCGCGTATGAGCGTATTCCGCAGCAACAAGCAGATTTATGCTCAGGTTATCAACGACCAGGAGGGCAAGACCATCGCTTCAGCTTCTTCACTCGGTCTCGAGGCCATGCCGAAGATTCAGCAGGCTGAAAAGGTCGGTGAACTCGTTGCAAAGAAGGCATTGGAGGCAGGTGTTACAGCCGTAGTCTTTGACCGCAATGGTTACCTGTATCATGGCCGTGTAAAGCAGCTGGCTGACGCTGCTCGTAAGGGTGGACTTAATTTTTAAACGATTATGGCAATGAACAAAGTTAAAATAAATAGTGACGTTGAGTTAAAAGACAGATTGGTTGCTATTAACCGTGTTACGAAAGTGACAAAGGGAGGTCGCACTTTTACATTTGCAGCTATTGTCGTTGTCGGTGACGGTAACGGCGTTATCGGCTGGGGACTTGGCAAAGCCGGTGAAGTTACAGCAGCTATTGCCAAAGGTGTAGAGGCAGCAAAGAAGAACCTTATCAAGGTGCCTGTTCTCAAGGGAACAATTCCCCACGAAATGGAAGCCCGCTTCGGTGGAGCACAAGTGTTCATGCGTCCGGCAGCAGCCGGTACCGGTCTCGTTGCCGGTGGTGCTATGCGTGCCGTGCTTGACAGCGTTGGTATCACAGACGTGCTGGCTAAGTCAAAGGGTTCTTCCAACCCCCACAACTTGGTAAAGGCTACCATACTCGCTCTGAGTCAGATGAGAGACGCATATACAATTGCAGGTACCCGTGGTATCAGCATGGATAAAGTTTTTAGAGGATAAGGAGGTTTGAATATGGCAACAATTAAAATCAAGCAGATTAAAAGTAAGATTGGTGCTCCTGTAGACCAGAAGCGTACTCTTGAGGCTTTAGGACTCCGCAAGATTGCTCAGGTCGTAGAAAAGGAAGATACTCCTTCCGTTCGCGGTATGGTTCGCAAGGTTCATCATTTAGTGACCGTAATAGACTAATTTATTCAAATTAAAACAGATTCGATTATGAAATTACATAATTTAAAACCAGCAGAAGGCTCTACACATTCACGTCGTAGAATCGGCCGCGGACCGGGTTCCGGTCTTGGCGGAACTTCTACTCGTGGACACAAGGGTGCCAAGGCAAGATCTGGTTACAAGAAGAAGATCGGTTTTGAAGGCGGTCAGATGCCTCTGCAGCGCCGTGTTCCGAAGTCTGGCTTCAAGAACATCAACCATAAGGAGTATTTTGCTGTCAATCTGTCTACACTGCAGAAGTTGGCAGAGCAGAAAGGTCTTGTCAAGATAGGTATCGCAGAATTTGTGGCCGCAGGTCTTACCAACGGCAAAGAGCTTGTCAAGATACTTGGTAATGGCGAGTTGACTGCAAAAATCGACGTAGAGGCCAACGCTTTCTCAAAGAAAGCAGAGGAGGCCATTAAAGCTGTAGGTGGTAACGCAACAATAATCTAAGAAAATGAAGAAGTTAATTGAGACACTGAAGAACATCTGGAAGATTGAGGATTTGCGCCAGCGCATCCTCATCACTCTCCTTTTCGTGACAATTTATCGTTTTGGCTCGTTCGTGGTACTTCCGGGTATCAACCCGTCCATGTTGACAAAACTTCAGTCTCAGACTCAGGGTGGTCTGATGTCACTTTTGGATATGTTCTCTGGTGGTGCATTTTCCAATGCTTCTATATTCGCATTGGGAATAATGCCTTACATCTCAGCTTCTATCGTTATGCAGCTTCTTGCTGTCGCTGTGCCTTATTTCCAAAAGATGCAGCGTGAGGGCGAAAGCGGTCGTAAAAAGATTAGCATGTACACTCGTTGGCTGACAGTAGCAATTCTGCTATTTCAGGCTCCGAGCTATTTGATAAATCTTAAGATGCAGGCAGGAAATGCTTTGGCAACAGGCATTTCCTGGTCTGTATTCCTCTTTACGGCTACAATCATTCTTGCTGCGGGGAGTATGTTCATCCTTTGGTTGGGTGAGCGCATTACGGATAAAGGCATAGGTAATGGTATTTCTCTTATAATTATGATTGGTATCATTGCCCGTCTGCCGCAGGCGTTTATTCAGGAGGTCGGATCACGTTTTACTGCCGTTACCGGTGGTGGATTGATTATGTTCCTCGTTGAAATTCTCGTTCTGCTCGCAGTCGTATGCGCAGCTATTCTTCTGGTGCAAGGCACCCGTAAGATACCTGTGCAGTATGCAAAGCGTGTTGTAGGTAACAAGCAGTATGGAGGTGCACGTCAGTATATACCATTGAAATTGTTTGCTGCGAATGTGATGCCGATTATTTTTGCTCAGGCCATCATGTTCATCCCATTGGCATTTGTGCAGTATGCTGCCTCGGAGAATTCTTCATGGATTATCCGTTCGCTGATGGACCATCATAGCTGGGCGTATAATATCGTGTTTGCTGTATTGATTATAGCTTTCACCTATTTCTATACGGCCATCACTCTCAATCCGACTCAAATGGCAGAGGACATGAAGCGTAATAATGGCTTCATTCCCGGAGTAAGACCGGGAAAGGACACCGCAGACTATATTGAGACTGTGATGTCTCGTATTACGTTCCCCGGTTCTCTTTTTATAGCATTTATCGCTATAATGCCAGCTCTTGCAGGACTGCTTAACGTGCAGGATGCTTTCTCACAGTTCTTTGGAGGTACTTCATTATTGATTCTTGTTGGTGTAGTGCTTGACACTCTGCAGCAGATTGAGAGTCATCTGATGATGCGTCATTATGACGGACTTCTGAATTCTGGCCGTGTTCACGGACGTGGCGGTGTAGCTGCATATTAATGTTTTGCTTCGGAGATGAATATATTTCTGAAGACAGAAGATGAGATAGAGCTGATGCGTCGGGCAAACCTGCTTGTGAGCAGGACGCTTGGCGAGTTGGCAAAGCATATAAAGCCAGGAGTGACGACTCTCCAACTGGATAAGATAGCGGATAGTTTCATCAGAGACAATGGTGCCATCCCTACATTCAAGGGTTTTCCCAATCCATTTGGAGAGCCGTTTCCCGCAAGCATCTGTACTTCAGTGAATGAAGTTGTGGTGCACGGGGTGCCTGATGCCAAGACAGTATTGAAAGATGGCGATATTATTTCGATAGACTGCGGTGCTGTTCTTGGCGGTTTCAACGGAGATTCTTGCTATACATTTTGTGTCGGTGAGGTCTCTGAAGATGTAAAAGCGTTGCTTCGTACGACAAAAGAATCTCTTTATGTCGGAATCAGTAAAGCTGTAGCAGGCAATCATATTGGTGATATAGGGAGTGCGGTTCAAGAGCATTGCGAGAAGCAAGGCTACGGTGTAGTTCGCGAACTTACCGGTCATGGTATAGGGAAGGAAATGCACGAAGACCCGCAAATTCCGAATTACGGCAGACGTGGAAATGGTATGCTGTTGAAATCAGGAATGTGTATAGCCATCGAGCCGATGATTACGATGGGTAACAGAGCCATAGGGCTCATGCCAGACAAATGGACCATTCGGACAATAGACAGCCAACCGGCAGCTCATTTCGAGCATACAATCGCAATCCGTAAGGGCAAAGCTGACATTTTATCTTCGTTTGAAGAATTAGAACGTTTAGAAGGAAATTTATATTAAGTATGGCAAAGCAATCCGCTATAGAGCAAGACGGAACAATCATAGAGTCGCTTTCAAATGCGATGTTTCGCGTAGAACTTGAGAATGGAGTACAGATTATAGCGCATATATCAGGTAAGATGAGAATGCACTATATTAAAATTCTCCCCGGTGACAAGGTAAAGGTCGAGATGAGCCCCTACGATTTGACTAAGGGAAGAATTGTGTTTAGATACAAATAAACGATAGACATAATATGAAGACAAGAGCATCATTGAAGAGACGTAACGCCGATTGCAAGATTGTGCGTCGCAAGGGACGTCTGTTCGTTATCAACAAGAAGAACCCTAAGTACAAGATGCGTCAGGGTTAATTATCAATCAAACATTTTTTAATTATTTTATTCATTTTTTAACAAATGGCAATAAGAATTGTTGGAGTAGATTTGCCCCAGGAGAAGCGTGGCGAAATCGCATTGACTTATATCTATGGTATAGGTCGAAGTAGTTCAGCAAAGATATTGGATAAGGCCGGCGTGAGCCGCGACCTGAAGGTCAGCGAGTGGACTGACGATCAGGCAGCCAAAATCCGTGAAATTATCGGCGCTGAATTCAAGGTGGAAGGTGATCTCCGTTCAGAGATCCAGTTGAATATCAAGCGACTGATGGATATTGGTTGCTATCGTGGAGTTCGTCATCGTAACGGTCTTCCCGTTCGCGGTCAGAGCACAAAGAACAATGCTCGTACACGTAAGGGAAAGAAGAAGACTGTTGCTAACAAGAAGAAGGCCACTAAATAATTAATAACACATTAAGAATTTGGAATTATGGCAAAGAAAACAGTCACTTCGAAGAAAAGAAATGTAAAGGTTGATGCTATCGGACAGCTCCATGTTCATAGTTCTTTCAACAATATTATCGTGTCTTTGGCCAATGGCGAGGGTCAGGTTATCTCTTGGTCTTCAGCCGGCAAGATGGGATTCCGTGGTTCAAAGAAGAACACTCCCTATGCAGCCCAGATGGCAGCAGAGGATTGCGCAAAGGTCGCTTTCGATCTCGGTCTGCGCAAAGTGAAGGCATACGTAAAGGGTCCGGGTAACGGTCGCGAATCTGCAATCCGTGCCGTCCACGGTGCCGGTATCGAGGTAATGGAGATTGTCGACGTTACTCCGCTGCCGCACAACGGTTGCCGTCCTCCGAAGAGAAGAAGAGTATAGTCTCAAGTACACACAATGTTGTTGAAACAAGTTTAAAGTATAATAATTATGGCAAGATATATAGGACCGAAATCAAAAATTGCGCGTCGTTTTGGTGAGCCCATTTTCGGCGCAGACAAAGTTTTGTCCAGGAGAAACTTCCCTCCCGGACAGCATGGCAACAACCGTCGCAGAAAGACTTCTGAGTACGGCGTCATGCTGGCAGAGAAGCAGAAAGCCAAGTACACATACGGAGTACTTGAGCGCCAGTTCCGTAATATGTTTGAGAAGGCAGCCAAGGCTGACGGTATCACCGGTGAGGTGCTCCTTCAGAACCTCGAGTGCCGTTTGGACAACGTAGTGTTCCGTTTGGGTATCGCTCCCACACGTGCCGCTGCCCGTCAGCTCGTTGGCCACAAGCACATCACGGTCGACGGTCAGGTAGTCAACATACCTTCTTACGCCGTTAAGCCCGGCCAGATTGTAGCTGTTCGTGAGAAGTCAAAGTCTCTTGAAGTCATTGAGGCAGCACTTGCAGGATTCAACCACAGCAAGTATCCTTGGATTGAATGGGACGAGACCACAAAGAGCGGTAAGTTCCTGCACAAGCCGGAGCGTGCCGATATCCCCGAGAACATTAAGGAGCAGTTAATCGTTGAGTTGTACTCTAAATAAATCATTAAATTAATGGCGATATTAGCATTTCAAAAACCTGATAAAGTCGTAATGTTGGAGGCCAACGACAAGTTCGGCAAGTTCGAATTCCGTCCGTTGGAGCCTGGCTTCGGAGTTACAATCGGTAACTCCCTGCGCCGCATTCTTCTTTCATCGCTCGAAGGCTATGCCATCAACACAATCCGCATTGCGGGTGTTGAGCATGAGTTTTCATCAGTATCCGGTGTGAAGGAGGATGTAACCAACATGATCTTGAATCTCAAGCAGGTTAGATTCAAGCAAGTTGTAGAAGAGTTCGAGAACGAAAAAGTCAGTATCACTGTTGAGAACACCACAGAGTTCAAGGCCGGTGATATTGGTAAGTATCTGACTGGATTTGAAGTGTTAAACCCGGATTTAGTGATTTGTCATTTAGACTCCAAGGCTTCAATGCAGATTGATCTTACCATTAACAAAGGTCGCGGATACGTGCCCGCAGATGAAAATCGCGAGTTCTGCACTGATGTGAACGTAATTCCAATCGATTCTATTTACACTCCTATCCGTAACGTGAAATACTCTGTCGAGCCCTATCGTGTCGAGCAGAAGACCGACTACGACAAGCTCGTCATCGAAGTCACAACGGATGGTTCCATACACCCGAAGGACGCGCTGAAAGAAGCTGCGAAGATCCTCATCTACCACTTCATGCTCTTCTCTGACGAGAAGATAGCCCTCGAGAATACAGACATCGACGGCAATCAGGAGTTTGATGAGGAGGTGTTGCACATGCGCCAGCTGCTCAAGACCCGTCTCGTCGACATGAACCTCAGCGTTCGTGCTCTCAACTGCCTCAAGGCAGCTGACGTCGACACTCTTGGCGATCTGGTACAGTACAACAAGACCGACCTCTTGAAGTTCCGCAACTTCGGTAAGAAATCGCTCACTGAGCTTGATGATTTGCTCGAGAGTCTGAATCTGTCGTTTGGAACCGACATCTCTAAGTACAAATTAGATAAAGAATAACAAAAATGAGACACAATAAGAAATTCAACCATCTGGGTCGTACTGCATCTCACCGTGAGGCCATGCTCGCAAACATGGCAATCTCGCTGATTATGCACAAAAGAATCACTACGACCGTTGCCAAGGCCAAAGCCTTGAAGAAGTATGTCGAGCCTCTGATTACACGTTCTAAGGACGACTCAACCAACTCACGCCGTGTAGTTTTCCGTTATCTTCAGAACAAGTTCGCTCTGAAGGAACTCTTCGGAGAAGTGGCAGCAAAGGTTGGCGACCGTCCTGGTGGCTACACCCGCATCATCAAGCTCGGCACACGCCAGGGTGATGCTGCTCCCATCTGCTTCATCGAGCTCGTTGACTTCGACGAGAACATGGCCAAGACTGCAACGAAGAAGAAGGCTACACGCCGCTCTCGCAAGTCTACAAAGGCAGAGGCAGCCGAGGCTGAAGCTCCCGCAGCAGAGACAACTGCAGTAGAGGAAGCTCCTAAGGCTGAATAAACAGAATTTTTGCTGAATTCGATAAAAAGTCCGACCGCTATTCCGGCCGGACTTTTTTTGTACTTTCTCCTCTCCTCATGTCATCCGAACATGATCACCCGCTCCTCCGCAGGCAGGAAAGTCTTGTGGAGCATGTCTTCGGCGGGTGAGCCGAAAGGCATCTGGGCAATCAGCTCCCATGCTCCGCTGATGTTCCACTCCTTGCGCACGGCACAGTCGATGATCGGGTTGTAGTGCTGCAAGGACGCCCCGAAGCCCATGTCCTCCAGCATGGTCCACACGGCCAGCTGGTGCATGCCCGAGGTATGCTGTGACCAGGTGGGGAAACGGTCACGGTACAACGGATTTTCGCGTTGCAGCTGAGTCACGACCGTACGGTCTTCATAAAACAAAACCGTGCCGTATCCCGAACGGAAACCGTTGTCAATCTTTCTTTCCGTGCCTCTGATAGCCTCCGGCGATACGATTTTCTTCAGTTCCGTTTTCACTATGTCCCACAGCCTCCGGTGATGCTCGCCGAGCAAGAGCACCATGCGTGTGGACTGAGAGTTGAATGCTGACGGCACGTGCATGATCACCTTGTTCAGCATTTCCACAATATCCTTGTCGCTCACCGGCGACTTGTCCCACAGTCTGTAATAGCTTCTGCGGTTCTCCAATGCTTCCAGAAAACTTCTCTTCATAATCATACGTCTTTAGGGGGTTAACGCCACAAATATAGTCATTCTCCGCCATAATCAATCGCCGCCCCGCCATTCTGTAAGAATGTTTATGGGGTTTTAGGAATGTGTAATATAATAAATGTGAAGGCCCCACCCCGGCCCTCCCCAAGGGGAGGGTGGCTACGCGATTGATATATGGGCATGTTGGTGATGTAGTGGGTATACTCCAAAGGAAGAGGGCGTATCAAAATGGACGTGGAATACATTTTGATACACCCTCTTCTTTTGGTCAATCGTTATTCTTCCTGTTATGCCCGCAGCTTAGCTCGCAGCCGAGAGCATATTGAAGGTTCGTCTGTTCCTTATTTTCTTATCATCACTTTCTTTCCGTTTATGATGTTCAGTCCGGCTTTCGGAGCGTCAAGTCGACGGCCCTGCATGTCATATATGAGGTTATCCGTATTACAGTCGTCAACCACTACTGTTTCTATTCCCGTTAAGTCCTTCTCCTGCAATCCCCAAAAGTTTTGCCAAACAGTTGCTTTTTGGTATGCCTCTAATGAACCTTTAGGAACATATACGTTCAAGTTCATATATTGAGCGTTCGTGAAATAAGCCGAACTGGGAACATTCGGAGGGGTCGGACTGTGAAGTGTTATTGCTTCAAGTTTATCTGAATACATTATATATTCTTGTATCTCTGTTATATTTTGTCCGAAAGTTATTTCAGTGATATTTCCTATGCAATTATAAAATGGATGACGTCCATATGAGTTTTCTTTTTCATAAGACAGTTTTCTTCCTACATATAAACATTTTAGTGGACAATCATAGAAAAGCCCCTTGCCGAAATTAAATCTATCATATGTGTTATAACCCAAATCTAAAGTGTTCTCACCATCTTCTATGACTAACTTTTCCAACATGGAGCACTTTTCAAAAGCTGAGTTTTTGATACTATTGACGGAACTTGGAATACTTATATTTTTGAGACTTGTGCAATTTTTAAAAGCGGACTCTCCAATACTTTTGATAGAGTTGGGTATTGCTATATTTGTAAGACTAATACAATAATAAAATGCTAAATCCTCGATATTTTTAATAGAATTAGGTATTGTTACGCTTGTGAGATTAGAACAACCATAAAATAGACTTTTTCCAATATAAGTTACTGAGTTAGGAATTATTACATTTGTGAGATTCTGACAACCCATAAAAGCCCCTATCCCAATATAAGTTACAGAGTTTGGTATTGTTATATTTGTGATGCCGGTGCCAGAAAAAGCATTCTGACCAATACTTTGGACGGTGTTGGGTATAGTTATATTTGTGAGATTGGAGCAGTTGCAAAATGCACACTCTGTAATATTTGTTAGGGAATTAGGTACTGTTATGTTTATGAGGTTTGAACAATCCATAAAAGCATAACTTCCAATGTTTGTTACCGAGTTCGGAATGTTCACGCTTGTGAGATTTGAGCACTTTTCAAATGCAGATGCTCCGATACTTATTACTGTTAATGTCCTATTATTATAAGTAACCTTTTCGGGAATAGTGATATCTCCCTCGTATTTCACATCTCCGTATGTGACACTACATGTCATATCTGTAAATGACTCAATATTATAATAAATGCCATTTACAGTGATGTCATAGGCTGACACGCCGATACTGCCCAACAGACATGCCATTGTAAGCAGTGATTTCATAAGTTTTGTTTTCATAAATTTATTGTTATTTTTTTTGAGTATTTCTGCAATAAATCTTTCTCACATTAAACTACAAAAAGTATTATTCTAATAATCTTTCTAATCCGGGATATTTAACATTCTTCCGCTTATCACGACCTCAATGTGTTCGCTTAATATAAAGAGCCGTTGCTATGTCCATGACAACATTTGGAATTTCTCTTCTTCCGGTTCGGCGCAGGTGGGGCATCTTGCTCTGTGACTGACGTCGACGGACAGAAGTCTGTCGTGTCTTTACAGAGTTTGAAAAACCAAAGAATCATCTGCAAAAATAATAAATAATTTTAGAAAGCACAAAAGTGATAAGAAAAAAGAAAACGGGCCGGAGAATATTGGGCTCATTCAGAGTCTCCGGGGGAATATTTGTATTTCATCGGGAGAGTGTCTAAAACATGTTCCGACGTCGTATGTCAATCTCCTCTTCGCGGTCGTAAAATCTCATAATATAAATGTTTATATTTCTCACCCGTCTGCAAAGATGCGGAAACCATCCGATTGGCCAAGAAACTTGCGGGAAAAGATAGCGGGTGAGGAGTAGATGTGTGCTATTGGTGTGGCCGTGTCTGTTCATCCCACTCAATGCAGAATTCGTCGACGAGATATTTGTCGCTGCGGCAGTGTAGGTCGGCAATTCCGTCGTTTATCAGCCGGAATGTCACGGAGCGGTAGAAGCGGTCCATAGCCTCTTCCAATGGTATGTCTTGCTTGTCGGCGATGCCGGCAATGATGCGTGCATATTTCATCTGCAATATGGTCTGTCTTCCGTCCATGATTAGAGTTCTTCCGTATATGAAGCGTGATAGACAATCATTCGATTACTCCTTTCTCTTTCATGTAGGCCACGAGTTCGTCGACGATATAGCGTCCACTGTATGTGTGGAGCACATCGTATGCGGGGATTATATATCCCATGAGTATGCCGGAGTCTTTCAGCTTCTGATAGACTGTCGGCTGGCTCATCTGCAGATGTTCTGCAAGGCTTCCGATGCAGTAGGTTGCGAAATCGAGTTGATTGAACGTCATGTCTTTGTTGTGTTTATGATTTATGATTGCTGCGATGATGGCGGGCTTTCTCATGTCTGAAAAGCAGATAGTGCAAAAATACGTCTTTTTTGTCATACGGCCAACTGGTAGGGTAGGAAATGAGATAAAAAACTGGCTCATCCGGCATTTGGAGTGACACGTGCCCACGGCCCCACCCCGGCCCTCCCCAAGGGGAGGGTGCCTACGAGGTGAAGGGAATTGTAGGGGCGTTGCACGGTTTTAAACATGATAAATGCTTACAAAATCGTGTTCGGGAAAATGTTTGAAGATTTGCGTTTTTGAGAGCAATAGGGGCCTTAAAGGATCTGACGGCCCCCTCCGGCTCCCCCAAAGGGGAGAGACCTGCGGCTTCAAACAACCCTTTAAGGGCCCCGCGGCTTTTCATTTTTGCAAAAGTCGGCTGGTTTTTGATTGCTGTTTTGGAGTCAAAAAGCGGGTCTTGTCGAGCAATGGGGCCCCCGCGGGGTTGCAACGAGCACGCCGCCATGTTGCAACGGCGGCCCCGTTAGGATGCAATAGCAGCCCCGTTGCAGAGCAAGGAGGGCCTCGCGGGACCCTACCTCGGTCCTCCTCAAGGGGAGGGAAAGCTGACACTGTTCGTAATCAGCTGAGAATGAACATGTTGAAAAAACGGTAGTTTTTCGCCGAAAAAACGACCCGATTTTGACCGTCGCGAGATTTGAAAATTTGGGAGCGAGGCGGAGATTTTTTTGAAAGTGTGGCCGGATTTCGGCCTTAAATTCAGAATTAATTTGACAATGGATGTGTATTTTAAACGCAAAGGCCGCAAAGCCGCAAAGATGGCGCCGCCGCGCATACGGAAGAACGCAAAGGCATGACTGACGTCATGCGCTACGCCGTTTTGAGGATGTTGACAGCAAGTAGGTACATCCGACATTTGGAGCGAAAGGTAGGGATATATTCTTGTATTTGTCCGCAAACAAAAATGTATACCGATATATAGCTTGCGGACAAATACAAGAATATATCCCTACCTGTCACTCCAAATGTCGGATAACACCAATTCGTGAATACACTCCCCTTGTCGAGGTTCGGGGTGAGGCCTTGTGCTCCAAAGTCCCGGAGTGGTTTTTATTGCGATTGTTGGTGGAAGAGCGTGGTGTTTGACAAAAGTCAACCTTAGTTAACATAAATTTTCCACCACACGGTTGCTTTTTTTGCACTACCTTTGCATGAGGTAGGCACATGCCGCTTGCATTGACGACTACAATCAATAATACCAAGTATGTTGCAACAATTAGTTTATATTTTGAACACAGAGACACTTCAGACACAGAGTTATATTTTCCTCTGTGTCTGAAGTGTCTCTGTGTTCAAAAAACTTATTGTAAAGTAATAATGAATACTTACTTAAAACATAAATATCATGACCAAGAAAAAACTGTTTTTAACGAACGTCCTCGTGTGCGCGTTTGCCGGGCTGGCTGCTCCGGCCGTAGCACAGGATGTGGCCAAGTATCCGTGGCTGGACACCTCGAAGAGTTTTCATGAACGTGCCGTGCTGCTCTGCAAGGAACTGACACTGCAGGAGAAGGTTGACCAGCTGGGCAATCTCGTCTCCAGTCCGGTCGTGCGCGACGGTGTGACCATACTGCCGAGCTATCAGTACTGGAACGAGGCCATCCACGGTGTGGCACGTTCGGGTGCGGCCACGAGCTTCCCGGAGTCGAAGGCCATGTCGTCGACGTGGGACCGTCAGCTCATCTACGACTGCGCCAACGCCGTCTCGGACGAGGCCCGCATCTACTATCTGAACAAGAACAAGGGGCTCAACTACTGGAGCCCGACCATCAATATGGCCCGCGACCCGCGCTGGGGACGTGAGGAGGAGAACTATGGCGAGGACCCGTTTCTGGCCGGAGAGCTCGCCGTACAGTTCATCCGCGCCTTCCAGGGCGAGCAGACTGCGGAAAATCCCTATCTGAAGCTCGTCGCCTGTGCCAAGCACTATGCCGCCAACAACTATGAGCAGGGACGCCACAGTTGCACGTCGTTTGTGACGGAACGGAACATGCGCGAGTATTATCTGCCGGCCTTTGAGGCTTGTGTGCGCCGTGGAGGTGTGAAGAGCATCATGTCGGCCTACAACGCCTTCTCCATCGATATCATGAAGGATGTCAACGGCGTCGGTCTCGGCCCGTCGACGGGCAGCTATAAGGGCTACGGCGGTCTGCCGTGTTCGGCCAACAAGATGCTGCTCACGGACATTCTGCGCAAGGAGTGGGGATTTGACGGATATGTGACGTCCGACTGTGCCGCCGTCTCCGACATCCACCGTGCCGCCAAACACACGTTCTTCGGCAGCTACGACGCCAACGACCCCGAACAGGTCAGTCTGATGGAAGCCCGTTCGGCGTCTATGTGTCTGAAGGCCGGACTGAACACCAACTGTGAGTTCATGAACCAGACCTCCGTGCTCCAGCGCGCGGGAGTCAATGCCGCCAATCCGGAATTTGCCGCAAAGGACAATATGGGATATGTCGGCGTGACCGAAGAGGACATCGACAACGCCCTGATACCGATGCTGGAGACACGTTTTGCGCTCGGTGAGTTTGAGAAGGACCGCTGCCCGTGGAACAACGTTGCCAACACTTTAGAGAGCGAGGCCAACCAGGCTATGGCATTGAAGGCCGCCCGCGAGGCCATCACGCTGATGAAGAACGACGGCGGGCTGCTCCCCATCACGACCGACAAGAAGGTGGCGCTCATCGGTCCGTATGCCAACCAGATCATGCTCGGTGACTATTCGGGCACTCCGACATACACCGTCACGCCATACGAGGCCTTCTCGAAGAAGCTCGGTTTTGAACTGAGCAGCGACACGCGCACGTCAAACATCCAGGCCGTGCCTTTCGACGAGGCTGTCGTGTCGAAACGCGGTGCCGCCAGCAACGACAAGGGCAACGGCAATCTGGAGAACACCGCTCCCGGCGACATATTCCTCTATCGCAATGTCGACTTCGGTGAGCACGGCTGTACCAATTTCGAGATGTCCTGCGGAGCAAAGAACACAGGTCTCGGTTCGGTCAGCTTCATCCTCGACTCGCAGGACGGCACGCCCTTCCTGACCGTCGACAACAAGGAGACGGGCTCATGGACAAAGTGGGCCACGGTCACGGCTACGGTCGACCCGGCCGTGGTCAACGGCAAGCATGACCTCTACGTGAAGTTCAGCGGAACCAACAGCTATGTCGGCAACTATCTCTACTTCAACTTCTGGAATCCCGACTACGAGCAGATCCCGCCGATAGAGACCCAGGGCCCGCTCTTCCTATGCGAGACGTCGGCCAACGTCAACACCCGCGCACCGCAGAACATGATCGACCGCGCCGTCGAGGTGGCCAAGCGTGCCGATGTCGTCATCTTCCTCGGTGGAACCAACTTCGACAAACCCGACGACCATGCCACCGGCACGGAGAGCCACGACCGCTTCCTCATCACCCTGCCCGGAAACCAGGAGGAGGTGCTCAAGGCTGTCTATGCGGCCAATCCGAACATCGTGCTCGTGCTCGAGACCGGTTCGTCAATGGACATCTCGTGGGCCAAGGCCAACCTGCCGGCCATCATGGAGGCATGGTATGGCGGACAAGCACAGGGTCAGGCCATCTGCGACGTCATCTACGGCGACGTCAATCCGTCGGGCAAGCTGACTTCGACGTGGTATAACAGCATCGACGAGCTGCCTAACGCCACCGACTCCAAGTTCGGACGCAACGGTCTGATGGAATATAACATCGACGAGTGGGGATATACCTATATGTACTACGGCAAGTCGAAGCATCAGAAGCAGGCCGCCGCGCCGATGTTCCCCTTCGGCTTCGGTCTGTCGTACACCACGTTCGAGTATGCCGACATGAACCTCAGCCGCCAGACGATTGCCAAAGACCAAATTGTCGATGTCGTGGCAACGGTCAAGAACACGGGCACACGTGACGGAGCGGAGGTCGTCCAGCTCTACGCCAACTTCAACGGCCGCGGCAACAACGCCAACCTCAACAAGCGCCTCGTGGGCTTCGAGCGTGTCGAGCTGAAGGCCGGTGAGAGCAAGACCGTGACCATCCCCGTCAGCTACGCGCAGCTCAGCTACTTCAACGAGACGGCCCACAACTATCAGGTGGACGGCGGTACGGTGACGCTGGAGCTTGCCGCATCATCTGCCGACGTGCGCCTCACAGCCGACCTCAACGCCACGGCCGGCGTTGCCAAGGAGACATATATCTCGGAAAATGAGAGCAGCATTGAAACCGTTAAGACCGCTGCGTCGCTCAAATCGACCGACCACGTCTATTCGGTGATGGGCGCATACGTCTGCCCGGCGTCGGAATATGACAGTCTGCCCGCCGGCATCTATGTGCTCAACGGCCATAAGTATATCAAGAAGACACGCTGACGGAAGTCCTTTAGCGACACCATTGGTCCCGGTCCGTTGTGGCCGTAGCCCGTGTCGGGTTTATGAGGGTGTATCATCTATATTTTGATACACCCTCATCTATTGTCCTCCTCCTGAGCTGAGAATACAGTCCCAAAAGATATGAATCATGTCTCAAATCGTAAAATTCCGGCGGTTTTGGCGTTTGCCATAATTTGCATGTAGAGATTTATGGCTAAATTTGCATGCATGAATGAACAAAATCTGATCTTCTTCATTTATGGACTTTGCACCATGTTCTACGGAATGATGGTGTGGTTCTTTCTCCGTAAAGGTCCCGACCGCCTCTCTCGGTTGGTCGCATTGATAATGGGCGTCGTCTGCGCGCAGTGCGTCAAGGACATGATTTTCTATGGATATGGTGTCGTGCAGGGCGGACCGTCGTGGCAGATTATGACGGCTTGGGACATGACGGTGGTCCCGATCTATGCCGCCATACTTGTCGAACTGTGCAAACCGGGTACGCTCTCGTGGCGGGCCTTTTGGGCTCACGAACTCTTCTTCGTCCTGTCGGCGGCGTTGCTGGGTTGCACGGGGGAGAAGGTGTGGTATGATGTCGAGACCGTGGGGTGTGCCATATATGGGAGTTATTGGTTTGTGTGGACGATATTTGCCATACCGCGATATAACAAAGCGTTGAAGGAGCAGTTTTCTTATGACGACAATATCAATCTCGACTGGCTCCGAAAGATACTCTATGCCTTCTTCTTCATCCTCACGCTTTGGATTGTCGGCTGCGTCTATGGCGTGACGTTGTTCGACTGTCTCCATCTTGTGATGTCGATGGTCGTGTGGATGATCATCTGCTACTTCATCTATCAGCACGAATCGGTTGTCAAGGAACTGCGCAAACCGCATGACGACATGGTCGTGATGGCCGGCAGCGAGACGGCGGAAGAGACCGCATCGGACACTGTCGGCGCAAAGATTAATGAGCTTTTTGCTGTCGACAGAATCTATCTTAATCCTCGTCTGAAGCTGTCGGACATCGTGCGCATGGCCGGGAGCAACCGCACTTATGTCAGTCAGTGGTTCAATCGCGACCCGCAGTCGTCCTTTTATGACTATGTCAACAATCTCCGTGTCGAGCATGCGTGCTCTCTTCTGCGGAATACAGCCGACAGTCTCGCCATGATAGCTGAGGAGTCCGGATTCAACTCTCTTTCGACATTCCATCGCGTCTTCTCTTCCAAAAAGGGGATGACACCAAGTGAGTATCGGAGCAGAGAGGGAGGCGCATGACGGAATACGCCCAAAGTCAGCATCCCAGAATGGCGGTTTTTACGGATTGGGACAGCTGGATTTACGTTGTGGGACAAGATTTTTACGGTTCGCGTGTCCAATTATACCCATTGAGACTTGGTTTTGCCGCAGAGACCTTAACTTTGC
The DNA here is from genome assembly GCA_902495455.1 of uncultured Prevotella sp. Taxonomy (GTDB): domain Bacteria; phylum Bacteroidota; class Bacteroidia; order Bacteroidales; family Bacteroidaceae; genus Prevotella. The sequence continues at coordinate 53,384 of CABUXJ010000004.1, forward strand.
AGAAGAAACAATCGCTGCCTTTTCTGAAGGCTTAAACATTTACTAATCTCAAAACAGAACATCAACATGAGGAATTTTTTGCTATGGCTTTGGAACGGTTTCGGAACCGGAACGACTGCCGGACGTGCTGTCGGAATCACAATCTGCATATTGCTCTCGGCAGTAATCATACTCTATTTTATCGTCAAGACCATTGTCAAGCTATTCAATAAACAGAAGGCTGACACCGCAACGAGGCCGGGGACTGACGTCTGACGACCCGACGCAACAGAGAGCAGAGTTCTCTCAAAACGCTTCGCAGGACGTCCGTGGGACAATTGTCTCCTTCATACGCTCTCTCGAGGACCGGAAGGAAGCGTTCACATAATTGGATAAATATAGAAATCAAGGCGTCAGACAGAGTTGCCGCTATCTCCGGGGACTCTGCTGACTCCTCTAATTCTTTTAGCCCCTTTAGCTCTTCTTCCTGACACGACAATCTGACAACCGGGGAAATCCGCGGAGTCAATTTGTCCCCACTGATTTACTACTGAGCCCCCGGAATCTCACTGACCCGCCGTTCCCGACAGGACAACAAAAAAGTCCGAAGAATATCTCCGAACTTTCTGCGCTTCAAGATGGGCTTGAACCAACGACCCCCTGATTAACAGTCAGGTGCTCTAACCAACTGAGCTATTGAAGCAATGTTTGCGTTTCATTTCTGAATTGCGATGCAAAGGTAATAGGAATATCTGAAACATGCAAATTTTTGGCTAAAAAAATGCAATAAGGCCCTATTTTTTTGCAAAAAGCGCTGTAATATGGCCGTTATTAGAGCGTAAACGTGTAATTTTGTAGCATGAACAAGGCCCGGACATACTGATGTGTCGGGGCGGAGGACCAGAGTGCGGATGAGCACACGGACATCCCGACGCGGGAGTAAAGTGATTCCGACGCGGGAGTAAAGTGATATTGATATAGAAACGAAAATCTATCAATTCGGAAAAAGAATATGAAAAGAATACTAACAGCCGTGCTGACGGCATGTATGGCGGTGCTCGGCGGATGGGCGCAGAATGTGGGTGACCACAACTTTGAGGTTGCCAAGAACCTGGATATATTCAATGCGATATACAAGCAGCTGGAGATGTCATACGTTGACACCCTCCGGGCCGGCGACGTGATAGGCACCGGCATCAATGCCATGTTGCGCAGCCTCGATCCCTACACGGTCTATTATCCCGAAGAGGATACGAAAGACCTGAAGATGATGTTCACGGGAAAATATGCCGGTATCGGTGCGCTGATACGTTATCACCAGCGTCTGAAGACCACGGTCATTGACGAGCCTTACGAAGGTATGCCCGCCGCTGTGGCAGGGTTGCGCAAGGGTGACATCATCGTGGCCATCGACGACTCCGTCATGACAGGCAAGAAGACCGACTACGTGAGCAGCCGTCTGCGCGGAGATGCCGGGACGAGTTTCATACTGAAGATTAAACGGCCGTCGACGGGCAAGGTCATGGACTTCAAGGTGACGCGGCGCAGCATCAAGTTGCCCGACATACCCTATTACGGACTGCGCCCCGACGGCGTGGGATATATCAATCTGAGCGGTTTCACGGAGGGCAGCGCGCGAGAGATGCGCCGTGCCTTTGTCGATTTGAAGAAGCGCGGGGCGTCCGGTCTTGTGCTCGACCTGCGTGGCAATGGCGGCGGTTCGCTGCAGGAAGCCATCGACATTATTAATATGTGGGTGCCCCGGGGCTTGACTTTGGTGGAGACGAAGGGCAAGCTGGCGCAGGCCAACCGGGCTTACAGGACGCGGTTGGAACCGGTGGACACGCTGATGCCCATCGTTGTGCTCGTGGACGGCGAGACGGCCAGCGCGGCCGAGATCACCGCCGGTTCGCTGCAGGACCTCGACCGCGGAGTGGTTATGGGAGCGCGGACCTACGGCAAGGGCCTTGTGCAGGTGTCGGTGGATCTGCCGTATAATGCCAATCTGAAGCTGACGACAAGCAAATATTATATTCCCAGCGGCCGTTGCATCCAGGCTATCAGCTATAAGCACTCGGGTGGGGGATATACCGAGCGCATCCCGGACAGCCTGACGAATGTTTTCCGGACACGCGCCGGACGCGAAGTGCGTGACGGTGGCGGCATCACGCCGGACGTGGAGGCCAAGCCCGACACGCTTCCAAACATCGCCATCTATCTTGACCGTATCGACTCGACCGAGGTGATGTTTGACTATGTGACCGACTATATCGCCTCCCATCCCACCATCGCTCCCGCGACGGAGTTTCATCTGACGGACGCAGAGTGGGAGGACTTCAAGCAAAAGGTGGTCAAGAGCGGTTTCACATACGACCCCGTGAGCGGCAAGCGTTTTGACGATTTGGTCAAGATGGCACGTTTCGAGGGTTATTATGACGATGCCCGTGAGGAGTTTGAAGCCTTGAAAGCCAAACTCAATCATGATGTCGCACGTGATTTGGAGAAAAGCAAGGATGTCATACGCCAGATGATAGAGTCTGACATCATTTCGGCATATTACTATCAGTCGGGCACTGTCGAAGCCGCTCTCACGCACGACAAGACGGTGGCGGCAGCGGTGGAACTTCTGAGTGATGGCAACCGCTATGCGTCCACTCTTTCGCCACGCGCGGCGAAGAAGTAGAAGCGTTGCGGGAATTATAAAGTCTAAATTATTAATTATAATAAGAAAGGAAAAGAGACAAGGAGGGGGCGCCTCCTTGTCTCTTTTTCTTTTTATATTATAGCATTGGCGCGCAGCGTCAATGTTCCACATATATCACCTTGTTTGCGCCGCTGGTTATTTTCAGCGCTTCGGGGTGCTCCTTGATGTAGGAATCGATGTGGCGCACGCGCTTTTGGTCGAGTATTTCGTCGACGGCGATGAGTATTCCCGTCTCCTCGACGTCGCCGAAACCGTAGTTGATGGCGGTGCCGAAGAGCTTCATCGTCGGGCTGAGATTCATGTAGGCGTTGACCAAAGGCGGGATGTTGTAGCCTAAGCTGCGTATCTCGCGGTTCAGTATGCGGTAGTCATCCTTGAAGTCTTTCTCATGGAATAGAGCCTCCAGCTCCTTCGGATCGGCTTCGATCTTGAGCGGTTTGGTCGGTATGACGAGGTTGTCCTTGTCCTCAAAGTGCTTTTTGAGGAAATAGAGTATCATGTCGCGGCCCTTCCGTATGTACGACGGATACATGGTCATCTTTCCGAAGAAGTATTTGACGTCCGGCTGAATGACCGTCAGCGCTCCCAGTCCGTCCCAGAGGTTGTCGAGAGCGAAGAGGCTCTTGGATGCGTTCCGGCCCGTGTTCTGATATTCGAGTGAGACGAAGCTGCGTCCCAGTTCGATGGTCTGCGGCATATATTCGCGCATGAACTTCTCCGAGAAATGAAACATGTGGCTTGTAGCCAATATCGGCTGCCCGTCTTCGGCGATGTCGACGTCCTTGCCGAGTATGTATCGGTAGCCGCCGATGATCTCCTCCTCCTCCGGGTTCCAGACGATGAGCTGCTTGTAGCAGTTGTCCATCGTGTCGAACTCGTCGAGGTCGAGAGCCTTGCCCGTGCCGCCTCCCGCCGCGCGGAACACGATTTCGCGCAGTCGTCCGATTTCGCGTACCACGTTGGGCGCGTTGTGGGCGTCGACGATGTAGATTTCGTTGTGGCTCTTGTTGGTCATGCGCAACTGGCGTTCGGGTGTCAGTTCGCTTTTCAGCAGCGCCTTGTCTATCGGCTTGATAATCTCCTGTTCCATGATTTTCTCGAGTTGGGGAAGCGCCCGTGTCGGTCGTGCCGTTGTCACGTCTGTGCCGCTTCTGTCCTATTGTGGTTGTCTTTTTTTGCTATATTGAGAATAATGTGTGTTCCGCTGCCGGTTTACAGTTCGTAGACCCTGTCCCTGACATACTGCGCCCACTGCGTCGCCGTGCGGCTGTTGTCGAACGTCTGCCACGGTATGGGCTTTCCGATGGCCACACGAAAGGTCTTGTGCGTGTTCTTGTACATCTCGTCCACGAGGAAGAGCATGGCGATGTTGACCTTCTTGACGTATCGGTCGGAGAAGTTGGCCAGACGGTAGAAGAAGTCCGAGTTTTGGCCTCCGAAGTGTATCGGCACGACGTCACGCCGGTATTGCACGCTCTTTGTGACAAACGTCTTTTTCCACTCGACATCCCGTATGACGTCACCCTGGCGCCGCGAGCAGATGCCGGCGGGAAACATCAGCATGTGGTTGTCGCTCTGGAATCCGCTTTCGACCATTGCCGGGAAGTTGCGGCTCTGATTGCCCGTCTTGTTGATGGGGATGCAGAGCGGCGCCAGTCCGGGGAGGTTCATGAGCAGGTCGTTGACCAGATAGCGGAAGCGACTGTCGTAGTGGCGTCCGATGATAGCACCGAGGGCCACTCCGTCTTCGCCACCGAGAGGATGGTTGCTGACGAAGGTGTAGAGTCGTCCGTCGTCTTTCGGCGGCAGATTTTCCTCACCGACCAGCTCCAGCGTCATGTCGAGATAGCGCACACACTCCTCGAGCCATTCCGTGCCGGTGAGGTGGCGGCTCTCCCAGAGGTAGGCGTTGACCTCCTCCTGATGTATGATGCGTTTGAGCCAGCTCACGAGCGGGCGTGGGACCCAGCGTGCTTTGCGGCCCATTTTGCTCTTGAGCAGTTCGTCGATATCAATAGTCTTCTCCGTGACTTGCTTCATTCCTCTCTTGCGTAAATACACTAACGTTTTGCAAAAGTAACAGAAAACTTTGAGAATGGTATGCTTTTTAACATAAAATATGAAAGAAGGCAAACAAAAAGCCACCATAAAACCCATCTAAAACCCACCTAAGACCCACCTAAGACCCACCCCAACCCTCCCAAAGGGAGGGAGCTTGATATGTATTAAGTATTGTAACAGACGATATTAAGGGAGAGTGACTGTTCATATTACGGTTGAATTGAAAGTGTTTTTTTACTTAAAGCATATCAGGCTCCCTCCCTTTGGGAGGGTTGGGGTGGGTTTTAGGTGGTTGGGGTGGGTTTTTGGGTGTGGGTCTTAGCTGTTTTTTATGCTCCCCGCTATTCGGAATATTTCTTACAAACGCTCTCCATTTTAACACGGATTTTGCGCGAAGTTCTCCCTCGGTCCCAAATATGCGAGTTTTGCGCGTGCATCTTTTTCTCCCTGACGGTCAGTGTGTTGCGGCTGAAAACGCGAAAGTGTGCAACGTTTTTGCTGATTTTCCCGAGCCGTAAGGGCCCCGCGGCATTGCAACGGGGCCCTCGTTGCATCACGACGGCGGCGCCGTTGCAAGACAACGGGCACGCCGCCAGAGACCAACGGGGCCCTTACGGCAAGACCGCCGCCAAGATTTTGAACGACAAAAACGATTTTTCGGGCGGATTACAACGTTTTTATACAAAATTTCGCGCGTTGCGAAATGTTAATTTTAACAATCTTTTTCTGACAAAATGCGCCCCTCGCGAGCCACGGTGGCCGCATGGCGGGAGGACGCTTACCGCCGACTTTAACATCTGCGGACAAGTTGTTGATTTTCAGTAGCATAACGGTCGTGTCGGACGGGCGGAAAAATTATTGTGCAAAAATAGTGGGGCAAAGTGGTGGAAAGTGGGGAATTTTGTGTAACTTTGACCCGAATTTTCTGTTTTCTAAATATTAATGTACGCATACACGCGATGAGATTTTTGGGCAACATAGAGGCCAAGACCGACTCCAAGGGCAGAGCGTTTCTGCCGGCAGTCATGCGCAAGGTGCTTCAGAGCGCCGGCGAGGAGCGGCTTGTCATGCGGCGGGACGTCTTTCAGTCCTGTCTCGTTCTCTATCCCGAGAGCGTGTGGAACGAACAGATGGACACGCTTCGCCGCCGTCTGAGCCGGTGGAACCGTGAGCATCAGGACCTCTATCGCCGCTTTGTGGCCGAGGCCGAGACGATCACCCTCGACGCGAACGGGCGTTTTCTCATTCCCCGTCGCTGTCAGCAGCAGGCCGCCATCGGCCAGGACATACGTTTTGTCGGCATGGGTGACACCATCGAGATATGGGCTGCCGGTGCAGCTGATGAGGCTCTCGAGCAGACTCCGACACTCGGTGCCGCGCTCGAACGGCTGATGAGCAGCCAAAGCCCCCTCAATCCCCCAATGGGGGACTTAGGGATGACGCAGTCTTCATGTTTTGATGACGGCGTGACGGAATGATTGAGGGTAGGGGGAAAGAAAGACGATAAGATTATCATGAAGACATTATGGTGACAACTGCAAATACATATCATGTGCCCGTGCTCCTCCGCGAGAGCGTCGACGGACTGGCTGTCAGACCCGGCGGCGTCTATGTCGACGTGACGTTCGGCGGCGGCGGTCACAGTCGCGAGATACTGTCAAGACTCAGCGGCGGCGGACGACTCTACAGTTTCGACCAGGATGCCGACGCGGAGAAGAATATAGGGGGGCCTCTCCCCGGCCCTCCCCAAGGGGAGGGTGCCTACGAGGTGAAAAGTTCAATCACGAGGAGTACTCTTCGAGGAGTGAGGAGTGAGGAGCGAGGAGTGAGAAGTGCTCTTTGTGAAGTGAGGAGTGGGGAGTATTCTTCGAGGAGTGAGGAGTGTGAAGTGAGGAGTGAGAATAGCGACAGCCCTTCCTCCTGTATCAACCCTTCATCCCCCCTTGGGGGGACAGAGGGGGGCCGACCCTCTTTCACCTTCGTCCGCAGCAACTTCCGCTACCTGAAGAACTGGATGCGCTACCACGGCGAGGACCACATCGACGGCCTCTTGGCCGACCTCGGCGTCTCCAGCCACCATCTCGACGACGAGACACGCGGTTTCTCCTTCCGCTTTGACGCTCCGTTGGACATGCGCATGAACCGTCGGGGAGGACTCTCTGCCGCCGATGTCGTCAATGACTACGACGAGCAGCGGCTTGCCGACATCATCTATCTCTATGGCGAACTCCGTCAGGCCCGCCGGCTGGCTGCCGCCATCGTGGCCGCACGCTCGCAGCGCCGCATCGAGACCACGGCCGACCTGCTCGCCGTCATTGATCCGCTGATGCGCCGCGACCGCGAGAAGAAGGACACCGCGCGACTGTTTCAGGCTCTGCGCATCGAGGTCAACCACGAGATGGACGCCTTGCGCGAAATGCTTTCCTCGGCCGTAGACCTGCTCGCCCCCGGCGGACGGCTGTCCGTCATCACATACCACTCGCTCGAAGACCGCATCGTCAAGAACTTCATCAAGACCGGCAATGCCGAAGGACGGCTCACGCAGGATTTCTTCGGACGCACGGACGCTCCGTTGAGAGCAGTCAACACGAAGGTGATTGTGCCGACGGACGACGAGCAGGAGCGTAACCCGCGCAGCCGCAGTGCCAAGTTGCGCGTGGCCGAGAAACTGCCCTGTGCGGGAGCGGAAGACTGACAGCCGCGACGTGTGACGGCGACTGTCGGACGACAACAATAAAACGACGAATAGAAACAATGACATCAGAAACCTCAGACATAAAGACCACGACGGCGGAAATCCCCGTGACGGATGGCGGCGCAACGGCTGCCACCGAACCGGACGGACGCGGACAGAACGCCGCCAAGCCGGCAACAGCCGACGACGGCCGAGCAACGGAGGCACCGCAGCAGGACCATCCGACAGCGCTCGAACGACTGAAGAGCAGCGTCAGCGAGGACGACCCGAAGCCGTCGCCGACCCTTACGCTCGGCAAAATCATCGGTGGCGACATCTTCAGCAACGACTTCGTGAGACGGCAGATATGGCTATTTCTGCTCATCATGGCGTTCACGATACTCTATGTCGCGTTCAGATACCAGTGTCAGCAGGACATGATCACCATCGACAAGCTGGAGACGGACCTCAAGGACGCCAAATACAGAGCGCTGTCCAGTTCGTCGACGCTCACCGAGCGGTGTCGCGAGAGCCATGTACTCGAACTGCTGAAGGCCAACAACGACAGTCTCCTGCACATTGCGGAGCAGCCGCCGTTTATCATAGAAGTGCCTGAGGAATGATTGCAACAACGTTATTTCTGCAAGAGAGATGAGCAAGTTTGACAATGACAAGGTGATGCCACGCTATTTTGTCATAGCCGTGGTGCTGACCCTGATGGGGGTGGCCGTGCTCGGTAAGGCGATATACATCATGACGGCCAAGAAGTCCTATTGGATGGAAGTGGCCGCGAGACAGAAGAGCGACAGCGTGAGCGTCAAGCCCAACCGCGGCAACATACTCAGCTGCGACGGACAGCTCATGGCCAGCAGTTTGCCCGAATACCGCATATACATGGACTTCATGGCCGGCGGAGAGGAGAATGACTCCATCTGGCGGGAGAAGATAGACTCCATCTGCGAGGGATTGCATAACATCTTCCCACAGAAGACGGCGGCCGAATTTAAGGAACACTTAGAGAAAGGACACAAGAAGATGAGCCGCAACTGGCCCATCTGGAAGCGTCGCATCGACTACAACACGTTCAAGGAAGTGCAGCAGTTGCCCGTCTTCCGTATGTCAAAATACAAAGGAGGATTCCACTGGGAGGAGTTCAACGCCCGCCGGCGCCCCTTCGGTTCGCTGGCTCAACGCACGGTCGGCGACATGTTCGGCGCGAAAGATACGGCGCGGTTTGGACTCGAGTTGTCCTACGACTCCATACTGCGAGGCAAGAACGGACTCATACACCGCCGGAAGATACGCAACAAGTTCATGGGCATCCCTGTCATGCCGCCGGATGACGGTGCCGACATCGTCACGACGATAGATGTCGGTATGCAGGACTTGGCCGAACGCGCACTCATCGACGAGCTGAAGGAAGTCAACGGAGACGTCGGCGTGGTCATCCTCATGGAGGTGGAGACGGGAGACGTCAAGGCCATCGTCAACATGGTGAAGTGTGGCGACGGCCAATACAGGGAGATCATGAACAAGGCTATCAGCCACCGCTGCGAGCCCGGTTCGGTATTCAAGGTCGCCTCGTTCCTCGTCGCGCTTGACGACGCCGTGGCCGACACGAGTTTCGTCATCCACACCGGCAGCGGCGTCATGCCGATGCACGGACGCGACATGAAGGACCACAACTGGCGGCGCGGCGGCTATCAGGACATCAACATGGCCCGGGCACTCGAGGTCAGCAGCAACATCGGTGTCAGCTACGTGATAGACAAATTCTACGGTTCCAATCCGGAGAAGTATGTTGACGGACTCTATCGCGTCGGCATCGGCGAAGACCTCCGGCTCCCGCTGGTCGGTTATGCTCCGCCGCTCATCCGCCGCCCGCACAAGAACAAGCGCGGACAGTATGACAACTGGAGCAAGACGGCCCTGCCCTGGATGAGCATCGGATATGAAACGCAGATAGCACCCATCAACACGGTGACATTCTACAACGCCATCGCCAACAACGGACGCATGATGCGGCCGCGGTTTGTCAAGCGCGTGGTTAAGAACGGCGAGACGGTCATGGAGTTTGAACCGCAGGTGATCAAGGAGCAGATAGCTCGCCCGCAGGCCGTCAAGACCATGCAGACCATACTCGAACATGTCGTCAGCCAGGGTTTGGGACGCAAGGCAGGGTCCAAGATGTTTAAGGTGGCGGGCAAGACCGGCACGGCCCAGGTGTCCAAAGGCAAGGCCGGATATAAGTCCGGCACCGTCGACTACTGGTTGAGTTTTGCCGGCTATTTTCCCGCTGACAAACCACGTTACAGCTGTATCGTTTGCATCCAGAAGTCGGGACTGCCCGCTTCGGGTGGAGGTATGAGCGGCGTGGTGTTCCATCACATCGCAGAGGGAGTCATGTCGCGTGACCTCAAACTCAGTGTTGACAACGCACGGGACACCTTGTCGGTCCTGATACCCGACGTGAAGAGCGGCAACGTCATGGCAGCCGACTATGTCCTCGGACGTCTCGACGTCAAGACGGAAGCACCGTGGAGCGGCACTTATGCCTACGGCAACCCCGTGTGGGGACGTGCCGCCAGTCGTCGTGACGAGGTGGCGCTCACCCGCAGTGCGACTGTCAAGCCCGGTGTCACGCCCGATGTGACGGGCATGGGAGCACGCGATGCCGTCTACATGTTGGAGAGCCGCGGACTGAAAGTGCGTCTCCACGGCCGGGGCCGCGTCAAGTCGCAGAGCATCCCCGCCGGCCGGACCATCGTCCGTGGGGCCGAATGTGTGCTGACGTTGGAGTGACGCGGCCGCTAAGAGGAAAAATGGAGACTGAAGAGAACTGACAGTAATGGAATTGCCAATCATTCCCATAGACCCTCATTACTCTCATAGACTCCCATTACTCCCATAAAAGAAGAAAGAAACCATCAAAACAATAACAATGAAACTAAGCGAGTTGCTCAAAAACGTAAAGCCTCTCAGCATCAAAGGCGATGCCGAGGTTGAAATCACAGGAGTGAACATCGACTCCAGACGCATTGCGTCAGGACATCTTTTCGTTGCCATCAAGGGCACTCAGACAGACGGCCACGCCTATATCGGCAAGGCCGAAGAACTCGGCGCGGCCGCAGTGCTGTGTGAGGAGATGCCCGTGGAGCCGAAAGAGGGCGTGACCTACGTCACGGTGGCATCCACCGAGTCGGCCGTCGGACCCGTCGCGACACTCTTCTACGGCGACCCGTCGCGCCATCTGAAGCTCGTCGGCGTCACCGGAACAAACGGAAAGACGACCATCGCCACATTATTATATAATATGTTCCGCAAGATGGGCCATCGCTGCGGACTGCTTTCGACCGTCTGCAACTACATTGAGGACGAACCGATAGCGGCCAGCCACACCACGCCCGACCCCATAGAGCTCAACGCTCTGCTGGCACGCATGGTGGAGGCGGGCTGCGAATATGCTTTCATGGAGTGCTCCAGCCACGCCATCGCGCAGCAGCGTATCGGCGGACTCCACTTCGCCGGCGGTCTGTTCACCAACCTGACGCGCGACCATCTGGACTATCACAAGACCTTCGAGAACTACCGCGACGCCAAAAAGGCGTTCTTCGACGGTCTGTCCAAGGACGCTTTTGCCATCACAAACGCCGACGACAAGAACGGCATGGTGATGGTTCAGAACACCCGTGCCACCGTCAAGACATATTCGACGTGCACAATGGCCGACTTCAGGGCACGCATCATCGAGTGTCATTTTGAAGGCATGTACCTCGAGATAGACGGCCGCGAGGTCGGTGTCCAGTTCATCGGAAAGTTCAATGTGAGCAACCTGTTGGCCGTATATGGCGCCGCCATTATGCTCGGCAAGCAGCCGGAGGACATCCTCGTCGTACTCAGCACGCTCAAGAGCGTCAGCGGCCGCCTCGAACCGATACGCTCGGAGAAGGGCGGTTATACCGCCATCGTCGACTACGCCCACACTCCCGACGCTTTGGAGAATGTGCTTTCGGCCATCCACGAGGTGCTCGACGGCAAGGGCCGCGTCATCACCGTCTGCGGAGCTGGCGGCAATCGCGACAAGGGCAAGCGCCCGTTGATGGCTCAGGAGGCCGTAAAGCAGAGCGACTTGGTCATCATCACAAGCGACAATCCGCGTTTTGAGAAGCCCCAGGACATCATCAACGACATGCTCGCAGGGCTCAACAGTCAGCAGATGAAGAAGGTCATGACCAACGCCGACCGCCGCGAGGCCATCCGTACGGCCTGTATGATGGCCAGAAAGGGTGACGTCATCCTCGTTGCGGGCAAGGGACATGAGGACTATCAGGAGATAGAAGGTGTCAAACACCACTTCGACGACAAGGAGGAACTCACCCGAATGATGACTGAAGACTGACTGACGGCGCCGCAACTCATAATTTATAACTCATAATTAATAATTATGTTATATTACATCTTCCGCTTTCTCGACCAGTTCGGAATATCCGGTGCGCACATCTGGTCGTACATTTCGTTCCGCGCTCTGTTGGCCCTCATACTGTCATTGGTCATCTCCGCGTGGTTCGGCGAGAAGTTCATAAAATATCTCAAGCGCAAGCAGATCACCGAGACGCAGCGCGACAAGGCCATCGACCCGTTCGGAGTCAATAAGATTGGCGTTCCCTCGATGGGCGGCGTGATAATCATCGTGGCCACCTTGCTGCCGATTCTGCTGCTCGGCCGTATGCGTAACATCTATCTCATCCTGATGATCATCACCACCGTCTGGCTCGGTGTGTTGGGCGGATTGGACGACTACATCAAGATCTTCCGCCACGATAAGGAGGGACTGAAAGGCAAGTTCAAGATTGTCGGGCAGGTCGGCCTCGGCTTTATCGTCGGACTGGCGCTCTATCTGAGTCCCGACGCCAAGATACGCGAGAACATCTCGGTAGAGAAGAAGCAAGGCACTGAGATGGTGGTGAAGCACAGCCGCGAGGCAACGAAGTCGCTGAAGACCACCATTCCCTTTGTCAAGAACCACAATCTGGACTATTCGGAGGTGATGTCATTCTGCGGCAAATATAAGACCGCGGCCGGATGGATACTCTTTGTCGTGATGACCATCTTTGTGGTGACGGCCGTCAGCAACGGTGCCAACCTCAACGACGGCATGGACGGCATGTGTGCCGGCGTCTCGGCCATCATCGGTGTGGCGCTCGGCATCTTCGCCTACGTCTCCAGCCACATCGAGTATGCGTCCTATTTCGACATCATGTACATCCCCGGCAGTCAGGAACTGGTGGTCTTTGTTTGTGCTTTTGTCGGTGCGCTGATCGGTTTTCTGTGGTACAACGCATATCCCGCGCAGATATTCATGGGCGATACGGGTTCGCTGACCATCGGCGGTGTCATTGCCGTCATCGCCATCATCATCCACAAGGAACTGATGCTGCCCATCCTTTGCGGTATCTTCTTCGTCGAGAGTCTGAGCGTGATGATGCAGGTCTGGTATTACAAGATGGGCAAACGCCGCGGTGTCAAGCAGCGCATCTTCCGCCGCACGCCCATCCACGACGCCTTCCGCACGCAGGACAGCCAGCTTGATGCCGAGTGCCGTTATCTGCTGAGAGGTTCCGGCAACGTCGTCCACGAGTCGAAGATAACCATCCGCTTCTGGATTGTGACCATCATTCTGGCCGCAATGGCAATCATAACATTGAAGATAAGATAACTAAAGATGAAAAGAATAGTCATATTGGGAGCCGGCGAGAGCGGTGCGGGAGCCGCCGTGCTGGCAAAGAAAGAAGGTTTCGACGTGTTCGTTTCGGACATGTCGGCCATCAGTGACAAGTATAAGAAGATGCTCGACGACCATGCCATCGCATGGGAGGAAGGCCGCCATACGGAGGAACTCATCCTCAACGCCGACGAGATCATCAAGAGTCCGGGCATCCCCGACACCGCCCCGATGATACGGAAGGTGAAGGAACGCGGCATCGGCATCATCAGCGAGATTGAGTTTGCCGGCCGCTACACCGACGCCCGTATGGTCTGCATCACCGGAAGCAACGGCAAGACCACGACGACCTCACTCATATATCACATCTTCCGCGAGGCCGGAATCGACGCCGGACTGGCCGGAAATATCGGCCGGTCGCTCGCCTTGCAGGTTGCTGAGGAGCCGCACGAGTGGTATGTCATCGAGCTCAGCTCCTTCCAGTTGGACAACATGTACGACTTCCGCGCCGACATCGCCGTCCTGCTCAACATCACGCCCGACCATCTCGACCGCTACGACAACTGCATGCAAAACTATACCGACGCCAAGATGCGCATCATCCGCAACCAGACGGCCGCCGACACCTTCATCTACTGGAGCGGCGACCCCATCATCAGCCGCGAGATAGAGCGCTACGACATCGAGGCCATGCTATGCCCGTTCTCCGACGGCCGCGAACCGCTGTCCGCCGCATGGGTTGCCGACGGCCGTTATGTCATCGAGCGTCCGACGTCCTTTGCCATGCCGCAGAGCGAACTCAGTCTGCACGGCCGCCACAATATGTACAACAGCATGGCCGCCGGACTGGCTGCCGCTTCGGCCGGCATCAGTGATGAGGCCATCCGTCGCGGCCTGAGCACCTTCCCCGGCGTCGAGCATCGCCTCGAGCGTGTGGCCACGGTCGACGGCATCCACTACATCAACGACTCCAAGGCTACCAACGTCGACGCCTGCTATTACGCCTTAGAGAGCATGACCACGCCCACCGTGCTCATCGTCGGCGGTCGTGACAAGGGCAACGACTACTCCGTTTTGCGTCCGCTCATCAAGGAGAAGTGTGTCGGACTGGTATATCTCGGTGCCGACAACGCCAAACTTCATGCCTCTTTCGACGACATGGGTCTGCCCGTGAGCGATACCCACTCGATGGCCGACTGCGTCGAGGCCTGCCGCCGCATGGCTCGTCCGGGCGACACCGTGCTGTTGAGCCCGTGCTGCGCCAGCTTTGACCTCTTCAAGAATATGGAGGACAGAGGGGAGCAGTTTAAGGAGTTGGTAAAGAAATAAAGGCCCCACCCCGGCCCTCCCCAAGGGGAGGGTGCCTGACGGGGTGACACGGTGCTGCTGATATCTAACATCTAACATTAACAAAGCCCCATATATGTACATCTCGTAGGCACCCTCCCCTTGGGGAGGGCCGGGGTGGGGCCTCCTCTCTTTAAACATGAAGATAAGCAATATATTCAAAGGCGACAAAGGCATCTGGATGGTGTTCTTCTTCCTCTGCGTCATCAGCATTGTCGAGGTGTTCAGCGCCTCGAGCGGACTGACGTATAAGAAGGGCAACTTCATCGGCCCCATCATCTATCACTTCGGGACAATCATTGCCGGCCTCGTGGTCGCCGTGATAACGATGAACATCCCCTGCCGCTACTTCAAGCTCATGACCCCCGGGTTGCTTCTTGCCTCTTTCCTGACCCTGCTCTGGGTGCTGTTTGCCGGCGAAGACATCAACGGAGCCCAGCGCGTCATCTCGCTTTTCGGTTTCACGTTTCAGCCGTCGGAGATAGCCAAGGGGACGATGGTGCTTGCCGAAGCCCAGATACTCAGTGCGATGCAGCATGAGGGCGGCGCCGACCGCAAGGCGTTCGGCTTCATCATGGTGCTTGCCGTCCCCATCTGTTTCCTCATCATGCTCGAAAATCTATCCACGGCCGCCCTGCTCGCTGTCGTGGTCTTCCTCATGATGTTCATCGGCCGCGTGCCGTACATCCAGTTGGGCAAACTCATGGGAGGCGTATTGGCCCTTGCCGCTTTAGGCCTGGCGTTCATCATGCTCGTCGGCCACACCAAGAGTGACGACGGGATGCAGCCGGTCAATACCGAAACGGTCGACGTGCACAAGCCTGCCGGTGCTGCCGATGAGGCCGAAAAGGATGGAGAGCGCAGTTCCGGAATGTTCCACCGTGCCGACACGTGGAAGGCCCGCATCGTCAAGTTCCTCGACGCCAAGGAGGTGGCCCCCAAGGACTACGACCTCGACAAGGACGCCCAGGTGGCCCACGCCAACATCGCCATCGTCTCGAGCAACATCATCGGTCAGGGACCGGGCAACTCCGTCGAACGCGACTTCCTTGCCCAAGCCTTCTCTGACTTCATCTACGCCATCATCATCGAGGAGCTGGGCATCATCGGCGCCGGTTTTGTCGTCCTGCTCTACATCGTCCTGCTCTTCCGCACGGCCCGCATCGCCAACCGTTGTGAAAACTATTTTCCCGCCCTGCTCGTCATGGGACTGGCCTTGCTGCTCGTCATTCAGGCCACGTTCAACATGCTTGTGGCCGTCGGTCTGATGCCCGTCACGGGCCAGCCGCTGCCGCTGATAAGCAAGGGCGGAACGTCGACCATCATCAACTGCGCCTATATCGGTGCTATACTCAGCGTGAGTCGGTCGGCTAAAAAGCGCGAGGAAAAAGTAGGGTCGCGACCCGTCGCGACCGCCTCGTTGACGTGATGTTGATGTTGCTTTGATGTAACACTGATGCCTCGTTGACGTGATGTTGATATAGCGTGGCGGTCGCGACAGGTCGCGACCCTACTTTAAGGAGACAATCGGGAATGACGATTGTCTCCTTTTTTCTTAACTTTCAATTCTTGATTTTTAATCATCATGTCCATTTTATTCTGAATTTCGGGCCTTTCGGCCGCGTCGGAAAAACGCGGTTGAAACGCAAAAACGTTGTCGAAAAATGACGTTCGGACGGTCCGTGCCGAGCAATAGCGGCCCCGTTGGTCTGCAACGGCTATGCTGTCAGCTCGCAACGAGCACGCCGTCGCAATGCAACGAGGGCCCCGTTGCAAAGCCGGGAGGCCCTTACGGCAAGACGCCGGCGAAGCGGTGGAAATGTTGTTTTGAGATAAGGCGTTGTGAATCAGTGGATTATCCAAAACCTCGAAAAATGGCGTTTTTTCTGCCCTCAGGGCGAAAAATTCCGCAGGAGCGTGTTTTTGGAAACCTTTTGTCCTGATAATTCAAACCGACGGCGCGTGTTTTGGTTTCAGATACGACAAATATTTTCGCAACGTTCAGCCCCGACGCCCTTCGGACGCGATTTTTGCACGACAGACACCAAAATGAAAGAGACGAAAAAAATACGCCTCAAAATTAGCGCGAACGGGAGAAAATGATTAATTTTGCAGAATACTATACTTTTATAAAGAGGTATGAACAACAAATTGAGAATAATCATCAGCGGAGGCGGTACCGGCGGACATATCTTTCCCGCCGTGTCCATCGCCAACGCCATCAAGGCCCTGCGCCCCGACACCGAGATACTGTTTGTCGGCGCTCTGGGCCGTATGGAGATGGAGCGTGTGCCCCGCGAGGGTTACGAGATAGTGGGACTCCCCGTCCGCGGGCTGATACGTCCGCTGTGGTCACCGCGCAACATCGGTGTGCTGATGGACTTCATGAAGAGCAAGCGCATGGTGCGCCGCACGATACGCGACTTCCGTCCGATGGCGGCCGTCGGTGTGGGCGGATATGCCAGTGCGGCGACGCTCAAGGCGGCCCACGTTATGGGCATCCCCTGTCTGATACAGGAGCAAAACTCCTACGCCGGCGTGACCAACAAGATGCTGGCTTCGGGAGCTGACAGGATATGTGTGGCATACGACGGTATGGAACGGTTTTTCCCGGCCGAGAAGCTGCTGAAGACCGGCAATCCCGTGCGCCAGTCGCTCCTCGAGAGCAAGATGACGCCCGCTGAGGCCCGCCGCTCGTTCGGACTCGACCCGGAGAAGCGGACCATCGTCATCGTCGGCGGCAGCCTCGGAGCACGCACGGTCAACGAGAGCGTCCTGCGCCATCTCGACATGGTCGCCGCCGCGGCTGACACGGTGCAGTTTGTCTGGCAGACGGGAAAATATTACAGTAAGGCCATCGCCGAAGAACTGGCCGCCAAGGGCTGTCCGGAAAATCTCCACGTGACCGACTTCATCACCGACATGGGCGCCGCCTATCGCGCCGCCGACCTCGTCATCAGCCGTGCCGGAGCGAGCAGCATCTCCGAATTTTGCCTGATCGGCAAGCCCGTCATACTCGTGCCCAGCCCCAATGTGGCCGAGGATCATCAGACGAAAAACGCTATGGCCCTCGTCGACCGCGGTGCGGCTCTCTGTGTCAAGGATGCCGACGCGCCCGACGCGCTCCTGAAGCTCGCCCTTGAAACCGTCGCCGACAGCAAGAAACTGGCCGAACTGAGCGGAAATGTCCTCAAAATGGCGCTGCCGGACTCGGCCGAGATTATCGCCCGGGAGGTCATCCGACTTGCGGAAGGAAAGTGAAGAAAGTGAAGAGGGAAGAGGGAAGAATTTGCTGCCGCCGTTCGGTGCGGTTCCCATTCCTCCCATAATTCCCATCCCTCCCATAATCAACCAAAAAAACAATGGAACTCAAAGACATAAAATCAGTCTATTTCGTGGGCGCCGGCGGCATCGGCATGAGCGCCATCGCCCGCTACTTCATAAGCCGCGGCATTGTCGTGGCCGGTTATGACAAGACATCGACCGAACTGACCCAAAGGCTTGAGCGCGAGGGAGCGCTCCTGCACTATGAGGAAGATGTCGACGAGATACCCCATGTGTGCAAGAACCCGCAGACATGTCTCGTCGTCTACACTCCCGCCATACCCGCCGACCACAAGGAACTCGTCTTCTTCCGCGAAGGGGGATTTGAGATACAGAAGCGGGCGCAGGTGCTCGGCACCATCGCACGTTCCCACCGCGCACTCTGCGTCGCCGGAACTCACGGCAAGACGACCACCTCGACCATGTGTGCGCACATCATGCACCAGAGCGCGGCCGACTGCAACGCCTTTCTCGGAGGCATATCCAAGAACTACGGGACCAACTACATACTCAGCAAGAGCGACTATGTCGTCATCGAAGCCGACGAGTTCGACCGCTCCTTCCACTGGTTGCGCCCCTGGATCAGCGTCATCACTTCGGCCGACGCCGACCATCTCGACATCTACGGGACCGAAGAGGCCTATCTGGAGAGCTTCGCCCACTATACGTCGCTCATCCAGCCGGGCGGCGCGCTCATCGTCCGCCGCGGACTGCGCGTCGAGGAACGGCTGCAGGAGGGCGTCCGCAGATATGAATACTCACGTGATGAGGGCGACTTCCACGCCGAAAACATACGCATCGACAACGGTGAGATCACGTTCGACTTCATCTCCCCGATAGAGTGCGTCCGCGGCGTGCAGCTCGGACAACCCGTGCCCATCAACATCGAGAACGGTGTCGCCGCTATGGCTATGGCCCAGTTGGCCGGTTGCACGGCCGACGAACTGCGCTACGGCATGCAGACTTACGGCGGTGTGGCACGGCGCTTCGACTTCAAGATCAAGACCGACCGGCAGGTGCTCCTCAGCGACTACGCCCACCATCCGAAGGAGATACTCCAGAGCGCACGCAGTCTCAGGGAATTGTATCGTGACCGCAAGATAACGGCCATATTCCAACCGCATCTCTACACCCGAACCCGCGACTTCTATCGCGACTTCGCCGACGCGCTCAGTCTGCTGGACGAGGTCATACTCTGCGACATCTATCCGGCACGCGAAGAACCCATCGAGGGCGTCACGTCAAAGTTGATATATGACAATCTGAAGGACGGTGTCGAGCGGGTGATGATACACAAGGAGGATGTGCCCGCATACGTGGCCGGCCACGACTTCGACGTGCTCGTCGTCTTGGGAGCCGGCGACCTGGACAACTATGTCCCGCAGATAGCGCAGATACTTCAGGAGAAGACGAAACAATAAGACAATACGGAGACAAGTATATGACGTTCAGCTGGAAGAAGACAATGATCGTAGTGCTGGACACCGTCGTGGCGGTGTATCTGCTGCTTGCCGTCACGGCTTTCAACAAGCCGGACGAGAGCCGTTCCGTCTGCTCGCAGGTCAAAATCAACATCAGTGAGGATGTGGTGGAGGGCTTTCTTGACGCTGACGAGATCAAAAGGATACTCAAGAACAAGGGCGTCTATCCGTTGGGCAAACCGATGGACGACATCCGCGTGCGCCGCATCGAGGACGTGTTGGAGAACAGCCCGTTCGTGGATCGGGCGCGGTGTCACAAGACTACGGGCGGACATGTCTGCATCTCCGTGACACAGAGGATGCCACTCATACGTGTAAAGGCGGACAGCGGAGACGACTACTATCTCGACAGCCGAGGCGGCATCATGCCGAACACACGCTACACGACCGACCTCATCGTCGCCACGGGACACATCGGACGCAAGTATGCCTCGAAAGTGCTCGCCCCGCTGGCCGCATACATCGTCAAAGACAAGTTTTGGCGCAACCAAGTCGTACAGATCAATGTGCTCGAGGACGGCACGGTGGAGATCGTACCGAGAGTCGGAGACCACATCGTCTACTTGGGACAACCGGCCGGTGTCGCCGGAAAACTGCTTCGGCTGGAGAAGTTCTACCGCTACGGACTCAACCGCGCCGGCTGGAACAAGTACTCTTATATCAGTCTGGAATTTGACAACCAGATAATATGCAAGAAGCAACTGCCGCGTCAGAAGACGGCAACGGTTTCCGAACAGTAACGAAATGATAACGAAAAATACATGAACAGACAATAAGATGGCAGCAAAGGACTTTATCGTAGCAATAGAACTCGGCTCATCCAAGATGACCGGTATCGCGGGAAAGAAAAATCTCGACGGCAGCATCAACGTGCTTGCCGTGGTGCGGGAGGACTCTTCCGTTTTCATAAAGAAAGGTAAAATCTACAACTTCGACCAGACCGTATTGTGCGTCAAGAACATCGTCAGCAAGTTGGAGGCGCAGCTCAAGACGTCGATAACACAGGTCTACGTGGGCGTGGGCGGACAGTCCATACGCAGCGTGAGAAACGTGATAGCCCGGGACCTGCCGCCGGAGACCAAAGTCACGCAGGACATGGTCATCGAACTGATGGACATCAACCGCAACTGGAAGTATGCGGACCAGGAGATACTCGACGTGGCGGTGCAGGAATACAAGGTCGACACACAGGCGCAGCTCGACCCCGTGGGCATACAGTGCTCACGGATAGAAGGCAACTTCCTCAACATCCTGCAGCGTAAGACGTTCTACAAGAACCTCAACCAGTGCTTCGAGGCTGCCGGTGTCAATGTCGCCGAGATGTTCCTCGCACCGTTGGCTCTCGCCGACAGCGTCCTTACGGAGGCAGAGAAGCGCTCCGGATGCGCCCTCGTCGACATCGGAGCGGACACCACGACGGTATCCGTCTACAGCAAGAACATCCTGCGCCACCTCGCTGTCATACCGCTCGGCTCCGCCAATATCACCGAAGACATCAAATCGCTGCAGATGGAGTTCCAGGACGCAGAGAAGATGAAGCTCAAATACGGTTGCGCATACACCGACAACAACGACATAGACAACACCCTGCGTCTCTCTATCGACGCCGACAGACAGGTGGACAGCCGCAAGTTCATCGAGATAGTGGAGAGCCGTGTGGAGGAAATCATCGAGAACGTGTGGTTTCAGGTGCCCGGGGAATATTGCGACAAGCTGCTCGGAGGCATCATTCTGACCGGCGGCGGTTCCAACATGAAGAACATCGAACGTGCTTTTGTCAACCACACGCACATCGACAAGATACGCACGGCGAAGTTTGTGACCCATACCATCACTTCCGGCAACAGCGAAGTGAATACCCGCAACGGTATGATGAACACCGTGCTCGGTCTTCTCGCCAAGGGTGACCTCAACTGCGCAGGCAGCGAAATCGACCCCGAGGACCTCTTCAACGGCACCAAGACGACACCGACGGGAACGCCGGATGCACGTCCGAAAGCCCCGCGCAAGGCGGGAGAGATACCTCCCGGTGTCGTCCTGACCGACGCGGAGAAGCAAAAACTCGAGGAAGAGGAACGCCGCAAGAGGGAGGAAGAAGAGCGCAAGGCACGCGAGGAGGCCGAGGAAGAGGAGCGCCGGCGTGAAGCGGAGCGCAAGGCCAACAGCCCGCTCAACAAGATCATCAACTGGTCGAAGACGTGGGGAAAGAAGTTTATGGAGGAAGAAAACTGACGGCGAGGCCGTTATAATATAATAAGGTAGCCGTCATAATATAATGATGTAATCGCTATAATATAATGATGTGACTGCTATTATATAGTAATGTAGCCGCTTTTATATAATCAAGCTATTCAAACAATAACATCAAAAAGGATATGGGAGACAACAATATAGTTGATTTCGGCGCTCCGGAGAAGGAGCACAGCATCATCAAAGTCATCGGAGTGGGCGGTGGCGGAGGCAACGCCGTCAATCACATGTATCGCGAAGGCATACACGACGTGTCTTTCGTGTTGTGCAACACCGACAATCAGGCACTCAACGACTCACCCGTGCCGGTGCATTTGCAGTTAGGCAAGGAAGGATTGGGAGCCGGAAACCGTCCCGAGAAGGCACGTAAGGCAGCCGAAGAGAGCATCGACGACATCAAGGCGATGCTCGATGACGGCACCCGCATGGCGTTTATCACGGCCGGAATGGGCGGTGGAACGGGTACGGGAGCCGCCCCGGTGATAGCCCGTGTGTCCAAGGAGATGGGCATACTGACGGTCGGTATCGTCACGATACCGTTCCGGTTTGAAGGTCCGAAGAAGATAGACCAGGCTCTGGACGGTGTAGAGGAGATGGCAAAACACGTCGACGCACTGCTCGTCATCAACAACGAACGTCTGCGTGAGATATATCCCGACCTCTCGCTCATGGCCGCCTTCGGCAAGGCTGACGACACGCTGAGCGTTGCGGCGAAGTCCATCGCCGAGATCATCACTGTCCACGGCATCATCAATCTCGACTTCAATGACGTCAAGACCGTGCTCCAGGACGGTGGCGTGGCCATCATGTCGACCGGCTATGGCGAGGGCGAAGACCGTGTGAAGAAAGCCATCGACGACGCGCTGAACTCGCCGCTGCTCAACGACAATGATGTCTTCAACTCGCGCAAGATACTTCTCTCCATCGCCTTCAACGAAGATCGCGAGGGCAAGGAGAACTTCATGATGGAGGAGATGAACTACGTCCACGACTTCATGGACAAGTTCGGTGACTTCGAAATCAAGTGGGGAGTGGCCATCGACCCCGAGTTGGGCAAGAAGGTGAAGATCACCATCCTCGCCACGGGCTTCGGCATACGCAATGTCGACGGCATGCCGGACCACAAGAAGAAGCAGACCCAAGAGGAAGCCAACCGCATCGCGGAGGCACAGGAGAGGCAGGCGCAGCTCGACGACCGCCGCGGCCGTTTCTACAAGACCGACAACAACGGCATGAAATACAAGCGTCGCCCCCACATCTACCTTTTCAGTCCGGAGGATCTGGACAACGACGACGTCATCTCGGCCGTGGAATCGACGCCCACCTACAAGCGGACACGTGAGATATTGGACAACATCCACAGTCAGGCCGGCGGTGACGATGCCCTTCTGAACAAGTCGGACGACCCCCGGGAGGCTGTACAAGGAACAATCAAATTCGCATAACAAGTCATGACACTATTCGAACAAGTAAGCAAAGACATCGTTGCGGCAATGAAGGCCAAGGACAAGGTCGCCCTTGAAGCCCTGCGCAACATCAAGAAGGTATTCATCGAGGCAAAGACAGCACCCGGCGCCAACGACACATTGGAGGATGCCGCTGCGCTCAAGATACTCCAGAAACTGGCCAAGCAGGGCCACGACTCCGCCACGCTCTATGCCGGGCAAAACCGTCAGGACCTTGCCGACGCCGAACTGGCACAGGTCGCCGTCATCGAGAGCTACCTCCCCAAGCCCATGAGCGAGGCCGAGATAGAGGCCGCCGTGCGTGAGATTATCGCCCGCACAGGTGCGTCCGGCATCCGCGAGATGGGCAAGGTGATGGGTCCGGCGAGCAAGGAGCTGGCCGGAAAGGCTGACGGAAAGACAATCTCGGAAGTCGTAAAGCGTCTTCTCTCATGATGCGGACTATGACAGCAGACCGTATTTCATAAAACAACAATAATGGCCGTAGATACTTAACATGGCTCTGGTATCTGCGGCCCTTTTTGTTTGCATTAATAACCGAAGAGCCATAACGACTGAAAAAAGACATGAAAAAGAAGTACACCCTGCTGATGCTCCTCCTCTCGGCGCTGCCCTCGGGCCTCATGGCGCAGAAGACGGACGTCAGCGTGCTCTCTCTTGACGGAACGGCATATACGTTTAAGATGTCTGAGATAGAGCGCATCGAGATTGGTGCGGGTACGGTCGGTGTCGTCACGACATCCGCCGAGTGTCACACATGGCAGACGGCGAAGATAGACCGGATTGCGCTCACCGCCGATGGCTCAGGCATACGTGAGGCCAAAGCCGCCGCCGGAGACATCCGTTTCGGCGTCCGCGGAACGACAGTGATTGTGACCGGAGCGCCCGACGGAACCCACGTCACACTCCATGACGCCGCCGGCCGTCTCGTCGGCAGCACCGTCAGCCGTGACGGCAAGGCCGAAATCGATGCTTCGCGTAGTGCCGCCGGAGCATACGTGGTCAAGGCAGGACAGACGGCACAGAAGTTAATAAAGAAATAAAACCAGCAAAGCTATGATAAAGAAATTACTCTCAATGATCATAATGGTGGCCGCATTTGCCGCCACGGGCATGGCCCAGGAGAACATGTATCTCATCAAAGGCAACCAGGTTGTCGCAAAATATAGCGTCGACGATGTCGACTATGTTTCGTTCAAATTGCCCGAGGGCGTGAAGGAAAGCCAGGTGACGGTCAACGTCGACGAGGTTGGCAAGAACTATTTCACATACACCGTCAAGACTCTTTCGCCGACGAAAGAGTATGCCCACTACTTCGTTCAGAAGTCGATGATAGACATCTATCTGCTGACATACTATGGCACGACCGTCGAGAACTCCGACCCGGAGCTCGTCAATATGCTGCTGAAGAACTATCTGTACAACGGATTCTTAGCCGCAGGGACATCTTCATACACCATCCGTGACGGCGAGACGGATGGGTATGAGGATTTTGACGTGATTGCCGGCACCGACTATTTCGTCATGGCGTGCGACCTTGACGCCACAGGCCAGGATTTGGGTGAAAACTTCGATTATAAGCTCATCACGACCGAGCCGGCCGGCCGCTCCGCCGGAACCGTCAGCGTCACCTATGCGGGACTCAACGAGAAAGGTGAGGCCATGTTCGACTTCACCGCAAGCGACGACATCACCAAGATCTGTACGATGTACGGTCTGAAGTCCGCCCTCGAGTCGTTCATCAACGCATACGGCTTCGACTACACCATGTTCACCTATGCCGGCCGTTTCGCGCCCGACGCGCTCATCCCCGGCGACGGCAGCGGATGGCCCGTGAATGACGAGGCCGACTACGCCATGTATGTTGTCGGTATCGACGCCAACGGCGACCAGACCGAAGTGCAGAAGGTCGAGATGCACATCGTGCCTCCGACACCGGAACAAGCCGGTCCGCAGATCAAGATATTCAGCAAGGAGAAGAGCGCCGGCAAGGTCAGCGTCAACTTCGAGATCAGCCCGAGCAACGTCACCGAGGCCTACGTCCGTCTGATGGACGAGAACGACTGTGACGACCGTGTGAACGCCGGCTACACGCTTCCCGAGCTTGCCGCAGGCGGCGATGCCATCGACATCACCAACAAGATCAACACCGAGGGCGAATATACCTACATCAACGACGAGGTGCCCACACGTTGGAACTCGCTGCTCATCATGGCAAAGAACGACGAGGGTACCACCATCACCCGCATGAACTTCTGGCCGGACACCGAGTCGGAGTGGAATATCACCGAAAACACGTCTTTCTCCTCTACCAGGGCCAATGCCCCCTCCCGCAAGACAATCGTGAGCACGAACGTCGCTCCCCGACTGAATCTCGTCAAGGGCAAGCCGGCATTTAAGACGTTCCGCCGATAATTGAAAAGCCCACCATGCCTCCCCGAAGGGGATGAGCCGAGAGGGTGAATGGAAAAGTAGGGTCGCGACCCGTCGCGACCCTACTTTGTTATGTTTTTTCCGAATTTAACGCTATTTTTTCGGGGTACTTTTCAAAAAAATCCCGCCACGCTCCCAAATTTTCAAATCTTGCGAAGGGCAAAATCTTGCGGTTTTTTCGGTGGAAAAACCGCAAGATTTGCAA
This sequence comes from uncultured Prevotella sp., assembly GCA_902495455.1. Taxonomy (GTDB): domain Bacteria; phylum Bacteroidota; class Bacteroidia; order Bacteroidales; family Bacteroidaceae; genus Prevotella. The sequence goes on from CABUXJ010000004.1 coordinate 79,030, forward strand.
GCCGTTGCTACTCAGCTGTTTATGAATGGCGGCAGCTCTCCCTCCCCTTGGGGAGGGTCGGGGTGAGGTCCCGTAAGGGCCTTATTGCTCTGCCGCGGGGCTGCTATTGGATTGCAACGGCGGCCCCGTTGCAACCTCGCGGCGTGCTCGTTGCGATGCAATAGCGGCCCCATTGCTCGACGAAACCCGTTTTTTGACTCAAAAACAGCAAGCAAAAACTCGCGGAGTTTTTCAAAAATGAAGAGCCGCGGGGCCCTTATGGCTCCCTCCGGCCTCCCCAAAGTGGAGGAACCAGCGGCTTCATGACTTCTTTCTTAATGCAATAAGGCCCTTATTGGTCATGAAAACGTAAATCTTCAAGCATTTTCCCAAACACGATTTTGTAAATATATATCATACACTTACCCACCTACAATCCACCTGAAACCCACCTACAACCCACCTGAAACCCACCCCATCCCTCCCAAAGGGAGGGAGTTTGAATACCTTAAAGCATATCAAGCTCCCTCCCTTTGGGAGGGTTGGGGTGGGTTGTAGGTGGTTTTCAGGTGGTTTTCAGGTGTGTTTATTATTACCCTACACAAACAGCTCGCGCAGTACGGCGAGCGAACGCAGTTCTGGAAAACCGGGGATGTGTATGCGATAATACTGTATGATGACCTCCACCATGCGGTTGCGCTCCGTGTGCGACATGCGGAAGAGGTGCATCGTGGCAAAGTTCATTCGCATCATCAGCCGGATGAGCGATGCCTCCTGCGGGAGCAGCACGTCGCGGTGGGGTGGGAGCGAGTCGCTGAAACAACCCGAGCGCAGGTCGAAACAGCAGCCCGGACGGTAACCGTCGAGATTTGGGAAAAAACCGAGAAAGCGCGACAGGCGCATGAGAAAGACAAGGTGGAAGTTGGCGTAGCCCTCGCCGCGGCCGTCCAACCACTGGAGACAGTCCGCGATGTAGTCGAAGAGACGGTCTCCCTGCTGCTCGTCGCGCAGGGCGTAGCAAAGAAATTCGGCTAAGAACATGGCGATGGAGAGCTTTCGCGGGTCCGTCGAAAGCGATGGCAGGGGCATGGCCAGGCGCACGGAGCGCAACTTCTGGAGCTTGGTGCGGCGGCTGATGTCACACTCCGCCTCTATCAGTGTCAGCGGACTGAGCGTCTGGCGACGCACCCCACCGCGACCGCCGCGGCTGACGGTCACTGCAAATGACATCCGCCCGCACTCGCGGGTGAACAGATCGACAATCATCCGGTTGTCGCCATACTTGATGTGACGGAGCACCAAAGCCTCTGTTTTTGTCAACATATTGTGCAAAAATAGTGCAAGCGAGCGCAATGGAAAATGTATTTTTCGATTGCCGAGCGCAGCCTGTTTTATGCAAAGATATATACTTTGTGGCAGAAAATAGCCCGTTTGACGCATTTTTCCCTAAAAAAATTTTGCAGTATTAAATAAAAGCGGTAACTTTGCACCCGCAAATCTAAGCAATGGTCCCTTCGTCTATCGGTTAGGACGAGAGATTTTCATTCTCTAAAGAGGAGTTCGACTCTCCTAGGGACTACAATAAATAAGAATAAATAAAAGATGGCAAATCACAAATCAGCAATCAAGAGAATTCGTCAGAGCCAGAAGAGAGCTCTGCATAATAAATATTATGCGAAGACGATGCGCAACGCTGTTCGCAAGTTGCGTGCCCTCACAGACAAGGAAGAGGCTGTGAAGTTATATCCGAGTGTTCAGAAGATGCTGGACAAGTTGGCAAAGAACAATATCATCCACAAGAATAAGGCTTCCAACCTGAAGTCCAAACTTGCTTTGCATATCAGCAAGCTGGGTTGATACATCGACAACAGAGATACACGAGGGGCTGCGTCCACGACGGACGCAGCCCCCTTTTTTGTGCTCCAAATATTTCGCTAAGTCATATTTATTTAGTATCTTTGCGCTCGTAAAAGCAGAAAACAATCTTATGGCAGAAGACATAATCAAGGACAGCAATTATTCCGCGAGCAACATCCAAGTGCTCGAAGGACTCGAAGCCGTGCGCAAGCGCCCCGCGATGTACATCGGTGACATCAGCGAGAAAGGTCTCCACCATCTCGTCAACGAGACCGTGGACAACTCGATAGACGAGGCGATGGCCGGCTATTGCACGCACATCGAAGTGACAATCAATGAGGACAACTCCATAACCGTACAGGACAACGGCCGCGGTATTCCTGTCGACGAACACAAGAAGCTCCACAAGTCGGCTCTCGAAGTCGTCATGACCGTCCTGCATGCCGGCGGCAAGTTTGACAAAGGTTCATACAAGGTCAGCGGCGGACTCCACGGCGTGGGTGTGAGCTGCGTCAACGCACTTTCCACAAAGATGCTCTCGCAGGTCTTCCGCGACGGAAAAATCTATCAGCAGGAATACGCACAGGGCAAACCGCTCTATCCCGTGAAAGTCGTCGGCGAGACAGACAAGCGCGGAACACGCCAGCAATTCTGGCCGGACCCCACCGTCTTCACCACCACAGAATACAAGTATGACATCATCGCCAAGCGTATGCGCGAGCTGGCATACCTCAATGCCGGCATCACCATCACCCTCACAGACAAGCGTCCCGACGAGGAAGGCAACACACGGCAGGAGGTATTCCACGCCAAGGAAGGACTCAAAGAGTTCGTCCGTTACGTCGACCGCCACCGCACCCACCTCTTCGACGATGTCATCTACCTCAAGACCGAAAAGCAGGGCGTGCCAATCGAGGTCGCGGTGATGTACAACACCGACTACTCGGAGAACATCCACTCCTACGTCAACAACATCAACACCATCGAAGGTGGTACACACCTTGTCGGTTTCCGCATGGCGCTGACCCGCACATTGAAAAAATATGCCGACGCCGACCCCGTCATCTCCAAGCAGATTGAAAAGGCCAAGATAGAAATCGCAGGTGAAGACTTCCGCGAAGGACTGACCGCCGTCATATCAATCAAAGTCGCCGAACCTCAGTTTGAAGGTCAGACGAAGACCAAACTCGGCAACAGCGAAGTGGCGGGAGCCGTCCAGCAGGCCGTCGGAGAAGCGCTCACATACTATCTCGAGGAACATCCGAAAGAGGCAAAGCAGATCTGCGACAAGGTCATCCTCGCCGCCACAGCCCGCATCGCAGCCCGCAAGGCCCGCGAAAGCGTACAGCGCAAGAACCCGATGACCGGCGGCGGACTGCCCGGAAAACTGGCCGACTGCTCCAATAAGGACCCCAAGACCTCCGAGATATTCCTCGTCGAGGGTGATTCGGCCGGCGGTTCGGCCAAGCAGGGACGCGACCGCTACACTCAGGCCATCCTCCCGCTGCGCGGAAAGATTCTCAACGTCGAGAAGGTACAGTGGCACCGCGTCTTCGAGGCGGAGTCCGTCATGAACATCATTCAGAGCATCGGCGTCCGCTTCGGCGTCGAAGGAGAAGGCGACAAGGAAGCCAACATCGACAAACTGCGTTACGACAAGATCATCATCATGACCGATGCCGACGTCGATGGCTCACACATCGACACGCTGATCATGACCCTCTTCTACCGCTTCATGCCTAAAGTCATTCAGGAGGGACACCTCTACATCGCCACGCCGCCGCTCTATCTCTGCACATACAAGAACCAGGCGAAGGAATACTGCTACACCGAGCAGCAGCGACAGGCCTTCATCGACAAGTGGGCGGGCGGTGTCGAAGACGCCAAGAGCATCCACATACAGCGTTACAAGGGTCTCGGTGAGATGAACCCGGAGCAGCTTTGGGACACAACCATGAACCCCGAGACGCGTCTTCTCAAGCAGGTGACAATCGAAAACGCTGCCGAGGCCGACGAAATCTTCTCCATGCTGATGGGTGACGACGTCGAACCGCGCCGCGAATTTATCGAGAAGAACGCCACATACGCCAACATCGACGCCTGACGCGCCATGCGGCCAGACGTCAGACGGAGGCGGACAAAGATATGTTGACAGCCCTACGGCAATGATGCCGGAGGACGAAAGAACGGGAACAGAGACGATTATGAAAGCCGATTACGACCACCCGACGGTTGGTTACAATTCTCTGACAGTCGAGTCTCTGTTCCCGTTCTGCGTTCTCCGGCTTTTTTGTGTCCTCGCCGCAGTACTGGCGCTGTCGCCTGCGGAAGCGGACGGGGGTCAGGCAAGGCCTTTCGGATGGTTCGCGGGCTGGATTTCACATCCCGCCGCGGCCGCCGGTGAGCAGGTGTTGTTCCGCCGTTGCTTCACCGGAGAGGGGCGGACGGTGAACGGCCGGATAGAGGTTGTCGCCGACGGGGCCGTCGTCGTCTATGTGAACGGCTATAATGTGACGACCGCCGTGCCGCCGCCACAGTCTGACAGGCCGTTCGGGGAACTGCGGGTGATATGTTATGACGTCACGAGATACCTTCGTTCGGACTCCAATGTGGTCGCCGTCAGGTGCTCGCCGGCTGCTTCCGCGGACTTATCGCTTGCTCTTCATGGGAAGCCATTGCTTGTTCCCGCGGACTCATCGTCCATCACCGGAACGACACCCGTCGCTCCTCTCTTGCGTCTCGTCTTCTCCGGACTGCGCGTGACGCACGGCGGAAGGCGCGCCGCACCGTTCTCATACACCACCGACGACACATGGATGTGTCGCTCGGCAGGATGTCGCTTGCAGGAAGATGGCATGGAATGTGTCGACGGCAGGAGTTTGGGTGAAGATTGGAGGATGGCCGATGTGGAGATAATGAAGTGGCGGAACGCCCGCGAGGAAGCCGTCGTGACGGTCGGGCGGATTGTCGAAGAAGCACCGCTACATAGAGCCGTGCGTGTGGGTCGTGTCCATGAGTGCCGCTTGATTGGCGCTGCGGCAGGAAGATTGACATACGGTTGCGGTCCGGAGTTCTGCGGCCGTCTTCGCGTGACGTTGCGTGGGATGAAGAGCGGCGACGTTCTGCGTGTCGGCGGTGACGTCCCCGGCAGCGGAGGAATGGGCTACGTCTGTTCGGGAGAAGCCGACGAACAGGCCGTGATGCGCTTTACGGAATATGAAGGGGTGAGTGTCACCGTCTCGTGCGACACCGGATTGACGCCCGACAACGTGACGAAAGTGGAAGCGTTGAGCCTCGAAGACTATTTTCATGACAGTTGGATGTACTGAGGGAGAGGCGGAAAAGTTCCTTAAAGCATATCCGGTTACCTTTCTTCCGGAGGGTCGGGCGGAGCTTATCTCACAGCATTTGCATCTTCAGACCGAGCGAGAGACCGATGATGTCCCATAGCTTTATGCTACTGTCCTGCACCATTGCCCGTACGTAGATGTCGCATGTGCTTATCTCATAGAACGCGGAGACACTTTTGATGAACTTCCGCCGATTGTGCGGAACGGCGTATGAGATGCGCTGGCCGACGAACGCATTGATGCGCACCTTTGTCGACAGCATCGGATAGTATTTGTCCGGATAGCGTTTGGGCTGTTTGCCCCAAAACTCCTGTCCGAAGACGGTGTTGAAGTAGATGCCGCAGGACAGCGGTTCGATGTGGCACTTGTCCGTCATTCGAAGTCTCCAGGGGATGAAGTTCTGTTTCAGCGTCATTGTCATCTTTGCGTCCCGGCTCTTGAATTTGGGCAGATAACCGAAGAGAAGGTTTGTCTCAAACTGTCGGTGATGGCCGTAGTCCCAACCCACTCCGACGGACATGACGCCCATGTTGCCCGCATATTGCATGATGAATTGTGTTGGGATGAGAAAGTTCCACAATCTTCTGTAACGATAGACACGGCGGTCGTATTTGCTGAAGGCTGTCGTGTCTTCGGTCACGACTATCTCCTTGGTACATTCTTTTGTGCTGTCGGCAGCCGGGAGCGAACACTCCTGAGCTCCTCCGATGCTGTCAATGTCGATGAAATCGCGGTTTTTTGACGATTTGACGCTGTCTTCCGATGTATATATGCTATCCTGAATCATCGTTCCGGACCGCATGACGGCTGTCTCCGCGCTTGCCGCGGCCGTCAGGTAGAAGCCGACGAGCAGGAAAAAACTAAAAATAAATCGTCTCATAATCATATCCGTCCGTGGTGATTGTGAACAAATAGTAGTTGCGGTGAGCGGCACAGTCGATGCCGTAGTATATCACCCCGTCGCCGTAGATGTCGTCCTTCTGTTGGCGATGGTCGTGGCCGTTGATACAGAAGAGCATCCCTGGGAAGAAAGAGATATACCGTTCGAAGGCTTTGGCCACGTTGTTGTTAAACTGTTCGCTGTAAGGCCGCGCGTGCATGCAGATTATCGTGCGGTCGAACCGGTCGGCCGAAGCCAGAATCTGCTCCTCCATGAAGTCGAAGTTGGGCACGGCCGCAAGATAGTCATACTCTGTGGCGTTGGTGTTGAGGCAGACAAACTTGATTCTTCCGGCGATGAAACTGTAGTCCAGCGGCCCGTACATGGCCGTAAAGACGTCGTCGCCCGTGCCGAGAAAGTCGTGGTTGCCGATGAGTGCGACGTATGGCACGCGCAGTTTGGAGAGTCTGTCGCGCTGCCACGTAAACTCCTTTGTCGTCCCGCAGTCGGTCAGATCTCCGCAGTGTATGACGAAGTCCACGTCCTCCCGGGTGTTGATGTCAGCCACCATCGCCTCCGTCTCTTTATACCATCCGTGGGTGTCGCTGACGAAAGCTACGCGGAGCGTCTTCTTGTCGCGGCATGCTTCCTCGATGCGGGCTATGTTACGGGCATTGATGTCGCACTCTCCGTCAAACCTCACGTCGTAAGGATGGTAGTCGAAGGCGTCCTTGCATCCTGCCAGTAGCATGCATGCGGCGATGATTGGTATATGTCTTTTTATCATGCAGATTGTTTTTTCTGTCTCTACTTTAGCCGAAGTATCCGATTTCCGGTGTGCCCCTGGAGCTCCGTGAGGCTTTGGCTGTTTGCAAAATTACGAAGAAACGGTGAGAAAACTTTGTCCGATTATTGAGTTTTTGTGTCGCTTTTGTCACTTTTCTTCCACCAAATAGAATATTTGTCGTACATTTGCAACGTAAAAATCAATATATGGAGAATAATCAACCAGACTTTTGCAACCATCCGGCAGACATGCCCTCCACATCCGAGATGCCTCAGGCGGCGCTCGTCCGGCTGCACACCGACGGCATCCTGCTGACCGACGACCTGTCCCGTCTGCCTGTCACGGCCGGTCCGTGGCGCATGAAGTTCATCCTGCTCGCGCTCTGTACGCGAGGTGAGGCCCGCTATGTGGTGGACGGGCAGGAGCAGACCGTATGCGGCAACGACGTCATTATCATATCCGAGCGCCATGTCGTCGACCACTATCAGGCGTCTGCGGACATCGCCGGAATATGCATCATCCTGTCTGTCGGCTTCTTTTATGAGACCATCAGCAACGTCAGAGACCTCTCGACCCTCTTCCTATTTTCCAAAAACCATCCTGTCGTCGGCCTTTCACAGCGTGAGGCGGACACGTTCAAGAGCTACTTCTACATGCTCCGGGACAAGGTGGCCGACATGCGCAATCACTATCGTCTGGAACTTGCGCGCACGCTCATTCTGGCCATGTTCTACGACATGAGCAACGTCGTCTATCGTGAGCAGCAGCATGGCAGCCGCCGCTCGTCGCGTGCGGACACAATCTTCACCAACTTCATACACCTCTTGGAGGACAATTTCCGCCGTGAGCGCCGTGTGGGATGGTATGCCGAACAACTCTGCATTACCTCCAAATACCTCTCCGAGACGGTCAAACACGTCAGCCGCCGCACGCCCAACGAGTGGATTGACCGGTATGTGACGCTCGAACTGCGCCTCTTGTTGCGCAACTCTACGAAGAGCATCAAGGAGATTGCCCTCGATCTCAACTTCCCCAATCAGTCGTTTCTCGGCAAATACTTCAAGGAGCACGTCGGCCAGTCACCGAGCGAATACCGCCGCAACTGATTTTTATCACCACGCCGAATCCTTTTTCCGACATAGCGACAGTCAGATATCATCGTCGGCAGCGCCATTTGCGTTGCGGCAATGGTGTCTGACTGCCAGCCCATACGCATACATAGTTATCTTTATCAAACGTAAGTTTGTCTATAATCTCAAGTTTTATTACCTTTGCAAAATAAACAGGAAACAATAATAATACATAAAAGGAATAAAAATAGAGTATGGGAAAAGTAATCCTCACCGGTGACCGCCCCACCGGAAAACTGCATCTTGGCCATTATGTCGGTTCGCTGCGCCGCCGCGTACAGCTGCAAGATGCGGGCGACTATGACCGCATGTTCGTCTTCATGGCCGACGTGCAGGCTCTGACCGACAACGCGGACAATCCAGAGAAGATACGCCAAAACCTCATTGAGGTGGCGCTCGACTATCTCTCGGCCGGTCTCGATCCGACGAAATGCACGCTGTTCGTCCAAAGTCAGATACCGGAGCTGGCCGAGCTGACGACATATCTGATGAACCTCATCACCGTTTCGCGTGTACAGCGCAATCCGACGGTCAAGACGGAGATAAAGATGCGCAACTTTGAGGCCAACATCCCGCTCGGCTTCTTCTGCTATCCCGTCAGCCAGGCAGCCGACATCACGCTGTTCAAGGCAACGACCGTGCCTGCCGGAGAAGACCAAGAGCCGATGCTCGAAGTGACCCGCGAGCTTGTCCGGAGGTTCAACCAGACCTACGGTGAGGTGCTCGTCGAGCCGAACATCATGCTTCCGGAGAACCTGACGGCACGCCGCCTGCCCGGAACCGACGGCAAGGAGAAGATGAGCAAGAGCCTCGGCAACTGCATCTACCTGAGCGACTCGGCCGACGAAGTATGGCAGAAGGTGCGTTCGATGTTCACCGATCCCGACCATCTGCGTGTCGACGACCCCGGCAAAGTTGAGGGCAACGCCGTCTTCACCTATCTCGACGCCTTCTCGACAGACGATGATTTCGCTGCTTATTGGCCGGAATATAACAATCTGGAGGAACTGAAGGACCACTACCGCCGCGGCGGACTGGGTGACATGAAGTGCAAGAAGTTCCTCAATACCATCCTCAACAACATGCTGGAGCCTATCCGCCAGCGTCGTCATGAGTTTGAGCAGGACATCCCCGAGATATACAATATCCTGCGCCGCGGAACGGAACAGGCCCGCGAGACAGCCGCCCGGACGATGGACGAGGTGCGCCACGCCATGAAGATCGACTATTTCGACGATGTCGAGCTGATACGGAGTCAGGCGGAGAAGTATAGAAAATAGGCCGCAGGGCCCCAAGACACGGGCCCAAAGGCCCCACCCCGGCCCTCCCCAAGGGGAGGGTGCCCACTCTGGCGAAGGTATTGCAGAACCACACTGTAGGAACAAATTCTTGTATCTGTCCGCCTATAACGGGATGTTTGGCGGACAGATACAAGAATTTGTTCCTACAGTGTGGTTCTGCAATATTTTCGTATCTACGAGATGAAAAGGGCAAGGTGTAATATATGTTAGGATACATTATAGTGTTATAGTACGACATTATATTATATGTATGACAAAGCCCCGCGCAAATCCATACGATGGAATTGTGCGGGGCTTTTCTTTGTTCATTCCCTATGTCCCGTGACTTGTGATTAAGTCACCTCGTAGGCACCCTCCCCTTGGGGAGGGCTGGGTGGGGCCTCGGGTTCGTGTCTCGGGGCCTCCCTTTACTTATTCTCCGGACGTGCTATGCCGTCAGCCGTGGCGCGGTCAGACATCTTCTTGATGCGCTTGGCCGTGTCGGGATGGGACGAAAGCAAGCGGTCCATCGTGCTGCCCTTGGCTGCGCCCTGCTCCAATTTCTGGAGTTTTTCAAACGAAAGAGCGATGGCCCACGGATTCTTTCCCTTCTTCTTGAGGAAGTCATAACCGTAGTCGTCGGCCTGGCTTTCCTCTTTCTGAGAGAATTGGGAGTTGAGCACAGCCTCGCCCAGCTGTCCAAGTTGTGAATCTGTCAGGGCGGCAGCCTTGCCTCCGGTTGAAGCCACGCCATCCTTCAGAGCCGATGTGAGAAGCGCGGTGCGGTAGGCTTTCTTAGAGTGTTTCAGAGCCACGTGACCCAGTTCATGACCGATGACACCCAGCAGTTCGTCGTCAGTCATGATGTCCATCAGTGATGAGAAGACGCGCACGCTGCCGTCGGGGCATGCAAAGGCGTTGACGTCGGTGACGTAGTAGACCTTGAAATTGAGAGGGATACCCTCAACCTCGTCCAGTCCCTGCACCAGCTTGTCGAGACGCTCGACATACTTCTTCGTCTGCGGATCGTCGGCCTTGCAGACGCGGTTGTTCTTGTCCATCCAGTCGATGGACTCCTTGACATACTGAGCCATCTGTGCGTCAGTGAGTGTCATTGCCTTGCCGGCTTTGAGCGCGCCGCTTGCGGCCTTGCTGAGATTAAACTGTGCCATGACCGTTGTGGTGCATGTCATCATGAGCAGCAGTGCTGCTGCATTTCTGAAAAACTTCTTCATAGCGAGAAATCTAAGTTTTTTTTAATTAGTTATAAGTTTATGTGATTTTTGTTACTCCGTATTAATAAACTGACGTTCCGTCGATTTATTGCCTTTCATCCCCAAAGGTTTTTTCCGGCTTGCGGCAGCGTTTGAATATGAATACATGCACTCAATGCACATAAGTTTATGAATACATCTCCAGCACTTAAGGCACATCAAGCTCCCTCCCTTCGGGAGGGTTGGGGTGGGTCTTCGGTCGTTGGGGTCTTCGGTCCTACACTCTCATCCCTTTTATCTTCTCCCTCAGATAACGGCGGAACTCCTCGCCACCCAGCACCTCCACGTTCTCAAGCAGACCGAGGACAAAGCGCCCCACACCCAGATAGCTGCACACCTCTATGCGCAGAAGCCAGTGCTGGCCGTCTGGTTCGGGTGTGATGTAAGGCTCCGTCTGGGGATATTCCTCCTTGAGCAGGTTGTAGGCCAGTCGCCCCAACCGCAGTTCCACGGGCATTGTCGTCTCGCCGCTGAACGTGAAGACATCGGTGAACAGCCGTCGGTGGGCGTCCTCATGCTCCCAGTCGTCGGCCAGCGGCATGACCGAGCCTATGCGCGAGATCTTGAACGTCTTGTTCTGAGCCGTGCGTATCTCGTAGCAGCGTATCTCATTGTTGCCGTCGAGAAACATGAACGGTTCCACCACACGGTTGGTCACCGTGTCACTATGGGGCGAGGAGTAGTCACGCAGGATGACCGCCTTGCGCATCTTGATAGCCTCATAGAGCGCCGTCACGTTGTTGGCGGCCTGCTCGCGCAGGTTGACATCGTTGAGTATGTCGAGGTCGTAGAGCGTGTCGAGCTTGCGTTTGAGGTTGCGCACGTGGATGCTGCTGTCGTCCATTCGGTCGAGAAGACGCCGCATGGTGATGGCTTCATCCTCGGTGAAATGGGCCTTTTTTATCAATTTCTGGAAAAAAGGCGAGCTTTTGTCGAGGCTGTAGCACGTCCCGTGTTTCTCGACGACGAATCCGTAGTCGCGGAAAAAATCCAGATAGTAGTAGAGGCTGCGGCGCGAGATGCCGAGCCGTTCGCAAAGTTGTGTGACGGTGTATCCCCGGTTTTCGGTCATGAGCAGTATGAGAGATAACTCACGTTCAAGGTTGTTGTGGCGCATGGGCGGTGTTGTTGGTATAAGTGCCGGTCGGACAATGGAGACAGTTTTTGTTTGCCGTCGTCAGTCGGACCGGTTGCAAATGTATGACAAAAACGTGAGATTCCGCATCGGAAGAATAAAGAAAAATATCACTCAAATGCGAAAGGACCCCTTTTGTGTCATGATAATATCAAAAAATTAACATTTGGAATTTCCGAAGTTTCAGTGGAATTAAGCAAATATCTTGACATTTTGGCTCCGTTTTTGTGCGCCGTCCGACTCGTTTCCGAGCAATGGGGCCCTTACGGGGTTGCAACGGGCACGCCGTTGTCTTCCAACGGGGCCGCCGCGGTGATGCAACGACGGCCCCGTTGCAATGCCGCGGGGCCCTTACGGCAAACCGTCAAAATTGCCGTCGTGAAGTCGTTACGCGCAAGCCGTTCAGTGATAGTGACTTACGAAAATCGCTCAAAAATCGCAAATTTCGACCCAAAAGGCTGATATTTCGGTGTTACGCGAGTTTTGTAAGTGTTTTGTCAGGATAATTCCGAGTTTTTAACACTTTGCGAATGGGATGCCATTCGATATGGCTCATTCGGCATTTGGAGAGATGGCTCTAATTCTCAACGCAAAGGCGCAAAGCCACAAAGATGGCGCAATCCGCACATACGGAAGACCACAAAGGAATGACTGACGTCATGCGCTGCGACTTCTTTGTGGCTTTGCGCCTTTGCGTTGAGAATTAGAGCCGTCCCTCCAAATCTCGGTCGGACCAAAAATTGTCAGGAATTGTTTTGCGGTCTCCGATATTTGCAATACCTTTGCATTAAACTATAAAACAAAGCAATCAGTATGCAGACAGTCAGCCATCTCTCGGTGTTGATACATGAGCAGGCCAAAAACTACGGCGACCGCGAAGTCATGATATACAAGGACTTCGGCGGTGAGGAGTGGAAATCTTATTCGTGGAACGACTTCTCCCAGACGGTGAAGGTGGTGTCGAACGCACTGCTCAATCTCGGTGTGCGGCCGCAGGAGAATGTGGGCGTCTTCGCGCAGAACTGCGTCCAATATCTCTTCTCGGATTTCGGTGCATGGGGCATACGGGCTGTGACCATTCCGTTCTATGCTACCAGCAGCGAGCAGCAGATACAATACATGATTAACGACGCGCAGGTGCGCATACTCTTTGTCGGAGAACAGGAGCAGTATGACAAGGCCCACCGCGTCTGCGCCCTGTGCAGCACGTTGGAGCGCATCATCATCTTCGACCGCTCCGTGCGCATCAGCAACCACGACCCCCACGCTCTCTATTTCGACGACTTCCTCAAGCTGGGTGAAGGTCTGCCGAGACAGTCGGAGGTGGAGACTCTCTACGGAGAAGCCAACGAGGAGGATCTCGCCAACATATTGTACACCAGCGGAACGACGGGCGACAGCAAGGGTGTCATGCTCAGTCACGGCCAATACATCGCCGCCCTCGAAGCCAACGGCCGTTGCGTGCCGCTGACAGAGCGCGACCGCGTGCTCAACTTCCTGCCCTACGCACACATCTTTGAGAAGGGATGGACGTTGCTCAGCCTTACCGAAGGAGCCACGCTGATTGTCAACACCTATCCGCAGGAGGTCCAGAAGTCCATGCGCGAGACCCATCCGACAAGCATGTCGGCCGTGCCGCGGTTTTGGGAGAAGGTCTACAACGGCGTCATGGAGAAGATAGAGTCGTCCGGAAGCATGAAGCGCAAGATGTTCCGCAACGCACTGGCCGTCGGCCGTCGCCACAACATCGAATATCTCAGCCGAGGAAAGCGCCCGCCGCTGGCCCTCCATTTAGAATATGAGATGATCAACAGCACGCTCTTCAGTCTCGTCCGCAAGGAGCTGGGACTGACCAATCCGAACATATTCCCTACCGCCGGAGCGGCCATATCGTCCCACGTGGAGGAGTTTGTCCACAGTATCGGCCTCAACATGCTGGCCGGCTACGGACTGACGGAAAGCCTCGCCACGGTGAGCTGCAACCATCTCGGCAAACCCTATACGCTCGGTTCCGTGGGCTATCCCATCGACAGTATCAGCGTCCGCATCAGCGACGAGGGCGAGGTGCTGCTCAAGGGCCCGACCATCACGCGCGGATACTACAACCGTGAGGAGGTGACAAAGGCCTCATTCACCGAGGACGGCTATTTCCGCACGGGCGACGCCGGCTATATGAAGGACGGCGAGCTCTATCTGACGGACCGCATCAAGGACCTTTTCAAGACGTCCAACGGCAAGTATATCGCGCCGCAGATGATTGAGTCGAAGCTGCTCGTGGACAAATATATCGACCAGATAGCCATCATCGCCGACCAACGCAACTTTGTCTCTGCGCTGATCATCCCCGAATACCGCCTCTTGGAGGAGTACGCACGCGAACACTCCATCGCCTTCAGCAGCCGTGAGGACCTTTGCTCCAACGAGCGTATATATAAGATGATGATGGAGCGCATCGACACTCTCCAGCAGCAGCTGGCCCACTATGAGCAGATCAAGCGCTTCACGCTCCTGCCGCATCACTTCAGCATGGAGCGAGGCGAGCTGACCAATACGCTGAAAATCAAACGCCGCGTGCTCAACGAGAACTACAAGGCGGAGATCGACAGGATGTATGAATGTTGAGTGGTGAATGTTGAGTGGTGAATGGTGAATGGTCGGCCGATGGCCGATGAAGAGTTTTTCAATTAAGAATTGGTCAAGCGATTGAACAAGCCAAACAGATTGAACGAGCCAAACAGATTGAACGAGCCAAAATGAATGGACGTTCCAAAATGATTGAACAAGCAACCCGAGGGGCGAACGTAATTCAAAATTCGTAATTCTCCATCGGTCATCGACCGACCACTCACCATTCATCACTCACCACTCACCATTCACCACTCACCACTCGCCATTAAAAACTCGTAATTCGTAATTTAACAATGATAACAGCAGACCAACTGAAAGACGTCATGGAGCGCGCCGAGTCGTTGCGCCGCTACCTTGACATAGACCGTAAGAAGATTGAATTTGAGGAAGAAGACCTCCGCACGCAGGCACCCGACTTCTGGGACGACCCGAAGCGGGCGGAAGAGCAGATGAAGAAGGTGAAGGGCATCAAGAGGTGGATTGACGGATACAACGAGGTGCGCCTTGCTGCCGACGAGCTTCAGCTGGCCTTTGACTTCTATAAGGACGAGATGGTCACGGAAGAGGAGGTCGACGAGGACTACCGCCGTGCCATCGAGGCCATCGAGAGCCTTGAGATGAAGAACATGCTGCGCCAGAAGGAAGACCCGATGGACGTGGTGATGAAGATAAACAGTGGTGCCGGCGGCACGGAGAGTCAGGACTGGGCGCAGATGCTCATGCGTATGTATCAGCGTTGGGCCGAGGCCAACGGCCACAAGGTCACCATCAGCAACCTTCAGGACGGCGATGAGGCCGGCATAAAGAGCGTCACGATGCAGATAGAGGGCGGCGAATATGCCTACGGCTACCTGAAGAGCGAGAACGGAGTCCACCGTCTGGTGCGCGTCTCGCCGTTCAACGCGCAGGGCAAGCGCATGACGAGCTTCGCCAGCGTGTTCGTCTCGCCGCTCGTCGACGACACCATCGAGGTCTACGTAGACCCCGCCAAGGTCAGCTGGGACCTGTTCCGAAGCGGCGGTGCCGGCGGCCAGAATGTCAACAAGGTGGAGACCGGTGTGCGTCTGCGCTATCAGTATGTGGACCCCGACACGGGTGAGGAAGAGGAAATACTCATCGAGAACACCGAGAGCCGCAAGCAGCTGGAGAACCGCAACAACGCCATGCGCCTTCTGAAGTCGCAGCTCTATGACCGCGCGATGAAGAAGCGTCTCGAAGCTCAGGCCAAGATTGAGGCCGGAAAGAAGAAGATAGAGTGGGGAAGCCAGATTCGCAGCTACGTCTTCGACGACCGCCGCGTCAAGGACCACCGCACAAACTATCAGACGACGGATGTCGACGGCGTCATGGACGGCAAGATTGACGGTTTCATCAAGGCCTATCTGATGGAATTTCCGGTCAATGACGAAGAGTAACAGCACCCACCTCAACCCTCCCGAAGGGAGGGGCTTGATATGCCTGCAAGACAAAGATATCGGGAGATGAGGAACCTCGATTGAGTCTTGGCGAAGAAATGGGAATACCGATGGAATGGGCAAAAATCAACGTTTTCGTTAAGCCAGTTAAGCCAAATGAACAGAGCCAAACTCGTTTGAGCTCTGTCATGGCGAGAAAGCGCAAACATGAAATGAACGAATAATAATCAACATAATTGACCTATGAAAAAGAATAACAAGAAAAATCCGCGCCGCGCAGCATACGAGGCACGTCAGGAGAAGGAAGGACAATCAGTCGTCAAATGGATATTCGCCACACTTGTGGTATTGGGCTTGTGCTTCGTCGCTTACTACGCATACATCATGTCATAAGGGATGAGCGGACTGGAGATAGAACGCAAGTTCCTGGTGCTTGACGACACTTACAAGCAACTGGCTTTCGACAGCAGCCGCATCAAGCAGGGGTATATATGCAGTGGTCACGGACGCACGGTGAGAGTGCGCGTCCGTGACTGCCGTGGTTTTCTGACCATCAAGGGACCGTCGGATGCTGCCGGACTGAGCCGCTATGAATTTGAAAAGGAAATCACATTGGAAGAGGCCGAACAGCTCTTCCGGCTCTGCGAACCGGGCGTGATCGACAAGACCCGTTGGCTCGTGCGCAGTGGGCGCCATGTCTTTGAAGTGGATGAATTTTACGGAGACAACGCGGGGCTGGTCATGGCCGAGGTGGAATTGTCTTCAGAGGACGAACCATACGAAAAGCCCCATTTCATCGGACGTGAGGTCACGGGCGACCGCCGCTTCTACAATTCCCATCTGCGGCAGTTCCCGTTCGTCATTTGGGGTAAGACGCTCGGAGAATAATGCGATGAAACCGCGTTTTTTGACGATACTAACAGTAAATAAACGCAGAGAGCGCATAAATAAACGCAGAGAGCGCAAAGACGCAAAGGTCTTTTCTGTCCGGAATGGATATGGCCTTTGCGTCTTTGCGCTCTCTGCGTTTATTTATGCGCTCTCTGCGTTTGGGTTGTATCAAATCAGGTTCATGCACACCGTAGGGACAAATTCTTGTATTTGTCCGTAAACAAATGGAGAGCGGACAGATACAAGAATTTGTCCCTACGGTGTGCTTCATTCGTATCTTGGCACGGTCAAAAAGTGTAACGCCAAATGTTTGAGACACGAAAGCCCATTCAGACAAATCCTCTCGGCGAGGGTGCAGTCAAGTATCAGTTACACATTTTAATATAGGAATATCATATTTTCACTTTAAATCTTTGCTTGCCGCTCCATTATTTCGTAACTTTGCAGCCTTGAAAGGAGGGCATCAAGAACCGAAAGAAAAATGGAAGAGAATAAGGATAAGGTGCAGAACGAATATGTCAGGAAGGTGGCCGAGCAGAAGTATGAGTTCGGTTTCACCACCGACGTACATACCGAGATCATTGACCGCGGACTCAACGAAGACGTCGTGCGGCTCATCTCGCGGAAGAAAGGCGAGCCGGAGTGGATGCTCGACTTCCGTCTGAAGGCGTTTGAATATTGGAAAACGCAGAAACAGCCGACGTGGGGACACGTGCGGCTGCCGGAGATAGATTATCAGGCGATTTCCTATTATGCCGACCCGATGGCCAAGAAGGCCGGCGGCGAGGAGAAGAAGGAGATTGACCCGGAGCTGATGAAGACGTTCGACAAGCTGGGCATTCCGCTCGAAGAGCGTCTGGCGCTGAGCGGCGTGGCCGTCGACGCCATCATGGACTCGGTCTCGGTGAAGACGACATATAAGGAGAAGCTGGCCGAGAAGGGCATAATCTTCTGCTCCATCGGCGACGCCATCCAGCAGCATCCGGAACTCGTGAAGGAATATCTCGGGTCGGTCGTGCCATACCGTGACAACTTCTACGCCGCGTTGAACAGTGCCGTGTTCAGCGACGGCTCGTTCGTCTATATCCCCAAGGGCGTCCGCTGTCCGATGGAGCTGAGCTCCTACTTCCGCATCAACGCGCGCAACACGGGACAGTTTGAGCGCACGCTCATCATTGCCGACGACGACGCATACGTGTCTTATCTCGAAGGCTGCACGGCGCCGATGCGCGACGAGAACCAGCTGCACGCCGCCATCGTCGAAATCATCGTCAAGGACCGCGCCGAGGTGAAATATTCAACCGTACAGAACTGGTATCCCGGCGACGAGAACGGCCGCGGCGGTGTCTACAACCTCGTGACAAAACGCGGAGAGCTGCGCGGCGAGGGCTCGAAGCTGTCGTGGACGCAGGTCGAGACGGGAAGCGCCATCACGTGGAAATATCCGTCGTGCGTGCTGCGCGGCGACAACTCCGTTGCCGAGTTCTATTCCGTTGCCGTGACCAACCACTATCAGGAGGCCGACACGGGAACGAAGATGATTCATCTCGGCCGCAACACCAAGAGCACCATCATTTCGAAGGGCATCTCGGCCGGCCGCAGTCAGAACTCCTACCGCGGACTGGTCCGCGTGGGCTCGAAGGCCGACAACGCGCGCAACTATTCGTCCTGTGACTCGCTCCTGCTGGGCAGTGAGTGCGGCGCACACACGTTCCCCTACATGGACATCCACAACGACACGGCCATCGTCGAGCATGAGGCCACGACGAGCAAGATAAGCGAGGACCAGCTCTTCTACTGCAATCAGCGTGGCATACCGACGGAGCAGGCTGTGGAACTCATCGTCAACGGTTATGCCAAGGATGTCTTGAACAAGCTGCCGATGGAGTTTGCCGTTGAGGCGCAGAAGCTCCTCAGCGTCTCGCTCGAAGGCACGGTGGGATGAGCGGCCGTGGAGCCCCACCCGGCCTCCCCAAAGGGGAGGTGAGGGGCGGAGCATAGGAGCGGGGAGTTTTTATACATCAATAATAAAGAATAAAGGAACAAAATAATAAAAAAACCGTATCCGGAAAAGGAGACAGCCGCAGGCTCCCCTCCTTGGAGGGGTCGGGGGAGGCTTTGATTATGTTGACAGTTAAAGATTTGCATGCCAGGATTGGCGACAAGGAGATATTGCGTGGCATTAATCTCACGATAAAGGACGGCGAGACACATGCCATCATGGGACCCAACGGTTCGGGTAAATCGACGCTCAGCGCCGTGCTCGTGGGCAATCCGCTCTACGAGGTGACGGGCGGTGAGGCCGTGTTCAACGGCAAGAACCTGCTGGAGATGAAGCCCGAGGACAGAGCCCATGAGGGACTGTTTCTCTCGTTCCAGTATCCGGTGGAGATTCCGGGCGTGTCGATGACCAACTTCATGCGCGCCGCCATCAACGAAAAACGCAAGTATGAGGGGCTGGAGCCGATGAGCGCCGGCGACTTCATCAAGCTGATGCGCGAGAAACGGAAGATTGTCGAGCTGGACCAGAAACTGGCCAACCGCTCCGTCAACGAGGGATTCAGCGGCGGAGAGAAGAAGCGCAACGAGATCTTCCAGATGGCCATGCTCGAACCGAAGCTCTCCATACTCGACGAGACGGACTCGGGACTTGACGTCGACGCCATGCGCATCGTGGCCGAAGGTGTCAACAAGCTCCGCACGCCGGAGTCGAGCTGTATCGTCATCACCCACTACGACCGGCTGCTGGAGATGATTCGCCCCGACGTCGTGCACGTGCTCTACAAGGGCCGCATCGTCAAGACGGCCGGACCGGAGCTGGCGCAGCAGATACAGGAGCGCGGATATGACTGGATAAAGGCTGAGTTAGGAGAAGAATAAAGGAGGATGGCTATGCAGAGTGAACAGCAATATATCGACCTCTATAAGGCGTGCCGCGGCATGCTCTTCGGTCATAGTGCCGATGTGATGAACGGCGTGCGTGACCGTGCCTTCGACGATTTCTGCCGTCTCGGTTTTCCGACGCGGAAGCAGGAGAGGTATAAGTACACGGACATGGCGGAACTGTTCGCACCCGACTATGGTCTGAACCTCAACCGGCTCGACATTCCCGCCAATCCCTACGACGCCTTCCGTTGTGACGTGCCCAATCTGAGCACGTCGCTCTACTTCGTCGTCAACGACGCCTTCTACACCAAAGCCCGGCCCAAGAGCCATCTGCCGGAGGGCGTCGTCATCGGCTCGCTGAGCGACGTAGCTGCAAAAATGCCCGATTCCATCGGGAAATACTATGCCCGCATAGCCCGTACGGAGGACGACGGCGTGACGGCGCTCAACACGATGCTGGCTCAGGACGGGCTGGTCGTCTATGTGCCGCGCGGCGTAAAGGTCGACCGTGCCGTTCAGGTGATCAACATCCTGCGCTCCGACGTCGACCTGATGGTCAACCGCCGCGTGCTCATCGTCGTCGAGGAAGACGCCGAGATAACGCTGCTCTTCTGCGACCATGCCGCCGACGACCGCCGCTTTCTGGCAACACAGGTCATCGAGGCGTATGTCGGAGAGCGCGCCGGACTGGATCTCTATTGTCTTGAAGAGACCCACGCCAAGAATGTGCGCGTCAGCAATCTCTACATAGAGCAGCAGCGGGACAGCCGCGTCAACCATAACATCATTACGCTCCACAACGGTGTGACGCGCAACCGGGCCGACGTCGTTCTTGCTGGCGAGGGTGCGGAGTGCAGGATGAACGGCTGCGTCATCGCCGACAAGGAGCAGCACGTCGACAACAACACGCTCATTGACCACCGCGCGCCCCATTGCACGAGCAACGAACTGTATAAATATGTGCTCGACGGCAAGGCCACGGGTGCCTTCGCCGGCCGTGTGCTCGTGCGGAAGGACTCCCAGAAGACCGTTTCGGAGATGCGCAACCAGAATATCTGTGCCACGCGCGAGGCCCGGATGTACACCCAGCCCATGCTCGAAATCTATGCCGACGACGTCAAGTGTGCCCACGGCAGCACCGTAGGACAGCTCAACGACGCGGCTCTATTCTATATGCGCCAACGCGGAATCTCGCTCAAGGAGGCCAAGCTGCTGCTTGAGTTCGCCTTCATCAACGAGGTTGTCGACACCATCCGCCTCGCCCCGTTACGCGACCGGCTCCACCATCTCGTGGAGAAGCGCTTCCGCGGAGAGCTGAGCAAGTGTGAGGGATGCAAGCTGTGCCGATAGCGTTTCTTCGCAGCGAAACCGTCTGTGCGTTCAATTAAAATAATGGATTATGAACAGTGAACTGATAAGAAAGGATTTTCCCATCCTCTCCCGCACCGTCTACGACCGACCGCTGGTCTATCTCGATAATGCCGCAACGACGCAGAAACCGCTCTGTGTGCTCGATGCCATGCGTGACGAATATCTCAATGTCAATGCCAATGTCCATCGCGGCGTCCACTATCTCTCGCAGAAGGCGACCGATCTTCATGAAGCCGCCCGGGAGCGCGTGCGCAGTTTCATAAATGCCGAAAGCACGGACGAAATCATCTTCACCCGCGGAACGACCGAAAGCATAAATCTCGTGGTGTCCTCTTTCTGTGATGAGTTTATGGAAGAGGGCGACGAAGTCATCGTTTCCGTGATGGAACATCATTCCAATATCGTTCCTTGGCAGCTTCAGGCGGCGAAGAAAGGAATTGCCGTCAAGGTCATTCCGATGGACGACCGGGGCGAGTTGAAGCTCGATGAAATGGAAAAATTGTTCACCGCGAGAACAAAAATGGTGAGCGTTGCCCATGTCAGCAACGTGCTCGGAACGGTGAACGATGTCGATGAAATCGTGGAAATTGCTCATCGTCACGGCGTTCCCGTGATGATAGACGGCGCTCAGAGCGCTCCACACATGAAGGTGGATGTCCGTGCAATGGATTGTGACTTTTTCGCTTTCAGCGGTCATAAGATATATGGGCCGACCGGTGTCGGCGTCCTTTACGGTAAACGGGAGTGGCTTGACCGCCTTCCGCCGTATCAGGGAGGCGGCGAGATGATTGAAAGCGTGTCGTTCGAGAAGACCGTTTTCGCGCAGCTTCCGTTCAAGTTCGAGGCCGGAACGCCTGACTATGTGGCTACCCACGGCCTTGCTACGGCCATCGATTACGTCGAACGGATTGGTCTCGACAACATTGCCGAATACGAAAAAGAGCTGACCCAATATTGCATGGACCAGCTCCGGAGTATCGATGGAATGAGGATTTTCGGTACGTCTGAACGCAAGGACGCCGTCGTTTCGTTCCTCGTGGGCGATATCCATCATCTTGATATGGGCACATTGCTCGACCGTCTCGGCATTGCCGTGCGCACGGGACATCACTGTGCCGAACCGCTGATGCAGCGGCTGGGTATTCAGGGCACCGTCCGCGCGTCGTTCGCTCTTTACAATACGAAAGAGGAAATTGACATTTTGGCTGACGGAATACGTCGTGTCAGCCGGATGTTCTGATTTGTCTGACGCTATGATGCGGCACTGCGGCGTGGTTTTTGGATGCCGACGGCGTGATTTTTGGATGATGCCGACGTTACAGCCGCTCTGCTTTGATACCGCTGTCGCGGCATTTCATCACCGCCGAAATGAGCCACGCGAGACATCCTAAGCGCAGCAGCAGATGACAGTCGGCGGGAAACACGGTCATGAAGAAGGCCGCTTGGGCGTTGACCAGCAGCAAGGTCTGCCGCGTGTTGACCTCAGTGCCGACCACACGGGAATAGTATCTGGCGAGCGGGGCGACGATGCGCTGTACGGTTGAGGCCACTTTTGCAGTCCCGTTACTCATGTTCATTGTCTCTGCTGCCATGTTCATTGTCTCAGTAGCGTTCGCCGTAAGTGTCATTTTGTTGTCCATATCATTCTTGATTAATAGTTATCGTGATGCAAAGGAACCGCTATTGTGTGCACATAATGTTCATTGTGACGGGAAATAAAGTTAAGAATACTTGAATATTAACACTCATTTACAATCATATCATGCTTGCAAGCCATTTTTATGAGGGTCTCACGGAGGCCGGATGCGATGAAGCCGGACGCGGATGTCTGGCCGGAAGTGTGTATGCCGGGGCCGTCATTTTCCCTCCGGACTATAAGAACGAGGAGCTGAATGACTCCAAACAGCTCTCCGAACGCCGCCGCAACGCATTGCGGGAGGTCATCCAGCGTGATGCCGTAGCGTGGGCGGTAGGCGTCGTTGAGCCCGATGAAATCGACCGGATCAATATCCTCAACGCCAGCATTCTCGCCATGCACCGTGCCTTGGACGCTCTCAGCGTGCGCCCCGAGGCTGTAATCATCGACGGAAACCGCTTCAAGCCTTACAGAAATTTGCCTTATACGACCATTGTCAAGGGCGACGGGAAGTATCTTTCCATCGCTGCGGCGAGTATTCTTGCGAAGACTTATCGTGATGACTATATGGCCGAACTGGCCCGACAGTATCCCCAATATGACTGGCAGAGCAACAAGGGCTATCCCACGAAAAAGCATCGGGAAGCCATTCGTGAGTTCGGAATAACTCCATTCCATCGGCGTAGCTACAATCTTTTGGGCGGAAATCAGCTCACTTTCGACTTCTGACCGTCGGAACAATATTCTTATGCCGATACCATCGAACACACATATATAATATATAGCATACCGAAAGCGAATAACATACAATGGAACAGATAGAAAAATATACATCCGAGGCTGTGGAATTGCTCCGGCATCTGATAGCCACCCCATCCATAAGCCGTGACGAGAAGCGTGCTGCCGACGTGCTGGAAGCGTTCATGCAGGATCATGGCATAGACTGTCGTCGTGAGGCAAACAATGTCTGGGCGGTCGCGCCGGATTATGACGAAGACCGTCCCACATTGTTGCTCAACGCTCATATAGACACGGTGAAACCGGTCGAAACGTGGACCAGAAACCCATTTGAACCGTCGTTGGAGGGTGATTGCCTCTTCGGATTGGGCAGTAATGATTGCGGAGGAGGTCTCGTCTCGTTGTTGCAAGTATTCCGGATGATGTCCGATCGTGCGCGTACATATAATATGGTGTATCTCGCATCGGCAGAAGAGGAAGTCTCGGGGCGTGACGGAATCAGCCGCGTGTTGTCAATGCTGCCGCCGATAGATGTCGCTATCGTCGGAGAACCGACCGGTATGCAGCCAGCCATAGCAGAGAAAGGGCTCATGGTCATTGACGGTGTGGCTCACGGCAAGTCCGGCCATGCGGCCCGCAATGAGGGCATAAATGCGATTTATGAAGCTCTCGACGACCTCGTCTGGCTGCGCGACCATCGTTTTGACCGCGTCAGCGACTTGCTTGGACCGGTGAAGATGACAGTCACGGTAATTAATGCCGGCACCCAGCACAACGTCGTACCGGACGAATGTCGCTTTGTCATTGACGTCAGGTCAAACGAACTGTATACCAACGAGGAACTCTTTGAAATCATCCGCAATCATGTCCGCAGTGAACTGAAGGCGCGTTCGTTCCGCCTCGGCTCATCCCGAATAGACCCAAACCATCCTCTCGTGCGCCGGATGGTGGCGATGGGGATGTGTCCTTTCGGCTCGCCGACACTCTCCGACCAAGCTCTGATGCCTTTCCTTTCGCTCAAACTGGGGCCCGGTGACTCCTCGCGCTCCCATTCCGCGGACGAATATATATGTGTTAGTGAGATTGAAGAGGCGATAACAACGTATGAGCAAGTGTTTGGAGAATTAAAAATTAAAGGTTAGGAAAGCTTCATATTTATAAATAAGAATCAATGGGATACAGAAACATTATAAGGACATTGCTCGCGTTATTCATGCTCGTCATGACGGCGGGAGCGAAGGCGCAGGAGGCCGACGTGCGCATAGGCAAACTGCTCAACAGCAACGATTGGTTCGCGCTTGAACGCGAGTACCCGACGCTCAGGGACGGGGTACAGACGCCGATACTCCGTTTGATGGCGGAGGCCCTGCTGGGTTATTATTTCAATCGTCCTGACGAGACTGTGGTGTGTGTCGACTCGCTGCTCAGACATCATCAGGCGGAGCTGGGACTCGGCAACATCACGTCGATGCTGACCATCAAGGCCATCGCGGAGTCAAGGCGGGGAAACTATGGCGCGGCGGCAGACATGATGAAGAGTTTCGCGTCGCAGCTGATGGCGCAGGGTGTCGAGATGGACTACTCAGAGATAAACCAGGTCGCGGGCCACTTCGACAAGTTCCGCAGCTTACGGCCGATGACGGTTGAGCGTCCCGGAGGGGACGCCGTGATACGGATGACCAACGACTCGATCGTGCTGAAGATAGAGAACGACACAGTGCCACGGGGGACGACGATGCACGTTTCGGTAACGGTCGGAGGACGGGAATGTCGGGCGATATTTGACACGGGAGCCGGTTTGACGTTCATGTCGGCAGAGCTTGCCGGAAAGATGGGCGTGAGAGTCGTCTCCGATTCGCTACACATACAAGGCGCCGGACTGGTCTTCGGTCAGGTGGGCGTCATCGACAGCATGATGATGGGCGGAATGACGATAAGAAACATCCCCGTGGCAATCAATCCGGACACGACGCTGAACAGGCTTCACAACATCGACTTTCTCATCGGAACGGACGTGATGACGCAATTCGGAGAACTGCGGATATATCCGCATGAGGGCAGGATTGTCGTTCCTAAACAACGTACGCCAAGGCCGGCCGAGGGCAGCAATATGTACATGGACAATATGTCGCCTATAATAGAAGGTGAGATTGGGGGCCGGACATACGGATTTTTCCTCGATACGGGTAACGGCTCGGCAACTTTGTCGCCCGCTTTTTATGAGCGTAACAAGGCGGAGATAGACATGACGGCCAAGCACGTGAAGCGGATGACGGGCGGGATAGGTTCTGTTGAGGATCGCGAGATGCTGCTTCTGCCCACGTGGACATTCGCTTTGGGTGGTCGGGACGTGACCCTGCGAGATGTGGGCGTGATGCTCGAAGACAGCAAGGTTGTGCACCATGACGGAAATATCGGGATGTCACTTGTCAATCAGTTCGACAAGGTAACCATCAATTTCAAGGAATGTTTCGCCAAATTTGAGTAAAGAAAAGGAGACAAATACTATGTACGCGAGTTCGAGATTGGAAACAGAAGAAGACATTTTGTGTTTTCATCCCATTGCAGGGACGGAAACAACATGTCTCCATTATTCCTGACTTGCGTTGTATAAAATAAAGACAGCGCCGTTACCTCGTACTATTTATGATAATACAAAGGGAACGACTGCTGCCTTTTTAATTTATAATTCTTAATTTTTTAATTAAAGTCTCATCTTCCGAGCCACGCTTCGGGATTCAATTTGTCTTTCTCGCGTCGCAACTGAAATTGCAGTACGTTGTCCTGACCGATTGTTCCGAGTGTCTGGCGTGTCTTGACCTTCTGCCCGCGGTGTACGCTGACGGATGACAGATTGCAGTAGACGGAGATGTAGCTACCGTGGCGCACCATGACACCCGTTGTTCCTCCGTAGTTGAAGACTGCGCTCACCTCGCCGTCGTATATGCAACGGGCTTGTGCGCCGGGCTGTCCCTGAATGTTGATGCCCTTGTTGTCGAGCCGCACACCCTTGAGGCCTTCCACGTTGTATTGTCCGAAATGGCTCACGATGCGATAACCGCCCGTCAGCGGCATGGGCAGCCGGCCGCGGTTGCTCTCGAAACTGCCGCTGATGCGGCGATCCTCAGAGTCCAGCTTGTATATCAGAGCGTCCGACTTGCGTGCTTCAGCCATATCCTTGGCTCGTTCGCGAGCGTCCGTCTCCGCGTGTCTCTCAGCTTCCCGCCGCGCTCTCTCGGCGTCGCGTGCAGCCTTGTCCGCCGCCGCTTTCTCTGCCGCACTCTTTCGTGCCGCCGCCTGTGCTTCAGCCTTGAGGCGTTGTTCCTTTTCTTTGGCTTCGGCTATACGGCGTGCATTTTCTCTTGCAGCCGCCTCTGCCGCCGCCTTCTTGCGTGCCAACTCTTCGGCCCGTTTGCGTGCCGCCTCTGCTTCAGCCTTTCTCTTGGCCTCTGCTTCAGCCCGCTTGCGTGCCCGTTCGACCTCTTCGGCAATCAGACGGTCAATCTTTGCGTTCAGTTCGGCGTCGCGCTTGCGCTGTTGCTCGATGATTTGCTGGATGGTCTTCTGCTGTTTCTGCAGCGTGTTGACCACTTTCTGCTGTTCCGTCTGCTTGTTCTCAAGATTGGCCCGTTCACGTTCGCCGCGGCTCAGGAGATTGCTCTTGTGCTGCTTTGTCTCGTCCAACTGGTTTCGTTTGGCGGTCACTTCAGCCTGTGTCGATTTGACCATTTCACCCTGCGCCCGCTGATAGGCGGCATATTCGCGCATGAAGCGCATACGGCGGTACATCTGGCTGAAGTTCTTGGCGCTGAAGATGAACATCATCTGGTTCTGTATGGAGCGGTTGCGGTGCATATACCGCATCGACTTCACGAACTTCTGTTTGCGGTCGTCGAGCTGTGCCTGCAGTTCGTTGAGCTGCTTGTCGAGCTGTACGATATTGCCGTCGAGCGTGCTGATGTCCCGTCGAATGGTGTCGATGGTCTTACGTTTGTCCTCGATTTCGGTGTTGATGACCATCAGGTTCTGTAGCCGTTTCTTCACATCCCGTTCGTTGGAACGCAACTTTTGTTCCTGT
Source organism: uncultured Prevotella sp. (assembly GCA_902495455.1). Taxonomy (GTDB): domain Bacteria; phylum Bacteroidota; class Bacteroidia; order Bacteroidales; family Bacteroidaceae; genus Prevotella. The sequence goes on from CABUXJ010000004.1 coordinate 106,345, forward strand.
TGCTTGATGTTGCGCTTGATCTGCGCCTGTTCGTTCTGCAGTCCTTTGATGGACACGTTGCCTCCGGACTTACCCTTGGCGTTGGTTGTTTTGCCTTTTGTCGTCTTTTTTGTCGTGGCCGGCTTTCGTGCCGGAGCCTTTCGTTTTGTTGTCGTTGTGGTACGCGTCCGATTGCCGGTCCTGCGCTGCTGTTGTGCAGTCATACCGGTAACCAAAGCCGTAAGAAATATCAATAAGAATAAACGTCTCATATTCCGTGCTGCGGAGTCATGCGACTCTGCTTTAGAGCGCCATGAAACGGCGCAGAATTTCGTCTACCGTCACCTGTTTATACTTGGCAGACACCTCGGTGCGTGTCTCCCATTCGCTTTCGCTTTTGATGTAGTTGAGTTTCATGCCGAGTTTCACTTCCTTTTCTCCTGTAGTGAAGACGATCACGTTGTCCGTGGGGAACTTTTTGTTGCCTAACGGTTTGAAATCGCGATAGTCCCAGTTGAGCTGCGTGTTTCTGATCTTCGACTTGTGCATGACGTTGACCATCTTGATTTCGCCGTCCTTCTGTCCGGCAAGCCATTTGTAGGACAATGCCGGCTGGTCGAGCGAAATGATCATGTCGTTGCCGTCGGGTATGGTTTCATACTCCTTGTATGTCGATTCCGAGACCTTGGTTTTTCCCGGCATGAACAGTTCGTTCCAGAAGAGAGCCTGCAGTGAGTAGAAGTTGAGGCCGCTGTTGCGCAGGAAGTCCAGCTGGTCGTACGACACCTTCAGATATTGCTTGTTGATGCGGTCCATGATGAGCACATACTCCTTCGTAAACTCCAGTCGTCCGGCCTCCACGAAGCCGAAAGCCATCAGCTGCAACCGGATGACATCGTCGCGCTTCATCTTCAGATTGCCTGTGAGACTGAGCTCCTGAGCTCCCACCTGCACCTGAAACTTGATTTTTGAGGTTATGAACTTGGTGTATTGAGCGTTGTCTGACACCTTGTTTAGAAATTCCTGCTTTTCTGTCGGCACGGTTGTGTTGACATTGGCGTTCTCCACTGTCTTTGTCGACTTGCAGGCGCCCAATATCAGCGGGAGTGCGATGGCGGCACACTTGAATAGTTTTGATAGTTTAATCATCATTTCAGATATTTTTTCTGTTTTATCTTTCTTTTCAGTTTCTTGTTTCCCGGGTCCTTCTCTGCGGCCTTGTTCCATAGTTCCAGTGCCGTCTCCGTGTCACCGCTGACGGCGTTGATGTCTCCGGCGTGTTCCAGAATGACGGCGCTTGCGTCCTCATCATGTTTCAGTGCCTGCTCGATATATATCTTTGCTTCCGCCGTTCGGCCCTGCAGGAACAGTATCCATGCGTAAGTGTCGAGATAGTTTGCGTTTTCCGGTTCTGCTTTTATAGTGCGGTAGCTCATGCGTTCGGCCTTTTCCAACTCCCGTTCGTCCAAGCTCAGATAGTAGGCGTAGTTGTTCAGACAGCTGATGTTGTTGTCCTTCCACTGCAGACATGAGTCGTATGCGGCGTAAGCCTCGTCCTTCCGGTCCTTCTTGTAAAGCAAGTCTCCCATCAAGGAATAGAAGTCCGACACTATGGCCGGGTCACTTTTGTCCGTGATGACGTCGATGCCGTTGCGGAAAGTGTTCAGGGCGTTGTCATAATCATCCTTTATGTAATATGCCATACCCTGATAGTAGTAGAATGCCATCTCCTCCGGATTGTATTGGCGGGCGGCCTGACATAAGTCTATCACGGCCTGTCCGTCCTCCCGGCTCCATGCGTAGCCTACCAGTTGCAGCCTTGCCGCAGCGTTGTCCGGCTCTATTGTCAGGATGTGGTGAAGCACACGGCTGATGCTGTCCTGCGGCATCTTCTTGAGATTCATGTATGCCGCATGTAGTTCGGATACGTCGGCGTTCTCCTGCGGTATGGCTTCCATCATGTCGAAGAGTCTCAGAATCTTCGTGCTGTCGCCTCCGTTCTGTTCGTTTTCCGTGATTTCCTGCCTCATTATGTCTATCCGCATGGCCGTCTCCGTCTCCTTGTCCGTCAGGAGAATCCGCGTGATGGAGTCTGCTGCGGTGCTGTCGCGGTTCTCCTTGTGATAGAGCCGCAGTGAGGCCAGCGTGTGTTTGTTGCCCGGTTCCTCACGGAGTATGGAGTTGAACACATCCATCGCCTTCTCCTTTTCGCCGTTTATGAGTAGCATGTCACCGTACATGCCGCGGTAGTTGAGGTCGTTCGGATATTGTTCGGCCAACCGTTTCATCTCCTCCACGGCCGCCTTGTGGTCACCTTTCTGTGTGAATATGCTACTCTTGGCGTACGACAGCCGTTCGCTTTTGCCCTCAATGGTCTCTATTCGTTCGAGCGTGGCGATGGCTTTGTCGTAGTCATTTTTCTGCATGTACAGTTGGACGAGCATTGACAGGACGTCGTCACGGCTCTTTTCGCGTGTCATGATGTCCTCCATGACGTCGATGGCCTCGTCATACAGACCGTTGCTGACATACGTCTGTGCCAGGGTCTCGAGATAGATGTGGTTGTCCGGGCGCAAACTTGCCGCCCGCTTGACGCACTCCAAGGCTTTGTTCTTGTCTTTGAGCACGTTGTAGTATTGTGCGAGATAGAAGTAAGCCTCTGCCGCTTGCGGGTTAAGCTCCGTGCACCGGCGCAACAAGTCGAACGTCGCCGTCTTGTTGTCCTTGTGTCGTTGCATCATGGCCTCCATGAAGACACCGTCGGCGAGCCGCTTGTTCTCGGCGCTGACCGTGTCGGCCACGGCCACCTTTCTGACTTCTGTGCGTGCCGTTTTTCCCGTCTTGCGCTTCTGCGCGTCCGCCGGCAGGGTTGTCAGTGCCAGCAGAAGCGGTGCCAACCATGCCATTCTCTTTATGTTCAGGCTCATACCTTGTCTGTTAGTGAAACATCTGAAGCCATCTTTCGCGTGTCATTTCACGCCCGTGTGGCCATATCCGCCTTCTCCCCGTTCCGTCTCGTCGAGTTCGTCGACTGTCTCAAAGACAGCCTGTTCGTGGCGTGCGATGATCATCTGTGCGATACGTTCGCCGCTGTTGATGACGAAATCCGTGTCAGAGAGATTGATCAGGAGCACCTTTATCTCGCCGCGATAGTCGGCATCGACCGTTCCCGGAGAGTTGAGCACGGTCAGTCCGTGCTTCAGCGCGAGGCCGCTGCGGGGCCGTATCTGCGCCTCAAAGCCTTCCGGCAGGGCGATGTGCAGCCCTGTTCCGATGAGCATCCTTTGCATCGGATGCAGCGTGACGGGGGTGTCGAGGTTGGCTCTGAGATCCATTCCTGCGCTCTGCGGGGTGGCGTATGCGGGTAGCGGTTGGTTGCCCTTGTTGATGACTTTTATCTTAATCATTGTAGAAGAGTTACTATTATATAAGGTGCAAAATTAGCGATTAATCCGCAAAACGCCACATAATTATCAATAAAAAGAAGATAAAAGGAGATAAAGGGAGGTAAAAGGAGATAGAGGACAAATGTTTTGTTGGTTGGGTATGGGAGGAATAGGGATGATGGGAGAGATGGGAATGATGGGAGAGATGGGAATGATGGGAGGAATGGGAATGATGGGAGAGATGGGAAGCAAACAAAGCATACGTCCTTTATCTCCCTCTATCTCCTTTTACCTCCTTTTACCTCCCTTTATCTCCCTATTTCCTTATCGTCATGATGAACTCCAGACCGCCGCCGTCGCGGTTGGCCACGCTGATTGTTCCGCCGTGGAAGACGACGGCATTTTTGACGATAGCCAGTCCGAGGCCCGTTCCGCCGAGTTTGCGTGAGCGGCCTTTGTCTACCCGATAGAAACGTTCAAAGAGATGAGGCAGATGTTGTTCCTCGACGCCGACACCGTTGTCGGCAACGCGCAATGTGAGTGTGTCCGCCGTTTCGGTCACCAGTCCGATTTCCAACCGGCTGCCACCCGAATATGCTACGGCGTTGTCTATCAGATTGCGGAACACGGAGGTCATCAATTCGGCGTTACCGTTGATACATAAGTGCTCAGGCAATGTGCAGACCATCTCCATCTCGCACTCCGGCGTGTTGCCGATGGCCGTGCGGACGATGTCCGTGATGTCTATCTGCGTGCGCGATATCAGCTGGCGGCCGTCCTCCATGCGTGTGATGGTCGCCACGTCGTTGAGCAGCGAACCAAGGCGTTCGCAGTTGGAGTGGCACATACGGATGAATTCCGTGCGCCTCTCTTCCGTCAGGTCGGGATGGGAGAGCAGTGTCTCGAGACAAGCGAGCATTGCCGCTACGGGCGTCTTGAGCTCGTGATTGATGTTGTTCGTCAGCTGTTTCTTTATTCTGATTTTCTCCTGCTCCTCGTGGAGAGCCAGCCGATGTTGACGGTCTCGTTCGGCCACGGCGTTCTGGAGACGGGAGTAGAGCCTGACGATGTGGTTGGAGATTTCCCCTAACTCGTCGTCGGGGAAAGCGTCGTCGGCGTAGATGCGCTCTCCGCGTTCGGCCCTCTCGGCGAAACTGTTCAGCCGCGAGATGTTGTGTCCTAACCGCCGTGTGGCGAAGTAGGCGAGCACGCCGAGCAGCAGTGCCGCCGTTGTCATGAACCAGATGAAGTCACGGTCGGCCGCGAGCAGGTCGGCCAGTGACAGCGAACTGTAAGGTACGGCCGAACGGACTATCGTTCCGCTGCTGTCGGCCATCGCCGAATAGAAGTAAGTCTCATCTTTGTATTGCGAGTGGCGGCGCACTGTGAACGATGTCCCATGCCGCATTGCTCCGGCTATCTCCTCCCGACTCAGGTGGTTGGCCGTGGGCAGTGTGTCGAGCGTGTTGTCGAAGGCCACCCGTCCCAACGTGTCGATGATGGAGATGCGCAGGTCGGGCAGCGGCAACGGCGTGTGCCGGAGAAACTCTTCGGGCGTGATGCCGTCCTCGAGTGCGTCGGTGAGCTTCATGTTGAAGAGTTGCAGCCGCGCGTTGAGCTGTTCCTCCTTGAAGTGGGTTTCGCGGCGGTGCTGAAAGGCGAGGCTGCAGGCGACCAGCGCTCCGGAGAAAATCATCAGCAGGAGAAACAGCTTGTGATGGTATGCCAGTGCCTTATGCCTTGAATCCGTAGCCATATCCCGGTCTTGTTATGATATGTTTGCCGTATTCGCCGAGTTTCCGGCGCAGGCGTGTGATGTTGACGTCTACGGTTCTGTCGAGCACGACGACCTCGTCGGGCCATACCCGGGCCAGGATTTCCCCGCGGGAGAAAATGCGTCCGGGATTGGCGATGAGCAGACGGAGTATTTCCATTTCCTTCTTCGGCAGCGGGACCTCTGTGCCGTCGACAGTGAGCCGCTTCTGTGCCGTGTCGATGACCAGTCCGAGACAGACGATGCGTTCGTCCGTAGCGTCCGAGCCGGATTCTTTACGCCCTGTGCGGCGCAGGACCGTCTGGACGCGGGCCAGCACGTTGCGGATGGAGTAGGGCTTGGTGATATAGTCGTCGGCGCCGAGGCGCAGTCCGGCGATCATCTCGTCCTCCGTGTCCTTTGCCGTGCAGAAGATGATTGGTACGTCGGCCGTCGCGGGATTGTCGCGCATCATGCGGGCCATGCGGAAACCGCTGATTTCGCCCATCATGACGTCCAAGAGCACGAGGCTGTAGTTGTGGAGCGGTAAGCACAGAGCTTCCTCGGCGCTGTAAGCGACGTCGACGTCGTATCCCTCAATCTCGAGATTAAACTTCAGTACGTCGCAGAGTGTCTCTTCGTCGTCCACGACGAGTATTTTCGTTCGTTCCATAATCCGGTGTTGTTTTTGTCTGTTGCAAAGATAGTGCAAGCGAGGGCAATGCAAGTTCACTTGCAAATTGCCGAGCGCAGCCTATCTTCTGCAAAGATATGAATAATCCCGAATAAGTATGTCGGCACGGGCGAGATTTCATAAAAATGTAATATGGTCAACTTGAAGCGTGGCTTGTTATTTTTTCAACGCAAAGGCCGCAAAGACGCAAAGTTTTTGAACGCAAACAAAAGGCCTCTGCGTCTTTGCGGTCTTTGCGTTTAAAAATAGCGACCCCAGTTGTGGAGTGCGAATAATCTTTACTTTAACATAGGTTAATTTGCATCCGAACCTCGAAATCTGCGCTATGACGCAAAATAGCGCGTTTTTCTGAAAGTTTTATAAGTTATTGATGTTCAATCGTTTGTGTAAAACAACATTCCCGCGACATAATGGATGTCGAGCCGTAAGGGCCTCCCGGCGTTGCAACGGGGCCCCCGTTGCAACGCAACGAGCACGCCGTTGGAAGACAACGGGCACTCCGTTGCGACCCCGGGAGGCCCTTACGGCTCGACGCGGATAGACGAACGGTGAGAAAACGGCGCAAAATTAACACTGTTTAACAATTTATTGCGACTTCAAAAAGATGCTTTTTAAGGTAGTTTTTCTTACAAATGCCATCGGCCGGCCGCTCTCGCCGACTCGTTTTACGCCCCGTCGGCAAGCCGGGAAACGATGTCTTGGGAGACGTCCGAACGGTCGTAACCCCCAAATTCCTACTGAAATTGGGGATTGTAATCACTAAATTAAGTAGGAATTTGGCGATTTGGCGACAAATAACTACCTTCGCAGCATACATATAAACATGGTAATATACCTATGAACTGGCAACAACTCATCACCAACAAGCGGCTCGGGCAGGAAGAGCGGCACAGCGAGCGGCATGACGACCGCACGGAATTCAAGCGCGACTACGACCGGCTGATATTCTCGGCACCTTTCCGCCGGCTGCAGAACAAGACACAGGTGTTTCCCCTGCCGGGAAGTGTTTTCGTCCACAACCGGCTGACCCACAGTCTTGAGGTGGCCAGTGTCGGCATGTCGCTCGGTGCGGATGTGGCGGCGCGGCTCATGGAGCGACGTCCGGAACTGCGGCAGACGATGATAGGTGAGATAGGTCAGATAGTCGCGACGGCATGCTTGGCCCACGACCTCGGCAACCCGCCGTTCGGCCATTCCGGCGAGAAAGCCATACAGACGTTTTTCACCGAAGGTCCCGGACTGGCTTTGCGCGACAGGCTGAGTGACGGGCTGTGGAACGACATAACGCGCTTTGAGGGCAACGCCAACGCCTTCCGCATACTCACCCACCGCTTTTGCGGACGCCGGCAGGGCGGATTTGTCATGACATACTCCACGCTGGCGTCGATAGTCAAATATCCCCATGAATCCGCCGCGGCCGGCAGTCACGGCAAGTTCGGATTCTTCGGCAGCGAGCGAGACACCTACGTGCGCATCGCCGAGGAAATGGGCATCCGCCGGCTGTCCGCCCCGGGTGAACCGTTGCGTTACGCCCGCCACCCGCTGGTCTATCTCGTCGAGGCGGCCGACGACATCTGCTACGAGATAATGGACATTGAGGACGCCCACAAGCTGAAGATTTTGTCCTACGGGGAGACGGCCGACCTGCTGTTGGGATTCTTCGACGGCGCGACGCGGGAACGCATCATCCGGCGCATCGACGACGAACAGCTGACCGACGACAACGAGAAGGTGGTCTACATGCGCTCCTGCGTCATCGGCTGCCTGGAGCATGAATGTGTCGAAGCCTTCATAAAGCATGAACCGGAAATCCTCGACGGCAGCTTTGCCGGCTGTCTGCTTGACCATATCTCAGACGTCCCGCGCGAGGCATACCGCCGTTGCACGGGTGTGTCGAAGACGCGGATATATTGCAGCAAACCCGTTCTCGACGTCGAACTGTCGGGATATAAAATCATGGAGACGCTCATGGAGCAGATGACCGAGGCCGCCGTCCATCCCGGACGCTTCTACTCCAAACAGCTCATCGGCCGCGTCAGCAGCCAGTATGATATCAGTTCGGAGGACCTCGAGACACGCATCATGGCCGTCATCGACTACATCAGCGGCATGACCGACGTCTACGCGCTCGACGTCTACCAGAAGATAAACGGCATCAGTCTGCCGATTGTTTAGCAAGAGCTCCCTGCAGTCGCTCTTGCAGAGGAGCTACCGTGGGCTTTGCCCGCGGTAACTCCTTTTATTTCGTCACGCCCCTTCTGTCAAGTTAGAAGTGCAACATCCCCTCCCCATCCTCCGCCCTTGGAGCGTAGCGGAAAGGACGGAGGATGGGGAGGAAAGCGAAGCTGTGAGTCATCCGGCAATACAAAA
>CABUXJ010000005.1 GCA_902495455.1 uncultured Prevotella sp.
TGTGCCGCCAGGCGCACCGCCGGGTATCCGCGTTCGGAACGGATAAGCGCTGAAAGCATCTAAGTGCGAAGCCGACCTCAAGATTAGGACTCCCTGAGGGTCGTTGTAGACTACGACGTTGATAGGGCGCAGGTGTAAAGACGGTGACGTCAAAGCCGAGCGCTACTAATTGCCCGAGCGCTTTTCCCTCAATCCCTTTCTTAGTAATGATGTGAGAGATTGAGCAGAACGAAATCCGTGTAGTTGAGTTATGTACTTTAGTGTCTTGTGTGCGGTAGTCAACCTGAGAGCGATGAAGAAATATCAGGTGGTTATTGCGACGGTGTTCCACCTCTTCCCATTCCGAACAGAGAAGTTAAGCCCGTCTGCGCCGATGGTACTGCGATGCAATGCGGGAGAGTAGGTGGCCGCCTTTTTTCAGATAGAGTTTCCGGAGAGTCAGCGATGACACTCCGGAAACTCTTTTTTTGTGTGGCGTGGCCCCACCCCAGCCCTCCCCAAGGGGAGGGTGCCTGCGGGAGGACGCGGGGAATTATGAGAGGGGGATGATGGGAGGGGGATGATTGGATGGGTGAGAATGATGTAATGAGAAGGGGAAGGACGAGTCCTTATAAAGGATGGAGATAAAATAAAGGCTTATCTTCACTACCTTTTATGAGAGGGGAACGTGGGGGCTGTTTTCACATAATAGTATTAATGTGATAAGAAGATCAATGATTACTTTTTTTAAGTCTCAGTTCTTTGGGAAGTTTTTTCCATTTACCGTTATTGGCAATTTTTATGACGCTTCCTTCTTTTTGTTTGAAAATAAATGTGCTGTCATTGATTTGCTCCAAACATACTTTTGCATCTTCGCTGCCAAAGTCGTTTATCATGTCAAGCTCTGCATGATTGTTGTCTGTGATCTTTCCGGATGTGACCAGCCAATAAAAACTGTTGTGGCGTTTGGCAAGGTACCCGGGAAGATTGTCGAATAAGGTGTGGTTGGGCACTTCTACATTCATGTCATATAAGTCGATAATGAGGTATATGTCATGCTCCTCATTGTAGAAATGGCCTTTGAATGTCTTTTTCGTGTTTTGAGCGGAAAGGTTGAATGTACAGAAAAACAATATGATTGTAATTATATATTTATTCATATATATTTAAGTTTTTATCTTCGCAAAGATACTAAATTAAATCAAGTAATATGTACCTTTTCTTATTTAATGCAAAATTTTATTGTCGGTCTTAATAAATTTTAGTATCTTTGCGGCTATATTTCGGACTGATATGATAAAAGAAACTTTAATTCCGGACTTCGTATTTGAGTCGAGTTGGGAGGTATGTAATAAGGTAGGAGGTATTTATACAGTTCTATCTACAAGAGCGAAGACATTACAGGACTACTTACATGATAGGATTATATTTATAGGTCCTGACTTTTGGAGCGAGAAAGAAAGCCCGTATTTTTGTGAAGATGAGAATTTGTTTGCAGACTGGAAGAAACTTGCAAAAGACGAGGGCTTGAATGTTAGAATTGGCAGATGGAGTATTCCTGGTGAGCCGATAACGTTGCTTGTAGATTTCAGACCGTTTTTTGAAAAAAAGAATGAGATATACGCCTGGCTGTGGGAACATTACCAGGTTGATAGTCTACATGCTTATGGTGATTATGATGAAGCATCGATGTTCTCATACGCGGCAGCTCTTGTTGTAGAGAGTTTTTATAAGCATAATATTGATAGTTCCAAACGTGTGATTTATCATGGTAACGAGTGGATGACAGGTCTGGGACTTTTATACATTAATAATAAGTTACCGCAGATAGGAACATTATTTACCACTCATGCTACGAGTATCGGTCGTAGCATAGCCGGTAACATGAAACCTCTTTATGATTATCTTTTTGCCTACAACGGTGATCAGATGGCTGGTGAATTGAACATGCAAAGCAAACATTCTATCGAGAAGCAGACAGCATTGTATGTTGATTGTTTTACTACGGTGAGCGATATAACAGCAAATGAGTGTAAGGAGCTGTTAGACAAACCGGTGGATGTGGTTTTGCCGAATGGCTTTGATAATAGCTTTGTGCCGAAGCCAGCCATGTTTACAAAAAAGCGTAAGGCTGCCCGTAAACGTCTGATTGAGGTTGCAAACGCATTGCTTGGTGAACAGCTTGGTGACGACACGATGATAATATCGACGAGTGGCAGATATGAATTCCGTAATAAAGGAATTGATGTGTATATAGAGTCTTTGAATCGATTACTGCGTGACAAAGAACTCAAAAAGACTGTGCTTGCGTTCATTGAGGTGCCCGGTTGGGTCGGGGAGCCGCGTCGTGATTTGATTGAACGTCTGGAGAGCGGTAAGAGCTATGATACGCCGCTTGAAATCCCGCTTGTGACTCATTGGCTGCATGAAATGAGCCATGACAACACGCTTGGCATGATGAAGTATTTCGATATGCACAACAGGAAGGAAGATAAAGTGAAAGTAATATTCCTGCCGTGTTATCTCGACGGACATGATGGTGTACTTAACGTGACTTATTATGATATAGTGTTAGGTAATGACTTGTGTGTCTATCCTTCTTATTATGAGCCTTGGGGATATACGCCGTTGGAGTCTATCGCGTTTAAGGTTCCATGTATTACGACCGATCTTGCAGGTTTTGGCCTTTGGGTCAATAGTGTCAAAGGAGGGTATAGTGAAATTAAGGATGGCGTGAAGGTTATTCATCGTACAGATTATAATTATTCAGAGGTTGCGGATACAATCAAAGATGCTATAGCGGAATATTCTAGTTTTACAGATAAAGAAGTTTCCGACGTCCGTAAAAAAGCAGACGCTTTGTCGAAAAAGGCATTGTGGTCGGAATTTATACGGTACTATTATGACGCATACGCCATAGCTTTGTCAAAGGCAGAGTTGCGCATGCGTGATAAAGCATAAATGAATAAGGAAATAATAAAACAATAATTTCAAAAAGATTATGAAGATAAAGGCAGATTATGCTAATGCTCCTCAATGGCAGGAGATTACCGTCAAGTCGACTCTTCCGGAAGAACTGAAGTGTCTTGACGAGATTGCACACAACGTGTGGTGGACATGGAACTATGAGGCAAGAGACCTTTTCCGTGATTTGGACCCCGAACTGTATCATGAAGTTACGCACAACCCCGTCCTTCTGCTTGAGCGTCTCAGCTATGAGCGCAAGGAGGAAATCGTGAATGACAAGGCAATGATGAAGCGTATCACGGCCGTTTACGCCCAGTTCCGTGAGTATATGGACGTGAAGCCCGACGCAAACCGTCCTTCCGTGGCCTATTTCTCTATGGAATACGGTCTCAACCACGTTCTTAAGATTTATTCCGGTGGTCTCGGTATGCTTGCCGGTGACTATCTGAAGGAAGCATCCGACAGCAATGTCGACATGTGTGCCGTAGGTTTCCTCTATCGTTACGGCTATTTCACACAGTCACTCAGCATGGACGGCCAGCAGATTGCGAAGTATGAGGCACAGAATTTCAATTCGCTTCCTCTTGAGCGTCAGCTTGACGAAAACGGCAATCCGCTTGTTGTAGATGTTCCTTACAATAACTATAGCGTTCACGCATACGTTTGGTGCGTCAATGTCGGCCGTATCAAGCTCTACCTGCTTGACACCGACAACGAGCTGAACTCAGAGTTTGACAAGCCCATCACCCACTCACTCTACGGTGGCGACTGGGAGAACCGTCTGAAGCAGGAGATTTTGCTCGGTATCGGTGGTGTGCTCACGCTGAAGAAGCTCGGCATCACCAAGGATGTATATCACTGCAACGAAGGTCATGCTGCTCTCTGTAACCTGCAGCGTCTGTGCGATTATATCGAGACAGGTCTGACATTCAATCAGGCTATGGAGCTCGTCCGCGCATCATCACTCTATACCGTTCACACTCCCGTACCCGCCGGCCACGACTATTTCGACGAGGGACTCTTCGGCAAGTACATGGGTGGCTATCCCGCCAAGCTCGGCATTTCTTGGGACGAGTTTATCGGCATGGGCCGCAACAACCCCGACGATCACTCGGAGAAGTTCTGCATGTCAGTGTTCGCCTGCAACACATGCCAGGAAGTCAACGGTGTGAGCAAGCTTCACGGCTGGGTAAGTCAGAAGATGTTCGCTCCTATTTGGAATGGTTACTATCCCGAGGAGAACCACGTGGGCTATGTCACCAACGGCGTTCACTTCCCCACATGGACATCAACGGAGTGGCGTAAGGTCTATGCTAAGTACTTCGACAAGACATTCATGAGCGACCAGAGCAACCAGAGCATCTGGGAGGCAATATACAATGTGCCCGACGATGAGGTATGGGAGACCCGCATGGCCTTGAAGCAGAAGCTCGTAGACTATATCCGTCTGCAGTTCCGCGAGACATGGCTGAAGAATCAGGGTGATCCCTCACGCGTCGTCTCACTGCTTGACAAGATCAACCCCAACGCGCTGATGATTGGTTTCTGCCGTCGTTTCGCCACATACAAGCGTGCGCACCTGCTCTTCACCGACCTCGACCGTCTTTCTAAGATTGTCAACGATCCAGAGCATCCCGTTCAGTTCCTCTTCGCCGGTAAGGCACACCCCGCTGACGGTGCCGGTCAGGGACTCATCAAGAAGATATATGAAATCAGCCAGCGTCCCGAGTTCCTCGGCAAGATCATCTTCCTTGAGAACTACGACTTCCAGCTTGCCTGCCGTCTCGTTTCGGGTGTGGACATCTGGATGAACACCCCGACACGTCCTCTGGAGGCTTCCGGAACATCAGGTGAGAAGGCCGAGATGAACGGTGTCGTAAACCTCTCCGTGCTCGACGGATGGTGGCTCGAAGGCTATCGCGAGGGCGCAGGATGGGCTCTCACCGAGAAGCGCACATATCAGAATCAGGGTTATCAGGACCAGCTCGACGCCGCAACAATCTACAACCTGCTTGAGCGTGAGATTATTCCTCTCTACTACAACAAGAACGAGAAGGGTTACAGCGAAGGCTGGATAAAGGTCATCAAGAACTCTATCGCCCAGATTGCTCCTCACTATACGATGAAGCGTCAGCTCGACGACTACTACGACAAGTTCTACTGCAAGGAGGCAGCCCGCTTCAAGACTCTTGCCGCCGACAACAACCGTTTGGCCAAGGAGATTGCACAGTGGAAGGAAGCCGTTGCAGAGCGTTGGGACGCCATCAACGTGGTATCTTCCGAGTGGGACATCCCCTCTACGGGTGCCGAGATGGGCAAGGAGTACACCTTGAAGTTCGTCATCAACGAGCAGGGTCTCGACGACGCCATCGGTCTGGAGTTCGTCACAATCAGCCCCGACAAGAATGGCGAGGACCGCATCTTCACCGTTATTCCGCTCACAGTCACAGGCCGTGACGGCAATAACTTCACCTTCGAGGGTAAGCTCGAACCGAACAACGCCGGTATCTTCAAGAGCGCCGTGCGTATGTATCCCAAGTGCGACAAGCTGCCCCACCGTCAGGACTTCTGCTACATCAAGTGGCTGGAGCTGCCTAACGCATAAGGCATAATGTAACCATATTATAGAAAATCCCGGAACTCATGAATTTGAGTTCCGGGATTTTTTCATTATCCGTTTGGATGTTGTATTGTCCGGACGGTTACTGTTTTAGTCTGACAGGTATTATTATGTTTACCATTGAGCAGTTTTTTCCCAAACCGGCAGAAGGAAAAAAGAAGTATTACTGTTTCCTCCAGGTCCTCCGGATGAAGAACTAAAATGTATGTATTGGTATCTTGTATCGCAAGTGTAACCCCAATATCCACGGTAACCATTATTATTAATACTATTTATATACCAAGAATAATAATATTTTGCTATTCCTCCGGAAGTTTGATAAGTCAAATGAAATGGAAGAATCAATGAATTTCCATTTATGATGCTTGTTATTCTAAGTGCATTTTTCCCTTTATATCCAAATTGTTCGCATGTAGTTCCAATTGATGTGTTTTCTGATTTAGTAGGCAATCTCCAGCCCTCACCTAATGCTTTCAAGGTATTCGTAATTATTTCATCATTATCTGCACTAGTAGTACTCCAAGAAGCCCCAACAGCTCCTTCTTCTACAAAATTACCATCAATACCTATGGAAGATTTTGCATAAAATATAACTTTGGAATTAGTTGGAGTTTCACCAAGATAGACACAATGGTCAGTTGGTGTTATGCAAATAGCACGTTCTTCCTTTCCGTACTCGATATTGCCATCAGGATATTCGATGAAACTACATAATCTGTATTTTCCGTCTTCTTCCAATCCTTTAATCGTAACATCATATATACCTTTTGATTTAATCTCATTGGTATATACCATCTTTACATCAGATTCATCTTGTTTATTGATGCAACGCACACCGCACTTTATTGCCCCGGCATACAGTTCATAGTTCTTGACCGTGTCTCTTATTACAAATTGGTTTTTCTTATAATCTATGATTCTGACATTGCTCGGATATATATTGTCCGCTTCGTTAATTACGCGCTTATATGAATATGTACCTCCTTTGTTGCCCATTTGGGTTCCAACCCATTGGTTGTCTATTTTTTCCTCAATAGTCCATATATATCCGGCTCTACCGTCGGTGACGAGCATTTTCTTTTCCGAATTATAGTGCCATTTTCCTGTTTCCGTATACTTAAACCAATTATGATAGCCTTCCCAATAGTAATTTCCGTCGTTATAGAACCACCATGTTCCAGTTACGACACTGAATTGGCTTGATTCACTTGCACAATAAGGTCCGGAACCTTCCCAACATCCGATGAAGAACGTACTCTCGTTATCAATGTCAGGATTGATGAATGAACCGTTCGGGTTGTCATTGTTGTTTTCATTTCCTCCGTCGGTTTCATTTCCTTGGCCACCGATTTCTGTTACGGGCTCATTGTCGTTCTCTTCATCACTGCTGCTACATGAGCATACGGTCAATGGTAATGCACATAATACGGCAAAAGTCCATTTCCACTTGTTCTTTTTTGTCATAAACTAACATTTTAAAAATTAAACATAAAATAGTATCATTCATTTTTAAAATGCGGATGCCATGGTTCATATTTACCTAAGGACACAATACGTGGACGAAACTTGTCCAAGTTGCAGTCCTAGGAAAACTGATAAGAACAACAAGCCGCGCCCACGCATATCGCAGACGTTCGCTACTTGTTGGTTCTTAATGCCATTCTTGAAATTTCCTAGGTTTCAACTTGCATGACCAAACAGCAAACGCTATTATTTACCCTCAAAGTAACTGTATTCATGTCACTACAATCTTACAGTCTATGCAAATGTAGACAAAATAATTGATATTAGCAAGTTTCTTGTTATTGAATTTGAAAAATAATCATTTTAAAGAGTTATTAAAGAGTTATAGATTCAAGATAGAAGCGTTGCACTTCTATCTTGAATCTATAATTATATATGGAAACGCCCTTTATGTTTATATACACACATTAGGGTCGTAACAGAGACGCTGAGTATGACGCATCTCTCTGAATTTCAGTTGAAGCAGCTTATTTGAGCTTTATTTCAGTTGCGACGCGACAAACTCTTCCAGCTCGCTGCCCCGCAGCCCTTTCTTCAGAATCGTTCCGTCGCTGCCGACGACGATGGTCTGTGGAATAGCCCGGACGTTGAATAGCTGTGCGGCAGCATTGTTCCAGCCTTTCAAATCGGACACTTGAGGCCAGGTAATTCCGAGATCCTTGCTCGCAGACTCCCATGCCTCACGTTTGGAATCGAGCGAGACGCCAAAGATTCCCAGTCTCTTGTCTTTATATGTGTTGTACAAGCGTACCATGTCGGGCATATCCCTGCGGCATGGTCCGCACCAACTTGCCCAAAAATCAATGATGGTGAGCTTGTTCTTGGTGATTTTCGTAAGTGCATTGACCGGTTTCCCGTTGATGTCGTCCATCGTGAAGTCAGGCATGACGTTACCCTCGGCCGTAGCTTTCATTTGGTGGAGCTTTTCCACGGTACATTTCATTGCGGGGCGTTCCTGCCTGTCGTGCGGTAATTTGCTTATCAGTTCCAGCCGTGTATCGATGTCAATCAGTCCGTCCGGCTCATGCAGTCCGATGCTGCCGGCCATATCGCTGTATGCCATAAGCAGGAAATAGCCGAACTCGTTGTCCGCGTTCTTTCTTGCATAGTCCGTGACGAGAGCTTTATATTGAGCGTGCAGTGCTTTCAGCTCTTTGAACTCCTGTTGCTGTTCATCGTCGCTCAGATTATTGTTTTCATAGTGACGGTCAATCCTGCGCTTTATCTCCATCACGCTGTCGTTCATCTCCTGCCATGCGTCGTTGGTCGGAGTGCCTTCCACCCTTGTCTTTTCCGGTTTGGCGGACAGTCTTATGCTGATTGTGCCAGGCTCGATGAAGAAAGGCGAATATATACCTCTGGGATGTATGCTGTACACGAGGCGGAACTCAGCGGAGCCGATTTTTCCTTCTTTTTCAAATTTTCCGTTCTCTATGATGAGCGTGTCCGTTGGTGTGCCTTTGATCGGATCGTCAGTAACGAAAAGTGTGTCGCCGTCGTTCAACATCGCTGCTTCACCATTTATTCTGTATTTGTCAGGCAGTTGGGTAGCGAACAGGTTGCATGCGGTGAGTAGTCCTACTATGGAAACATATAATTTGTTCATGATGAGATATTAGGATTAAGAGATATTGTTATTAGAGTATGTTTGGCTGTTCTTGGTTTTTGTACGGAGATAAAGAAATTAGGGGGGATGCGATTATTCATATAATAATTAGTTACTGATTAATCGTATCACTCCCTGATACAAAGTGGAACGAGTTTATTTGAGCTTTTCGCTGACAAATTCTTCCAGCTCGCTGCCCCGCAGTCCTTTCTTCAGAATCGTTCCGTCGCTGCTGACGACGATGGTGTAGGGGATAGACTGGACGTTGAACATCTGTGCGGCGGCGTTGTTCCAGCCGTTCAGATCCGAAATCTGCGGCCATTCGATGGAGAAACGTTTTGTCGCATTCTCCCAATCGGCTTTGCGCGAGTCAAGCGAGATGCCGATAATGCCGAGGCCGCTGTCCTTGTGCTTCTTGTACATTTCGACCATCGAAGGCATTTCCCGGAGGCACGGTCCGCACCAGCTTGCCCAGAAGTCAATCACCGTAATCTTGTTTTTGGCAATCTCGCTTAGTATGGACATGGGGCGGTCGTTGATGTCGTTCATCGTGAAATCGTTCATCTTGCTGCCTTCCGCCGTGGCCTTTGAGCTGTTGAGCCTTGCCAGAATGGCTTTCACGAGCGGTCTTTCCTGCATCTTCTTGGGCAGCATGCTTATCAGTTGCTGCTTTGAAGCAGCATCCTTGCACTCCGGGTCGTAATACTGTGTGACGAGGAAATAGCCCAGTTCGTTGTCTACGTTCTTCTTGGCATAGCGGAAGACGATGTCCTGCCATTGCCTGATGAGCTTCTGCTGTTTTTCGTTCAGTGCCTTGGCTTCTTCAGCGGTAAGATTGTTGGTGGCCATGTTTTCGGCCATCATGCTGAACTGTAGTCCTATGTGACTGAGACTGTCGTTCATCTCCTGCCATTCATTGTTGAGTGAAGAGCCGGAAACCTTTCTGTCCTTCGGGTTGTCTGACAGCGTCAGCTTGATTGTGCCCGGCTCGATGAAGAACGGCGAGCTCATCACTTCCAGATTCTTCTTGCTGTAGATAAGACACATGAACGTTGAGTCGGCCGTTCCTGTCAGTTCAAACTTTCCGGCTTTGGCAATCACGGTGTCAACCGGTGCGCCGGTCATGAAGTCGCTGGTGAGGAACAGCGTGTCACCGTCCTGTAGCATGTCGCCGTTACCGGTTATGCGGTAGGTGCCCGACTGACAGGCAGCGAAGATGCTTCCTGTGACCATCAGGGCGGTTAGCGATAGTAAAGTTTTCATATTTTAAATTATGAATTATAAATTATAAATTGCGAATTATTGGCTATGCCAATGTTTGAATTTTGAATTCTGAGTTTTGAATTACAAATTGTCGGCTGTACTGATTACGAATCATACACTTATGAATTGAGTCTGTTGGCGGAAGGGATATTCATCGCGCAGCTAATTCTTGATTATATAAGTCGTAATCGGCGCAGCCGACAACTCAAAATTCGTAATTCAAAACTCGTAATTTGTTATACGAGGTATAGATTACTGATGCTCTCGTTGTGAATTACGCGGCGTATTGCCTCGGCAAACATGTCTGCAACAGAGATCTGCTTGACTTTGGCGCAGCGTTGAGAGTAGGGGATTGAATCCGTGAAGACCATCTCTTCCAACGAAGAGTTCTGTACGCGCTCACTTGCCGGCCCGCTCATGACGCAGTGGGATGCACATGCTCTTACGGTCAGTGCACCGGCCTCTTTCATGATATCTGCTGCCTTTGTGATGGTACCGGCAGTATCCACCATATCGTCGACAATGATGACATTTTTTCCTTTGACGTCACCGATAATCTGCATGCTGTCGACCACGTTGGCTCTTGCTCGTGTTTTGTTGCACAATACGAGAGGGCATCCGAAATATTTGGCATACGTGTTGGCGCGCTTAGATCCACCAACGTCAGGTGATGCGATGACCATGTCTTTCATACGGAGACTCTGCAGATAAGGCATGATGACCCCGGATGCATACAGGTGGTCTACCGGAACATCGAAGAAGCCCTGTATCTGGTCTGCGTGCAAGTCCATAGTTATCAGGCGGTCAATGCCGGCCACGCTTAACAGGTCTGCCACCAATTTGGCACCGATACTAACTCTCGGTTTGTCCTTGCGGTCCTGACGAGCCCATCCGAAATACGGGATTACGGCATTGACTGTTCTTGCCGAAGCCCTTTTTGCCGCATCAATCATCAGCAGCAGTTCCATCAGGTTGTCTGAATTGGGGAATGTGCTCTGTACGAGGAAAACATCGCGCCCGCGGATAGATTCTTCGTAGGACACGGCAAATTCGCCGTCAGAGAAATGTGTAATCACAAGTTGGCCCAACGGACAACCAAGGCTTTGGCAAATCTTCTCTGCCAGATATCTCGTGTTTGTACCCGAGAAAACCATGTAAGAGTTTTGTGCACTCATTTTCGTTTGTCAGTTATGAATTGATACAGTGTTATGTTTTCTTTCTACCCCACAGCTTTGCGTATTTTCTCAAAATGTGCGATAAGGTCTTTATAATCCAGCTCGTTGTGAATATCGAATCTGTTCCACAAATCTCCGCATATTACAACACCACCGAAGCCTAAATCTTTTGCGACGTGCAGATTGTCAAGGTTCATACCGCCTAAGGCATATACATGCTTGTCAATCAGTCCTCGCTTTGAGGCTTCTTTCAGTTCGCTTTGCGAGAAAGCCGCTTTCTTTTCCTGATAGGTTTGACTATCAAATACATAGTCCAAGAAGACATAGTCAGACTTCTTTTTCGCCTCTTTAAGTTGCTCCAAAGCACAACACGTCCTGCTGATGCGACCTTTATATTTGGATGGTATTTCAACCTTGTCGTCATCCAAATGGATGCCTCTCAGTCCGTATTCGTCTTTCAGATAAAAATTGTCATGAACAGTAATCTTGCCATAATAGTCATCCGGCAAGAGTGTGAGCAACCGCTCTGAGTACATTGGCTCAGCTCCCGGTTTGTAGAGGTGTAAGTTATCCAGACCCTCATCGAAAAGTGATGCGAGTATTTTGTCTTCCTCCACAAAGAATGTGGGCTTAGTCATGATTATGAGTTTCATCTGTTGACTATCTCTTTTCGGTTTGCAAACTTACACATTTTTTTCGACTTATCGGTCTGTTTGAATGAAAAAAGTGGTTGTAGGTATAATCTTTTGATATATTTAAAGATGGGATATACGAGGAGTGAGGAATGAGGAGTGAGAATAGCTTTGTAATCATCCGACAAAGCTATTCTCACTCCTCATTCCTCACTCCTCACTCCACGAAAGAGCTTGAAAGCTCTTGAAAAACAGACTGTCAGATACTTTTGATATCTATAGTCTTCACCAGTTTGCGCTTGCTGTCGGTCACTTTGAGCGTCATTGTACCGGCTGTCTTCGTGCTGCGAACAACGACAACCAGCTGTCCGCCGAAAAGTTTCATTTGCGGTTGCGTGAACGGTTCGAGTGACGTCGCGTCACCATTGCATGCAGCCTGATACGTTCCGTCACCAGTCACCTCAAATGTCAGTTGGTCGTCAGCGGTAGGGCAGAGGTTTCCGTCTTTGTCGACAAGTGAGACTGTGATAAACGCCATATCGTGTCCGTCTGCTTTCAACGCCTTTGTTGCGTTGTCCGCATATTCTGCCGAGAGAACTATTTGTGCCGGATTACCGGATGTGTGCCGGCTGTCTTCTCCGATTTTGTTGCCTTTTTCATCGAATACAACAACGCGGATCTCACCCGGTTCATATTTCACGTTGTTCCAGCGCAGACGGTAGCGGTCCAATCTGCCATCTTTGTTCTTGCGCACCCGGCCCTGACTTTTGCCGTTGATAAAGAGTTCTCCTTCCACGCCGTCCGTGTAGCAGTAGACAGGAGTCACCTTTCCCTTGCGCTCCGGCCATGTCCAATGGGGCAGAAGGTGTACGGTGTGCTCATCCTTGTTCCATTTGCTGCGGTACAGATAATATCTGTCCTTTGGCAGACCGGCCAGGTCGCAGATACCGAAATAGCTGCTGCGGCTGGGCCAATACTCGTCGTAGGGAGTAGGCTCGCCAAGGTAGTCATAGCCGGTCCAAACAAATTCACCGATGACCTTGTCGTAGTCATCCTGCCATCTCCAATCGTCGTCGGGCAGATTGCTCCACGAGCAGTGTTCCGTGTCGTATCCCGAGCATTGTCCGTCAGCATACTTCTTGTTGCTTGCGATTTCCACCGGGAATTTATATACGCCGCGTGAGCTTACAGTCGATGCAGTCTCCGAACCGAGCAGGAAGCCCTGTGGCAGTTCTTTCAGGCCTTTGCCGTACTTCTGCAAACGATAGTTGAAGCCCGGAATGTCCATCACTTGTGCAAATCCCGTCTTCATCGCATTGTCCACGCGGTCCATGCCTTGTGTCACCTTGCGTGACGGATCCAGCCGGTGGCAGATGTCCTGAAGTCTCTTGGCCATTTCCTTGCCGCCTCTCATGCCTTGTTCCGGAATTTCGTTGCCGATGCTCCACATTATGATTGACGGGTGGTTGCGGTGGTTCTTCACTAAATTCTCGATGTCCCGGTCGCTCCACTCGTCGAAGAAACGGGCATATCCGTTCTTACACTTGGCATACTTCCACATGTCGAAGCTCTCGGCCATGACCATCATGCCTAACGAGTCGCAGATGTCCATCTGCATCGTTGACGGCATGTTGTGGGCCGTGCGTATAGCGTCACATCCCATCGCCTTCATCATCTTTATCTGACGGATGAGTGCCGCCTTGTTTATGGCAGCGCCCAAGGGGCCGAGGTCGTGGTGGAGACAGACGCCCTTTATCTTGCGGGTCTGTCCGTTGAGCTGAAAACCGCCATCCTTCGTCACCGTCACCGTGCGTATTCCGACGTTGGTCGTCTGCTGATCAATCAACTTGTTGTTGCGGAAAAGTTTTGTCACCAGCTTATATAAATAAGGTGATTCCGGCGACCACAATTGTGGTTTCTTGATGTCGAGCATCGTGCTGATTTCTCCGGTCTCCGTCTGTCCGCAGTGGCTTTCGGCCACGATAAATCCCTTTTGGTCGTAGAGAGCGATGTTCACGCCGATGTTTCCGTCCGTCAGATTGCCTGCCACCTTTGTTGTCACTTTCATTTCTGCCGTCTTTTTGTCGGCGCGTGTCGTGTAGGCGAACGTCTCGAATGTCTCAAACCGCGCGTCGCCTGTCGTCACGAGTTTCACCGGACGGTATATTCCGCCACCGGGATACCACCGACTGCTCTCTTCCACGTTTTTCAAATCGACTTCGACCAGATTGTCACCGGCTTTCATGTATGGCGTGATGTCGACATTAAAGGCGTTATACCCGTAGGCCCAATACCCCGCACGCTGTCCGTTGACGCTCACCGTCGGCTCGCTCATCGCGCCGTCAAAGACCAATTCGGCATGGCGGCAGTCGGCCGGGATGCTGACAGTTGTCCGATAGTGCCCCTCGCCAATCCACGGCAGGGCGCCCGAGCGGCCGGACTTCTCTGTCTTTTCCTTTTCTCCGTTTTGCTCGATTGCCACCACTTGCAGATCCCACTTCTTGTCGAAAGGACCGCTGATGGCCCAATCGTGGGGAATCGTCACATTTTCCCATTGCGCCTTGTCGCGTGAAAACGTCCAACCTTCGGTCAGAGTCACTTCGTGACGCTGTGCTGTCGCCGTTGCTGCCATAGACAGGGCAAACAATAAAAGTTTGTTTCTCATACAGTTTATATTTTATTTTAGTAGTTCTATCATATATAATATAATGTGTAATCTTGATACCGATTACCACTGGTGGTATTCGGTCGTTGGAAGATTGTGATATGTTTTATGCAAATATACTATATTTTCACTAAAACGGCAAATACTTTCTTAAAAACCGCCATTTACGGCAGTCAAATGCGCTGTTCCGTGTTGTTAAGCCGTAGCATGCGCTCGGGAACGTGTGTCACGATGGCGTCGGTTATGGTGTCCAGCACTGCCTTTCGTATGAATTTTCCGGTTGTCAGCATGACCACTTCGCGCACAGGAATGGGCAGCCCGAACGGCCGCGCCAACTCTCTCTGTTGTGACGTCAACTGTTCGAGGGCCAACTCGGGGATGAATGTTATGCCGTTGCCGCTTTCCACCATACGCATGAAAGTCTCGATGCTTCCCAACAGATAGTTGGATTTGCTTTTGTCGGCCGCTTTCAGCTGACAGAACTTTACGAGCTGGTCTCTGAAGCAGTGGCCCTCGTCCAACAGCCAGAGTGATTCGTTCCGTATGTCAGAGACCACGATGTTACGGTGGGCGAAAAGAGAAGACTCTCGCGAAACGTACGCCACAAACTGTTCATAATAGAGTGTCGTTTGGGTGAAACCCTCCAGTCCGTCTATATTCACGGCCACGGCAGCATCAATGTCTCTTCGTGCCAGTGCATCTTTGATCTCTTCCGTCTTCATTTCCGAAACATGCAGATTGAGTTCGGGATATTTTTTGCCCAGCCACGGCATAAATCTCGGCAACAGATAGGGGGCAATGGTGGGCAGGATGCCCATGCGGAACGTTCCGCAGAGCGACTGTCGTTGTTCGTCGATGATGTCCTTTATTCTGCGTTCGCAGTCCAACATGGCCTGAGCTTCTTCTATGACGAGCAGACCGGCAGGTGTAGGCTCGACTTGTTGTGACGAGCGTTCAAAGATTGCCACTCCAAGTTCTTCCTCGAGCTTGCGTATCATGGCACTGAGTGTGGGTTGGGTCACGCCACACTCCTTGGCCGCCCGAGCGAAATGGCGCAGGCGGTTGACTGCCGTGACGTATTGCATTTGTTGTAGAGTCATGTATTGCTTGTTTGTATTCTGATGTATGCAAAGATAGTCAAAATATTGTTTTGGGGATGTTATTTATAGATGATTTCTATCAGCCGAAAGAATAATTCTATCATATTTTTGTTGTTCTTGTCATTTATAAAGTCTATCTTTGCAATAAAAGAAGACGCAGCCGACGATATTCAGGTGACGTGGCTGTGTCGGCGGACAAAGAGAAAAAGAATTGATTAACAATATTAAACTTTACAGATTATGAAAGAATTGAAAGGAACAAAAACAGAGAAGAACCTCATGGAGGCTTTCGCCGGTGAATCACAGGCACGCAACAAGTACACATACTTTGCGTCAAAGGCAAAGAAGGAAGGTTATCAGCAGATAGCAGCTCTCTTTGAGGAGACAGCTGCCAACGAGAAGGAGCATGCAAAATTGTGGTTTAAGTATCTTGAAGGCGGCGCTATCCGCGACACCATGTCAAATCTGAAGGCTGCTGCCGAAGGAGAAAACTACGAGTGGACCGACATGTATGACCGCATGGCACAAGAGGCCGAAGAGGAAGGTTTCACTGAGATTGCTGCCCGGATGCGCGGAGTGGCTGCCGTTGAGAAGGCTCACGAGGAGCGCTATCGTCGTCTGTTGGCCAACATCGAGGAAGGCATCGTCTTCTCTCGTGAGGGTGACACCGTATGGCAGTGCCGCAACTGTGGTCACATCGTCATCGGAAAGAAAGCTCCCGAGGTATGTCCTGTATGCGACCACGCACAGAGCTACTTCGAGATAAAGGCGGAGAACTATTGATTCTTAGAGCAGCCTCATGTGTCCGACTATTGTCACAACAATCTCGTTGCGACGATAGCCGGACTTTTTTGTGCTTCATCCGATATCGGAGTGATAAATTAATCCTCAACCTACCGTTGTGGCGCGGCATGCCTCAACCAAACAATATTGCGGTCACTCCCAATGTCGGATATTGTGATGTGTTTTCCCAATCCTTACATTATCTTTTTTTGTTTTCATAAATTTGTATAAGTCGCTGATTTATCTACTTTTGTTGTCTTTTTGTTGTCTTTTTTGTTGTGTATCAAGATTTTTGTATCTTTGCCGCGATTTCACGTCGCGCTCCATCTCTTTGGGGATTGGGGCAAGGATGGGAATACTTTAATATATAAGAAAGGCGTTTACATGCGCTTTGTCTTTGGCTATCTGAAACTTCGCAACTTTCAATCACTGCCAAATCAAAGCAATAGTAGATGTTCACAGGATGTGATTAATAGTCACTTCAAACCTTGTCGTAGCCACTCCTATATTCTATATATGGAGTGTGTTGCGGCATCGTGTTGGGATTGGAGTGTATTGTTATATTACATGGTGGGGACTTCTGCGTTGCTCGTTCAGGCAGTGATGGGCAATGCGAAGGCCTCAGATAGCGGGACGAGTCAAGGTAGAACTCCCCGCCTTTTTTTATGTTGAAGTCAACATAGAAAGCCATTTTAAGTTAAGTTTATTCGTTTGGGAGTGACGAAAGGTAATTTTTTATAACGATGAAAACAAATTACTTCACTCGTTTCGCTTTGTGCCTTTTGTTGGGTGCAGGCACATTTGTTTGTACTTTTGCCAACGATGCAAAAGTAGGGGAGACAGAGTATGCTACTCTGGGAGAAGCCGTAGCTGCCGCCGAAGACGGACAGACGGTCACGCTGTTGGGTGATGTCGGGGTGACGGAGATGATTCCGGTTACAAAATCCATCACTCTTGACTTGAGCGGACATACGATAACCAACAATGTCACGACGAACAGACTTTCAGGCTATCCAATGTCACGTTTGTCATTGATGGCAATGCCGGATGGATTGTAACTCCGGAGACCAATACCCAGTCTTTTGGCTTTGTTGATTTCCGCAATGCGAGCGGTGTCGCCGGTGCCAATACCACATTGATAGCAAGTGACGTATCTTTTAAAGGCGCGACAGATAATGGTAGCCTTTTCGCTTTTCGCGCAAGCAATCAGTCTCTGACGTTCAACAATGTCAATGCGGAACTGACGGGAGGTTTTACTTACAGTATCATAAATGGTTATAACATGAAGG
The DNA here is from genome assembly GCA_902495455.1 of uncultured Prevotella sp. Taxonomy (GTDB): domain Bacteria; phylum Bacteroidota; class Bacteroidia; order Bacteroidales; family Bacteroidaceae; genus Prevotella. The sequence continues at coordinate 17,604 of CABUXJ010000005.1, forward strand.
TCAACATTTCGGTTACCGGAGGCGATTTCATCTGCAGAAGCACTCATGCGACAGCTGGCGTGTTTCAGGCCGGAGCCGGTAGTACGATTGATTTTACGGATGTAAATGTCGATACGACTGTAGGTCCGATTTTTGATGTGATCCATTCGACGGCGACATTTACAAACTGTACGATGAAAAATACTGCGACTAATTCTTATTTTGCTGCATGCATAGCACCGTCGAACGGTTCTGATGTTACTATAGACGGTGGATATTATGAAGCCAATTACCCCGTATATATTTATAACTCCGGAGGGTCGGTCACGATGAAAGGTCATGGAACGTTTAAAGGAAACATTGCTGCAGTTCTGGTTGACAGGACGAGCAATGCCTATCCGGCATCGGCTGTTATCGAGAGCGGAACGTTCACAGGCGACGTGGTGAACAACGGTTATGACGCTTCCATAGAGATTAAGGGTGGAACAATCACAGGAAAGGCTGTCGCTCAAGCGGTGAAGTCGAATATAACAATCTCCGCCGGGACAATCACGGACGGCGTGTCGGCCACGGGCAGTGGCGCGAGTGTCAATATTGATGGGGGAACGGTTGATGGCGAAGTCAACATTGGCAGCAATTCATCGATTGTCATGACTGGTGGAAACGTAAGCGGTGCTACGGACGATCTGTTTAATGCCGTACTTGAAAACAATGATGGTACAAGTACAAAAGTGAAACTTGTCAATGGTGCAAGTATCAGCGTGTCGGATGTGGACATGAAGAGCATAAATATAAAAGAAGTCATCAATGATGTTACTGTAAGTTATACAAGAAACTTCTCTGACAAATGGCAGACGTTGTTTGTTCCGTTCCAGATCATTCTCACCGAAGATATTCTTGCAAACTTTGATTTTGCGGAAATCTGGGATACCGAACTCATTGACGGAGCTCCGACCATTGAATATATAAAACTTGAAGAAGGTAGCGTGATAGCCCCCAATATGCCATGCCTTATAAAAGCGAAAACAGCCGGCGAACAGACTTTGACAGTCGTCGGAACGTCGTTGGCAAAGACGGAGGTTCCTCAAATCGATTGCTCGACGATAAAACAGAAATTCAACTTTGTGGGTATCTATGACAAGACGACCTTGCTTGACAAATATGGTTATTTTCTAAATGTTGACGAACAGGCATTCCGTTCGGTCATAAATGCAGACCAAGCCTTGCCTTCTTGCAGATTTTATCTGACAATACAGAACAAAGCGGACGACAGTTACGACTATTATACGGAAGGTAAGGCGAAAGCAGTCAAGGTGCGTGTTATCGGAGATGATGACAACGGAACCACGGGTATAGCTGCCGTAGAGACTTCGGGTGAATTTGATGGCGGCGATGTTTACACAGTGCAGGGTACATGTATAGGACGCTCCACGGAGGGATTGAAGGCCGGTATCTATATTGTCGGAGGAAAGAAAGTGATTATAAAGTAGTGATTTAATTTATACGATTATGAAGAGAAAATATATTGCTCCTTTGTGTGAGATTATGGAATGTGACATGGTGCATATAATGGCATGCAGTCCGGAATCAGGAAATATCGGGATAAACAAAGATCCTTACGAAGGCGAGTTGAATTCAAAAGACCATGATTTCGGGCTTTGGGAAGATGACGAACAGGATGACAGTTTGTAGTAGGTCATATTAACACACGTGTTACGTAGGTGTAGCCATAATTAAGTGCCTACATTGAGCAGTTCCCGAAAGTTGAACAAAGACTTTCGGGGACTTTTTATTTAAATAAATACATAAGCAGAGTCTTTTGGGACATTGGTCATAATCATCAATAGCAGCGAATGTCCGAAAAAATCTGAATTTTAAGGCAAAATCCAAGGCCACTTTTCAAAATTTTCCAGCCATGCTCCCAAATTTTCAAATTCTGCGAAGGTGTAAAAGCGGACTTTTTTACGGCCGGAAAATCGCTACTTTTGTAATTTATTGGTATATAGTCACTTACAATCGCAACCGCAGGTTCTTACTTTTTTAGTGAGTCAGAGGGGCTGTCGTAAGGGCCTCTCGGCTCTGCAACGAGGCCCTTACTGCATTGCAACGAGCGCCCCGTTGCAATCTGACGGCGTGCTCGTTGTGACCCAATAAGGGCCTTATTGCTCGCCGACGACCTCTTTTTTGCTCAAAAACGGCAAGCAAAAAGTCGCTGACTTCTTCGTTTTTGAAAAGCCGTGAGGCCCTTACGGCATACCGACGGCATTTTTTCGAGTGTTTTTTTGCATGCCTGCCAGATGGTGTGGCGGGCCGAGAGGGCCTCATTGGTATGGGAGACAGCCGGGAACGAGAGTTTTTCCGGAACGAATTTTGTAAAGATAAAAGAGGGAAGGACAAAAAATAAAATGAGGTTGACAAAATGCAAACGTGGAGTTGTATGAAATGTGATGCTTGTTTATGTGACTTTTGTTCGTAGTCGAATGGCGATAAATATAAAAAAGAGTAAAGCAAAAATGCAAATGGAGCACATGTCCCTAAAAACATGTGCTCCATTTGCATTTTTGCTTTACTCTTTTGCGTCTTCTTCTGGTGTTTTCGACATCGGTCTATTTCGCCGATTCAAACTCTGTCAGGAAGCGGGTGTCGTTTTCAGAGAACATGCGCAGGTCGCTGACCTGATACTTCAGGTTGGTGATGCGTTCCACACCCATGCCGAATGCGTAGCCGCTGTAGACCTTGCTGTCGATGCCGCACTGCTCCAAAACGTTGGGGTCGACCATTCCGCAACCAAGTATTTCCACCCATCCGGTGTGCTTGCAGAAGCCACAGCCCTTGCCGCCGCAGATGTGGCAGGAGATATCCATCTCGGCACTTGGTTCCGTGAACGGGAAGTAGCTGGGACGCAGACGTATTTTTGTGTCTGTTCCGAACATTTCGCGTGCAAACGACAGAAGTACCTGCTTGAGGTCAGTGAACGACACGTTCTTGTCTATATAAAGACCTTCGACCTGATGGAAGAAGCAGTGGGCCCGGGCAGTAATGGCCTCATTGCGGTAGACGCGGCCCGGGCAGATGATGCGGATGGGAGGCTGGGATGTCTCCATGACACGTGCCTGCACGGAACTGGTATGACTGCGCAACACCATGTTCTTGGTTACGTCATCTGGGTTCTGCTCAACGAAGAATGTGTCCTGCATGTCGCGGGCCGGGTGGTCTGCTGCAAAATTCATTTTGGTGAACACGTGTAAATCGTCTTCGACCTCCGGGCCGTCAGCCAAGACAAAGCCCATGCGGGAGAATATATCTATAATCTCGTTGGTAACAATTGTCAGCGGATGGCGTGTACCGAGTCTGATGGGGTAGGGCGTGCGGGTTAAATCCATTTCATCGGCCTCTCCGTCGGTCGTCTCAAACTGCTCTTTCAAGGCGTTGATGCGTTCCAAAGCTGTCTGTTTGAGCTCGTTGATTTTCATTCCGACTTCCTTTTTCTGGTCTGCCGGAACGTTGCGGAAATCAGCCATAAGAGCTGTTATTTCGCCTTTCTTGCTCAGATATTTAAGTCTCAGAGCCTCTATTTCCTCGGCGTTTTGTGCGCTGAGGTTTTTCACTTCTTCGAGAAGCTGTCCTATTTTGTCAACTATCATCTCTGCTTAGATTGATTAAATTCGCTGCAAAGTTAATATTTTGTACTTAAAATAGAGCATAAATCAAAATAAAGTTGTACTTTTGCGCTGTTTTGGACGGCGTATATCGTACGATGACACTAAAATGAACAAGTTTTTAACAGCGATTTTCGCATCAGTCTTGCTTATGTTCTCGTGTAAGGGCGGCAAGATGTCGAGTGATGGCGGCGAAGTGCCGGCCGATTCGGTGGATAGCGTTGAGGCTGAGGCCACAGACACTATGGAACTGCTGATAGAGGAGACACCGATGCCGAAGGCGGCAGATGAACTCTTTGATGACTTCTTGTTTAATTTTGCAGCTAACCGGAAACTGCAAACCGAACGTATCGTTTTCCCACTTCCGGTGACCAAAGGTGATGCGACAGAGTATATAAAAAAAGACGAATGGAAGATGGAGCACTTTTTCATGCGTCAAGGCTACTATACACTGATATTCGACAGCCGTCGTCAGATGGATCTTGGCAAGGATACATCTGTCAGTCACGTCGTTGTGGAAAAAATCCATTTGGACATCAAGACCGTCCGACAGTATGTCTTTGATCGCGTAAACGGATTGTGGATGATGCGGGCCATCAATATCACACCTATATATAAAAATGAGAACGCATCGTTCTTGAAGTTCTATCAGCAATTTGTGTCAGACTCAACGTTTCAAATCGAGAGTCTTGATGAGACAGTCCATTTCGTAGGTCCCGACCCGGATGACGACTTTGAACAGATGGAAGGCGTCATCACTCCTGACACATGGCCGGCTTTCGCGCCGGAGATGCCGGACAGGATGCTATATAACATCAACTACGGAATGTCACCGGGAAAAAGCAATATCAAGATATTTGTGATAAGGGGAATTTCCAACGGGTTTGAGATGGAGATGACTTTCCGTCGCAAGGACGGCCGTTGGGTGCTCACCAGACTGACCACTTGACCCGTGTCGGGTGTCTTTTTGATATATAAGATCCTTTGATAAGTATGCTGCAACAATTAGTTTATACTTTGAACACGGAGACACGGAGACACAGAGGACAGTATTACTCTGTGTCTCCGTGTCTCCGTGTTCAAAATAAAGATTTACCCAACAACCGATAGCCGCATGAAAGATATTCAGAACTATGACCTCAGCCGTCACAACACGTTCGGCATCAACGCCCGTTGCCGCCGTTTCATAGAGTTTTCTTCCGTCAGCGAACTGCAGGACATCGCCCGGTCGCTGGCCGGGGCTGACCAGCCGCTGCTCATTCTTGGCGGCGGAAGCAATCTTCTGCTCACGGGCGATTACGCCGGAACGGTTCTTCATTCGGCCATCCGTGGTGTCGAACCAACTGTGACGGATGACGATGTGTTGCTGCGCGTGGGCAGCGGAGAGGTGTGGGACGAGCTTGTCGGGCTGTGCGTGGCCCGTGGATGGCATGGCGCCGAAAATCTCTCGCTCATTCCCGGTGAGGTGGGAGCGAGCGCCGTCCAGAACATCGGGGCCTACGGAGTGGAGGTGAAAGACCTTATATATAAGGTGGAGGCCGTCGACCTGACCACCGGCGGGACCGTATCGTTCAGCCGTGACGACTGTCAGTATGCCTACCGTCAAAGTCGCTTCAAGCGCGATTGGGCCGGAAGATACGTGATTACGTATGTCACCTATCGCCTGAGCCGTGTCTTCCGTCCCAACCTCGACTACGGAAACATCCGCGCGGAGCTGGAGCGCAAGGGCATCACCACGCCCACGGCATCGGAGCTGCGGCAGGTCATAACGGACATACGGCGCGCAAAGCTGCCCGACCCGGAGGTGGAGGGTAACGCCGGCAGCTTTTTCATGAACCCTGTCGTGACGCGCGACGTCTACGAAAGACTGGCCGCGGAGTATGACGGCATGCCCCATTATACTGTCGACGATGCCCACGAGAAGATTCCGGCGGGCTGGATGATAGAGCAGTGCGGATGGAAAGGACGTTCGCTCGGACGTGCCGGTGTCCACTCGCGTCAGGCGCTTGTGCTCGTCAACCGCGGCGGAGCGACGGGACGGGAGATAGTGGCGTTGTGTGAGGCAGTGCGCAGCGACGTGATGGAGAAGTTCGGTATCGACATAACACCGGAGGTCAATATCGTATGAAGGTAACGTTGCTTGGGACCGGAACAAGTTGCGGCGTCCCGACGTTGGGATGTCGCTGTGATGTTTGCACAAGTACAGACATTCATGATAAGCGCACGCGCTGTTCAGCTTTGATCGAGACTGCGTCGACACGGTTGCTCATAGACTGCGGCCCGGATTTTCGTCAGCAGATGATGGGGCGCGAGTTCCGGCGCATTGACGGCATACTTGTCACTCACGCTCATTATGACCACGTCGGAGGCATAGACGATGTACGTCCTTATTGCATCTTTGGTGATGTCGACGTTTATGCTGATGCCCGTGCCGCGGAGTCGTTACGCCAGGCGCTTCCTTATTGTTTCTCGGATGTGAAATATCCCAATATTCCAGAGATAAGGTTGAACGTCATAGAGCCACATGTGCCGTTATGTATCGGTGATATTGACATTATGCCGATACAGGTGATGCATTGCCGATTGCCCATTCTCGGTTATCGTTTCGGGAGTTTCGCTTACGTCACCGATATGAAGTCTATATCCGATATGGAGCTGCCTTATCTCGATGGTGTTAAAACCCTTGTGGTCAACGCTCTGCGTTTTGAGAAAGCCCACCATTCTCACCAGCTTGTCGCCGACGCTGTGGATTTTGCGCGGTGCGTGGGGGCTCGTCGCACTCTATTGATCCACTCCAGCCATCATATCGGACGTCATGAGGATGTTAACAGGGTGCTCCCGGAGGGTATAGAACTTGCTTACGACGGTCAGATATTGGAGGTGTGAAACGACTGCGGTTTTTAAATAGTAGTTAAATGGTGTTATTAAAATGCAATTATTATATGTAATGTATTGCATTTTAAAATAATATTCTTAATTTTGCAGTGTGTTTTTCATAGTATTAGATTTAAGGTTAACAAAGATTGGAGTACAGCGGTACTCCTTTTTTTTATGCCCTTAAATAGATACCTGCGGCGTTAGTGTTTTCTTTTTCCGAACAGATGTCCGTATTGTTTTATGAGTTTTCTGGTTAGCATGAAAGCGTCAAACGCCGTTATACTTTTGCTCACGATACTTGCTATCATTTCCCCGCGTGTGTTTGCCTTCTTCTCGGTGAAGAACCCACTCCATAGTTCGGCGACAACTTCTCCTTTCTGATGGATTTCGACTCTGATTTGCTCCTTGCGTGCTTGTAGCTCTTCGAGGGTATTGATGGTGTTTCTGTCGGTTTCCATAAATTTATTGTTGTTTTTCGATGGGATTATCCTAACAGGGTCTTTGTCATGAACTTGATGAGCGGGCGCTCTATCCATCTCTTGCGGAAAGCGAAAATCACGCATAGCAAGAGTAGGAAGAAAGCTGCCACAATGGCAAAGGCGCAAGCCGTGCCTGTGTGTGGGGCCATCCAAAAGACTGTGGCGAAAGAAAAATAGAAGAGAACGCCAATCATCAGAATGAAGAAGATGATGGTCAACGTGAGTGCTGTTACGAGACGCACCAACTTGTCAATTACATCGAACTTCAGATAGTCTTTCTGAAGTCCGATGTAATCTTTGAGCACAATGACAAGTTGTGCCAATGATTCTACGTTTTTGTCGCTTGATAACATAAGTTCTCAACTATGTCCGGCGTGCCGTTGTCACGCCGGGGCCGTGGTTTAAACGTTGGGTGTCGCTTCTTCGATGTCGTCAACGAGATCGCCGACTTCCTTGCGTGAGAGTTTGATGTTGTGCTTCTTGAGGAAATCATCGACTGCGTCTGTGATTTTCTCACGTGTGTCCTTTCCTGTCTCAGGGGCAAGCAAGAGTCCAACAACTGTTCCGGCGAGTGCTCCGCCGAGGAAAGCTCCGATGTAACCTAAACTTTTCATAATCATTTGATTTTTAATGGTGAAACAATAGTTTTGATTTCACAAATGTACGAAACATTTTCTGAAAGGCTGTCAGCAGAACTATCATTTTTTGTTAAAACGTCACTATTTCAGGTATTTAACAAACTTTATGTGCGAGTGTGTGGTGTGTTTGGATGATATTTTGTAACTTCGCACAAATATTTTTTGCAAATAAGCAATATCTAAGTTTAACTATTAATAAAGTATTAAAGATGAAGAAATACGTGGTGTTATGCGCAGGTTTGTGTGCGGCAATGGCTTTCACGAGCTGTAAATCAAGTGAGAGTGCTTATAAGAAAGCATACGAGAAGGCTAAAGCTCAGGAGACAGCCCAGCAAACAGTAGAGCCTGTGCAGCAGGAAACCAATATTGTTACTCCTTTGGAGGTTAAGCCTGTCACAGAGTCGCAGGTTCTTGATAATACGGACAATGTTCAAGTTCGCCAGGAGACAGTGTCTCTGATTAATGGTTCCGGTCTAAAGGCATACAGTGTCGTTGTAGGCTCATTCTCTTTGATAGCAAATGCGGAAGGATTGCAGCAAACTTTGCGCAACGGTGGTTATGACGCTCAGGTCGTGAAGAACGAAGCACGTAACATGTATCGCGTTGTTGCAGCGACATTTGATAATAAATCAGATGCCGCAGTCAGCCGCAATGAGTTCCGCTCGAAGTATCCTGATGCATGGTTGCTTTTCAGCGGTCGTTAATCAGAATGAGATATTCTTGAACGTGGCGCGGATACTTTCGATAGACTACGGCAGAAAACGTACGGGAATTGCAGTCACAGACCCTCTTCAGCTTATAGCGGGAGGGTTGGCGACTGTTCCTACATCTGAACTGATGACATTTCTTAAGGATTATGTCTCTCGGGAGGATGTAGAGCGTATTGTGATTGGCGAACCGCGGCAGCCCGATGGCCGACCAAGTGAAAATCTGGGCCGGGTGAGACAGTTTGTGGCTCGGTGGACTAAGGAAATGCCACAAATACCAGTGGACTATTATGATGAGCGCTTTACATCTGTGTTAGCTCACAAGGCGATGGTTGATGGAGGGCTGGGACGCAAAGCCAGGCAGAATAAGGGGTTGGTGGACGAAATCAGCGCAACTATTATACTGCAGGACTATATGCGGTCTCGCCATTCAAACAAGGCGTAAGTCTAAAAGGAGGGTGAACGTGGTGGCAATTGAGAAATTGTAACGTAGTGTATCAAATATAAATATAAAAGTATAACCGATAAGAATTCATTTTTGGACTGTCCTGAAAGGCTCGGTATAATTAGATAATAGATCTATGTCCGAACAATCCGCCGAAGGACGTCCGGGATGGAGTTATTTCACAAGATGATATTACCTATATATATATATGGTCAACCTGTGTTGCGTAAGGTGGCCGAGGATATTCCTGCGGACTATCCTAATTTGGATGAATTGATACGTGATATGTTTGAGACACTGGTGGAATCTGATGGTGTCGGGTTGGCAGCTCCGCAGATAGGCAAGTCCATTCGTGTCGTGGTGATAGACCTTGATGTCTTGTCCGACGATCTGCCAGAATATAAGGATTTCCGCAAAGCATACATAAATCCGCATATTTTGGAATATGACGATACTAATACGGAAACGATGGAAGAGGGGTGCCTTAGCTTGCCCGCAATACATGAGAAGGTGACACGTCCTACGCGAATCCGTGTAAGTTATATGGATGCCGACATGAAGTCTCATGATGAATGGGTGGAAGGTTATTTGGCTCGTGTTATGCAACATGAATTTGATCATTTGGAAGGTAAAGTCTTTGTTGACAGAATATCCCCTTTGAGAAAACAACTCATTAAGAGTAAAATGCGTGCGTTGCTTCAGGGACGTTATCGCTGCGGATATAAGACAAAGGCGGCAGTGAAAAAATAATGAATTAGTTAAGGTGAAGAGGTATGATATTTTAGAGCTAATCATATCTCTTCATTCTTACCTCATTGCTTTTGATTGGATATTTATGCGTAGAAAGGTTGTTGTCTTCATATTATTACTTCTTCCACTTGCTGCCATGCCGCAGTTTAATACAGACAGGCTGGTAACCATAGGTCGAAGCGCACTCTATTTTGAAGACTATGTTCTTTCCATGCAATATTTTAATCAAGTCATAAATACCAAGCCATATTTATATGAGCCGTGGTTTTATAGAGCCGTGGCAAAATATTATCTTGATGATTTTTCGGGAGCAGAGAGTGATTGTTCCGAGGCAATAGAGCGCAATCCTTATGTTGTCGGACTTTACGAACTACGTGGCTTGTCGCGAATCAGACAGGAGAACTATGACGGTGCTATTGCCGATTACACACGCGCATTGAAATATGACCCCGAAAATCGTATGTTGTGGCATAACCGTGTGCTATGCCGCATACAGAAAAAAGATTATGATGCAGCTTTGGCTGACATCGATACCGTGCTCACACGGTGGAGCAATTATGCCCAAGGATATTCCATGCGAGCAGAGGTCTTTCTGCATCAAAAAGATACGGTACGTGCAATAGAGGCTTTGGACAAGAGCCTGAGGATAGACCCGTATGACGGAGGAACTTGGTCTGTCCGTGCGATGATGAGTCTGGCTGCAAGTAAGTGGCAGGAAGCGGAGACATATCTTGACAAAGCTATCCACCTCGTGCCGAAGCAGTCTGGCAATTATATCAACCGCGCTTTGGCTCGTGTTAATCGGAACAATTTGCGCGGGGCGATGGCTGACTATGATACGGCGTTGGATTTGGAACCGAACAACTTCCTCGGACATTACAATCGCGGTCTGCTTCGTGCTCAAGTGGGTGATGACAATCGTGCCATAACGGATTTTGATTTCGTACTTGAACTTGAACCGGATAATATCATGGCACTTTTCAATCGCGCTTTGTTGCTTGACAAGACAGGTGATTTACGTGGTGCCATACGAGACTATACCAAGGTTATAAAAGAATTTCCTAATTTTTGGACCGGTCTTCAGTATCGTGCGGCCTGCTACCGCCGCCTCGGTATGGTGAAACAGGCTGAAGCCGATGAATTCCGGGTTTACAAAGCTCAATTATACAAACATCTTTATGGTACACAGCCGCGATTAAACAAGGAACAACTACGCAAACGGAGTGATGTTGATCCGGATAAATATAATCAGCTCGTGGTGGCAGATGAGCAGGGAGTCGAGCATGAATATGAAAGTGAATACCGAGGGCGTGTTCAAAACCATAAAGTTGATATGGCTTTCCTTCCAATGTTTGAATTATCATACGAACAACATCGCACGGAAGTCAAACCGTATATGGCCTACGACAGACAAGTGGACGCATACAACCAGAACATTCCTGCGGCAGACCATATATATATCAACTGTAATCCGACAGTGCTCGACGAAAAGAAATCGATTCATCACTTCTCATATATCGATAGTCTTTCAACAGTGCTCTTGCGTCTCGGTAATATCGGCGTAGAAACTGTACGTCCGCTGATGAACAGAGCCGTGGCCTACTCAGTGACGCAGAATTTCGATAGCGCGATAGAGGATTTGACGGCATGTCTGCATGCTGACAGTACAATGGCTATGGCTTATTGGCAACGTGCCGTATGTCAGTGGAAGCAGAATGAGTTCAATGCTTCTCAGGGCGACGACGTAACGCTGAAGTCGGCCAACGTCATTGATGACCTCACACAGGCTATACGCTTCAACAGCCAGTGTGCTTATCTGTATTATAACCGTGGCAATGTCTATGCTTCGCGCAAGGACTATGCCCGTGCGATAGACGAATATACCCGTGCCTTGGATATAGACCGCAATTTCGCCGAAGCCTACTACAACCGTGGTTTGGCCCGTCTGCTGAGCGACAGGACCGACGAAGGAATCAGCGACCTTAGCAAAGCCGGCGAACTGGGGCTGTACATGGCATACAGTGTGATAAAGAAATACAGAAAGTGACACGGTGGAGTGGGGCATGAGGATATGTTTCAAAAAACAGGTTTTTGATTATGAAAAGACATGTGTTAGGAATGAGAATATTGACACTTGCGATATTGATGTTCGGTGGAAGTTTAATGGCTGAGGCCCAACTGTCCACCGCCGGAAAACTTGTCTCGATGGCCATACCCAATTCCGGATTGGAGGAAATACATGGAGAAGTTGTTGAGTTGTGTAAGGTTGTTAGGAGTGATGTTGAAGCTCTTAACATCATGTCGAAGGGCTGTCCGCTGTTGGAGGACAGTGTCGGAGTTTTGACAAAGCGTGCCGCCGCCTGTGGAATAACGCTTGATGTACAGCTCGGAACGATGCCATCGCTGCCGGATACGGCTGTAGTTAAAACGCAGTTTAGTGAGGAAGAATATCAAAAACTAAGCAAAATCAAAAAGACGTCCTATCTCTTCAAGACCCACAAGGCGCTGCGGGCCGAGCATGAGGGCTATGCTGTGATGATTGACAGAGCCGACGTCAAACTGAAAGAGATATTCGGTTTTCTTGATGAGACAAGCGTAAATATAAGACAGCAGGAGCTCCGCACAGGCCGCGACAATCCCGCCGTCGAATGGATGGATGTTGCCGGCAGACAGGCGATAGAGCTTCTGCGTAACAATGTCGATGAGAGAAAAGTGCGTCAATAATGTCCCGATAAATCATTATAATCCCTGTTTTTGTGCATGTTATGGCAAAAAAGCCCTTACGACATGCCCGTGTTTTGATAAAAATACATACCTTTGCAATGAGATAAGCCGCATCCGGTGATTTGAATGGAAACTTCCAACGCATCGGGCGCATTATCCCTAATCATCGGATAAAACCGAAGAATACATCGATTAAAACCAAAACATATATTGTAGATATGATTAACATTAAATTTCCTGACGGTTCTGTTCGCTCGTATGAGCAGGGCGTAACGGGATTGCAGATTGCCGAAAGCATATCACCGGCTTTGGCCCGCGACGTATTGGCCTGCGGAGTGAATGGTGAGACAGTAGAACTTAATCGTCCGATAAACGAGGACTCAACAATCGCGCTTTACAAGTGGGATGACGACGAGGGCCGCCATGCTTTTTGGCACACCTCCGCTCACCTGCTGGCAGAGGCGTTGCAGGAGCTTTATCCCGGCATACAGTTCGGATTCGGCCCTGCCATCGAGAACGGATTCTTCTACGACGTGCTGCTTAAGGACGGCGAGTCAATCAAGGAGTCAGACTTCCCCAAGATTGAAGCCAAGATGAAGGAGCTGGCCGGAAAGAAAGAACCTGTCGTTCGCAAGGAAGTGGCCAAGGCTGACGCACTTGCCGAATTCGGTGCAGCCGGACAGACGTACAAGTGCGAGCACATCGAGCAGGACCTTGAGGACGGCACAATAACGACCTATACCCAGGGCGCTTTCACCGACCTTTGCCGCGGTCCGCACCTTCTGAATACGGGCGCAATCAAGGCCATCAAGCTGACAAGCGTAGCCGGAGCCTTCTGGCGCGGTGACGCAACGCGTGAGCAGATGCAGCGTCTTTACGGTATATCGTTCCCAAAGAAGAAGATGCTCGACGAGTATCTCGTCATGCTTGAGGAGGCCAAGAAGCGTGATCACCGCAAGATAGGCAAGGAGATGGAGCTCTTCATGTTCTCCGAGCGTGTCGGCAAGGGACTGCCCATCTGGCTGCCGAAGGGCACCGAACTGCGTCTGCGTCTGCAGGACATGCTACGCAAGATACAGAAGCGCTATGGTTATCAGGAGGTCATCACACCACACATCGGCTCTAAGAACCTCTACGTGACGAGCGGTCACTACGCTCACTACGGCAAGGACTCGTTCCAGCCGATACATACTCCCGAAGAAGATGAGGAGTATATGCTCAAGCCGATGAACTGCCCTCACCACTGCGAAGTGTTCGCATGGAAGCCGCGCTCATATAAAGACCTGCCTCTGCGCATTGCCGAGTTCGGCACGGTCTACCGTTACGAGCAGAGCGGCGAGCTTCACGGACTTACCCGCGTACGCTCGTTCACACAGGACGACGCCCACATCTTCTGCCGTCCCGACCAGGTCAAGAGCGAGTTCCTGCGTGTGATGGATATCATCCAGACCGTGTTCTCAACGTTCAACTTCTCCGACGATAACGTCGAAGTACAGATTTCTCTGCGCGATCCCGACGATCATGAGAAGTACATCGGCAGCGACGAGGTTTGGGCATCGGCCGAACAGGCCATCATCGAGGCTTGCAAGGAGAAGGGATTGAAGGCAAAGGTAGAGTACGGAGAGGCCGCATTCTACGGTCCGAAGCTCGACTTCATGGTGAAAGACGCCATCGGCCGCCGCTGGCAGCTGGGTACAATCCAGGTCGACTACAACCTGCCGCAGCGCTTCAAGCTCGAATATACCGACGAGGACAACCAGAAGAAGACACCGGTGATGATTCACCGTGCGCCGTTCGGTTCTATGGAGCGTTTCTGCGCCGTGCTCATCGAGCACACCGCAGGTCACTTCCCGCTCTGGCTCACCCCCGATCAGGTTGCCATCCTGCCCATCTCGGAGAAGTATAACGACTATGCCGCCCGCGTGGCAGACGAGCTTGACCGTGCCGGAGTGCGTGCCACGGTTGACAAGCGCAACGAAAAAATCGGCCGCAAGGTGCGTGACAACGAGCTCAAGCGAATCCCCTACATGGTCATTGTCGGCGAGAAAGAGCAGGCCGACGGCACTGTCAGCGTGCGCAAGCAGGGCTCAGAGGAGCGCGGCGTGATGACTATCGCAGAGTTCGCAGACAAGATTAACGGTGAGGTTGCCGAGCAGCTGAAGGCTACGGACATCCGTCCGGAGTAATATCGGAACTCACTCATTGATAAAAATAAAGCGGAGAAGCCGGTCCTTAAGACTTGCTTCTCCGCTTTATTTATATGTCTTCATAATCAAAATAACATGTCTTCATAATCGAGATTACATGTTTTCGTAGTCAAAATCGCATGCTCCGTTGCCATCGTACCGGTCTCCACTTTTGTCTTTAGTCAACGAACGGCATCTTTACGGAGAACTCGTGTTCACTCTTCACGACGTTTATTTTCTTTCCGTAGAGCGTATATTGCCGCCTCAGATTGTCGAGTCCCGTCCCGCTTGTCCCCACGTTTTTGCGCATTTGCAGATTGTTGGTGACAGTAATGCCGTCATCACCGGCATGGATTGTGATTCTCAGCGGCGATTTCGTCGTGTTTATGTTGTGCTTCAAGGCATTTTCCACGAGCATCTGTATGCTTGCCGGTATCACGGTTCGATGCAAATACGGCGTATAGTCGCAGGTTTCAATGGCGAGCGTGTCGCCGAAGCGTATCGTTTCCAGATAGATGTACGAATGGACAAACTGCATCTCCTCTTCGAGTGTCACCGTCGGCCGGCCTTGGGTCATGAGCAGATAGCGGTAGACGGACGACAGCTTCTTGGCGAACATATTTGTCTTGTCAGCGTCCTGATATGCGAGCGACGCCAGAATGTTGAGGCTGTTGAAGAGAAAGTGCGGGCTGACGCGGTTTTTCAGGGCCTCCAGCTGATAGATAGCCCTTTCCTTTTCCATATTTCCCAACCTTTTCTCCCGCCTGTTCTTTCTCCCGCCGTTCCGTCACATTCCGTATGAAATACCGGTGGTGACGGACAGCGCCGGATTGAAGTAACGCTTGTCGCGGTCCTCACGGAAACTCTCCGCCAGCCCGCGCAGACTGCGGTCCGTTATGTCCGCACTGCGCAGCCATGTGGCTCCGAAGCTCGCGAACAGAGCCGTCCTGCGGCCTATCCTCATCCGGCGTCCTATTTTCGTAGCCACGGCCACCTCCATACCACTCGACAAATCCACCTTCAGCTCAAACCGCCCGCGGCTCATCCAGCTGAAATACATCATCGGCATCACCATCGGCACTCCGTAGACATTCGTCAGACCGCCGCCTACACCGATGCTCATGCCCCTGTTGATGCGATAGATGAACATGGCTCCGCCGTTGGCCAGTATGCTTCGCGTCCTGATTTCGTTTTTCGGGGCATATATCCCGCATCCCGCCGCCACCATCAGCTGCCATCGCCGGCCGATCGGACGCCGGTGCATGATATTGACGCCGGCGTTCACGATGGTCTCCGGATTCATACCTGCCGCCGCTCCGTCACATCCGAGCGTGGCGTAAGAAGCGCTCAGCGCCGCCTGCCATGCCGTCGCGCGGCCGAGACTGTCGGTCTTCGTGCCGAGCGGAATGGCCACCTTTGCCGTCATCCTCTCCATCGTTCCGCCTCCATAGCGGTTGCCCTCTTCGTCCCTCAGCGAGCTCCGGGCGTCACGTCCATATTCTATTATCCCTTGTGCCGACACCTCCGCCGGCATGATGAAGGCGGCAGCCATCGCCGCCACCCATATCTTCTTGTCCATAGTCATTCCCGATTTCATTTCGGTCGGCAAAGATAGACGTTTCCGCCCGCCCGTCCAACCTTTTTCCGATGGAGCGGCCGATGGGCCGGATGGACTGACGGATGGGATGGATGGACCGGTTTGCGGGACATCACAAAGCCATGTTTTTGGTGTGTTTTGCTTTCTCTGACATAGTCGTCAATTTAGATGGGTAAGATGAGTAAAATGTGAGTTTGCTCACAGATTGTCTTTATGGGAAGGAACAAGGCGTGTAAATATAATATCCCGGAATTTAACACTTGAAAATCGTTCAAAAAATCGGTGGCGTGGTCATGAATTTAGCATTAGTGCGTCGTTTTTGGGTGAAAAAAATTCGGAGGTCGAGCAATAGAGGCCCCGTTGGTCTGCAATGGCATGCTTATCGGACTCCAACAAGCACGCCGTTGCAAAGCAACGAGCGCCCCGTTGCAAAGCCGTAAGGCCCTTACGGCTCGGAAAAATCTGTGGAAAAATTGCACATTTTGGATAAAATTGTCGTAACGCACTGAGGATCAAGAAGAAAAATATGCACGCGAAATTTTGAAGAATTTGCGGCCACAGGATTTTTATTTTCAAATTCTTCAAAAATGGAGAGGCTTTTGTTGTGATTATTCTGAGTTTTTAACAATTGTGAAAATACATGGTATAGCTGTTCGGATGGTGAGCTTGAGTATTTAATTCGCATTATTCATAATGATGCACTGTTATTCCGAACTCTCGTAATGAAAGGATATGAATGATACAGGTTAAGACCATTGTTTTTTGTCTTCGATGTTTGTATGAAAAGAATTTCTCAGGCTCCTTAATTATTGAAAAACATATTTTTTGAAGATTGAGAATTATTTTGTATGGATTAATTTCTTAATATTTGTAATAATGTGTATATTTGCACAGACCTAACGATATGGCTAATTATGAAAAAGACATCAATTCTACCCCATTGTCTGCAAATGGTGTCACATCAGAAGCAAGGCACGTTCCGTCCAACCATAATGTCAAATTGTGATTATTGTCGCTGCGCCCCCTTGTTATGGCTCATGCTGTTGGCGGTGGTGTTTTGCTGTCAAACGGCGGTCGGACAGAGGAAATTCCAGTATATCGGAGCAGAGACGGGACTGCCTGACGGCGAGATAACAAGCCTTCTCACCGACCACTGCGGCACGCTGTGGATCGGCACGAACGCCGGCCTTGCCCGCTATGACGGACATATCGCTACAACCGTCGCCAACAATGCCGTCTCGAATATCTACGAGGACGGAGATCACAATCTGTGGATACATTCCGGTGACATGTTCCTCCGCTATCTGCGTCACGAGCATAGGATGGACGGCAATACGGAAGCTTTCTTTTCGTCAGTCGGTATCGACTCCACGATGAAAAAAGTACTCTTCACGGATAGCAAAGAACGGCTTTGGGTGCTCACCGAACGCCGGCTTTACTGTTACGACTTCAACCGCAGGAAAGTCCGTGTCGTGACTGCGGCACAAGAGCGGTGGATCAAAGCAGGCCACATATCCATCGCCGAGGACAACCGTTATATCTACCTGCTGGCCAATTCCGACGGGATACTGTCGTTGGTTGATAAGGATGGTGGTGCCGTCGGCTCGATAAACATACCGGCGGGACTGGAAAACAGTCGCCCGCGCGTCTTTGTCGACAGCCGCGGCATAATTTGGATCTATTCCACGCTCAGCGAGCGGCTTTACCGCCATTCGGCCGGAACGGGCCAATGGACTGCGGTTCCACTGCCGTCCGACGGCGTCACTCCGCCGAATGCCATTCATCATATGGCCGATGATGGTAAGGGAAGTCTTTGGATTGCCACCGATCACCGCGGACTCTTTCGCTATGATACGGTCGCTGAAGCTGTCACGACCCATCTCACGGCCGACAACAACTGTGGCGACTGCGGAGACATAGCCGAGAACAACATCAACACCATACTCATCGACCGTCACGGCACACTGTGGCTCGGCCACTATAAGCGCGGCATATCATACAGCAGTTCTGAGTTCAGCATGTTCAACCGGCTGGCAAAAGACTGCGGCGACGTGACGTCCATGCTCACCTCACGTGACGGCACACTTTGGATAGGCACTGACGGCACCGGACTCTTCCGCTCAGTCGGGGGAACCATCAGCCGTACACCGTTGCGTGACATAGTTGTGGCCTCGCTCATGGAGGACCATCGCGGACGTATCTGGGTCGGAACATATAATAGCGGTCTCTACTGTGTCGACGACGGTCAAGTCGTGAAGTGCTACTCTACGGCTGATGGCAGTTTGCCCACGGATATGTCCTGGAAGATAGCCGAAGACGCGGCTGGACAGATATGGATATGTTCGGCGTTTCATCCGCTAATGTGCCTCAATCCCGCCACCGGCTGTTACACCTACTGCAAAAATCAAGAAGGCGCCGACGTCTTAGGTCTCTCTATGGCGCAGGACAAGACGGGACTGCTCTACGTCGGGACGATCTATGGACTGTGTGTCGTCGACACGAAAAAGAGACGAGCCACCAGTTTATACTCCAACCGTCGCGGCAACCACCGTTTCGTCGATCAGCAGATGATGGCTCTTTGTTGCGACAGTCGTGGTATTGTCTGGATGGGCCATTACAACGGTCTGGAGGCCTGGGACACCCATACCGACTCGCTTTGGACTTTTTCTGCAGGAAAGCAGAATATATCCAGCAACCTTGTGAAGAGTATCCGTGAGGACACCAATGGCAATATCTGGGTCAGTACGGCCGGCGGTATCTCTCGTATAAGCATTGAGGACCGGAACAAGGGTGACTTTAATGTGCACAACTTCCATCATATCGTCAACGAGAGCAACAACTACTTCAACAGCAATTCTTCGGCTGTGGCTGCCGACGGCAGAGTCCTTTTCGGCTGTGTCAATGGTTATGTCGCCATCAGTCCGCACACCGCTCAGATTACCGAAACCACTCCTCCGCAAGTCATGTTTTCTTCCATCACCGTCAGCGGACGATTTCTTGATGAGACGGCCGAAAAGATATGTATTGACTACAGTGACCATGCAATCGAGTTGCGTCTCATGACTGACAATCCGGCCGGCGCGCCGGCCACCGCCTATGCCTACGTCATAGGCGGTAATAATGATTGGATATGCACCAACAACCCAGTGGTCTCGTTCGCCTCGCTGGCTCCGGGAACGTATGTCATACGTGTGAAAGCGTGCAACGGTGACGGCCTTTGGAGCAGCGAGCGAAGCCTGACGATAGAGGTCGCACCGCCGTTTTGGCGCTCACAGTTGATGCTATGTCTCTATGCCGTGATTGTCGTGACCGCCGCTGTATGGTTTTTGGTCATTTCGCGGCGGCGCACGGCCCGCCGTCTGCACCGTGAGCGCCGTCAGATGGAACAGGATAAAAACATCCGTCTGGCCGAGATGAAGCTGCGGTTCTTCACCAATGTCAGTCACGATCTGCGCACGCCGCTCACGCTGATTATCAGCCCGCTGCAGACACTGCTGGGCGAAAAACTGCCGGACAGTATAACACGGCGGCTCCGGATTATGGAGAAAAACGCACGTTTGCTCCAGGAACAAATCAATACGCTGCTTGACTTCCGACGTCTTGACGTCGGCGCGGAGCGGCTCAGGTTGCAGCCTGGCGACATCGTTGCTTTTGTCCGTGACGAGAGCGAGCAGTTCTCGTCCTACGCCGCCGACCGCTGCATCAACTTTTCGTTTGAAAGTGATATTTTTTCGCTGCCCGCAAAGTTTGACAGTGACAAAATTCATAAGATTATATATAACCTACTCTCAAATGCCTTCAAATATACTCCCGATGGAAAGTCCGTCGCCATCAATCTGAACCGAACGGATGACGGTGTGGAACTGAAAGTGGCCGACAGCGGTCCGGGCGTGTCCGACAGCGACAAACAGCTCATCTTCGAACGTTTCTATCAGTCGTCGGCCCACGTTTCCGTCAACGGAAACCAGTATCTCACGGGAAGTGGTATCGGACTGCATATCGTCAGCGAGTATGTCCGTCTGATGGGAGGAACTGTCGGTGTCGGCGACAGACCGGGCGGAGGTGCTGTCTTTACCTGCCGCATACCGCTCGACATGACCACAGGTCAGGACTTTGTGGAACCCGTTCATGACGACACGTGCGTGACGCCGGATGCTTTCACCGTGCTTGTCGTCGATGACAATCAAGACATGTGTGAGTTCATCGGGACGTCACTCGCCGACCGCTATCGCGTGCTCACGGCATCTGACGGAGAGTCGGCTCTCGGAGTGCTGCGCCGCGAAACGGTGAACATCGTTGTCAGTGACGTGATGATGCCGGTCATGGACGGTCTCGAACTGTGCCGCCGCATCAAGGGCGACCTGCAGTTGTCACATATACCCGTAATCCTCCTCACGGCCAAGACAGCCGAAGGGTCGGTCATGGAGGGATATGAGGCGGGCGCGGACGACTATCTGGTCAAGCCGTTCAACGTTGACATGCTCAAGCTGCGCATCAACAAATTCATCGAACTGGCAAAAATGAGCCACCGTCAGTTCCGCCAGAAAATCGACGTGGCACCAGATGAAATAACTAATACGCCGCTTGATGAGCAATTTCTCAAACGGGCCATCGAGATTGTGGAACGCCACATCAGTGATTCCGACTTCTCAGTGGAGACACTCGGACAGGAATTGGCCATGAACCGTGTGGCTTTATGGAAGAAACTTCAGGCCATTACCGGTAGGGGACCGGCCGACTTCATACGCTCCATCCGAGTCAAACGTGGGTTGCGCTTGCTCGATGGCGGCGAAATGAACGTCTCCGAAATCGCTTACGCCGTGGGCTACAACACCGTGAAACGGTTCACGGAGAATTTCAAAGCGGAGTTTGGTTTGACTCCGAGCGAGTATAAAAAGCGTAATACCAGGCGTTGAATAAACTTTTTTAGGAATTAAGGAGTAGAATGTAGTTAAGCCAAATGTCTTTTCCGTCAAAGCAGGACAAAGGACAAAAAGTATTGGTTTAACTTCATTTTGCTCTTTAACTCCCCTTGGAAAGAACGTTTAAACGTCTAACTCGCTGAAATACAACGATAACAATACCGAAAGGACGTTTTGTTATTCTGCTGCCGGATAACAAAAATGCCCTTTTTTATAACAATTTGCCTTATTGTTTTTGTATTTTCGGACTACTTTTGCATTCGTAATCCTATAACGGATCTTTACCTTAAACCATAAAATCGTTATATCATTTGACGATAGAGAACAAATAACTAACAATAATTACTAACATAAAAAAACATGAAATGATGAAGCGAAAAAAACTATTTAGGCTGACGGAGAGCATCAGATGTCTCTTCCTCATGCTAATGCTTGTCATGATTTCCATAGGCGCCGCCGCTCAGAACGGTACGCTGAAAGGAAAGGTGACCGGTGCGTCTGACGGCGAACCGCTGATTGGTGTCAGTGCCGTGGTCAAGGGAACGACCAAGGGCGGTGTGACTGACTTTGACGGTAACTACACCCTGACCGGACTGAAGCAGGGAGACGTCATCGTCTTCTCCTATATCGGTTACCTTAAAAAGGAACAGACCTATACCGGTCAGACCGTGATGAACGTGAAGCTCGACAGCGACAGCAAAACTCTTGAAGACGTCGTTGTCATCGGCTACGGAACGATGAAGAAAAAGCTCGTCACCGGAGCCACGATGCAGATCAAGGGCGACGACATCCAGAAGCTCAACACGGTCAATCCGCTGTCAGCCATGCAGGGACAGACACCGGGTGTCAACATCGTGTCTACGTCGGGACAGCCCGGCGCGGCCATGAGTGTCACTATCCGCGGTCTCGGTACGGTGGGCAACTCCCAGCCGCTCTATCTCATCGACGGTATTGCCGGTGACATCACAAACCTCAATCCCGCCGACATCGAGCGCATCGACGTCCTGAAGGATGCCGCTTCGGCCGCTATCTATGGTGCACAGGCCGCCAACGGTGTCATCCTCGTCACGACGAAGGGCGGAAAGGAGGGTACGAGTCGTATCTCATACGACGGATATGTCGGCTGGCAAACCGTGGCCCGCAAGTTCAAGATGCTCAACTCGCACGAGTACATGAACATCATGGATGAGGCACGTCTCAACTCCGGCATGTCACCCGTCGACTGGGCTTCGCTCGACGCTATACGCGATGCCAACGGAAACATCTATAACACCGACTGGATTGACAACGCCATCGACGACGGTGCGCTGACCACGAGCCACAACATCGCTTTCACCGGCGGCTCGAAGACCTCGACATACGTAATTTCCGGCGGCTATACCGGTCAGGACGGCGTTATCGGCGGTTCTGACGTCTCTTATTATAAGAGGTATAACTTCCGTGCCAATTCCGAGCACAAGATGTACAACGGACTCATCACCGTCGGCGAGCACGTGAGCTTCGTCTGGAAGGACAGCCGCAATATGGGCACGGGTAACATCTACAACAACAATCTTCGCTCCGCATTCTCAGCGTCGCCCATCATCCCAGTCTATGGGCCTGACGGCGACTACAACAATACGGCCGGCTCTGACTGGAACGTCAACGACGGCAACCCCTACGGAAACATGATGGTCAACCGCTTCAACCGCTCCAAGAGTGGAACGCTTGACGCCAACGCATACATGCAGGTGGAGCCGTTGAAGAACCTGAAGTTCAAGACCGTGTTCGGCATAAGCTACAATGCTTCTGACTACCGTTCATACACTCCGTCCTATGCCTTCTCTCCGCAGGGCGGCAACACCGAGGACAATGTGCGTCAGAACAACGGCCACGGCATGTCCATGGTCTGGACCAACACCCTGTCCTACGACTTCACGCTGAAGGGTGGCCATGACATCACGGCGCTTGTCGGTTCGGAATGGTCAAGCTACGACGGCAGTCAGACCGAAGGATACAACTCCGGTTTCGTCCCCGGCTTCAAGGACTGGGACCACGCCTATCTCGACAACACAAACGGAAAGGCCAACATGTCGGTCAAGGGGCATCCCTACGACCCCGTGCGCAGCATGTCCTACTTCATGCGTCTTGGCTGGGCGTGGAAAGACCGCTATATGGTCAACGCCACCCTGCGTGCCGACGGCTCGTCAAAGTTCGCTCCGGGCAAGCGCTGGGGCTACTTCCCCTCCGTGTCGGCCGGATGGACCATCAGTGAGGAGAGCTTCATGAAGAGCACGAAGTCGTGGATGGACTTCCTCAAGGTGCGTGTCAGCTGGGGACAGGTGGGTAACGCCAACATAAACTGCTGGCAGTATCTGGCTCCCGTCGTGACGACCAATACCAACTACATCTTCGGTACAAACGGCGGACAGGAAGGCTGGTCAACAGGTTCATACCCGAGTCGTCTTGACAACACGGACGTGAAGTGGGAGACATCAGAGCAGTTTAACGTCGGTATCGACGCACGCTTCCTCAACAGCCGCCTCTCGCTGACGGCCGACTGGTACATCAAGAACACCAAGGACTGGCTCGTTCCGGCTCCGGTGCTGGCCACCGCGGGAACGGCAGGCCCGGTCATCAACGGCGGTGATGTCAAGAACACCGGTGTCGAGCTCGGACTGACATGGAACGACCATATCGGACGCGACTTCACATACAGCGTCGGTGCCAACTTCGCGTACAACAACAACGAGGTGGGCAACATCCCGACGGAAGACGGAATCATCCACGGAAACACAAACCAGATATATCAGAACGCCGAGGAGTTCTACCGTGCCGAGAACGGCCACGCCATCGGTTACTTCTGGGGCTACCGCACGGCCGGAATCTTCCAGAGCAAGCAGGACATCGACAGCTGGATTGCTGCCGGCAACGGTGTGATGCAGGCAAATGTCCAGCCCGGTGACGTCAAATACGTGGACATCAACCGTGACGGTATGATTGACGACAAGGACAAGGTGGATCTTGGCAACGGTCTTCCCAAATATACTTTCGGCTTCAACATCATGCTGGGATGGAAGGGCTTCGACCTCGGCATTAACGCCACGGGTGCCGCCGGCTTCAAGATTGCACAGTCTTACCGCGACCCCAATGTCTCACAGGCAAACTACAGCCGCAGTATTCTCGACCGCTGGACCGGCGAGGGCACGAGCAACAAGATGCCGCGCGTGACATATAATGACGTGGGCAACTGGCTCTTCTCCGACCTCTATCTGCAGGACGGCGACTATATCCGCCTTCAGAACCTCACGCTGGGCTACGACTTCAAGCGCCTCATCTCGTGGAAGGGCATATCCAAGCTGCGTCTCTACGTTCAGGCCCAGAATCTGCTGACGCTGACCAAATATGACGGCATGGACCCCGAAGTGGGCTCGTTCAACGGAACCGACGCCAACCACGTCAACGCCGACGGCTCCACGACCCAGACATGGGTGTCGGGAGTGGACATGGGATATTATCCCCATCCGCGCACGTTCATCGTTGGTGTGAACATCGCTTTTTAACCGATAATAAAGACAACATAATATGAAAACGAAACATATTTTCTTAACGGGCACAATGGCCCTTGCGGCATTTACCGTGACTTCGTGCTCACTCGACACAGAGTCGATGACGCAGATGAACGACGAGACCGCCTATCGTAATCTCGAAGCTGTCGAAATGGCTCTCGTGGGATGTTACGACGGATGGCAGCGCACAATCAGCAGCGAGGAAGTGGGCATCTATATGCTGGCCGAATTTGCCTCGGATCAGGCTCATGCCGGTCTGGGACTGTCGGACGCGAAGAACTATAACGCCATCGACCAGTTCGACCTTTCTGTCGCCCCGTCGTACAATAACCTTTTCAATGCCGACTGGACAAACTATTATTCTGCCATATTCCGCTGCAATAAGATTATCGTCAACGAGAGCACGACCGACTGGGGCTCTGAGGCTGACAAGGGACGCGTGCTCGGTCAGGCACGTGCGTTGCGTGCAATCCTCTATTTCGACCTTGCACGCATGTTCGGTGACGTGCCTCTGCTCACCGCCCCGTCACGGGAGAACATCGCCCGCACACCGGCAGCCGAGGTCTACAGACAGATCTTCGAGGACCTGAAGTACGCTGCGGCCAACATTCCGGCCAATGCCTTCCCGCTCTCAGCCCGCGAGAGCAACGACGGCCGCATCACGAAGTATGCCGCCGAGGCTCTTCTTGCACGCGCGTACCTTTATTATACCGGCTACTACGGAACGGAGAATCCCGCCTGTACCAAGCAGGAGGCCATCGACGCGCTCAACGACGTGATTCAGAACGGAGGCTACGAACTGGAGCCGCGCTATGCCGACCTGTTCATGCCGGCCTGTACAAAGGACGCTTCGAGCGGCGAGAACTACGGATGGGAGACTACCTATAAGGGAAAATACTATAACGGCGGATGGAAGAGCGACATATCGAAGGAGGTCATACTGAACCTCAAGTTCGGTTCGACGTCCGACTATGACGGCAATGCCGACGGCAACGTGTTCCAGGTTTATCTCGGTCCGCGCAATGTCTGCGCCACAAGCCAGTGCATCGCCAGCGGATGGGGAGCATGCCCGGTGACGAAGGCTTTTGTCGACAAGTATAAGAACGACCCCCGTTTCAGCACCTGTGTCTGGAGTTGTGATGAGGCCGGATTCAAGGCTGACGTCAACGATACATACGAGTACACGGGCTACTACACCCGCAAGTATGCTCCGATGTGCTTTGCCGACGGTACACGTCAGGAGGTGGGCTTCAAACTCGGCATCGCCCACATGAACCTCACCTACTATCAGGACTGGACCGTCATGCGCTATGCCGACGTGCTGCTGATGCACTCAGAGCTGACCGGAACGGCCGACGGCCTCAATCAGGTTCACCGCCGCTCATGTCCGGGCGAGACGCTTTCATACAGCGTTGAGAACATCCGCAACGAGCGCGCCATCGAGTTCGCTTTCGAGGGAATCCGCTACTGGGACATGATGCGCTATGAGAAGGACGGCGCATACGCCGGACGTGCCATCGAAGAGTCACAGAACGGTGCCGTCGTGCAGAACGGCGGAGTTGAAGCCACCGTCAAGTTCGACGTCAATAACTTCAACGTCAAGAAGGGTCTGATGCAGATTCCCAACACCCAGATCACTCTCTCGGGTGGCGTGCTGACACAGAACGCCGGTTGGTGACGGGATGTTTGAGATATTGGTATTAACAATAAATTAAAATAAGAACAACATGAAACTCAATCATATTTATTCATTGGTGGCGGGTGCTGTGCTGATGCTCGGTTCCTGTACACCGGATGACTACGATTTCGGCGGCGCACAGTATTCAGCAGACGACCTTGTCGCGCCGAATGCCTATACCGTGGACATCAACGGCAACAGGGTACGCCTCACGTCGAAGATAAGCGGATGCACGCCGCTGTGGATCACTCCCACCGGACGTTCGCAGAGCAGTGAGCTGACCCTCGAACTGCCTTTTGCCGGTGACTATGAAGTGACGTTCGGTGCGGAGACACGTGCCGGAGCTGTCTATGGAGAACCATATAAGTTCAATCTCGCCCAAAACGACTTCGGTCTGCTCAGCGACGACAAGTGGTTCTATCTTGCAGACAAGGATTTCTATAAAGGCGACGCGCTGCCTGACGCAGCAACGCTGGCAGCGGGTGTAAGCAAGAAGTGGTATCCCTGCGACGCTGACTACGGTCTTGGCTGTACCGGTCCCGTCATGTACATGTCGCCGTATGACCCCGACAACGACGGTGCGGGCTTCACGGCCGACGATGAGACCAACCTCGTCTATAAGGACATTACCTTCGGACGCGACAACTGGGCGCCCAACTGGGACCCCGGCTTCCAGTCGTGGCTCATTCCCGAGACAGATCCCTACATGGACTCTTACATGGAGTTCAGTATGGACGCCCAAAACGGTTGCGTCGTCAAGGTCTATCGAGGCGAGAGCGGCACTAAAGGAGCGAGCACGGGAACGAACATGACCGGCAAGTTCAACCTTGCCTTGGCCGACAAGGCCAAGCCGACCATCTCGTTCAGCGACAGCTATGCGCTCCACAACGTCGGCTTCGACGCCGTCTGCGCCAACTACACTCAGGACATCCAGATAATCGAGCTCACGCCCTATTATCTCAGTCTCGTCACGAAGCGTACAAACTCCGAGGGCAACTGGTATATCGTGTGGAACTTCGTGTCAGAGGAGGTCATCCAGACCGCCGGTGCCTGCATACCGAAGGAAGACGCCGGGCTGATTGACAAGGCTGATCCCGTCCTTCCTGAGTTCGCCAACCTCACGACAGACCTGTTCACCATTGAGGCGGACGGCGTTACATACGTGGGCAATCAGATGACGTTCACCATCGACGAGGACACACCCTACGACTGGATGTGGTGGAACGGCGCTCCCAACGTGAACGCATGGCAGAGCGTGACAGGCGGCGAATATATCGCCAACTGGGCTCCGAAGGCCGGTGACGAAATAGCTGACTTCGAGCTTGTCATCGCCAAGGCTTCCGACGGAACCTACGACTATACGGCCGGAAACGTTGAGGGCAAGGTGACCATCGCCGACAGCAAGCTCATCTTCGATCAGAAAGTGACAATCCTCACCGCCGCCAACGATTTCCGTACGGTCAGCGTGACGGGCCGTGAGTTCACGGTGCTGGGCTGTGAACCGGGCGAGAGCCTGACCATCGGCGTACCGTCGTCAGCCGACGACAAGGGCAACACCGATTCCTATCTCGTGGCCAAGCTCAAGTACAAGCAGATCAGCGGCGGCCAGACCGGTCCTACCGTTGTCCCCCTGAACAGCAACTACGGCGATGAAGGCATCACGTGGATTGAGAACGGCTGCGTCCGTTTGGCGTTCCATCACTACGGTGACGGTGGCAACGGTATCTTCAAGGATGCCGCGAGCGTGAAGCTGAAGAAGGACCAGACCATAAAGGTGACGTTCAAGCTGAAGGACGGCGTGATCACGTGGAACCAGACCCCGAAGTGCGCCCTCATCGACAACAACATCAAGACGACATGGGAGCCCGACTGCTTCGGTCTTGACGACGCCGTGACGGTGAATACCGCCGGCGAGACCACCGTAACGCTGAAGAACACCACCGGTGCGACACAGAAGTTCACGGGCACATGTCTCGACCTCTCCATCCAGTTCGACGGCTTCGGCGAGGGCGACTATACCGACATGTTCGAGAGTGTTTCCTGCGTAATTGAATAACCTTCTCTTGCGTAAATGAATAACCATCAAAGAGAATAAAGCAATGAAAAACAAGATATTATTCGGAATGATAGCCCTGTTCGCGGGCATATTGTTCGCAGCGTGCAGCGACGACGATTTCAGCGTCGGCACCACGCCGCTGCTAAATGACGGGTCGGTGGTGACAGGCTCGGCCGACGTCACGGCCACATCGGCCCTGATGCACGGAACGGTGAGCGGACTGGAAAGCCAGTCGGCCAGCGCCTACGTGACCGGTTTCTATTACGGCGCCGCCGCCGACCAGCTCACCGAGCGCGTTGTCGGTAACAGTGCGTCGGAGTTCAGCGCCACTATCAGCGGCCAGCCGAACGACGTCTATTATTATCAGGCGTTCGTGACGCTTCAGGGTCACGTTACGTACAAGGGTGAGGTGAAGAGCCTCATCCTCACCAATGCCAAGGCCATCACCGGTGATGCTGCCGACGTGACCGATAACAAGGCACGTCTCAGCGGCCGTCTCACCGAATATCCCGCCAGCGCCGAGAGCGGCATCGTCGTGTCCGGTGTTGCCGGTGACGAGAACGTCCGTGCCGGAGTGAGGGTAAAGGGAACGACTGCCGACGGTTATGACGTGACGGCAAGCGGACTACTCCCCGCCACAACATACTATTATGCCGCCTATCTCGACCTCGGTGCCGGTGTCGTCTACGGTGAGACCCGTTCGTTCACGACGGCTTCGCGCGAGTTCGACGTCAATCAGGAGTTCGTTGACCTCGGTCTTTCCACGAAATGGGCGCGTTGCAATCTCGGCGCATCGTCAGAGACAGAGGTCGGCGGTCTCTTCGGCTTCGGCGACATGACGGGCTACAACACAAGCATCGACATTACCCAGTATGCTTCCGGCGACATCTACCGCACGGCTTCCGACGTGGCCAACCGCGTCTACGGCGGCAAGGCAACCATGCCGACAATCGCCGAGTTTGAGGAGCTCTTCCGCTGCTGCCGCGTGGAGTGGGCTGAGACGGACGGCGTGGCCGGCTATCGTTTCACCGGTCCCAACGGCAACTCCATCTTCCTTCCCGCCGCCGGTTCGAGCACGAAGGGCGTGACCACCGGTGCATCCGTCGAGGGACGCTATCTCTCCGGCTCTGCCAACGTCTCGGACCCGCAGTTTGCCATGAGCTACCTCTTCACCAATTCCGGCCATGCCCGTTCGACGACTCCCGTCTATCAGGCTCTCTCCGTACGCCCCGTCTCTGTAGCCAAGAACGTGGCTTTCGACAAGTCGCTGCTCTGCAAGACATGGGAAATCGACCTCACCGACAACGGTGAATACAAGGTGTTCCCCGGTCCTACATATTTCTACGGCACGGACGACTCATGGGCAACCGTGACCAACCACGAGCCCGTTGTCGGCAACTCATGGTCATGGGAGGCTGACTTCGCCGGCAATTCATGGGCAGTGGGCGGCGACGCCAAGAACTGCCGCGGCTCCATCACCTTCAATGAAGACGGAACGGTCAGCGTCAAGCACATCACGGCTGACGGCATCGAGACCGAGGAGAACGGAACCTATACCGTTGACGAGCAGAAGAAGACCATCACGCTGAAAGGCGCCAAGGTGCTCGCTCCGGCAAACTATACGGACGACTATGTCAACAGCCTTACGGACGACATCCGCATCCTCTCGCTCACCGAGGGAACGCTGCAGCTCGGCGTGATCCGCACAGTCGAACCGACACTGCTCAGCATCAACATGATTCCGCAGCAGGAGAAATATGGCTATACCGCCAAGCTCACCTGCTACGGTCAGGGCCCTGCCGGCGGACTTTCTGACGAAGAAGCATGGGCTTCGGCCACGACGACGGTTGCCGGCGGCAAGACCGGAACCTACACCCTGACGTTTCACGCCAACGAACCGCGTGCCTACGGACAGGTCTACGTCATCGACATCGAGAACTTTGCTGCAGCCTATCCCAACGCTTTCGTCAAGGTCGAGTCCATCAAGGCTGACGGCAATGATGTTCCGTTTGACGCAAATAAGTTCTATTACGGAGACATAGAGGGCCGTGGTAACTTCCGCGTGGAGCTGGCCAACATTTGGGGCTGCGGTCACAATGATGCTTACAACGGACTGGGCGACACCCCGTTCCATCTCGGTGGCGGCGAGACAACGGCCGAGACGGCGCTCGCTTTCAATTCGACGTTTGAAGTTGTGTTCACCGTCGTTTCACTTGACGCCGACCTCGCGTTCAACGTAAAGCAGACGGCTGTGGGTTGCAGCGATAACGGCATGCCCGGAAACTGGGGCAAGGAATATCCCGGCGCTTTGAAGATTGTTCAGGAGGGCTTCCGCTATAAGGTGGCCAACGCCGAGGATCTCGCTATGACGCTTGACGCTTCTGAATGTGGCGGCACACCGGACAACGGTGCTGTCAATCTGGTTGACGTCGTGGGCGTACGCTCGTTCTTCCCGGCCTTTGCCGCCGAGCTCGTCTCTGTCAACAGTGACGGCAACAACGTTCCGTTCAATGCCTCGAAGCTCATCACGGGCGACATCGAGGGCAACGGTAACTTCCGCATCGAACTTCACAACATCTGGGGCGCAGGTACTGCTGCTGACCCGGCGTTCGGCGGTGCGACAGTGGTAGGAGGCAACAACTGCGTGACTTCACTCGGATTTAAGAACAGTCTGACATATACCATCGGACGGTTCTCCGAAAAGCTCTTCGCTACTCCGTGGTGACACGAAATGGGCTTCATCGGAATGTAATATAGCCTGTATTGGTCGGTAATATAGCCTATATTGGTCAGTAAAATGACTCATATTGGTCGGTAAAATGACTTATATTACTTTTTGATGAGGCCCGTTTCTATATCTGACGGCGGCCGTATGAGACATAGATGACGGCTGCTTGACGGCAGAAGAGACTGAAACATAAAGGAATCACATAACATAAAAAAAGAATAAATGAAAAGACTATCTATATTCTTCACAGCGGCATTGGCGCTGTTCTCACTCGTCCTCTCATCGTGTGATGACGACGACTGCCCCAATCCGCTGGCTGACAGCAACGGGACACTGAACATCTCAACAACGGAACTGACGTTCGCCGTCGATGGCGGAACGGCGTCGTTCACCGTCAACGGAGGCACGGCCTTTGTGCGCAGCGAAGCCGAATGGCTCACCGTCGAGCGCGTCTCGGGTGACAACCACGCTTCGACGTTCGCCGTGACTTGCGAAAAGAACGACGGCGAGGACCGCACGGGAACCATTCTCGCCAATCTCGACGGCGCGTTCTCACGCATCACCGTCACACAGGCGGGCAAAATCGTCAAGCCCGACGTGGAATATTCTTTCCGCACAGCCAAGGAACTGGCCCGCGACATGTATCCCGGATGGAACCTCGGCAACACGCTCGAAGCCTCTGGCAACGGACTCGGCGCCGAGACCGCATGGCAGGGAACGAAGACAACACAGGCCATCATCGACTATGTTAAGTCACAGGGCTTCCGCTCCGTGCGCATTCCCTGCTCATGGGATATCCACGCCACCGACGGACGCATCGCCACCGAATGGATGAACCGCGTCAAGGAGGTAGTCGACTACTGTATCAACGCCGGCCTCTATGTCGTGCTCAACGACCATTGGGACGGCGGCTGGATTGAGGTTGAGGGTTTCAGCAAGAGCAGCGATAAGTATGTTGCTGTCGACGAGGAGACCATCACGGCCAAGGCCACACAGCTGAAGGATTACTGGACGCAGATTGCCACGGCGTTTAAGAACTATGACGAGCACCTGATTTTCGCCGGATTGAACGAGCCGTTCCAGAACTACAGTCTGTTCAACAGCCGTCACAAGGAGCTGACACCGATTCTCAACCGCTACAATCAGGCTTTCGTTGACGCCGTGCGCGCCACCGGAGGCAACCATGCCCGCCGCACACTCGTCGTTCAGGGCCCCGCCACGAGCACATCGTCGGCCGTCGATCCCGATATGGGATTTGTCATGCCCAAGGATACGGAAGAAGGCTACATGATGGCTGAGGTCCACTATTATGAGCCGTGGGATTTCTGCGGTCTTGAGGACGGCAGCGCCACATGGTTCTGGGGCAGCGGCAATCACGTCAGCGGCAGCAGCCACAACGCCACATGGGGCGAAGAACAGTGGATGCAGAACCAGATGCAGAGCCTGAAGACAACGTTCGTCGACCGCGGCTATCCCGTCATCATCGGCGAATACGGCGCACAGTGGCGTTCGCTCACGGCCAACCAGAGCGAGCACGACGCCTCCGTCAAGGCTTTCTTCCGCGACATCAACCGTCTGGCCGTCAACAGCGGCATCGTCACCTTCGCGTGGGACATCAACTCGCCCAACCAAGGCGGTGAGACCGGCGTAATGACCATTCTCAACCGCTCGTCGCTCAGCGTGTTCTGCGCTCCGGCGATGGAAGGCATAACCGAGGGTGTAAAAGCCGGCTCTTGGCCACAATAATCAAGCTGTTTTTACGATAATATATTATGGACTCAAATTGGTAAGTGAGGGAGATAAAGGGAGATAAAAGGAGATAAAGGACATGTGTCTCAGTGTCTGGTGCTATTGTCTTATATCTTCTCAGCGACCGAAGGGAGCGATATCTCCCTATAACTCCTTTTAACTACTTTCGTTGATGACGACTGAAGGGAGCGATATCTCCCTATAACTCCTTTTAACTACTTTCGTTGATGACGACCGAAGGGAGCGATATCTCCCTATAGCTTCTTTTCACTACCTTCGTTGAGTGCATACGAAACTTAAATATATGAAATATAGGTATCTATTACTCTCAGCCGGCCTGTGCCTCTGCACCCATACCGACATCAGTGCTGTCGGCTACGTGAAGAAAGGCAACGCCGTGACCATCAACGTCAGCTCTCCCAGTGAGGGAGGCGCGCGGATGGTGAGGCTGCAAGTGATGGGCGACAGGATAATCCGCGTTGAGGCCACGCCCGAGGAGGCTTTTGCTGCGAAGCAGAGCCTGATAGTCGTGCCGCAGAAGACGAAGGCCCGGTTCTCCGTCAGCGAGAGCGACGGTTTCGTCACCGTGAGCGCGGCAGGCGTGAGTGCCCGTGTCAGCACCGTGACGGGACGCATCGAGTTCCGCGACGCCAAGGGACGTCTGTTGCTCGGCGAGACGGGGAAGGCAGGAAAGACGTTCCGGCGATTCACCGTGCCGGAGCGCGAGATCGGTCCCGGAACGCTTTCCGAAGACGTCCGCCACGGCTGGACATGGCACACGCAATTTGATTCGCCCGCCGATGAGGCTTTCTACGGTCTCGGACAGCATCAGGCCGAAGAGCTGAACATGAAAGGTAAGAACGAAGAATTGTTTCAGTATAACACGAAAGTGAGCGTGCCGATGGTGCTCAGCAACCGCGGCTATGGTCTGCTGTGGGACTCCTACAGCTACTGCCGCTTCGGCAATCCCGACGAATACCGTCAGTTGCAGCGCATATTCCGGCTCTACGACCGCGACGGGCGCCCCGGCTCGCTCACCGGAACCTACACCGACAGGAACGGACAGGTGGTCGTGCGCAGCGAGGACTCCATCTACTTTGAGCACGCCGTGCCCGAGGTCAACCCGCTCCACCGTCAGGACCTTGGCATCTACGCCCTGCCGAAGGGCTTCAATCTCGACGGGGCTCACGTCACGTACGAGGGCTACATCGAGGCGCCTGAGGACCGCGACTATCACTTCCTGCTCTACTACGCCGGCTACATGACCGTCTATGTGGACAACCATGAGGCGGTGGCCGAGCGCTGGCGCACGGCGTGGAACCCCAACGCGTGGAAGTTCACGTGCCGGCTGAAGGCCGGACGCCGCGTGCCCATCCGCATCGAATGGCGTCCGGACGGCGGTGTGAGCTACTGCGGACTGCGCGTCGCCACGCCACGCACGGCTGAGGAACAGGGCCGCCTGAGCATCTGGAGCGAGATGAGCCGCTACATGGACTACTATTTCATTGCCGGAGAGCGCATGGACGACATCATCTCGGGCTACCGCACGCTGACCGGCAAGGCTCCCGTCTATCCCAAATGGACGCTCGGCTACTGGCAGAGCCGCGAACGCTACAAGTCGTCGGCCGACATAGAGCAGACGATGGCGGAGTTCCGCCGCCGCCACATTCCCGTGGACAACATCGTTCAGGACTGGAACTACTGGAAGCTCGACTCGTGGGGCGACCATACGTTTGAGGCCGCGCGCTATCCGAATCCGCAGGCCATGCTCGACAGCGTCCACGCCATGAACGGACGGTTCATGATCAGCGTGTGGCCGAAGTTCTACGACACCGTCGATAACTACAAGGAGATTGACGCCAAGGGCTGGATGTATCATCAGGCCATCAAGGACGACATTCATGACTGGCTTGGCTTCCGCGGCTCGTTCTACGATGCCTACGACGCCGGCGCCCGCAAGATGTTCTGGCGTCAGATGGACGAGAATCTGTATTCGAAGTATAAGTACGGCATTGACGCATGGTGGATGGACGCGTCCGAACCCAACGTGCGCGACTGCACGCCGATGTGGTATCGCAAGGCGCTTTGCGGCCCGACGGCCCTCGGCTCGTCCACGGAATATTTCAACGCCTACAGCATAGTCAACGCCGACGCCATCTACAACGGCCAGCGTTCCGTCCAGCCCAACCGCCGCGTCTTCCTGCTGACCCGCAGCGGGTTTGCCGGCGAGCAGCGTTACAGCACGGCGACGTGGAGCGGCGACATCGGTACACGGTGGGAGGACATGCGCTCGCAGATGACCGCCGGACTCAACTACTCCATCTCCGGACTGCCGTTTTGGGGCATGGACCAGGGCGGTTTCTCGGTTGAGAACCGCTATGTGGCCGCTCAGAAGATATTCGACAAGAGCGGACTGGAGAGTGAGGACCTCAAGGAGTGGCGCGAGCTGCAGACGAGGTGGAACCAGTTTGGATGCTTCATCCCGCTCTACCGCGCCCACGGCCAGTGGCCTCTGCGCGAGCCTTGGAACATTGCTCCCGAGGACCATCCTGCCTACAAGACCATCGTATGGTATGACCAATTGCGCTACCGCATGATGCCTTACCTGTATTCGATGGCCGGCTGGGTTCATCTCAGCGACTATACGATGATGCGTCCGCTCGTGATGGATTTCAACGGCGACGCCCGCGTGCTCGACATCAAGGACCAGTGGATGTTCGGCCCGTCGCTCATGGCCTGTCCCGTCGGTCGGTACAAGATGCGTTCGCGTGAGGTCTATCTGCCGCAGCAGTGCGGATGGTACGACCTATATACGGGCGAGCGTCACGACGGCGGCCGCACGATAACGGCCCCGGCGCCCTATGAGCGCATTCCTGTCTTCGTTCCCGAGGGTGCCATCCTGCCCTTCGGCCCGGCGATGGAGTGGTGTGACGAGAAACCGGCCGAGCTTATCAATCTCTATGTCTACGCCGGCCGCGACGGAAGTTTCCGTCTCTATGAGGACGAGGGAACGAACTATAACTACGAGAAAGGCAAATACGCCACGATCGACATCTCATACGACGACGCTTCGCGCACAGTTACCATCGGCCGCCGTAACGGCTCGTTTGACGGCATGTTGAAGACGCGCCGCTTCAACGTGGTGCTCGTTTCGGGTGACGCTCCGCGGAAGCTCGACCTCGACAGTCCGCAGGGAAAGATGGTAGACTATGACGGCCGTGCTATAACTGTGAACCTATGAAAGTTTTTATGATTATATTGTGCATCGTGTGCGGGGGGCTCGTTTCCTCCGCGCACGATTGCGTTTTGTCCGAATCCTTCGATCGCGGATGGCGCTTTACGCTCGCTGATTCGGCCGGAATGGCCGAGCCGGGATATGACGATAGCCGGTGGCGGCTTCTCGATGTGCCACATGATTGGGCTATCGAAGGCGATTTCCATGCCGGCAATCCCTCAGGAGCGGGCGGAGGAGCGCTGCCCGGAGGCATAGGATGGTATCGGAAACATTTCCGTTCCGACGCTTCCGGACGTACATTCATAGCTTTCGACGGTGTCTATATGAACTCGACGGTCTTTGTCAACGGCCGTGAGGTGGGCTTCCGTCCGTATGGCTACAGCTCGTTTGAATATGACATAACGCCATACGTCAAGGCGGGCGACAATGTCGTTGCCGTGCGCGTGGACAACAGCGACCAGCCCAACAGCCGGTGGTACAGTGGATGTGGCATCTACCGCCACGTGTGGCTCACCGTGACTGAACGGCTGCGCATAGCCCATTGGGGTGTTCATGTGATGACGGAGGCCGACGGTCGGATGACGGTCAGCACGGAGCTGGACGGCGAGGGTGCTGTCGGGGCTACGGTGCGCCATACCGTGATGGACGCTCAGGGCCGCAGTCTTGCTTCATCGTCGGCGCGGGTCAAGGCCACCGCCGGCGCGAAGGACTCACAGCGTCTCCGCATCCGCCGTCCGCAAATGTGGTCTCCGGAGAGTCCCTATATATATAAGGTGCGGACAGAGGTCATCGTCGACGGCCGCACGGTTGACGAGGTTGTCACCGTGACAGGCTTCCGCTCGTTCCGTTTCGACGCTGCGACGGGCTTCTGGCTCAACGGCCGCAACGTGAAGATAAACGGCGTGTGCGAGCATCACGACCTCGGATGTCTCGGAGCGGCGTTCAACGAGGACGCCATGCACCGCAAGCTCGTACGGCTGAAGGCGATGGGATGTAACGCCATACGCTGCTCCCACAATCCTCCGGCGCCGGAACTGCTCACGATGTGCGACACGATGGGATTTATCGTGATGGACGAGAGCTTCGACATGTGGCGCCGCCGCAAGACGAAGAACGACTATGCCCGTTTCTTCGACGAGTGGCATGAGCGCGACCTCAGCGACCTCGTACGCCGCGACCGCAACCATCCCTCCGTTCTGATGTGGTCCATCGGCAACGAGGTTCTTGAACAGTGGTCGTCGGCTGAGGCCGACACGCTGTCGCTCGAACAGGCCAATCTCATTCTCAATGCCGGTCATGACGCCTCGACGCTGGCCCGTGAGGGGGATATGAGCGTCAACTCGCTGCTCACGCGCCACCTCGCCGACATCGTGCGCCGTCTCGACCCGACGCGCCCTATTACGGCGGGCTGCAATGAGCCGTCACCGGACAATCATCTTTTCCGGAGCAATGCGCTTGACATCGTCGGCTTCAACTATCATCATCAGTGGATTAAGGACGTGCCGGAGAAATTCCCCGGACAGCCGTTCATCCTGACTGAGAGTGTGTCGGCGCTGCAGACGCGCGACTTCTACATGATGCCAAGCGACTCTGTTTATGTCGCACCGGTGGAGTGGTGGCTGCCGTACACCGATCCGACGTTCATGTGCTCGGCCTACGACAACATGCACGCGGCGTGGAGCTCCACCCACGAGGAGACATGGGACGTGGTGAAGCATCAGCCCTACGTCAGCGGACAGTTCATCTGGACTGGCTTCGACTATATCGGCGAGCCGACGCCATACGGCTTCCCCGCCCGTTCGAGCTATTTCGGAATAATCGACCTTGCCGGCTTCCCGAAGGATGTGTATTATATGTATCAGAGCGAGTGGACGAATCGTCCCGTGCTCCATCTCTTTCCTCATTGGAACTGGCTGGAGGGACAGACCGTCGACCTTTGGTGCTACTACAGCCAGGCTGACGAGGTGGAGCTGTTCATCAACGGCCGCAGTCAGGGTGTGCGCCGCAAGGCCGACAGCCATCAGTATCACGTGATGTGGCGGGTGGCGTTTGAACCGGGCGAAGCAAAGGTGGTGGCTCGCCGCGACGGTAGGGTGGTGGCCGAACAGGTGAACCGCACCGCCGGCGCTCCTGCGGCGTTGCGCCTGTCCGTCGACTATCGTGGCCGCGACCTCACGTTCATCAACGCCGAAGTTGTCGACGAACGCGGAACGGTATGTCCGTGGGCCGAAAACATGATAGAGTTCAGCGCCGACGGCGAAGCAGAAATCGTGGCGACGGACAACGGATGCCAGACCTCAATGGAACGTTTCACCGCTCCCCGCCGCAAAGCCTTCTTCGGCCGCTGCATGGTAGTGGTGAAGGGAAAGGGCAACGTCCGCGCCAGAAGCATCGGGCTGAAGTCCGCGGAAGCCAAATCTCTGTCCGAAGGCTCTTCCGACAGAGCGGTCGCATCCCTCCCATAATTCCCATAAGAAACCTATAAAAATCCCAAGAACTTCCACAACCCTAAAAAATAAAAAGAGACTATGAAGAAAAGATATTTATCAGTATTGCTGCTGGCCTTAGGCGCCATGACAGCATCAGCCCAGACGGCCAAGCCGCTCTATCTCGACGCCAAGGCGCCGATTGAGGAGCGTGTGAAGGATGCGCTCAGCCGCATGACCGTCCACGAGAAGATTCAGGTGCTTCACGCACAGAGTAAGTTCACATCGGCCGGAGTGCCGCGCCTCGGTCTGCGCCAGCTCAACATGGACGACGGCCCTCACGGAGTGCGCGAGGAGTTGGAGTGGAACTCCTGGTCGCCGGCCAAGTGGACCAACGACTCCATCGTTGCCTTTCCGTCTCTGACGTGTCTGGCCGCAACGTGGAATCCGGAACTGTCGGCCGTCTACGGCAATGCCGTCAGCGAGGAGTTCGCTTTCCGCTATAAGGACATCATGCTCGGCCCGGGCGTCAATATAGCCCGCACGCCGCTCAACGGCCGCGCTTTCGAATACATGGGTGAGGACCCGTATCTGGCCGGCCGCATGGTCGTTCCCTATATCAAGAGCGCCCAGCAGAACGGCGTGGCGTGCTGTTTGAAGCACTTCGCGCT
Organism: uncultured Prevotella sp.; assembly: GCA_902495455.1. Classification (GTDB taxonomy): domain Bacteria; phylum Bacteroidota; class Bacteroidia; order Bacteroidales; family Bacteroidaceae; genus Prevotella. Next base: position 56,658 of record CABUXJ010000005.1, read on the forward strand.
GAACAATCAGGAGATTGACCGCTTTGCCGTTGACGTCAAAGTGAGCGAGCGCGCACTGCGGGAGATTTATCTTCCGGCTTTCGAGCGTGCCGTGAAGGAAGCCAAGGTGTGGTCCATCATGGGCAGCTACAATCTGTGGCAGGGTGTCCACTGTTGTCAGAACGGCGCTCTTCTTAACGGTATACTCAAGAAAGAATGGGGCTTCGACGGTGCCGTGGTCAGCGATTGGGGCGGCGTCACCGACACATGGCAGGCCGCTACGGGCGGTATGGACATAGAGATGGGTTCTTATACTGACGGTAAATTGAAGGAATCAGAGTTTACGTATGACGACTACTATCTAGCACGTCCTTTTGAGCGACTCATTAACGAGGGAAAGATACCGATGTCTGTACTTGACGATAAGGTGGCCCGCGTGTTGCGCACGATGTTCCGTACGTCGATGAATCCCGATAAGGTCATTGGCAGCCAGTGCTCGGAGGCTCACTATGAGGCATGCCGCGCTATCGCCGAAGAGGGCATCGTGCTGCTGCGTAATCAGAAGAGCATACTTCCGCTCAACGCCGACAGCTACGGCCGCATACTTGTCGTAGGCGAGAACGCCACCCGTAGCCTGACCGAAGGCGGAGGTTCGAGCGAGCTGAAGACGTTGCGCGACATCTCGCCGCTGGAGGCGCTGAAGGCTCTATACGGCGATAAGATTGACTATGCGCAGGGCTATTCTTCCGGCCGTCCGCTCTATGACCATGTGGACAAGGTGAAACCCGAACTGCTGGCGCAGCTAAAGGCCGAGGCTTTGGAGAAGGCGAAGAAGGCCGACCTTATCATCTTTATCGGCGGACTCAACAAGAACCACAAGCAGGACTGCGAGAACGGCGACCGCGAGAGCTACGACCTGTCGTTCGGACAGAACGAGCTCATCAGTGAGCTGGCTGCAATCCAAAAGAACACGGTGGCCGTTATGTTCGGCGGCAATCCGTACGCAACACCGTGGATTGACCGTGTTCAGGCTCTCGTGCATTGTTGGTATCTCGGTTCAGAGTCAGGAACGGCTCTTGCCAACATTCTGAGCGGCAAGGTATGCCCGAGCGGCAAGCTGCCCGTGACGTTCGCCAGAGCGCAAAACGACTATCCGTGTTTCAAGTACGGTACAATCGGTTATCCCGGCGACGGCAAGGAAGTACGCTATGACGAAGGCATCTATGTCGGCTACCGCCATTTCGACACACGTGGCGTGAAGACCCAGTACCCCTTTGGCTTCGGTCTGTCATACACGACATTCAAGTATGGCAAGCCGCAAATTGCAGCAAAGGGCAACGCCGCATGGACGGTTTCGGTCGACGTGACCAATACAGGCAAGTGTGAGGGCAAGGAGATTGTCCAGCTTTATATTGGTGACGAACAGTGCTCCGTTGACCGTCCGAAGAAAGAACTGAAGAATTTCGCAAAGGTGGCGCTCCGTCCGGGTGAGACAAAGACGGTGACAATGGACATCACCGAAGACGAACTCAAATTTTGGGATGAGACCTCTCACGGATGGAAAGTCGAACCGGGAAAGTTCTGTGCATACATTTGTGCTTCAGTCGATGACGTGCACGGTAAGGTAGTTTTTCAGTATAATAAATGAATAACAGAGAAAAAGGTGTTATGAAGCGAATAACGATGTTTTTGGCTGCGGTGATTGTCGCCCTAAGTGCGGTGGCGCAGGGCGTTTACACCCGAGAGTGCAACGACAAGGCTTTGCAGAAGAAGGCCATCAAGTGGATGAAAAAGGGGAAGTGGCGTAATGGATTTGCGGCTGCAGCACCCCATGAGAGTGTTAATGCTGTTGACTTTTATGAGCAGTATTCTAAGAACAAGGCACAGTGGGATGCCATGTTCCGCTGGTTGGCCGAAACGGATCTGCTGACCATACCCAAAGGCAAACATCCGATAGGTGACACCGGCCTTGTCGCAAGCGTGGAAGACAGCGAGAATGGTCCATTGGCAAAGCGACGCAGCGAGAGCCACTATCACCACGTAGACTTCCAATATGTTGTCAAGGGTACCGAACGTTTCGGAATTATCGATCATGAGACGAGCACGCCTAATAGCAAATATCGTCCGGATGTCATACACTATGGCTATGATGTAGCCAAGGCGCGTTTTTATGATTCTACGCCGGATAAGTTTTTCATCTTCTTCCCGTCCGACTGGCATATAGCCAAGGTCAACAACGACGGCGATGACCAGACCATCCGTGTGATAGTAGTCAAACTGGATTATGTCGAATAACGAAAAAACAGTACTGCCACAGATATGACACCGTCTCCCATACTGGCACTGCAGAGGCAACGTCAGTTGCTTGAGATAGAGTATGCCTCCGACAAAGAGGATTTTTTACGTCACACGGAGGCCATCGGCATCATGCGCAGGGTAAAGCGTGGTGATGCGTGGTGGCCAGTTCGAATAGGACGTAGCTATTATAATTCGCTCAATCAGCCTGTCGTGGAAGTATTTAGAACAGGCGATGAGGACATAGAGCACAATTTTGAGTTTGGCCGCCCGATAAGTTTCTTCACATTTGAAGAGACTTCATCGGCGGACCGTCGTCCCACCACATTCACACCGTTACATCCGAAACTGAAATCCACTGTCAGCTATGTTGACGGCGACCGGATGGTTGTCACCCTGCCGGATGGTTTCAGTGTAGCAGACTTGCAAGGCCGTGAGCACGTCGGAGTGCAACTCTCGTTTGATGAAACGAGCTACCGGTTGATGTTTGAGGCCCTCGACCGTACCATGCGGGCTAAAGGGCGGCTGGCCTATCTGCGCGACCTGTTCTATTCTTCGCAGATGGCAGAGACTCTCACATTTAGTCCTTTGAGTTTTCCTTACCTCAATCCCACCCAGGAACGGGCGGTCAACGAAGTGTTACGGGCAAAAGACGTGGCTGTCGTCCACGGCCCTCCCGGTACGGGAAAGACGACAACTCTCGTCGAAGCCATATACGAAACGTTGCGCCGAGAGAGCCAGGTTCTGGTTTGTGCCCAAAGCAATATGGCCGTCGACTGGATCAGCGAGCAACTCGTCGACCGTGGTGTCAACGTACTGCGCATCGGTAATCCGACCAAGGTCAATGACAAAATGCTTTCCTTCACCTACGAACGACGCTTTGAGGCCCATCCTGATTATCCGCAATTGTGGAGTATACGCAAGGCTATACGTGACTTGCGTGCTCATCGTCGCCGCGGCGACGAACGCTGGCATCAGAAGATGGAGAGCTTGAAGAGCCGTGCGACGGAGATCGAACTGCGCATAAACAACGAGTTGTTAGGTGAAGCCCGTGTCATTGCATCGACTCTGACGGGCAGTGCCAATCGCTTGTTGGATGGCATGAAGTTCAGGACGCTCTTCATTGATGAGGCGGCTCAGGCCCTTGAAGCCGCCTGCTGGATAGCCATACGCCGTGCGGCGCGTGTCATACTGGCGGGCGACCATTGCCAACTTCCACCCACAGTGAAAAGTTATGAGGCCATGCGTGGCGGGTTGGCCACTACGCTCATGGAACGCATCGTGGAGCGAAAGCCGGAAGTCGTGACGCTGCTCACGGTGCAATATCGTATGAACGAGGACATCATGCGCTTCTCCAGCAACTGGTTTTATGGTGGAATGGTGGAGTCTGCGCCTGAAGTCAGATATCGCGGCATATTGGATTATGACATTCCGATGGAGTGGGTCAGTCCCAGCGGTCAGTCTCCGGTGATACCGGAGGAAGTCGACGGTGTTGTCGATGCTGTATCCGAGACTGTCGGAGAGCCTGTCGGAACATCCTTGGGGGCTGCTGCCAAATCAGAGACAATGGGTGAAGAGTCGTCGCGCGACTACGTAGAGGAGTTTGCCGGTGAGAGCTTCGGGCGCATAAATAAGGCTGAAGCCGAAATAACGCTTGACACCCTTGAAGCATATTTCACCCGTATCGGCAAGCAGCGCATATTGGACGAGCGGTTGGATGTGGGCATCATTTCGCCATATAGGGCACAAGTGCAATATCTGCGTCGTCTGCTCATGAAGCGTGAATTCTTCAAACCGTTCCGTCGCTATATCTCCGTCAACACCGTCGACGGATTTCAGGGGCAGGAGCGGGACATCATTCTCATCTCGATGGTGCGTGCCAACGACAACGGCGACATCGGATTTTTGCGCGATTTGCGCCGCATGAACGTGGCTATCACACGTGCCCGAATGAAACTCATCATCCTTGGTGACGCATCGACGATGACCCGCCATCGTTTTTATCGCCGTCTGTGGCAGTACATACGCGGCCTGCGCAACGGTTAGTCGGCTTGTCAACGGCTTTGTTTTTTATATGCCAACAGCGGATGGAGAGTGACACACATCACAAACAACAGACAGGGTCTCACACTCCATCCGTCTGGCATTTCTCGGGAAGGTATATCCGTCATTTTAATGTGTCTGTGAGGCGTAATGTAAATGTTAAAAACTTGGAATTAATCTTACAAATGACCTTGGTTTTAACATAAATTCTGCATCACGTGGTCACTCGCCCTCAAATTCTTTAAAATTTCGCGTGCATCTTTTTCTGTCTGAGCATCAGTGTGTTATGAGGGTAACCCATCAAAGTGTGCAATGATTTCGCAAATTTTTCCAAGCAATAAGGGCCTTACGGCTCTGCAACGGGGCGCTCGTTGCATTGCAGCGGCGTGCTCGTTGTCTCCTGACGGCGTGCTTATTGCAGACCAACGGGGCCCTTATTGCTCGGCCGTCTGGATTTTTCAGTTGAAAAATACGGCCCGAATGTTAAAACGAGGGCTTTGCCGCTCTGTTTTTGAAGGAATTTTAAATGTTAAATTCGTGATATTATCATGACATGAAAAGTAACTTAAAATAGTATAATCAATGATGTTGAAGCCACCGGGATTCATATTTTATCAGTACTTTTGCATAAAAACGAATGGATATCGACACGAGCATGAAAAAGATATTTGTAGCATTGGTCACATTCATGACATTCCTTGTTACGGTTGCAGTCCAAGGTCAGGGTTACGTCTTTCCGCAGGAGGTCGCTCCGCTGCTTACCACGGAGTGGGGCCAGGAGTATCCTTATAATCGGATGTGTCCAACGGTCATGATAGACTCTGTGGAGAAGCATCTTTATGCCGGGTGTGGACCCTTGGTCATGTCGCAAGTCATACGTCGTTATGGACGGCCGTCACAAAGCACTCGTCTCGGCCACCGCTATCAGTGGTATCTGATGTCTGACAGCGTGACGGATACCCTCGATATTGCCGTTCAGGATGCCGTGGCACGGTTGATACGCGATTGCGGTACGGCGGCGGAGACGAACTATCGGCTGAGTGCAAGTTCGACAAAACTGAACAGCGTGGTTACGGGGTTGAAGAGCCATTTCGGATATAACCGTTATATGCACATCTCCGACCGAGAATTCTATCCGGGCGAATCCGGAAGCAAAGCATGGAAGACACTTATATATAATGAGTTGAGGGCCGGACGCCCCGTAATCATACGTGGAGAAAAAAGCGCCTACAATGCCCATGTGTTCATCATTGACGGTTGTCGTGATTCGCTTGTACATGTCAACTGGGGGTGGGGAGGCCGTCGCAACGGATATTATCATCCCGATACCCTCTATGGCTTTCGCGCTCACCAGCGGATGGTGACAGGAGTGACACCAGAGACCGTTCGTCCCACGACCAAACGTGTGGATGTCGAGCGGCCCGGGCGTCTGGCCTCCTATATCACCGATGATGACTGGCTTACGATGCAAAGTATCAAGGTGACAGGAAGTATCGGCCGCGAGGATATCGCCCTGTTGCGTCGGTTGTCTGGTGGAGGTGGTGGCGACAAGTCGTCACGTCGTGGAAATCTTGCCATCATCGACCTGAGTGAGAGCGTGATATTGACATTGCCTGACTCTGCGTTTTGTGGAAGTGAGCGTCTGACATATATATCCTTGCCTATAACGCTGCCGGAAATCGGCAACTATGCCTTTGCCGGTTGTTCCCATCTCAACGAGATACGCATCCATACGCTTGTCAGTCACATTGGTCAAAGAGCTTTTTCGGGCTGTTTCAATCTCATCGAAGTCAAGCTGCCGCGCTCGTTGCGCACCATCGGTGCCAACGCCTTCAACTCGTGTAACAGTCTGACCGAGGTGACGCTGCCACGGGGAGTGACGTCTGTCGGCAACGGGGCGTTCGCATACGCCCGTAATCTCCGTAAACTCGTTGTACCCAAAGCACTTCGGGAGTTAGGGCATGGTGTTACGAAAGGGACAAAGGTGAAAAAAATGAATAGAATATGACATACGACATCATTTTAGGATTGCTCATTCCATTTCTCGGAACAGTGTTCGGTTCCGCGCTGGTGTTTTTCATGAAGCACGACATGTCGCTGCAAGTGCGGAAGACTTTGCTCGGTTTTGCATCAGGCGTAATGGTAGCCGCCTCGGTGTGGTCGTTGCTCCTGCCGAGTCTCGATTTCATCCCCGGAGCGGAAGGATTGGCGCGGGTCGCTCCGGCTGCCATCGGATTTTTGGCCGGCATAGGCTTTTTGCTATTAGTCGACAATCTCACCCCGCATCTTCATTTGGGTACAGCTACACCGGAAGGACTGCCGTCGCACTTTTCCCGCACGGCGATGCTGTCACTGGCGGTGACAATCCACAATCTGCCGGAGGGCATGGCTGTCGGCGTTGTGCTGGCCGGCGCGATGTCGGGTGATGCGGGGATAAGTGCGGCAGGAGCCTTGACCATGTGTGCTGGCATTGCCATACAGAACATACCGGAAGGTGCAATCATCTCGATGCCCATGCGGGCTGAGGGCAACAGTCGTCTGCGCTCCTTCCTTATAGGCAGTCTGAGTGGTGCGGTAGAGCCTCTCGGAGGTATTGCCGTTATCATGTTGACCGCATTGCTGACCCCTGTCATGCCATATATGTTGGCTTTTGCAGCTGGTTCCATGATATATGTCGTGGTTGAAGAACTCATTCCGGAGGCCAGCGGAGAGCCTCATTCCAATCTAAACACAATCGGTTTTGCCGTCGGTTTCACGCTGATGATGGTGCTCGATGTCGTGTTGGGATGATTCATATCCTCTTCCGCAGAACCTTTCCGACGGCAGTCCATGACGGCATCCATTGACGGCGGTCGCGTCTGGCAGGACTGTCGTAGAGGAGAATGGAGATGAGTAGGGCGATGGCTACGTAGGCCACAATGCCGTAGAGCTGTTTCACGCTTGCTACCTGGAATTGGGTCATCAGTTCACCGATATGGCGAGTTACTTCGGCGGCCGGCATGCGAAGGTTGTCCATTGCCGCACCGTAGCGGGCTATGCTGTCAGCCAAGAGATAACGGATGCCGAAGGCGTAGCATGCCGCACCGATTACGCCGCCCACGAGGAGGTGGAGCGTCTGGAATATGGCAAGCGACTGGAAGAAGACCATGAAGTTCATGACAGACTGGATGGTGTAGAGCAGTACGATGCCGAGCAGCGTTGCGGCGAAGCCACGCAGGAACATCGGCAGATAGAGCTGGCGAATGGTCATCTCCGTTGACACCGTGAAATAGAAACACAGCACGTAGGAGATGAACACTGCCACTCCGATGGCGATAAGTCTGACGCGTCCTTTCTGCCATACCTTCAGCCAAAGCAGTGCGAAGAGACAGGCGCAGATGATGCCCGTCATTGTCGGATAGTTGAGCACGGCGGTTGTATGGCTGTGCCACTCCATTCCGCTTTCATAGAAGACCTCTTCGAGGACATGTTCCGTGGCGAGCAGTGCCTCGATTATCAGGGCGAGGAAGAATAAACCCGGTAAGTTTCGGTTGCGCCACATCTTTGGCTCTATGTACGGATGGCGTATGAGGAACATACGCATGACGGCCAAAATCAGGGTTAGCGTAGCCGTCACGGAGAGCATACATATCACGTCGCTTTCCCACCAGTTGTAGAATTCGCCGTAGCAGAATATATAGACAACCTGCATGACAGAAAGGACCCATAGGATGGCGCCCAGCCAGTCAATCGAGTAGAACGGCAGCGGGCGCATGAAACGAAAGTGGCGTGTACAGACGAAGAGCCACAGAGCGTTGAAGAGCATGACGCCCGTCATCAGCCATGCCATATACCGGAATGTCGCCACATGGCAGAAATATGCCGCGAGCAGGTCGGAAATCGCTATTGAAAGCATGATCCACAGGTGCAGCAGCGGGAAGAATACGCGGAAGTCACGTTTTGGTGTCATCCACAATTGTATGTTCGACATGCACTCGAATGTTCCCTGTATCTTCAGGCAGCCGGCGATGAAACATATCAGCCACAGTAGCGGCAGATAGGTGACGTACATCCCGAGCAGGTTGCACATAGCGATGCCAAGCGTCGACGTCAGGTGTAGCGTCCTGTTGGTGAAGCGGAATTTCGTCCGGAATAGGATGGGGAATGTGAACGCCAGACCGCAAAGTCCGGCATAGAGGCACATCAGCAGGTCCTCGCGCATCAGGGACATTGAGCCCATCATCTCGTTCAGCGCTCCGATATAGATGCCGCCGGAGAGCTGGAACGTGAATGCCAGATAGACATAGAGCCACGGGCGAATCCATTCCGGAACCCAGTCCTTGAACATGGGCATGGCGAATCCGCCATGCCATTCTTTGTTGTTCTCAGCCATGCCGATCAGTATCTAACCTCACATTCAACGCTCATACCGGCCCGGAGACGGGCGTAACCCTCCGATTTGCGGTCGTCGATGGCTATGCGTACCGGTATGCGCTGTTCAACTTTGACGAAATTGCCCGTCGCGTTGTCCGTCGGAATCATTGATACGGCCGAGCCGGTGGCATCTGAAATCGAGACGACGGTTCCTGTCAGACGGCATCCGGGCAGAGCGTCGACCGTCATGTCGACCTTGCCGCCCTCGGCGATGTTGTGAAGCTGCGTCTCGCGGAAGTTAGCCACAATCCACTTGTCGCCAGAGTCGACGATGTCCACCAGCGTCTGGCCCGGCTGTACGAGCTGGCCAATGTTGATGTCCTTGCGGCCCAGCACACCGTCACACGGGGCGACAATCACGGTGTATGACAGGTTCAGGCGGGCCAGGTCGAGCGCAACCTGTGCCACTTTCACGCCGGCGTCGTTCTGTTCGAGACGGTGGCTCTGTTCGTTTTTGACGAGCGATGTCGACTGGCGCGAGCGTGTCAGCTGGTCGTAGCGTGCCTTCGCTGAGAGATATGCCGTATGGACGTTGTCATACTGCTGGCGCGTGACCGACTTGCGTTCCAGCAGACGGCTGTAGCGCTCGTCCTCACGGCGTGCGTTCTCCAGCTGTACACGACATTCGGCGATGGCGGCATCGTTCACCCCGATGTTGCTCTCGACCGTCTGGACCGACGTTGCCGAGGCTTTGTGTCCGGCGAGGGCGTTGCCGAGGGCGGCCTCAGCCTGTGCTACGTGGAGGCGGAACTCCGTGTCCTCGATGATGACGAGCGTGTCGCCCTTGTGCACCGGAGTATATTCGTCGAAGCGTATCTCCTTGATAAATCCGGTCACGCGGCTGTTGATGGGTGTGATATGCTGGTGGACGTAGGCGTTGTCGGTGAACTCAACGTTACCGAGGTGAGTGAATTTTGAAATCACAAATCCAATGCCTGCAATCAGCAGGGTGATTACAACGATGTTGTATATGCGTACTTTTGTTTTTCTGTTCATGATGTTGTTGATGTTTTATGTCTATGATGTTGATGTTTTATGTCTGTTTGACCGCAAAGGCACGAAGTTGTTTTACTATTCCATAGCAATTGATTCTTTGTGTTTTGCGTTTATCTCATTTTATAGAGTATTCGTTACATATTTCAGCTTGTAATAACGGAAGAGTAGCGTTGTGCGCGCGTTTTCTACACCAGTCTCCGCCGAGAGTCGCACGTTGGCGGCGTCGACCATATCGGTGACCAGCGCCATTCCGTTCTCAAAACGGTCGTTGACGATGTCATAGTTCTGACGGGCCAGTTCGAGACTCTTCTCCTGTGTGCGCAGTTCGGTGACAGCCGTCCGGTAGCCTTCGTATGCGGCCTGTACGTTGTCCTCTACATTCTCGACTCCGAGGTTGTAGGCTTCCCGACTCTCCATTTCGGCTATGCGTGCCTGACGGATGCGACGGTTGGCCGTATATAATGATGATATGTTAAAGCTCAGGCTCGCCCCGAATCCCCAGAACATTATGTTCTTGTTGATGATCGGAACCTCTGTAACAATAGGGGAGTTAAATTGACCGTAGGCGAAAAGAGATAGCTTCGGCCGGAGAGCTGCAGTGGCAATCTTTCTGCTCGTTTCGCTCATGGATATGCCCAATCCGGCCTTTTGAAGCATGATGCTTGACGATTGTGCCTGTTCCTGCCAGCTGTTCTCCGGTTCAATCTCCTTTGTGCCGTCCATCAGTGGCATGGCGGGAATGAACTCGGTGTCACCAGTCGGGATGCCGAGGGCGTTGGCCAGCCTGTAGTTTGTGGTGCGCATGGTCTCGCCGGCCTTCTCCCGCTGGAGCTTCAATGCTTCGAGCTGAAGTTCATATCGAGTGATGTCGCTATTCAGGGTCACTCCTTCTTCATATTTTGCACGCACGTTGTCCAACACGCTACGTGCCAACCCGATGTTCTCGTCGAGCACGCGGATGCGGTTGTGGATGCACTGGAGGTCAATCAGCCAGCCCAGCAGCAAAAATTTCACCTGCTGGCGGCTTTCCTCCAGGTCGAGCCGCGCCATGTCGGCATTGAGTTTGGCCATGCGTATGTTGCCCGAAAGCTCACCTCCGCTGTATATCACTTGCATGGCTTCCAGTGCGAAGTCATTTTTTGAGTGTGGATTGTGAATCATCATGCCATTACCGAAATCACGATCCGTGAGATAGCCGTCGCCGAGATAACCCACCGAGAGGGCCGCGTCGATGTGAGGCAAGAGAGAACTGCGTGCCACACTCTCTCCGCTCACGGCTTCGTCAACGCACAGTGCTTTTAGTCTGATTGTGTGACTACGGTCGTCAATTAGACGAAAAAGACTGTCCACAGACAGAATGATGGGTTGTGCAGCATGAGCCAAAGAGCCCATATCGCCCATGAACATTGCGAGAAGCAATGCCGGAAAAATAGTTTTTCGTGTCATTGATTTTTTTATTTTTGATAGTTGTCTCAATTTTAAATCAGTGTGAATCCACGCGAACTGATTTGACTTGCAACTATCAAAAATTATACGATCGACGGAATCCTTATCCGTGCTCATTGTTATGAAAGCCCGAAAACGACTACAAAGGTACATATTTTTGTAGAAAGAGCAATAATATGGTTAACGCTATTTAACAAAAAAAGAATGGTGTTTTGTTGGGCTAATATAAGGTTCACCCGACATTTGGAGTGAATGTCGGATGAAATCGGGAGCAGGGGCAAAGTGTTAAAAACTCAGAACAATCTTTACAAACGCCTCGCAAAACGTTCATCATTCGGAGGAATCCTGTCCTCGGACTAAAATTCGCGATTTTTTGCCGGTTTTTATAACGTATTGAATATCAGTTAGATGTGCAATATTGAAAGATTTTTAAATATTCAGCGTCTTGCCGTAAGGGCCTTATTGCATCGCAACGGGGCGCTCGTTGCATTGCGACGGCGTGCCCGTTGCAGACCAATGGCGTGCTTGTTGTGGTGCAATAAGGCCCTTATTGCTCAGCCTTCAATTTTTTTTGGTAGGAAAACAACATGGCAATGTTAAAATCACGGCGTTTTTGTCTCGATTTTGGAGAAAAGCGAAATGTTAAAAATTTGATATTATTCTGACGTTTCCGTATCTATGCCGTCACACCGTCCGTTCGAAACACCAAAGTCTGTCGTTGGTTGTGAACGATGTGACAACCTCATTTGGAAGTCTTTAAGTGGGCTAATGAGGGTCTTAATTGAACTATCACTCCACAGATGAGGATGCGGAGGAAAGCAGAAATGACAAGAGGGTATATCAAAATGGCCACGTGATGCTTGGTAGGGACATATTCTTGTATTTGTCCGCCTGTAACGTGTTGATATTCAATGGTCGTTTGGCGGACAAATACAAGAATATGTCCCTACTGTGCTTCCCCCGCATTTTGATACATCCTCTTGTTAATCGAAGTTTGGTGTCATCTTTTAGATTCTTGTAATCTGCCTCTTTTTGTCTTTTTCTTGAATTATTTGCTGATAACACAGATAGTATTTCTTTATCTTTTTAGATAACAGCTGCATATTGAATAGCTCGGACGCTTGTGATATGTCTTTGACCGTGCCATCTTTGTAGAGGATGGAGATGGTCTCGTTTTCCGGGTCATACATGTCTTTCTGGATGGTCTTGACGCCCATCATATAGTGGGCATCATTTTCGTTCACTCCCATGCTCTGTGCTATTTCACGGCGTATGTCAGCGATATAATTGTCGTCGATAGGATTGTCGTAGACTTCGACTTTGAAAATCTTACGGCATGCCATATCTCGGGCAAGTGTCGACAAAATCTTGTCGTCGTGGTGCATCCACACTTTGATAGAACTCCAAATGTCGTTGTCATCTAACTCCGCATACATTTGTAGTGCCTCGGGGTGAGTATCAAACCAAGTCTTGTCTACACTGTTATGGAGAAAATAGGATAGCGCCGGGGTTGCAAAAAGCGATTCACCACGTCGTGTGAGTTCCTTTGCACGAGTGAGCATATTGACCAACACATTTTCAAAGGCGACAGCTGTCTTGTGCAGATAGACTTGCCAATACATCAGACGGCGTGATGTAAGATAGTTTTCAATCGAATAAATGCCCTTGGAGTCGACCATCAGGCGGTCGTCTATGACATTGAGCATCTTTATTATACGTGCACTGCCGATGTTTCCTTCAGTAACCCCGGTATAGAATGAATCGCGTCTAAGATAATCCAAGCGGTCCATGTCGAGTTGACTGCTGATGAGCTGATGTAGGAAATGTTTGGGATATTCGTCTTTGAATATCTTCAAGGCCAATCCGAGTTGGTTGCCAAGATCCTGGTTGATGCGTTCCATCATGAGCAGGGATATATCCTCATGAGATATTCCGTTGATCAACGTATGTTCCAAAACGTGGCTGAACGGACCGTGGCCAATGTCGTGCATGAGTATGGCCGCTTCGACAGCTTCGGCTTCGCTGTCAAATATGAAATGGCCTTTCTGTTGAAGAGTCAGTATCGCCTCGCTCATCAAGTGAAATGCTCCGACGGAATGTTGGAAACGGGTGTGACGTGCTCCGGGATATACCACGGAGGCAAGACCCAGTTGATTGATTCGCGTGAGACGCTGCATGAGCGGATGATCCACAATGTCAAGCAGCAGCCCGCGTGGGATCTTAATAAATCCGAAAACCGGGTCGTTGATTATTTTCGTATCATTCATTTTACATCCCTTTGCAATTTATTCGTGTCATGATGCGCATCTGTCGTGCTACACAATCAGTGTTGTCGCGTTCAGTGGTGCAGATTTGAAATTCTAAAAAAAATCGGAAAGGCAGACTCATGCGACGGTATCTAAATTGCTATATCGGCATAAGTTTGCGTTTCCGACCTCTTTATGATTTATTGTTCTTGTTTAGAATTGGTGCTTTACAAGATTTTCTCCAATTCCTTTTCCATTTCTTTCTGAAGTTCGGCGGCCTTATGTGCGGCAACTTCTGCAAAATCCTCGCCCGATGACGCATATATTATTCCACGACTACTGTTGACCAAAAGTCCGCAGTCTTCAGTCATGCCGTAACGGCAAACCTCTTGCAGACTACCTCCTTGGGCACCTACGCCGGGGACAAGCAGGAAGTGGCTGGGCGCGACCTTGCGTATATCCTTGAACATTTCGCCCTGTGTGGCTCCGACAACATACATCATATTGTCTTCATTACCCCACTGTTGGCTTGTACGCAACACCTTTTCAAACAATCGTTCGCCGTCGGTGTCTGTCGTCATCTGGAAGTCGTGACTTCCTTTATTGCTTGTCAAAGCCAAAAGAATGACCCATTTGTCTTTATAATTGAGAAATGGCACCACACTGTCTTCACCCATATATGGGGCAACAGTCAGTGCGTCGATGTCATATTCGTCAAAGAATGTGCGGGCATACATGGCGGAAGTATTTCCTATATCACCACGTTTCGCGTCGGCAATGATGAAGTGTTTGGGATAGTTTTCTTTCAGATAATGGATTGTTTTCTCAAAGGAAATCATACCTTTCACGCCAAATGCTTCATAAAAAGCAAGATTTGGCTTGTATGACACACAGTAAGGAGCCGTGGCATCAATGATGGCTTTATTGAATTCAAATATCGGGTCTTCACAAGTGTGAAGGTGCCGGGGGATTTTTTTTAGGTCTGTATCGAGACCTACACAGAGGAAACTCTTCTTGTTTCTTATCTGCTCTATCAGTTCTTTTCTATTCATTGTTCCATTGTATTGTGGTCATTGTATGTATTGTATGCATACATTGTGGTCTGTAATTATCCGATTGGGATATTGCTTGTGCCGTATCGACATTTTGCTTGTCGGCATTTGCCTTTATAGTTCACTTTCTTTCATTCTCTCCGCGTTTTCCGCAACGGTCAGTGCGTCAATCATGTCCTGGATATTACCACCGAGAAAACCTTGCAGGTCATGGGTCGTATAACCTATGCGATGGTCAGTCACACGTCCTTGAGGAAAATTATATGTTCTGATTTTTGCACTGCGGTCACCGGAGGAAACAAGCGTTTTGCGACGATTGGCGATATCATCGACATACTTTTGGTGTTCTTTGTCGTAGATGAAAGTGCGCAAACGGGATAGGGCACGCTCCTTATTCTTTGGCTGGTCACGTGTCTCGGTACATTCGATAAGTATTTCTTCGGTTTCTCCGGTATTGGGATTTTTCCACATATAGCGTAGTCTGACTCCGGATTCGACCTTGTTCACATTCTGACCACCGGCTCCGGAGCTGCGGAAGGTATCCCATTTTATCTCACCTTCATTGATACTTACCTCGAATTTATCGGCTTCCGGAAGAACGGCAACGGTGGCGGCAGAAGTCTGCATACGTCCGTTTGACTCTGTCACAGGCACACGCTGAACACGGTGTACGCCTGATTCATATTTTAATATGCCATAGACATTATCTCCGCTGACGGCGAAATCGATTTCCTTGAACCCTCCGACAGCCCCTTCGCTGACACTTGTTATGGAAAG
Organism: uncultured Prevotella sp.; assembly: GCA_902495455.1. GTDB lineage: Bacteria > Bacteroidota > Bacteroidia > Bacteroidales > Bacteroidaceae > Prevotella. The sequence goes on from CABUXJ010000005.1 coordinate 71,905, forward strand.
TGTCCATCCCTTGGCATCGCAAAATCTCTTATACATTTGGAACAAGTCGCCGGCAAACAGCGCAGCTTCGTCACCTCCCGTTCCGGCCCTTATCTCCATTTGGACGTTCTTGGCATCTTCCGGATCTTTTGGAACAAGGGCGATCTTGATTTCCTCTTCCAGTTTTGGCTGGAGATTTTCGTTCTCAATCAATTCCTCACGTGCCATTTCCTTCATCTCCGAATCAGTCTCATTGGCGAGGATATCCTTTGCTTCCTTTATGGAGTTGAGACAACTGATATACCGCTTTCTGGCATCCATGATGTCGCCGAGGTCTTTGTACTCACGGGTGAGTTTGACGTAACGCTCCTGGTCGCCAATGACATTGGGGTCGGTGATAAGTGTTGCGACTTCTTCGTATCGGCTTTCCAAGCCGTCCAATTTTTCCAATATACTATTGTTTTCTGGCATAAAATGTTGTTCTATGTTTGGTTTAGAATGTTCTCCCACAGTTGCCTTGATTTGCAATGAGACCGTTGCGGCTACATAAGAAAAAGGCTTTTCGGACTGCAAAATTACATTTTTTATTCGATAAACCGTTGTCTTTCAAGTAAAAAGGAGCTTTTATTATGATAAAAGACTTTCCGATTACCTTAAAAAGGGAGTTCTTCTGTATTTCATAAAAAAGGAAACATTCCAATATCACTGTCGCAACGTATTAGTGGAGTGACCTCTTACGCATCTGCTGGTGATACGGGGATGTTTCCCGTGTTTGTTCATAAAAATAGTTGTACTTTTCTCAAAGTGTTCCAAAGGTCGGAATATGTGTCATTGTTGTGTCTATTTCAATATTCAAAAGTTCCAAATTCGGATTTGATGGTAAGACTCTTTTCGCCTTCCTCAATGCGACCTATGATACGAGCTTCAATATTGAAGCTACGACTGATTTTCATGACGGCATCAGCTATCTCCGGACGAATATAAATCTCCATACGATGGCCCATATTGAACACCTTGTACATCTCTTTCCAATCTGTTTCACTCTGTTCTCTAATTATTTTGAAAAGAGGTGGAACGGGGAACATGTTATCTTTTATGACACGGCAGTTGTCTCCAACAAAATGCAGAACCTTTGTCTGGGCCCCTCCTGTGCAATGGACCATACCGTGGATTTCCGGACGCAATTCATCGAGGATACGCTTTATTACAGGGGCATAGGTGCGGGTAGGGGATAGCACAAGCTGTCCTGCCGTAAGTGGAGTGTCTTTCACGGGGTCGTCCAAGTGATAGTTGCCGCTGTAAACCAGCTCTTCAGGAACGGCATGGTCATAGCTTTCCGGATATTTTTCAGCCAGATATTTTGCAAAGACATCATGACGGGCACTGGTCAATCCGTTGCTGCCCATGCCGCCGTTGTAGCGCTCTTCATAGGTTGCCTGGCCGCAAGATGACAGTCCGACGATAACATCACCGGGGCGAATATTGGCATTGTCAATGACATCGCTACGCTTCATACGACATGTCACGGTAGAGTCTACAATTATAGTACGTACCAAATCTCCCACATCAGCGGTCTCGCCTCCGGTGGCATATATGCCGATACCCATGTCGCGCATCTGTGACAGTAGTTCGTCCGTGCCGTTGATGATTGCAGATATGACCTCACCCGGTATCAGCATCTTGTTGCGTCCGATAGTGCTTGAAACGAGAATGTTATCCACCGCTCCCACGCACAACAGGTCGTCCGTGTTCATTATGAGTGCATCCTGGGCAATACCTTTCCATACGCTAAGGTCGCCGGTCTCTTTCCAGTACATGTATGCGAGCGATGACTTAGTGCCGGCGCCGTCAGCATGCATTATGTTACAATACTCAGGATCACCTCCCAGGATGTCAGGGATAATCTTGCAAAAGGCCTGCGGGAATATGCCCTTGTCTATGTTCTTGATTGCATTATGCACATCCTCTTTGGCAGCACTCACGCCGCGCATCATATAACGATTGTTCTTGTCCATGATTTTATTCTGTAAATATTGAATTTATGTTGCCTGCGGTTTCTCTCTGTAATCTGTTTACAAATTTTCAGAGGTCGTATTTATATGCTATTAGTTGTTACTCTACGGTAGGCGACAAGGGTGTCTGTTGTTCGCTATTCTTGCCATTCCAAAACTCCCAACTGGCGAATGCCTGCAGCAACAACATTTCAAGACCGTTTTTCGTATTTGCCCCGTGAACTTTACCTTTTTTCATAAAGAGAGTCTCATCGGGGTTATAGATGAGATCATAAAGAATAGTGTGATTATCCATTGCCTCATAGGGCAGTTCGGGGCACTCTTCTGTATGTGGATACATGCCGCAAGGTGTGCAGTTGACAATCACGTTGTATTCTTTGATGACTTCAGGCGTAACATCCTTATATAATACAGTACCGGGGCGTTTGAAGCGGCTCACAAATACGGTTTCGAGACCAAGAGCTTTGAGTCCGTAATCGATGGCTTTTGAAGCACCGCCAGTTCCTAAGATTAGAGCCTTTTTGTGCCACTTCTCAAGCATCGGTTCGATGCTTTGTGTGAAACCAATGACATCCGAATTGTAACCTTTCAGTATTGTTCGATGGCCGTCATGTTCCACACGTATGACATTTACTGCTCCAATGGCGCGTGCCTCCGGGCTTATAGAGTCAAGATAGGAGATGACTTTTTGCTTGTAAGGTATGGTCACATTGAGTCCTCGCAGGTTCGGATTAGAACTGAGCACTTCGAGCAGAGCTTCTATCGTCTGTATCTCAAAATTCTCATACAGGGCGTCGATTCCCTCGTCGATAAACTTTTGGTTGAAGTAGCTTATTGAGAAAGAGTGACCGAGCGGATAACCTATTAAACCGTATTTGTCCATATTAAATTATACCTTATCTATTTTGTTGCAAAATACATTGTGCAGATACCGAACGTGAGGCGTTTGAATGAGGCTTCTCGGAAACCGGCATTTTTCAATATCTCAACCATACGTTCGCCTTGAGGAAACGCCTCTATTGTGGCTGTGAGGTAACCGTAAGCGCTGTTGTCCTTTGATATCAATCGGCCGTAAACGGGGAGTACTGTATGTGAATAGATGCGAAACAATTGTTTCATGGGGAAACAAACCGGTGTCGTAAGCTCGACAATGCTCAGGTGTCCCCCACGTTTCAACACGCGACACATCTCTCGCAATCCTACATCAAGATTCTGGAAATTGCGTATCCCGAATGCGGCCGTCACAGCATCAAACGACTCGTCGGCAAACGACAATTTCATGCAGTCTTCCCGTGAGAAAGAGATGATGCCGTCAAGCCCTCGTTCTGCGATCTTGCGACGCCCGATATCCATCATTCTCATGCTGATATCCACACCCAAAATCTTTTCCGGGTGCAACATCTCAGCCTGCATTATGGCAAAGTCACCGGTACCGGTGGCAATGTCGAGGATGGTCTGCGGACAGTATGGCGCGAGCTGACGTATGGCCTTGTGACGCCATCCCTTGTCTATATTCCATGACAAACGATGGTTTAAGGTGTCGTAAGTGGGGGCGATGTTGTCAAACATCATCTCCACTTGCTCACCTTTCTCCAAATTCTGCCCGTATGGCTTTATCTCTTCCTGCTTATACATGTTTTCTCGGGAAAAATCAATGTCGCATCTTTCCGATGACAGAACGGACTTATTCCGTTACTTTCTGCTTGCGAGATATTCGCTCACGTTCTTTTCGATACGTGCGGCGATATCACCGTCTTCTGCTGCCTTGTCAAACTTAGTTCCGGTGATGTGCTCGTATAGCTCGATGTAACGCTCGCTTACGCTTTCCGCATACTCATCCGTAATCTCCGGCATGGTCTGTCCCGGCTCGTTCATGAAGTTGTGTTCGATGAGCCACTGGCGCACAAACTCCTTGGACAACTGCTTCTGGGGCTCTCCTTTTGCAAACTTCTCTTCGTAACCTTCGGCGTAGAAGTAACGGCTTGAGTCCGGCGTGTGGATTTCGTCAATGAGATAGACTTTGCCGTCGCGCTTTCCGAACTCATACTTCGTGTCTACAAGGATAAGTCCCTGACGCGCTGCGATTTCCTGACCACGCTTAAAGAGTTTTCTTGTGTAGTCCTCCATCACCTCATAGTCTTCCGCACTCACAATGCCCTGATTTATTATTTCCTCCTTTGATATGTTCATGTCGTGTCCCTCATCGGCTTTTGTCGTCGGAGTGATGATGGGCTCAGGGAAACGTTCGTTCTCACGCATGCCTTCAGGAAGTTTCACACCACAGATTTCGCGACATCCCTTCTGATACTCACGCCATGCCGAACCTGTCAGTATCGAACGGATTATCATCTCCACGCGAAAGCCCTCACACTTCAGACCCACAGTGACCATCGGGTCCGGGGTTGCCAATTTCCAGTTAGGACAGATGTCATTCGTGGCATCCAGAAATTTAGCTGCAATCTGGTTGAGCACTTGACCTTTAAACGGAATACCTTTGGGCAGGATGACGTCGAATGCCGATATTCGGTCTGTTGCAACCATGACCATCAGGTCGTCATTGATGTCATAGACATCACGCACTTTGCCGTGATAAACACTCTTCTGTCCTTCAAAGTTGAAATCAGTTCTTGTTAATGCTTTCATCTTATGATCGTTTTATATATTTTATAATAATGTTCGCGAACAATAAATTTTATTCCTTCGGTTTCTTGTCAAACGCCTCATACGCATTGACAATCCTTGTTACCAGTTTGTGGCGGACGATGTCTTTCTTGTTGAGCCGGACGATACCAATGCCCTCGATATCGCTCAATATGTTCAATGCTTCCACAAGACCGCTCTTCTGTTCTCTTGGTAAGTCGATTTGCGTCATATCTCCGGTGATTATCATTTTGGTGTTCCATCCCATACGGGTCAGAAACATCCTTATCTGAGCAGGAGTCGTGTTTTGCGCCTCATCCAATATGACGACCGCGTCGCTGAGTGTCCGTCCTCGCATAAATGCCAGTGGTGCTATCTGTATGACATGCTTTTCCATCATGTCTTGCAGTTTCACCGCCGGCAACATGTCTTCTAGCGCATCATACAACGGCTGCAGATAGGGGTCAATCTTGTCTTTCATGTCACCGGGGAGAAAACCGAGCTTTTCACCGGCTTCCACTGCCGGACGACTCAATATGATCTTTCTGATGGTCTTCTCTTTCAGCGCTTTTACGGCCAAGGCTATGCTGAGGTATGTCTTTCCCGTGCCTGCCGGTCCTACAGCGAATATCATGTCGTTGTTGTTGTATGCGTCAATCAGTTTCTGCTGGTTTTCGCCACGCGCCTTTATCGGTCGTCCGGAGATATTATAGACCACTACGCCGTCCGGATATTCATCATTGGTTCGCTCACCTTTGACGATATTCAAGATGTCTTCTTCCTTGAGAGTATTGAATTTCATGATATGGCGGCGCATCTTTTCCGCACTTTCCTCTAAAGCACACATCTGTTCTTCGTCGCCGAGCACGCGCATCACGTTGTCGCGCGCCACGATCCTCAATTTAGGGTAAAGTGCCCTTATCATCTGCAAGTGGACATTATTCACTCCGTAGAACACCACGGGGTCAATGTCCTCCAATACAATATGTTTCTCTATCAATTGATATAAAATTTTAAAATTCAGATGCAAAATTAAGGAAATTATGCGGAATAGACGAATAAAACATGAAAAAAGGTTTCAAATGCCGTTAGGAGGGCATGTCAAATTCCGGCCCAAGCACCCTGTCGTGGTTTGTACATAGTACATATATATGATTGTATGGAGGATATGAAGAACGCGTGTTGTCAAAATAATTCTGAATTTAACGCCAAAATCCGAAGGCACTTTGCAAAATTTTTCCGTCGGCTCCCAAATTTTCAAATCTCACGAAGGTCAAAATCGGGACCATTTTTTCGGTGTTAAAAAGTGCTATTTTGCAAAGTGTTCATTCTCAGTTGTTTATGAACGGCAGTCCCTTCTAACTCCCCCAAAAGGGGAGAACTGGGCTTCCCGTAGGGCCCTACCGGCTCTGCAACGAGGCCCTTACGGCATTGCAACGGGGCCGCCGTTGCAGTCCAACGAGCACGCCGTTGCAACCCCGCGGGGGCCCCGTTGCTTGCCAACAACCGCTTTTTTTGTCCTTTTTCGGCAATCAAAAACTCGCGAACTTTTTCAAAAATGGGAGGCTGTAAGGCCCTTAAGGCCTCCGATGCTCTCCTCTTTTTGGGGACGAGGACGCTTTCGGGAGTGTCTGAGGATGCCTGAAAGGGCCTTATTGGTCATAAAAACACAAATCTTCATGCATTTTCGTGAACGATGTTTTGTAAATATAATTAGTCCGTCCGACATTTGGGGTGAAGAATAAGGAATATTGATAAAGACTCAATATCGTATCTATCGCAGTAGGGGCATAGCTTTGCCATTGACGACAATATTGATATCAGAATAAAAAAGATTGAAAAAAGTTTGTTGGTATATTGGGAATACTTTATCTTTGCAACTAACAAACGTGTTAATCAAAACGGTTAAATATAAAATGGATACAATACAGCATCAGAATCAGCAGCATGACACAGAGACTCTCATCTTGCAGGCTGCAGAAAAAGAATTTCTTGATAAAGGTTATGCCGGAGCCAAAACGACCGACATTGCTCATGCTGCCGGCGTGACCCATGCCATGTTGCATTATTATTTCCGCACTAAGGACAAGTTGTTTGAACGAATTGTGGCGGACAAAATGGACAAACTTTGCGAGACAATGATAGGCACAATAAGCAAGTGGGATCCGGCACAATCACTTGAGGAGCGCATTACGCAGATGGTGGAGTGTCATTTTGACTTCATTGCGGCCAATCGTGATGTCCCAAGATTCCTCATCAACGAGATACATGTCCATCCGGAGCGACTTGAACTGATAAAAAGCACTCTATGTGCGAAGGCATCGGCCTTGGTCATTGAGCTTCAAACCGCAATAGACACGCTTGCGAACGACGGGAAATGCCGACAGACAGATGCGCGTATGCTTGTGTTTGACATGGTGTCACTCAATGCCTTCCCGTTTTTGAGCTCGCCCATCATCACTCCCATGACAGAAATTATGTTTGGCAGTTACGAGGACTTTTTGGCTAAAAGGAGACAGGAGAACGTGCGTACAATATTGGATAAACTACAACTCAGATGATTATGTTTAGGCGAATTACATTGATTGTGGCATTAGTGTTCCGATGCAGCATCGCAACATGGGCTCAAGTGACGTTGGATGAATGTGTCAGTCTTGCGCAGGCCAACTATCCGCTGATAAGCAAATATGGCATACTCCTCTCCATGCAGGAAGTCAGTCTGTCGGACATCGGCAAGAGCTGGTTGCCTCAGGTTTATGCCTACGGCCAGGGAACAACCCAGAATGTTGTGCCCTCATTGCCGGAAGGATTGTCTCAGATGTTGAAACATGCCGGTGGCGATCTGCCCGGCATGAGCAGACAGCAATATAAACTGGGTGCCGAACTCAATCAGGTGGTGTGGGACGGCGGTGAAAGCAGGTCCCGTCGCCGGATTGAGCGTGCTGAGACCACTGAGCGGCAGGCCGAACTGGATGTACAGATGTATGCAGTGAGGGAACGTGTGGAAAATCTTTTCTTTAATATATTGCTCGTTGACGAACAGATCAAGCAGACACGTATCGCGAAGGAACTCTTGGAGAGCAATCTCATGAAACTGCGCTCCATGAAGACCAACGGTGTGGCAATGCAGAGTGATGTCGACATGGTGGAGGCACGTCTTCTGACTCTTGTTCGTCAACTCACGCAACTTCAAAGTCTTTCGGACAGCTATCGCCGGATGATGGAGATATACATCGGATGCAAACTTGACGGTCGGACTCTCGTGAAACCTGATGCAACAATGCCGGACAATCTTTCTCCGGATCGTCCGGAACAACGACTGTTCAAAGCCCGTATGTTGACCAATGAAGTCCGCGAGAGTAGCATCCGTGCTACTTTGATGCCTCGTGTGGGACTTTTTGCCCAAGCTTACTACGGCTATCCGGGATTTGATTATTTCAAGAGCATGACCTCAAGGGATCCGTCGGCGAATGTTATGGCCGGTCTGAAAATGTCGTGGACTATCGGCGGGCTTTACAACAAGCGAAACAAAGAGAGCAGACTCAGGTTGTCGACCGAAGGCATATCATCGGACTGCGACGTGTTCCTTTTCAATACAAATCTGCAGATACAGTCGCAGACCGACAATATCCGCGCGATAGAGCAGATGATGAAGGATGACAGGCGGATTGTCGAATTAAATGAGAACGTAAGGCGGGCTGCGGAATCCCAGTTGAACAATGGGGTCATTGATGCCACAGCGCTGCTCACAAAACTGACAGACGAAAATCAGGCTCGCCTGACTATGGCATTTCATGAGATACAACTGATACAAAGTATATACCAACTTAAACATATTCTGAACCGATGAACAAGACATTTATTATCGTTATGACCGTCGCTGGTCTCATTTCATGCAAGAATGACCGTCAATATGATGCGACTGGAATATTCGAATCCACCACGGTGACAGTGGCTGCGGAGACCGGTGGCCGTATCATTTCGCTTGATATATCCGAAGGTGATACTGTCAGCCGCGGACAGCAGGTCGGCGCAGTAGATACGGCGTTGCTCGTGCTTCGGTATAAGCAGATGGAGAGTCGGCAGTCGGCCACGGAGAAACAGTCGCCCGACATAGCTGCACAGGCATCATCTCTGCGCACACAGATTGCGCATCAGAAAAATGAGTGTGACCGCATTTCGCGACTGCTTGCCGACGGCGCGGCTACACAAAAGCAGGGTGATGATGCCACGGCCGTGTTGCGCATGCTTGAGGGACAGCTTGATGCGTTGTTGTCTTCTCTTGGCAAGAGCCGCACGTCTACGACAGATAATGCGCTTGCGTTGCAATACGAGAAGGAGCAGGTCGCAGAACAGATACGCAACAGTCGAATAAAATCACCAATAGCAGGCACGGTACTGTTGAAATATGCTGAGGCCGGCGAATATGCGACACCGGGGAAACCATTATTCAAGGTAGCCAATCTCAACGATATCTATCTCAGAAGTTACTTCACGGCATCCCAATTGGCCAACATAAAGATCGGACAGACAGTCACAGTTGTCGCCGATTTCGGAAATGACGAGCGATATGATTATCCCGGTCGCATTGTGTGGATAGCGGAGGAGAGCGAGTTTACGCCGAAATCAATACAGACGAACGACTCGAGAGCCAATCTTGTCTATGCCGTAAAGGTGGCGGTGAAGAATGACGGCAGGCTCAAACTTGGTCAATATGGAGAAGTAAGGTTATGACAGAAGCCATCAACATTAGCAATGTATCAAAGTCATACGGTGATGTCTGCGCACTCGACGATGTGACACTTTCGGTTCCTGAGGGTGCTCTCTTTGGACTCATCGGACCGGATGGCGCTGGGAAGACGACACTCTATCGCATCCTGACCACCCTAACTCCGCTTGACGGTGGCTCGGCAACTGTAGCGGGATTTGATGTCAAGCGTGACATACGGCAGATACGCAGTTCCGTCGGTTATATGCCAGCGCAATTTTCGCTCTATCCGGACCTCACCGTAAACGAAAATCTGCAGTTTTTCGCTTCCCTGTTTGGGGTGAATGTCAGCGACAACTACGACCTCATCGCTCCAATATTCGGACAACTTGCGCGTTTTCCCAATCGTAGAGCGGGGGCTTTGTCGGGAGGCATGAAGCAAAAACTTGCGTTGGGGTGTGCGTTGATACACAGACCGAAAATACTTCTGCTCGACGAACCGACAACCGGTGTGGATGCCGTGTCACGGAGCGAGTTCTGGGACATGCTGTCCACACTGCGTGAGCAAGATATCACCATCCTTGTCTCCACGTCGTACATGGACGAAGCCCAACGTTGTGACCGTATCGCATTGCTGAACAAAGGTAAGATCATTGATGTCGGCACAGCGGACAATCTGACGGCCGGACTCGCCGGAACACTGTACAACGCTTCGGCTAAAGAAATGTATCCGTTGTTACAGGCTCTGCGAACCATGAAAGGGGTGGTCGATTGCTATACGTTCGGAGCTACGCTTCATATCGTTTCCGATAGCACATTCGACTCGGCTTCAGCCATCAAAGACTTGACTTCAAGAGGCCTTTCCGACGTTAAAGTATATCCTGCAGAAGGAAATATAGAGGACTTGTTCATTAAAACCGGACGGATAAACAAATGAAGACAATGGCCAATAACAATGACATAACCATCTCCGTGAATGGTTTGACCAAACGTTTTGGAAGTTTTACTGCCGTTGACAATATCAGTTTTGAGGTGAGGCGGGGAGAGATATTCGGCTTTCTTGGCGCCAATGGAGCCGGAAAGACGACGGCCATGCGCATGCTCTGCGGTCTCAGTCGCCCTACTTCGGGAGTGGGGACAGTGGCCGGATGTGACATAAGGAGCCAGGCGGAGGAAATAAAGCGACGTATCGGATATATGAGCCAAAAGTTTTCGCTTTACGAGGAACTTACGGTCGGGGAAAACTTGCAACTCTTTTCGACCATTTATGGGATGCCTGACGACTTGATAATGCGTCGGATGGCAGAAATGTTCCGCAGTCTTGAGATGGAGAATATGAGAAACACGTGCGTGAAAGATATTCCGACAGGATGGCGTCAGAAGTTGGCATTTGCCGCAGCCACACTTCATGAGCCGGACATCGTCTTTCTTGATGAACCGACTGGAGGTGTCGACCCGGTGACGCGGCGCAGATTTTGGGAACTCATTTATAAGGCTTCAGCCGACGGAATGACGATATTTGTGACGACTCACTATCTTGATGAAGCCGAGTACTGCAATCGCATATCCATCATGGTTGATGGCCGGATAAAGGCACTCGGCAGCCCGGCTGCGTTAAAGGAGACCTATGGTGTCGGAACAATGGACGAAGTCTTTCGTATGGTTGCGAAGGATGCAAAAAGAGGGGAGGGTTAAAGCTATGTCGATATTTACGTCAATGATAAGGAAAGAGACGCTCCATCTCGTGCGCGATTCACGGACGATGACGGTCGTTCTGATTATGCCTCTTGTACTCCTGCTGCTGTTCGGCTTCGCCATATCTACGGAAGTCAATGACATCCGTGTTGTGGCTGTGGTCCATCAGCATACTGATGATACACGTCGGATATGTTCTCAGTTTGAAGCAAATTCTTATTTTACGTTTTGTGGTTTGGTGTCGTCCGATGCTGTCGAACCGACGTTACGCCGTGGAGAAGCTGATGCGGCCGTGATTATGGACTGTCGCGACGGCCGGTTGGCCTGTCAGGTGGTGGTCGATGCGTCCAACACAAACATTGCACAGACTTCCGCGGCCTATATCAGCAGTGTTATATCTGGAACGACGACGGAGACTCCGGTTATTGTCAACATATTATATAATCCACAACTGAAAAGCGCATATAACTTTGTGCCGGGCATTATGGGAATGATTTTCATTCTCATTTGTGCCATGATGACATCAGTCTCAATCGTGAGTGAAAAGGAAAAAGGGACAATGGATCTGCTGATAGTCTCGCCGGTACGCCCTCATGTCATTATACTTGGCAAGATTGTGCCATACTTCGTGCTGTCATGTATCATCCTTTCTCTTATGCTTGTGCTTGGATACACGTTGCTTGGCTTGCCTTTCTCGTTCAATGTCGTCAACGTTGTCTGGGTCACTGTCTTGTATGTCGTGCTTGCGCTCGGTTTAGGATTGCTTGTCTCGACAATTGTCTCGACTCAGGTTGCGGCACTCCTTGTATCGGGTGTGCTGTTTATGATACCAGTGTTGATGTTGTCTGGAATGATTTTTCCAATTGACAACATGCCGGTGGTATTGCAGTGGTTGTCATGTGTCATTCCTGCCCGTTGGTATATTTCGGCCATGCGTGCTCTGATGATACAGCAATTACCTGTTTCCGACATAATGACCGAGGTCTGTATATTGCTTGGAATGACAGTGGCTGTGCTTCTGTCGGCAATCAGAAAGATTAAAATAAAATATTGAGCAAATATGATTAAATATCGGATACTCAAGATATTACTTGTAAAAGAATTCCGTTTGATGATGCGCAATCCAATCATTCCACGCCTCATTGTAATCATGCCTATAATGGTGATGCTAATCTTGCCGCTTGTGGCAAATCTGGAGGTAAGGAATGTCCGTATAACAGTAGTCGATAATGATTGCTCTGAACTGTCTCGTCGGATGATGGCTGATATGAACGCATCGGAGTATATGGTTGTAGAATCCGGTGCAACAGTTTACGAGGAGGCTCTGCAAATGGTGGAGAATGGGCGGACAGATGTCGTGATTGTCGTCCCGCAGGATTATTCCCATAATCTCGTTGCCGGTAGAAACCCTAAATTAGATTTGAAAGTCAATGGCGTAGATGCAACAAAAGGTATGCTTGGGGGAAAATATGCGGAACGCTCGGCGATGGAGACTGTTACACAGTGGTTGGCAGAAAAGGGCTTGGAGATGAAATATCCGGAAATCAGCGTGATGAACTTATATAATCCTACGCTTGATTTCCGTAACTACATGTTGCCTGCACTAATGATAATCCTGCTTATCATTATTTGTGGTTTCCTTCCCACGCTGAACCTTGTCAGTGAAAAGGAATCCGGAACTATTGAGGCAATGAACGTGACACCGGTGGGTAAGTTTACGTTTGTTTTATCAAAACTCATACCGTATTGGGTGGTAGGCATAATTGTTATTACAATCGGTATGACAGTAAGTTTTTTAATCTATGGTCTTGCTCCGGCAGGCAATGTCGCCAATGTTTATATTGCGGCGATGCTGTTCAGTCTCGTGATGTCCGGTCTTGGTGTGTCGATTGCAAACTGTTCGGCGACAATGTTGCAAAGTATTTTCGTCATGTTTGCTTTCATAATGGTCTTTCAGCTTATGGGTGGACTGTTCACTCCAATATCGTCGATGCCTCAGTGGGCGCAATGTATGACCTATTTTGTTCCGACGCGCTATTTCATTGAAATAATGCGTTCAATATATCTCAAGGGCGCGGACATATCGGATTTGTGGATACAGTATTTAGCTTTGGCCTCATTTTCCTCTTTGTTATGCATTGTAGCCGCTGCGACATACAAAAAGAGAGCATAAGACATAGCTGTCGATCAGATAATACGGAACGCTTATTGGGAAGATGTGGGCTTGTACGAGAAAAGGCCACACACTTTCTGTTAATACAAGTGTGTGGCCGTAGTAAATATTTATGTCTTGTTGATTAGATTCTTTCTAATACTCTATTTATAAGTCCATCGATAGTATTTTTGTATCCGGTGTTTGCCTGTTTCTCCAGTCTGTTGGCAATCACCATACAGCAGGTTGTCGCTTTGTGTCCCATAAGTCGGGACAATCCTGCTACAGCCGAACTTTCCATCTCAAAGTTTGTTATTCGGTAGCCATTGTATTCAAAATTCTCAATCTTTTCGTTTTGGTTCGGGTCGGCGAGAGGTATGCGCAATTCACGTCCTTGTGGGCCGAAGAAACCACCGCAGGCTATCGTAACTCCGCGTACCATATCATCGGCTGCAATACGATCGGTCAGTTCCTTGTCCGCATCAATCACATACGGTCCACCGTGTAGCGGACTCCAATTCATGTGTTGTTTGAAGTGTTCCTCAAAATCGAGGTCGCACACATCATTACGCCCTGCGTAAAAATTGAGAAGTCCATCAAATCCGATGCTCTTTTCGCTAATGATGTATGTTCCGGTTGGAGTGTATGGCTGAAGTCCGCCGCAAGTACCGATGCGGACGAACGTCAATTGGCGTAGATTGTCTTTTTCGGTACGGGTCTTGAAGTTGATATTTGCCAAGGCATCCATCTCATTGATTACGATGTCAATATTGTCACATCCGATTCCGGTGCTTTGAACGGTAATCCGCTTGCCTCGGAATGTACCTGTGGTGGTGCGGAACTCGCGGTTTGTCACCTCACATTCGCGGGTGTCGAAGTGAGATGCTACGGTTTCGACACGTCCCGGGTCGCCCACGAGGATTATCTTGTCGGCCATCTGCTCCGGTTTCAGGTGCAGATGGAATATGCTTCCGTCCTGATTGATGATCAGTTCTGATTCTGCAAAGTACTTTTTCATATCGTTATATTATTTTAGAAGGTTATTCTCTGAGTTGCGTATGGCTTTCTCTATGCTCCTTGCCTGTATTTCGAGAGCCTCCATCTGCTGTTCACTCTTTAGGATTTCGCCTTTTAGCTCGTTGCGCTCGAGGATTGAGGTCGTCGCGTAGTAGTTGCGTGCCTTTTCGATGGCTTTACTAAGAGTATTGAGCTTTTTTCTGATTGATGTCAGCTCGCTGTATCTGTTGGCGTTCTCCTGCGAGCGGAAGTCGGAAAGTGAGCGGTATGTCGTGTTGTCGTTGATAACGAAGACGAAATCGCCGCTCCTGCTGCGTCTGTTTCTGTTGGCGACGATGTTCTGGAGGCGGCAGAGGGCTTTCTTGCGTTCGCTTCCGTCTTTCCATGTGTTCGCTATGCGTGAAATTCGCGCGAAATCCTTTATCTGTTCGGTTGTATATTCGTCTGCGGTGTATGTCTGGCGGCTGTCGGAAGGGATGAACGTGTAGATGCAGACCTTTCCTTCAGGCTGGTTGCGGTCGGTGACGAACCAGCCGATGCTGTCGAGCTCGTCAACGGCGTACATATAGTCGTTGCCCGTGGAGTTGAACGGCATGCCGATGTTCTCCGGTTTGAGAAATTGGTCGCTCTCGATGTCGAATCTCGTCACGAAGATGTCGTAGCCGCCGATGCTCTCCTTGCCTTTGGCCGCGAAATAGAGCGTGGTGCCGTCTGCCATCATGAAGGGATAGTTGGCTGCCGTTATTTTCTCGCCGTCAATGATGCCGCTCAGCTCGGAAGCCTTGGTCCATGTGTTGTCGAGCAGGTCGCTGGTGTAGAGCTTCATGTTGTCGGCGGAGTCTCCCTGTGAATAGTAACACTTGTTCCCCATCTCGTTGATGTGGACATAAGAGTCAGAAATCTTCCTGTCGTTGAAAAAATCGTTGTATCGGTATATCCTTCCTGATTCGGAATTGAGGGTGTAACGTCCGACAAAGCCGTCTTTATCGACAACGATGCTGTCGATGAACATGATGTCTTGTGTTGCGGAAATCATTCGTTCGATTCTCGGGTCGACGGTTTCTGTCTTGGCGGCCTTCCTTACGTTCCGGGCCTTCTTCTGCGCTGAAGCGGACAGGCTAGATACCATAAGAGCCATGATGGTGATATACGTGTAGATTCTAATTTTCATGATGTAGTTACTTTATCTAAACAAAGATACGGAAAAGATTTGTTATTTAATAATGTATTAACAACTTTTAAAAAGTTACTCAATCATCTTGCCGGCCGTTTCGAGCGCGTTCCATATTGAATATCTCACCTCGGGATTGATTTTCTCGGCTTCTTCGTATATCCTCTTAATGTCGGAACGGTGTGACGCTGTCTCGAAGGGGCACAGCTTGACCTGTTTCTCGTATCCCCTCAGCTTGGCGTAGCGGGTGATGTCCGACTCTATCTCCATGCACAGCGGGCGGATGATGGTCAGCGGCATTTTCTTCATGGTCAGCCTGGCCGGCATCGTGGAGAACTGACCTTGGAAGAACTGATTCATAAGGGCAGTGTGGATGATGTCGTCCATGTGGTGGCCCAGTGCGATTTTGTTGCATCCGAGTTCCTGCGCAAGATTGAACATTTCCTTGCGCCTGTGCCATGAACAGAGAAAACAGGCTGGCTTGCGGCTGTTCTCCCGTTGCTCAAATCCGGTGGTGATGATGTGCATGGGAACGCCACGTTCTTCAGCAAATCTCTGAAGATATGACGTGTCTGTCTCATACTGGATGTTGGACATGCGTATGTGTACGGCTTCGACAGCAAATGACGGACGATGAATTTTCATCCGTCTTGCCAGCATTTCCAGTAGGCATAGTGAGTCTTTGCCACCGGAGATACCGACGAGAATCTTGTCGCCGTCGCTGATGAGGTTGTAGCGAGTGAGGGCTTTCTGAAAACGGCTGATGATTCGCTGTTCGAGTTTTCTCTCTTCGTTTTGTTGTGGCATGTGACAGTCGGCGTTACTTCATAAAAACAAGATAGACAGCAAATATGAGCATGAGGAACGCCAGGGCGTGATTCCAGTGGAGGCTTTGGCCCTGAAACATGATGTTGGCGAGAACTGCAAATACGATAAGGCTGATGCACTCCTGTATCACTTTCAGCTGTACGAGGCTGAACGGGCCGCCGTTGCCGTCGAAGCCGATGCGGTTGGCCGGCACCTGACAGCAGTATTCAAAGAAAGCGATTGCCCACGAAAAGGCTATTACGCCCAGCAGGGGCCATCCGGCGGACGTGCCGTTCTGCTGTAGACGCAGATGACCGTACCAGGCGAGTGTCATGAAGATGTTGCTCATCACGAGCAGCAGTATTGTGTATGTTCCGTTCATTGGTTTTGGTGTTGATAAAAGCCCGCCCATGCGCGTGACGCACTTAATAAGAGATGTTTGCGTCAGCGGCGGGCGGGCTTTGTTTCTGTGACTTTATTCTCCTCTGAGTTGTCTGTTCATGTTCTCGGCTGCGCGTCGTCCGTCGCCCATGGCGAGGATTACCGTCGCGCCTCCGCGCACGATGTCGCCTCCGGCAAAGAGGTCTGGGCGTGACGAGCGCATCGTGTCGTCCACCACGATGGTGTTCTTGCGGCCGAGCTCCAGTCCCTCGACGGATTTCGGTACGAGCGGATTGGGCGACACGCCGATAGCCACGATCACCTGATCGACGTCGATGGTCTTTGTCTCGCCCGTTGGTTCGGGACGGCGGCGTCCGCTGGCGTCAGGCTCGCCGAGGCGCATCACCTCCAGCACGGCCTGACGTACGGCTCCGTTTTCGTCACCGATGTATTCGATGGGGTTGTGGAGCGTGAGGAACTCGATGCCTTCCTCGCGCGCGTGCTTCACCTCTTCGAGGCGGGCGGGCATCTCGGCCTCCGAGCGGCGGTAGACGATGGTCACCTCGGCGCCGAGGCGCTTTGCCGTGCGGCATGAGTCCATCGCCGTGTTTCCTCCGCCGACAACCATCACGCGCTTGCCGAAGTTCATCGGCGTGTCCGTTGTCGGATTGGCGGCGTCCATCAGGTTTACGCGCGTCAGATATTCGTTCGACGACATTATGTTGATGAGATTCTCGCCCGGTATGTCCATGAAGTTGGGCAGTCCGGCACCCGAACCGACGAAGATTCCCTTGAAGCCGTCGGCCTCCAGCTGCTCTATGGATATGGTCTTGCCCACGATGCAGTCGGTCTCGAAGTGTACGCCCATCTTGCGCAGGTTGTCAATCTCGACGTCGACGATGCGGTTGGGCAGGCGGAACTCGGGAATACCGTATTTCAGCACGCCGCCTATCTCGTGCAGCGCCTCGAACACATACACCTCATAGCCGCGCTTCACCATGTCGCCGGCAAAGCTCAGTCCCGACGGACCTGAGCCTACGACGGCTATCTTCATGCCGTTGGCGGGGGCAATCTCCGGAATGGAAATGTTTCCGCTCTCGCGCTCGTAATCGGCGGCGAAGCGCTCCAGATAGCCGATGGCCACGGCCGGCTCGTTCATCTTCAGATGTATGCAGCGGCTCTCGCACTGCTTCTCCTGCGGGCAGACGCGGCCGCAGACGGCGGGCAGGGCAGAGGTCTGTTTCAGCACCTTGGCGGCTGAAAGGAAATCGCCGCGCTCGATGTTCTTGACGAACGACGGTATGTTGATGTTCACGGGGCATCCCTCAACGCAGCTCGGCTTGGCGCAGTCGAGACAGCGCTTGGCTTCCGTCATGGCCATCTCGGGCGTAAGACCGATGTTCACCTCCTCCGTGCGTGTCGTGGCGCGGTATGCAGGGTCGAGCTCCGGCATCTTCACACGCTCTATGGCCGTGCGCTCCTTTGGTTTAACGGCCGCGCGTAAGTCCTTGCGCCACTGTGCGTCGCGTGATGTCAGTTCGTCTATTGATACACCGGCGCTATTCTTGTCTGCGGCCGTATCCTTCACCTCAGTATCCTCCGCATCATTATCAACGGAAGCACCGTGCTCCCCTCCTTTGGAGGGGCTGGGGGAGGCCGCGGGATCGTGGGAGGTCACATGTTCCTCAAAATGCTCCAGCTCTTCCTGCTCTGCGCGCTTGAATGTTCCCATGCGCTTGAACATCTCGTCCCAGTCAACAAGAGCACCGTCGAACTCAGGGCCGTCGATGCAGACGAACTTCGTCTTTCCGCCGATTGTCAGGCGGCATGCACCGCACATTCCCGTGCCGTCAACCATGATGGTGTTGAGCGACACGTCCGTCGGTATGCCGTATTTTTGTGTCAGCAGACAGCTGAACTTCATCATTATCGGAGGGCCGATGGCGAAGGCCTTGTCCACGTGGCCTTCCTGCTTGATGAACTTCTCGATGCCGACGGTCACCACGCCTTTCTCGCCGTACGAGCCGTCGTCGGTCATGATGATAAGCTCGTCGCTGCTCGCGCGCACCTCGTCCTCTAATATAATAAGGTCTTTGTTGCGTCCGGCGATTACCGACAGCACGCGGTTGCCTGCGGCTTTCAGCGCGCGTATGATGGGCAGCATGGGCGCCACGCCGACGCCACCGCCGGCACATATCACCGTGCCGAACTTCTCGATGTGCGTGGGATTGCCGAGCGGACCGACAACATCGGCCACGCAGTCCCCTTCGTTCAGGTTGCACAGTTTTATCGACGACAGTCCGACTTCCTGCACGACGAGCGTTATCGTCCCCTTGTTCACATCGGCGTCGGCTATTGTCAACGGCATGCGCTCGCCCTTCTCGTCGACGCGCACAATCACGAAGTTTCCTGCTTTACGGCTCTTCGCTATCAGCGGAGCCTCGATCTCAAAGAGAAATACTTTCTCTGAGAACCGGTGTTTCTTTACTATCTTGAACATAGATATATGTATTAACGGTGTTGGAAATATAAAGAATACAGGGACATATAGCCGTAGAGCAGTGTCGCCGGTATTGTTTTAGGTTTTACAGAGTTTGACGATGCTATAAGCAGAACACGGAGGCTCACAACTTTTCGGTATATAACCGTCGGTTGTGTGTCTCCGTGTCCCGATTTCAGCATTGTCGCATTGTCATTTGCTGCTAAAGTTCGCTCTTCCGGCCATCCCCCTTGGGGGATTATGGGGGCCGGATTGACTTTTAAAAGTTCTTGTCGTCCAGTATCTCAAATCCGCAATACGGCACGAGGCACTTCGGTACGCGGATGCCTTCCGGCGTCTGGTTGTTCTCGATGATAGTGGCCACGATGCGGGGCAGGGCGAGGGCAGAGCCGTTGAGCGTGTGGCACAGCTCCGTCTTCTTTGTCTCGGCGTTGCGGTAGCGGCACTTCAGGCGGTTGGCCTGATAGCTCTCGAAGTTTGATACCGACGAAACCTCAAGCCAGCGCTTCTGTGCGGCACTGTACACCTCGAAGTCGTAGCAGATGGCAGAGGTGAAGCTCATGTCGCCGCCGCACAGACGCAGTATGCGGTAGGGCAGTTCCAGCTTCTTTACCAATCCCTCAACGTGCTCCAGCATCTCGTCGAGGCTCTTGTAAGAGTGCTCCGGCTTGTCGATACGCACGATTTCGACCTTGTCGAACTGGTGCAGACGGTTCAGTCCGCGCACGTCCTTGCCGTAACTGCCGGCCTCGCGGCGGAAGCATCCCGAGTAGGCGCAGCGCTTTACGGGCAGGTCCTTCTCGTCAAGGATTACGTCGCGGAATATGTTCGTCACGGGCACTTCGGCCGTCGGAATGAGGTAGAGGTCATCTTCGTTGCAGTGATACATCTGTCCCTCCTTGTCGGGTAACTGGCCTGTGCCATATCCTGATGCGGCGTTCACGACGTATGGCGGCTGTACCTCCAGGTAGCCGCTCTTGCGTGCCTCTTCGAGGAAGAACGCCTCGAGGGCGCGCTGCAAACGTGCCATTTTTCCGATATATACGGGAAATCCTGCACCTGTGATCTTTACACCGAGGTCGAAATCAATGAGATTGTATTTCTTGCAAAGATCCCAATGACACAAGGCGTCGTCTCCGAGGTTTGGCATCGGACCGCCGGTCTTCACCACGACGTTGTCTTCAGCGCCCACGCCTTCTGGCACATCATCATTCGGTATATTGGGGATCGAGCAGAGCAGTGTGTTCAGCTCTTTTTCGGCGTTAGCCATTTCCTCCTCCAACGCCTTGTCGGCTTGTTTCAGCTCAGCCACCTTAGTCTTGATTCCTTCAACCTCGTCTTTTTTGCCTTGCTTCATCAGTGCGCCAATTTGCGCAGCCATCTGCTTGGCTTCCTGTTTGTTTTTGTCCGATTTTGCCTGTGCTTCCTTGCGGCGCTTGTCTGCTTCCAACACATTGGCAATAGCTTCTCTGGCACCTTTGAAGTGCTTTTTCTCCAAGCCTTTAATCACACGTTCAGTTTCCTCACTGATGAGTTTGAGTGTAAGCATAATATAATTAAATTAAATGTTGTCAATATATAGCTGCAAAGTTAATACAAATTGCTGTAATAAACGAAATAAATCAGAAAGAATGGTAGTAGGGAGGTTGATATTGAGGCATATTTATTATAAACAAAGATGTGCGGGGAATGAACTTCCTCCGCACATCTGTTATTATATTTGTTTTTGACTCGCGCTGTTATGCATTGTATTCCTGCCAGCTCTTAATTTTGATGTCCTGCTCGCCGAGGGCGCAGAATGCTTCGATAAAGGCTTTGGCCAGACGGATGTTGGTCATCAGCGGGATGTTGTGGTCGATAGCCCCGCGACGGATGCGGTAACCGTTGGTCAGTTCGCGCCTTGAATGGTTCTTCGGAACGTTGATGATGAGGTCGAACTTGTGTTCGGCAATCATGTCCATCACGTTGTTGTCGCAGTTCTCGTCGGGCCATCCGACGGTTATTGCGCTTACGCCGTTCTCGTTGAAGAACTTGGCCGTGCCGGCTGTGGCGTAGACCTCATATCCTTTCTTGACGAGCTGCATGGCCGGTTCGAGCAGTGAAACCTTGCCCTTGGCGCCGCCGGAAGAGATGAGGATGCGCTTCTCGGGGATGCGGTAGCCCGTGGCGATGAGGGCGTTGAGCAGCGCCTCGTTCATGTCGTCGCCCAAGCAGCCGACCTCTCCCGTCGATGACATGTCGACGCCGAGCACGGGGTCGGCGTTCTGCAGACGGGCGAATGAGAACTGTGATGCCTTCACGCCGATGCGGTCGATGTCGAACTCGCTCTTGTCGGGCTGTGCGTAGGGTGCGCCGAGCATTATCTTCGTGGCCGTCTCGATGAAGTTGCGCTTCAGAATCTTGCTCACGAAGGGGAACGAGCGCGACGCGCGCAGGTTGCACTCGATTACCTTTATCTCGCGGTTCTTGGCGAGGAACTGGATGTTGAACGGACCGCTGATGTTCAGCTCTTCCGCTATCTTGCGCGCGATCTTCTTTATCTGGCGCACGGTGGAGAAATAGATGTTCTGCGCCGGGAACACCATCGTCGCGTCGCCCGAGTGGACGCCGGCATACTCGACATGCTCCGATATGGCGTATTCAACGACCTGACCCTTGTCGGCCACGGCGTCGAACTCAATCTCCTTTGTCTCCTGCATGAACTGCGAAACCACCACGGGGAACTCCTTGCTCACCTCGGTGGCCATCTTGAGGAAGCGCTCCAGCTCGTCGAACGAGTGGCAGACGTTCATCGCCGCTCCCGACAGGACGTACGACGGGCGTACGAGGACGGGGAAGCCGACCTTGTCGACAAACTCCTTGATGTCGTCGAACGATGTCAGCGCGCGCCATGCCGGCTGGTCGATGCCGAGCTTGTCGAGCATGGCCGAGAACTTGTCGCGGTTCTCGGCGCGGTCGATGTCTACGGGCGACGTGCCGAGAACGCTCACGCCGTTGCGGTGGAGCTTCATGGCCAGATTGTTCGGAATCTGACCGCCCACGCTCACAATCACGCCGCGCGGTGTCTCCAGATCAATCACGTCGAGAACTCGCTCCAGCGAGAGCTCGTCGAAATAGAGGCGGTCGCACATGTCATAGTCGGTGGACACCGTCTCGGGGTTGTAGTTTATCATGATGGACTTGTAGCCCAGCTTGCGCGCTGTGTTGATGGCGTTGACCGAACACCAGTCAAACTCCACGGACGAGCCGATGCGGTAGGCGCCGCTGCCGAGCACGATGACTGACTTCTCGTCGCTGCCGAAGCTGATGTCGTGGCCTTCGGTGGCGTATGTCATATACAGATAGTTGGTCAGCTCGGGATGCTCGCTCGCCACGGTGTTGATTCGCTTCACCGTTGGCAGGATGCCGCGCTGCTTGCGGTGGCGGCGCACTTCGAGATTCTCCTTCTCCATGTTTCCCGTCTGCGGTTTCAGCACGAAGCGGGCTATCTGGAAATCGGAGAAGCCGGCGCATTTCACCTCGCGCAGCAGTTCGTCGGGCAGTTCCTCCAGACTGTCGTATTCCATCAGCTTGTGCTTCAGGTCTACGATGTTCTTCAGGCGGTCGAGGAACCACGTGTCAATCTTGGTCAGCTCTTCGATGCGCTCGACGCTGTAGCCCTCCTCCAGTGCCTGTGCGATGGCGAAGATGCGCAGGTCGGTCGGGTTGGCCAGCTCCTCGTCGAGGTTGTCGAAGCGGGTGTGGTCGTTGCCGACAAAGCCGTGCATGCCCTGACCAATCATGCGCAGACCCTTCTGTATCATCTCCTCGAACGAGCGTCCGATGGACATTATCTCGCCGACAGACTTCATCGACGAGCCTATCAGACGGCTCACTCCGGCGAACTTCGTGAGGTCCCAGCGCGGAATCTTGCATATCATGTAGTCGAGCTGCGGAGCAACGTACGCCGAGTTGGGCGTGCCCATCTCTCCAATCTGGTCTAGCGTATATCCGAGCGCAATCTTTGCGGCGACAAAAGCCAGCGGGTATCCCGTGGCCTTTGAGGCGAGGGCCGACGAACGGCTCAGACGGGCGTTAACCTCGATGATGCGGTAGTCGTTTGTCGTGGCGTTGAACGCGAACTGTATGTTACATTCGCCGACGATGCCCAGGTGGCGCACGCATCGGATTGAAATCTCCTGAAGCATCTTCACCTGCTCATCCGTCAGCGAGCATGTCGGTGCGACGACGATTGATTCGCCCGTGTGTATGCCCAGCGGGTCGAAGTTCTCCATTGATGCAACGGTGAAGCAGTGGTCGTTGGCGTCGCGTATGACCTCAAACTCAATCTCTTTCCATCCCTTGAGCGATTCCTCTACGAGAATCTGCGGGGCAAACGTGAACGCGCTGCCGGCCAGCTCGGTGAAGACGTTTTCGTCGGGGCAGATGCCTGAGCCGAGACCGCCGAGGGCGTATGCCGAGCGTATCATCACCGGATAGCCGATGTTGCGTGCTGCAGTCAGTGCGTCGTCTATGTTCTCCACGGCCTGGCTCACGGGAGTCTTCAGCCCGATTTCGTCGAGCTTCTTCACGAACAGGTCACGGTCCTCGGTGTACATGATGGCCTCTACCGACGTGCCGAGCACCTCGACGCCATATTCCTTCAGCGTACCGTTGAGATAGAGTTCTGTTCCGCAGTTCAGTGCGGTCTGTCCTCCGAATGCCAGCAGGATACCGTCGGGGCGCTCCTTCTTTATAATCTCAGTAACGAAGTGTGTCGTTACCGGTTGAAAATACACTTTATCGGCAATACCTTCCGATGTTTGTATCGTTGCGATGTTCGGATTGACGAGCACCGACGATATGCCTTCTTCGCGCAGGGCTTTCAAGGCTTGTGAACCTGAGTAGTCGAATTCACCGGCTTGCCCGATTTTCAAGGCGCCGGAACCCAATACGAGTACCTTCTCAATCTTTTTTTTCATAAATTAGGTTGTTTTCAAATGAGCTTCAGCAAAGGACGGCGCAATCTAATGCAAAGTGGAGTTGCCTGCATCTTGTTCGGATGTAGCCTGTCCACTGCAAAGGTACGTTATTTATTCTGTTTTCTTTGCATGCACGACCGCTCTTTTTCATTGTACATCGCATTTTTTTTATTTCTGCAATCTGAAAATGACACGAAACGGATGTAATCTGAAAATTAATACAATCCGGATGCCGCATCATGTGACTTGTATGGCAGACGTCCCATCTTTCCGAATGGAAAAATGGGACGTCTGTTGTTTGTTTGGAATAAATTATTTGAAAAATACTTTAGGCTTCTGCGTCGGGTATTACTGATACGACACTCTTGTTGTAGCGGCCCTTCTTGAAGTTAACGACACCGTCAACCAAAGCATAAAGTGTGTCATCTTTACCGATGCCCACATTGTTGCCCGGGTTGTGCTTTGTGCCACGCTGGCGAACGATGATGTTGCCGGCGATAACCTTCTGGCCACCCCAAATCTTAACGCCTAATCTCTGTGAGGCTGACTCACGGCCGTTCTTTGAACTACCAACACCTTTTTTATGTGCCATTTTTTTACGTCCTCCTGATTTTTAAGCGATTACTTGTTTGATTTCAATCTCTGTGAACTGTGCGCGATGGCCGTTCTTCTTGCGATAGTCCTTTCTGCGCTTCATCTTGAAAACGATGACTTTGTCACCCTTTACAAGAGGTTTAACCACTTCACATACTACTTTTGCACCACTCACGGTGGGTGCGCCAACCTCTACTGTGCCTTCTTTGTCCACGAGCAGCACCTTCTCGAATTCAACAGCCTGACCCTCTTTCGCATCGCGAATGTGGTGAACAAAGAGCTTCTTGCCCTGTTCTGCCTTAAACTGCTGACCGTTAATTTCTACAATTGCGTACATTATTTATTGTTAAAACGGTTTTTCCGCAAGGCGGGTTGACATCGTGTCTCCACTTATTTGAGCCTTTACGGACTAAAATCGGCCGCAAAGGTACTACTTTTTGATGAATTTAATGTGGCTGATTTGTGATAATCTTGCTGTGTTAACAATAATTAATCATTGTGGCTGCGATAGGGTAATGCAAAACGGCTGTTGGGATATGGGCAAAAAAATAAAGCGATTACCCTCACGGGCTGTCGCTTCATATCTTCAATAGGTATTAGTTCCTTTAAGGTAAAAAGATTGTTTTCAGGATAACGATTGCAAAGATAAGGTCTTTTTTTTACACGGCCAAGGCTTTTTGTAGATATTTTTTCAGAAAATTTAATGTGTGGGCGCACGGTTGCAAAATAATCGAAATTTTAACATTTGAACGTCTCAATCTCATGAATTTTTGTGGGTTTCTGGCTTTGGGGTCTATGTAGTTTTGTGGTCGATCCGCTTGTTTATTTGTGTGTTTGCATCAAAGAGCCGCTTGTAGGGTGGTAGTATGGGAAACAAAATCGGTCTTTCACATTAATTATATAAGAGAAGGGTGTGTGGGGTAGGTTTCGTGTGCCTGATGTTCTTGTGCCTTCCTGTTCTTTTGATGTTTTTGGGAATATCGTAATGCTTGTTTTTTTTATTTGTTTTTGTCTATAGTGGCGTGTATGTGATAGGCGTCACTAATGGATTTGGTATTTTAAAGATATTATGATGTGAAAAATGTCCGAAAAAGATTGTTAAATTTAACAATTGACAACGCGCGAAAAATTGTACAAAAACGTTGTAATCTGGTTGAAAAGTTGCTTTTGCTGCTCAAGATTTTGTTGATCGTTTTGCCGTAAAGGCCCCGTTGGTCTGCAATAACATGCTCGTTGGCTTGCAACGAGCGCGCCGTCGTTATGCCGTAAGGGCCCCGTTGCGATGTCGTAAGGGTCTTGTTGGTGGGAAAAATCCGTAAAATTATTGCACACTTTGGCGATTTTTGTCATAACGCACTGCCATTCAGGAAGAAAAAGATGCACGCTCTATTTTCGGGAATTTGCGGCCGTGGGACTTTTTCTGTGGAAAGTCGTGTTAAATTGGAAGGCGTTTGTAAGAATTATTCTGAGTTTTTAACATATTGAAATCTGTTGTTTTTTTTGATATTGGTTTTAAGGCGGTGTTGATGAATAAACGTGGGGTATGTGTCTGATTCTGGTGTTGTTGAATATGATTGTCGGTGCCCGCTGTGTTCTTTGTTGTGTCTTTGGGGTGTTTGTGTGTGTTGCCTGTGTTTTTGGGGGCGAGGATTGGTTTGGTTTAGTGGCTTTTGTTATTGCACAAAATGAGTGTTGTGAGAAAAATATAATGTTTCATTATGATTATTTTAGAAATTCTATTATAAAATAGGAGAAAACCTGGGATTTTTTTTGTACTTTTGCAGCAAAAACAATATTAAATTTCAATAGGTTATGGCAAAGTATAATATCACGGAACGCAAAGAAAAGGAGGCTGCTTACAGGAGTCTGGTCAGTCCGAAGCTGATGGATGAGATGAAAGAAAGAATTCTCAACATCATCGTTATGGAAAAACATTACAAGGATAAGGCGTATTCGGCTAAAAAGCTGGCAGAAGATCTCGGTACGAACACACGGTATATTTCTGCTGTTGTCAATGTCAAGTTTCACATGAATTACACTTCTTTTGTCAATAAATTCCGTATTGAGGAAGCGATGGCAATCCTTGTGGACAAACGTTATCAGGACTTGAAGATGGAGGATGTGAGTGAAATGGTTGGTTTCTCAAACCGCCAATCATTCTATGCTTCGTTCTATAAAATCAAGAAGATGACGCCTCGCGAATACCGTATGAAACACATGAACTCTACGCCCGCTCCTGTGAAACCGAAGAGGACAGGGAGGGCAGGAAACGGAGAAAAGCAATAGGCGGGATGTGTATGTCGGACTTTAGATATTCGGAAGCTCGGTTTGCTGATATCCAAATGCTCAGATATCGCCTTGACGGATTTGAAGAACTGACGCTTGAGCAGAAGAAGTTGATATACTATCTGTCGGAAGCTACATTGTATGGACGTGACATTACATTCGATCAATTCGGACGTCACAACCTGAAAATACGCAAATTGTTGGAAGCCGTCTATACGTCTGATGATGTAGATCATGATACGGAACAGTTTGAGGCTCTTGAAACATATCTTAAACGGGTGTGGTTTTCAAATGGCATATACCATCATTATGGTTGTGATAAATTCAGGCCGGGTTTTACACCTGACTATCTGCGCAGTATGGTGATGGCTTTGCCGTCTTATGTATTGCCTGTTGATGACGGTCAGACACGTGAACAGCTTTGTGACGAGTTGTTCCCAGTGATTTTTGATCCCGATGTCATGCCTATGAGAGTCAATAAGTCTGATGGTGAAGACCTTGTTGTTACGTCTGCCTGCAATTATTATGAATGTGTGACACAGGAAGAGGTTGAGATGTATTATCAGACACTCAAGGCTAAGGGCGGAAAGCGTCCTGTTTCGTTCGGGCTCAATTCCAAACTTGTCAAGCTGGATGGGCGCATTTACGAGCAGGTGTGGAATGTCGATAGTGCGTATGGTAATGCAATTCGTCATATCATGGACTGTCTTGGCAAAGCGGCTGAAGTAGCCGAAAACGACAGGCAACGTGATGTTATTCAGACTTTGATAGAATATTATCGTACCGGCGATTTAAGTGTTTTTGACGATTATTCCATAAAATGGGTTGAAGAAAAAGAAGGGCGTGTCGATTTTGTCAATGGTTTTATTGAAGTATATGGGGACCCACTCGGACTGAAAGGTTCGTGGGAAGGTATTGTCGAATATAAGGATATGGTGGCCACACGTCGCACGAAAACCATCAGCGACAATGCGCAGTGGTTTGAGGACCATTCGCCGGTAGATCCCCGTTTCCGCAAACCTCAAGTTAAAGGAGTTTCTGCCAATGTGGTCTGTGCGGCCATGTTGGGTGGCGATGAGTATCCATCGACAGCCATCGGAATCAATCTCCCGAATGCTGATTGGATAAGAGCCGAGCACGGTAGCAAAAGTGTGACTATCGGTAATCTGACTGATGCATACAGAAAAGCAGCAAAAGGCAACGGATTTAAGGAAGAGTTTGTTGCGGATTCGGATATAATAGCGCTGATTGAGCGCTATGGAGGTCTTTGTGATGATTTGCATACAGATTTGCATGAGTGTCTCGGACATGGAAGCGGGCAGCTATTACCGGGAGTTGACCCGGATGCGCTGAAGGCATACGGGAACACAATAGAGGAGGCAAGAGCAGATCTGTTCGGTCTTTATTACATAGCGGACCGGAAAATGGTTGAACTCGGATTGTTACCGGACGAGGAGGCATACAAGTCACATTATTATACATATATGCTCAATGGATTGATGACCCAGCTTGTTCGTATTGCCCCGGGGGCGCGTATAGAGGAGGCGCACATGCGTAACAGAGCGCTTATATCCAATTGGTGTGTAGCCAACGGAACGGCAGTAAGTATTGTGAAACGCGACGGCAAGCGGTATGTGGAAATCACCGATTATGTTCAGTTGCGTGAACTTTTCGCCCGTTTGTTGGCAGAGATACAGCGGATAAAGAGTGAAGGTGATTTTGAGGCCGCTCGTCAGTTGGTAGAAAAATATGCAGTGGAAGTTGATGCTGAAGTTCATTCGGAGGTGATGGATCGTTACCGACGGTTGGACATCGCTCCCTACAAAGGTTTTATTAATCCGGTATTGCGCCCTGTGACAGACAAGCAAGGTGACATTGTGGACATATATCCCGACTATACGGAGAGTTATGAGCACCAGATGTTACGTTACAGTACAAATTATGCCACTTTGATTTAATCGGAAGAGAATATATGAATGAAGAGATAAACGAGCGGGTTAAGGAAATAAAGCGCTCGTTCCGAATGATGATGAACGGTGTGGTGGCCCAATCCATGCGCGACAAGGGAGCTGACTATCATCTTAATTGGGGCGCCTCGCTCTCTATGCTGAAAGAAAAGGCGCGCGAAATAGGCAAAGATTATGACCTTGCCATCGCGTTGTGGAAAGACGATGTGCGCGAATGTAAAATTCTCGCCACGCTACTCATGCCGGCAGACAAGATAATGCCGGAAGTCGTAGACATCTGGATGGAGCAGACCACATCACAGGAAATAGCCGAATTAGCGTCGTTCAATCTGTATCAATATCTTCCGTATGCAGCAGAAAAAGCTTATCAGTGGATTGCTTCCGACAGAACTATTTGCCAAATATGTGGTTTCAATGTGCTTTCACGTTTGTTTATGAACGGTCGCGAACCCAACGAGAAGGGCATCAATGAGTATCTTGACCAATTGCTCGTGGTTCTGCAGAGCGAATCGTTGGCTGTGAAAAAAGCGGCTATGGCCAGCGTGATAAGGTTCGCAGACCTCGGACTTGTGTACAGACGAATGGCAGAAAGTGCACTTAAAAGTATTAATTTAGAACTTTTTTGACCGTATATCCGTATAATTCGGATAATTATAGTAATTTTGTGCGGTTGAAGAAGATTATGACAAAACAATGAAAGATAATATAAAAGCATCCGTCAAACAGATACTGACTAATTATCTGGAGTTGAATAATCATCGGAAGACCCCGGAGCGATATGCCATACTTGATGCGGTCTACGACATTGACGGACATTTCACGTTGGAGGAACTTGGAGATAAACTCAATGACGAATTGCATTTTCCGGTGAGCCGTGCCACATTATACAATACGCTGAAACTATTCATGGAACTGAGATTGGTAATACGCCACAGGTTTCAAGGTTCTACGAAATATGAAGCGTGTTATGACAACAACAGCCACAGTCATCAGATTTGTACGGTTTGTGGAAAGGTGACAGAATTTAAAGCTCCAGATATAGACAAGGCAATAGCCAACATGCACCTCAAGCGGTTTCGTAAGGATGGCTTTTCGTTGTATGTATATGGCATTTGTAGCGCTTGTCAAGCCAAGATAACAAGAAGTAAGAGTAATAAAGCGAAACAGAAAACGCAAAAAGATAAAGACAATGAATAAGGGAAAGGTTGATGTCCTGCTGGGTCTTCAGTGGGGCGATGAAGGAAAAGGCAAAGTCGTTGACGTACTGACACCGAGGTATGATGTGATAGCCCGTTTTCAGGGTGGACCGAATGCGGGACATACGTTGGAGTTTGAAGGACAGAAATATGTGCTGCGCAGTATTCCTTCGGGTATATTTCAAGGTGGTAAGGTCAATATTATCGGTAATGGTGTTGTACTCGCCCCGGACTTGTTTATGGATGAGGCCAAAGCTTTGGAAAAAAGCGGCCACGAATTGAAAAGTCGTCTGCATATCTCTAAAAAGGCTCATCTCATCATGCCGACGCACAGAGTACTCGATGCTGCATACGAAGCGGCCAAAGGCAAGAGCAAAGTCGGTACCACAGGGAAAGGCATCGGTCCGACATATACGGACAAAATCTCACGTAACGGACTGCGCGTTGGAGATATATTTGACAACTTCGAGGAAAAGTATGCAGAACACAAGGCACGTCATGAGAAGATCTTGAAATCCATGAACTATGCCTACGACATCGCCGACGTGGAGGAAAAATGGCTTGAGGGCATCGAATATCTGCGTCAGTTCAATATCGTTGACTCTGAACATGAAATTAACGGATTGCTTCGTAATGGTGAGAGCATACTGTGTGAAGGCGCGCAAGGCACAATGCTTGATGTTGATTTCGGTTCTTATCCGTTTGTAACATCATCAAACACGATTTGTGCCGGGGCATGCACTGGACTTGGTATAGGGCCAAACAAAATCGGTGATGTCTATGGTATAATGAAAGCTTATTGCACACGTGTCGGTGCCGGACCGTTTCCGACGGAGCTGTTTGACGAGACTGGGGCCCTTATCCGTCAGCTCGGACATGAATATGGTGCTGTGACAGGACGCGAACGTCGTTGCGGATGGATTGACCTCGTGGCTTTGAAATATGCTATTATGGTGAATGGCGTGACCAAGCTTATCATGATGAAGAGTGATGTGCTCGACGGATTTGATACAATCAAGGCCTGTGTGGCTTATAAGCAGAACGGTACGGAGATAGATTATTTCCCATATAGCATAGAGGAAGGCATTGAACCGATATATAAAGAACTGCCGGGATGGAAAACAGATATGACCAAAATGACATCTGAAGATGAATTTCCGCAGGCTTTCAACAACTATGTAGCTTTCCTTGAGGCTGAACTTGAGACACCTATAAAAATAATATCAATAGGTCCGGATAGAGACCAGACAATCGTTAGGGAATAAATGGCACAGAAACCAACAATACCAAAAGGAACCCGCGATTTCTCCACAACGGAGATGGCGAAGCGTAATTATCTGTTCAACACGATACGTTCTGTGTATGCTCTGTATGGTTATCAGCAGATAGAAACGCCTGCGATGGAAACCTTGCAGACTCTGATGGGTAAATATGGCGCTGAAGGAGATAAACTGTTGTTTAAGGTTCTCAACAGTGGTGATTATCTGAGCAAGGTCACTGATGAAGAGCTCGGCCAGCGCAATCCGCTTCATCTGGCAACACGCATCTGTGAAAAGGGACTGCGTTACGACTTGACAGTGCCGTTTGCTCGCTATGTTGTCATGCATCGCGAGGAACTACAACTGCCGTTCAAGCGTTATCAGATACAGCCAGTGTGGCGTGCAGACCGCCCGCAAAAAGGACGTTACCGTGAGTTCTATCAATGTGATGCCGACGTTGTGGGTAGCGATTCGCTGCTTAATGAGGTTGAGCTGATGCAGATAGTCGACACGGTGTTCTCGCGCTTGGGCATCCGAGTCCAGATAAAGATAAACAACCGTAAGATACTTACCGGCATAGCGGAAGTGATAGGTGAGGCAGAAAAGATTACCGATATCACTGTTGCCATAGACAAACTGGACAAAATCGGGCTTGATGGTGTCAACGCAGAGCTACGGGAAGACGGTATCAGCGATGCAGCGATTGAAAAGTTGCAGCCAATTATTGCTCTCAATGGTACCAATGACGAGAAGCTGGATATAATAACAAAAGTGCTGAAGGATAGCGAAACCGGTTTGAAAGGAATCGAAGAGCTCCGCTTTATTCTTGATATGTTGAAGTCTGTTGGTCTCAACAACGAGATTCAGCTTGACCTTACTTTAGCAAGAGGATTGAACTATTACACCGGTGCAATCTTTGAAGTGAAGGCTCTTGACACTCCGATGGGCAGCATCACGGGCGGCGGACGTTATGACAACCTTACCGGTATATTCGGAATGCCCGGTTTGAGCGGTGTCGGAATATCTTTCGGAGCTGACCGTATATATGATGTGCTGAACACGTTGGACCTCTTCCCGAAAGAGGCCGTATGTGGAACGCAACTTCTGTTTGTCAACTTTGGCGAAAAGGAAACGACTTATTGCATGCCGATGGCCGCTAAGGCACGTGTCGCCGGAATACGTACAGAGATATATCCGGATGCCGGTAAGATGAAGAAACAGATGAATTATGCCAATGCCAAGAACATTCCCTTTGTGGCGATAGCCGGTGAGAATGAGATGGCAGAGGGCAAAATAATGCTCAAAAACATGCTGACCGGTGAACAGCAGATGGTCACTTCTGACGAAATGGTTGCAATCTTGTCAGAGTAAAACACTGAAAAATAATTATAGGTGCAAGTCAGCCGGCTTGCGCCTATAATTTTAAGAACTGGTAATGAATATCTGAAGAACAAACTATTAATACCAAAATGTATAACTAAAACAAACGACAATGAAGAGATTTTATGCTATTCTTTATGCTGTACTGATTGTTTTCATTCTGTCAGCTTTCAAACAGGACAAGGTCGTTACTATTTTCATGATAGGTGATTCGACTATGGCAAACAAGAGTATAAGCAAAGGAAATCTGGAGCGTGGATGGGGTATGGCGCTTCAATGTTATTTTGATGATGCTATCCGAATAGATAACCATGCGGTCAACGGACGTTCATCAAAGAGTTTTATTGATGAAGGACGTTGGACTAAGGTCGTGGAACGGATAAAGCCCGGCGATTATGTATTTATTCAGTTTGGTCATAATGATGAGAAGCCAAAGGCTGACAGGCATACTGATCCGGGTTCTACGTTTGATGAGAATTTGCGTAAATTTATAAGGGAGACCCGTGAAAAAGGTGGAATACCAGTTTTGTTCAACAGTGTCGTGCGCCGTAACTTCTTGAAGCAGCTGCCAAAAAACGATGATGATGAAGCTCTTCGCAACACTACAGGTCCTACCAAGGTGCAGGCTTCGGAGGAGGGCGATACGTTGGTTGACACTCATGGAGACTATATCGTCGCTCCGCGCAATGTGGCAAAAGAGATGACTGTCACTTTTGTTGACGCCAATAAAATAACCCATGAGCTTGAGCAAGGAATGGGACGTGAGGCTTCAAAGAAGCTTCACATGTGGTTCCTTCCCGGCGAAGAGCCCTCCGTGCCGAAGGGGCGGCAGGATAACACCCATTATAATGTATATGGAGCGCATATCGTGGCAAGTCTTCTTGCGGATGCAGTTGGTAAGGAAATACCGGCATTGAAGAAACATATTGTACATTATGACATGTCTGTGGCAAGCAATGGAATCGGCCAGTATTTCGACATCGCCAAGGCCGTGGAAGCAGCTCCAGCTGGAAAGAAAACCACGATACAGCTTTTTGAAGGTGAATGGGAAAAGCCGTCAGTGCCTAAGGGAAAGAAAATCAAGTTTATTCTCCGCAATGGTGCAAAATGGAAGAAATAATGCCGGCATGGTCATTAGTTTCCGTTGAAATATTTGCAGATTTGTCGGATAATTGCTAATTTTGCATTGTTACAAAATAACCATTTTTCAACAACATAACAAATACGAATATGAAGAAGAAGTTTATTTGCTCAGTATGTGGTTACATATATGAGGGTGATGCAGCTCCGGAAAAGTGTCCTTTGTGCAAGGCTCCCGCTTCCAAGTTTACAGAGATGGCCGCTGACGGTCAGGTGGCATTTGCTACGGTACACACTCTTGGTGCGGCCAGAAATGAGGGTGCTAATGAGGAGATGATAGCAGATCTCAACGCCCACTTTAATGGTGAGTGCTGCGAAGTCGGAATGTATCTTGCTATGAGCCGTCAGGCAGACCGCGAGGGTTATCCCGAGATAGCAGAGGCTTACAAACGCTATGCTTTCGAGGAGGCAGAGCATGCTTCAAAGTTCGCCGAATTGCTCGGTGATGTTCTTGGCGATACCAAGTCAAATCTTGAGGCACGTATCGCAGCAGAGAAGGGTGCATGCGAGGACAAATTCCGTATTGCTAAAAACGCAAAGGCTGCCGGTATGGACGCCACACACGACACTGTTCACGAGATGGCAAAGGATGAGGCACGTCATTGCGCCGGCTTTATGGGACTCTATGAGCGTTATTTCGCCAACAAGAAATAAGACATAGAACAATAAAACCGAAGAATAGTCGTTTTATCAATAAGATGAAACGACTATTTTTTTATATAGCATTATTCACGGCCGCAATGCTAATGGCTTGCAGTGACGACGATTCGTTTACGACGAATCCTTCTGCCCGACTCACATTCTCACGAGATACCGTCAATCTTGACACTGTATTCAGTACGATTCCTACGTCTACTTACACATTTTGTGTCTACAACACCAACAAAGACGGATTGCGCCTTCGTCAGGTGCGCCTTCAGCGTGGCAATCAGAGCGGTTTCCGCGTAAACGTAGACGGGAGTTTTCTTGATAACACAACCGGTAGTTCTGCCAGTGACCTCGAAATCCGCAAGGGCGACAGCATCCGTGTATTTGTCGAGTTGACCTCGGGGCTTACCAATTCAGACCTCCCACAGCTTATCGAGGACAACATCGTGTTCTGTTTGGAGAGTGGGGTTGAACAGAAGGTCAATCTTCGAGCTTACTCATGGGATGCTGAAATTTACGATTCTCTACGAATAAGCGAAGATGCTACCATATCGAGTCGTCGTCCGATAATTATTCGCAAAGGTTTGCGAGTTGACAACAACGTCACGCTGACTGTCAATGCGCCTACGCGACTGTTTTTTCACAGTGGAGCAGGTGTGGATGTTTATGGCCGGCTTATTGTCAATTCATCTCCGGAGACCGCCGGTGACGTTGTTTTTCGCGGTGACCGTATGGACAATATGTTCGACTATCTGCCATATGACCGTGTGAGCGGTCAGTGGCGCGGTATCCACTTGTTCTCGTCATCAACTGGAAACATATTATATCGAGCTGACATCCATAGTGCCGAATATGGCATAATTTGTGATGCCGCCGATGAATACATCCCCGATGACATGCGCTTAGCGATGGAGAACGTGACTATCCACAACTGCAAGGGGCCAGGACTGAAGGCTGTCAACTCCAACATAAGCCTCATCAACTGCCAGTTCAGCAACACCCTTGGAGATTGCGTCGGCATATATGGCGGTAGTGCACTAATGGTCTATTGTACATTGGCACAGTTCTATCCATTCAGCGGCGACCGCGGTGTGGCCTTGCGTTTCACCAACTATTACGAAGACCAGGACTATCCGCTTCATCTTTTGGACTGCCGCAATACCCTCGTGACAGGTTATGCTGATGACGAAGTGATGGGAGAGACGCGCAAGGAGGATGTGAAGTTCGGCTATATATTCTCCGACTGTATTCTCCGCACGCCAGAGGACAACAGCGATACGTCTTCAGAAGCATTTGTAAACATATTGTGGGAGAAGCCCGACATGGAAGTTCAAGGCGGAGCACATTTCCGTTCGGTTGATGCCGACCGCCAATACTACGACTTCCATCTTGTGCCCAATTCTCCGGCAGTTGGTCGCGCCTCTGTAATACCGGAAGTCCCGTATGACCGCGACATGAATGTCCGCGGAGACAAGCCGGATGTAGGGTGCTATCAATGTGTCTCTGAGGAATGAAAATCATGGAGAGATTAGACTGAAAAGAGTGGTGGGGTATGCCAATTGACTGATTCTGTTTACAGGACATATCCCACTCTCCGCGCCACACTTATATAAAAGCCAATATTTACTAAACTAAAGAAACAAAATGTATGATTGACAAGAAGTCTTTATCCATTATCTTCCTTCATCCGATCTCAAGGAATATCGTTTGCAATGTCTGTGTCCTCCTTATGTTCTTCATCCATATTGTAGCTGCCATAGCCATGCCGGCGGCAATATCCTGTCCGCAGGCAAACTCTTCCGATATATTTGCCACGTTGGACAAGCAGACGATAGATACGATGGTAGAGAACTCAGACATATTTCAGGTGAAAGAATTGACGTTGAGCAACGGTCTTACCGTATGGATAAACGAAGACCACACACAGCCTAAAGCGTATGGAGCAGTGGTAGTTAAAGCCGGTGCTCGCGATTGTCCCAATACTGGCATTGCCCATTATTTTGAGCACATTCTGTTCAAGGGAACAGACAAAATCGGTACTGTTGATTATGCCGGCGAACGTCCTTGGCTCGACTCGATAGCTGCATGTTATGACCGTTTGGCACAGACCGTCGACGAGAACAACCGCCGTGTGATACAGAAGGACATCAACCGGTTGAGCGTCAAGGCCGCCCAATATGCCATTCCTAACGAGTTCAACAACCTGATTGCGCGTTATGGCGGTACAGGACTCAATGCCTATACGTCGCTCGATGAGACCGTGTTTTACAATACTTTCATCCCGCAATATATCGCCCAATGGGCCGAACTCAACAGCGAGCGCATGCTTCATCCGGTGTTTCGCCTTTTCCAAGGCGAGCTGGAAACCGTATATGAGGAAAAAAACATGCATTCCGACAACATGTTTATGCAGGCATTAGAAGCTGTGCAACGTCGCGTGTTCGCCGACACACCATACGAATATCCGGTCATCGGAAGTACTGAGAGTTTGAAAAATCCCCGCCTTTCGGAGATGCAAGACTTCTTTGACCGTTATTATGTGGCCGGTAATATGGGGCTGATATTGTGTGGTGACATCAGTTCCGATACCATTGTTCCACTGCTTGAACGCACTTTCGGCCGTCTGCGCCGCGGTGACGCTCCACGTTACACGCCGATTACACAGCGTCCTTTCGGCGTCTCCGACCGATTGGACATCAAGGTTCCAATTCCCGTCATAAAGGCGCAAGGCTATCTTTTTCGAGCTCCCAAACCGACACATCCGGACTATGTACCGTTGGAGTTGGCCATGTCTCTGCTTTCCAACGATTCCGGTACGGGGTTGCTTGACTCACTTGAACATGCACGTAAGGTGATGGGCGTGATGGCTGGTGTGGTGGGACTGACCGGTGACGATGATCTTGTGGGTTATGGTTATGTGCCACGTCTGCCTTTTGGCTCGAAGAGAAAAGCCGACCGCATGACCCGACGGCAGATTGAACGTCTTGTGTCCGGCGATTTTGACGATACCATACTGGAAGCTCTTAAAATAGAAGAACTGCGCAAAGCGAAAGAAGCACTTGAAGATATGTCCATGCGCTCCTCGATGATGGTCAATGCCTTTTCACGTAATCGTCAATGGACAGATGTGCTAAATCGTCCCCGACAGGTGCAGGCCGTTACTCATGCCGACATTCAACGTGTTGCCGAGTGGTATCTGTGTGGCGGCAGTCTGCAGGTTACCAAGCGTTTTGGCAGTTATGCCAAAGACAAAGTCTGTCAACCCGGATATACTCCAGTCGCACCGGCAAATACCGGTGTTCATTCGGAATATGCAAAGCATTTGGAGCAGATGCCCATAATGGTAGCCAAACCACGTTTTGTCGATTTCAACAACGATGTTCATACCATTGCCCTGCGCCCGCTTGTGAAACTCTACACCGTTGATAATCCCGTCAATGACATTTTCACTCTTGAACTCATCTATCATCGTGGTACCATCGCAGACAGCCGACTTGAAGCAGTGGCATCTTACATAAGTAACCTTGGCACCGACTCACTCAGTTTACACCAGTTTGGTTGCGCCTTGCAACGACTCGGTTCTGAGATTTCTGTTGTTGCAGATAAATCCACTTTTACTATCACCGTCAAGGGATTTGACAGATACCTTGGCGAGACAATGCAGTTGCTCAGCACATTCTGCTCTACGATTAAAGCCGACGACGACAAATTTGATGAGCTCGTCACAAGTGAGCGTATCTTCGAACGGACATTCTTCCGTGATAACACAGCCATCGCCGGCGCACTGTTCGAGCGTGTGGCATACGGGGAAAAGTCGACGTTTTTGAACAGAACCACATCCGACATGTTGAAGCAGATGAACGGACGTCAACTCGTTGACATATTCCAAGACCTGCAGCACTCCGAACTCAGCATTGTGTATAGTGGCACATTGTCTGCCGATTGCGTTGAGAATAACGTGAGCCGTTGGCTTCCCATCGACATCGTGTCGCGCCCACATACTGATAGTCATCGGACATTGCTTTCATACGATGAGCCGGTTGTCTATATCTTTGACAATCCTTCGGCTCGTCAGACAATCATAGGCACCTACCAGCAGCTGCCAGCACAGCCGTCACTTGAAACCAGAGCTCGGCTGAACTTATGGGGCCGTTACTTTGGCTGCGGAATGTCGTCGTTGATGTTTCAAGATATACGTGAGTTCCGTTCATTGGCATATTATGCTTATGGCGAAATCGGATGTCCGTCGCTCATACGCCATCCCGACGTACCGATAGCCTATCAAACAGTGATGGGCACACAAAGTGACAAGGCCATGCAAGCTCTCGGCATACTCGACACGCTATTTACATCCATGCCCATGCGGGAAAATAACGTGATTGCAATAAAGGAGACCATGCGCCATTCTGTCAACAACAACCGTCCTACCTTCCGTACCATCGGGCGTCATGTGGCCGAGTTGCGCTCAGTCGGTTACGATGATGATCCTGCACGTGCCTCTATGGCGGCACTTGAACCGCTTGGCCCGGCTGATGTCTTGGCTTTCTACGATGCGTTTGTCCGTCCGGCCAAACGTGTGACCATTGTTGTTGGCGACATAAAAAAACTCGACCTCAGTGTTTTGGGACGTTACGGGAGAGTGGTTGAATTGAAGAAAAAGGATGTATTCCGTACCGGACGCTGATTTTAAAAGCGGCAACATAACTTCGCTTTCGGATGTCATAGGTTATCCGAATGAAAACGGAAAAGGGTGGAGTAGAAGAGAGAATATCACATCATCTCGTCTGTAAACGACAGCGGCATGAGCTGTCCTATGCCGTCAACGACATAGATGCGCTTCGTTCCATACAACAGAATTTTCACTTTCTGTCCGAATCGTCGTTCTGTCTCAATCAAGGCTTGACGGCAACTTCCACATGGTGTAATCGGTTCTCCGAGCAAGTTGCCGTTTTCGTCGCGTGCCGCAATGGCAATTGCAACCACCGATTGATCTGGATATTGGGCACCAGCCGAAAAGAGGGCGCTACGTTCGGCACATATTGTGACAGGATAGGCTGCATTTTCCTGATTGCATCCTATGACCATTTTGCCGTTTGCAAGCAATAGTGCCGCTCCCACCTTGAAGTGGGAATAGACAGCATACGCCCTGTCTGTGGCTTCAATGGACTTGTCAATAAGCAGTTGTTCTGTTGCATCCAATTCTTCCTTGCGACAGACGGATATTTCTGATTGAATGGTTCGTTTTTCCATAATAAAGACTATTTTATTGCAAATTTAGTAATTTATCTGTGATAAATGGATAGTTTTCAGTATTTTTGCAAATAAAAATTTAAAATTGTTTTCATGCTTCGACATCTCCTCATGATAGGCTTCTTTGCAGTTTCCTCCTGTCTCTCTGCGCAGATGAAGTGGAATCAGGCCTATCAGCAATATATAAATCAGTATAAAGACCTCGCCATAGAGCAGATGCTCAAATACCACATACCTGCCAGTATCACCCTTGCGCAGGGTGTATTTGAGTCCGGAGCCGGTAAGAGTTCGCTGGCTCGAAAGGGCAACAATCACTTCGGTATAAAATGTCATGGATGGCGTGGTGCCACTGTTTATTATGACGATGATGCCCGCAATGAATGTTTCCGAGCCTATCGTAATGCTTACGAGAGCTATGAGGACCATTCGCGTTTTCTCGCCGGGAGCCAACGTTATAGCAGTCTTTTTCGCCTTAGCATCACCGACTACAAAGGTTGGGCACGCGGTCTTAAGGCTGCCGGCTATGCCACCAATCCGCATTATGCAGATCGTCTGATAGAATTGATACAGCTATATCGTCTCTACGAATACGATCGAGCCAAGGGATACGACAAGTTCTTTGCACGCCGCAGTAAGGACAATGCGGTCAACGGTCAGGCCCTGCACGAGATTTTTCAATTCAACGACAACTATTATCTGAAAGCACGTTCCGGAGATACATTCAAGTCGCTGGCCAAAGAAGTCGGCATCTCCTATCGCTCTTTGGCCCGATATAACGAACGCGACAAGCGTGATGTGCTCAGCGAAGGTGACATTGTCTATCTGAAAAAGAAGCGTACGAAAGCACCCAAGAGTTACAAGGGACGTGTGCATGTCGTACGTGCCGGAGAGTCGATGTACAGCATATCCCAACTCTACGGAATTCAACTGAAAAGACTCTACAAGCTAAACCATCTACCGCCGTACTATCAGATAAAAGTGGGTGACGGACTGCGGTTGAGATGACCGCCCGACTAATTCCAGAGAGGGGACATAGAAGCTCTTCCACAAAAGGAGGAGCTTTTTTATGTCTATCACATTCGCTGATGAAGGTCATTTGTAGCTTACTTCACCACCTCATGACCTTTTGTCCTCTTTTTTCCGAATTTAAGCTCAAAATCCAGAGGCACTTTCTAAAATTTTTCCACCGCGCCATCAAATTTTCAATTCCTGAGAAGGTCAAAGTCGGAGCCGTTTTCCGACGAAAAAATCACCGTTTTTGCAATCCGTTAGTATATAGCTACTTATAAAAACATAGGTCTTCCTCTTCTTTGATGAATGTAGGATAGGGCGTCCCGTAAGGCCCTCCCGACTCTGCAACGGGGCCGCTATTGCTTTGCAACGAGCGCCCCGTTGTGATCCAACGAGCATGCTATTGCGACCCCGTAAGGGCCTTATTGCAAAAAAACGACCTCTTTTTTGTGCGTTTTTCACCATCAAAAACTCTCTGCTTTTTGCATTTTAGAAAGGTCATAAGGGCCTTACGGCATGATTGTGGTGCGAAAATTTTCATTCCGTCGCATGCCCATCAGCACCAATGGGGCCCTTATTGCTCTCGGAAAGCCCTCAAGATCGCAAATTTCGAGTGATTTCCCATACATGATTTTGTAAACAAATTTATGGCTCATCCGACATTTGGAGTGATATTTCGATTAATATTAAATATTACTTAGATCACTTAATATCTATAGATTCAAGATAGAAGTGCAACGCTTCAGTCCCTCCATTGCTCATGGAGCGTAGCGTAATGGGCAATGGAGGGACAACGCTTCGAATGGCAGGAGAGTTGACAGGCAATACAAA